>NZ_BOSK01000012.1:0-100997 GCF_018403305.1 Paenibacillus sp. J53TS2
CTTGGAGCGTGAGTGTTTCAAGCGGCATATCTTTATGAGTTTTGAAGAAGCATTCGATGTTCTTGACCAATTCATGGACTTTTACAATAACCGCCGAATTCACATGAGTTTATATGGCTACTCTCCCACTGAATTTGCAGTGAAACTGGAGAGAAACGAAGTAAACGCGTTTAGAATCGCCGTATAGTTGAGCCGAACTAAGGTTTGATCCTAAAGTGTCCAATATTCGGGGGCCTGGCCGATTTCAGCGACTACAGCGCCTCATTCGCGCAAATTGTTGCATTTAGTGCAACAATTCAACGGCTCGTTCGGTCCACACCCGTAAATTGCTGCAGTTTGTGCAACTTTTTCGGCGATTTTCCCTGCGAGGGGTGAAATTGTTGTACTTTATGCAACATTTGGGCTCTACCGCCTAATCCACATAAGGAATATTGCAAGAAATACAACAATTCTTCTCTTTTTTACTCCCCTTCAACATAAAAACCGTCCGCTGCAGGAGCCCTGCGCAGACGGTTAGATTTAGGATGTGCTCTCAAAAATTTGCTATTGGGATCAATCCGTTGCTACCGTTGTGTTGATCGATGCAAACGCGAGTGGGCCAAAACCTTCCGAAGCCTCGCCGTGAGGCATATTGATCAGGAAGGCAAATCCCTGCCCGTCGATGTTCTTGACGATGTATTCCTGGGTCACGTCATCGCCCCGGGAGATCAGGAACAGCTCTGCATCTCGCATCGTTACGTAAACTTGGTCGCCGGACATCTGCTCAACTTTACCGATCTTAGACAACTCATTCTTTGTCGTCTTAGCCAGCTCCTCGACATCATAACCGGAAGGCAACTTAGTGATCACGACATGATATGCCGAGTCATAATTCATCATTAACTTGTTGGTTTTAGCATCAAAAGAGAAGATGTCGAACATATAGAATGCGTACCCGTCACCCTTCGCCAAAGTGGCGGTTCGCGTCTCCTTCGTCCCTTCCAGCTCGACCTCAAGCGATTTTTCAGCCGGCAACTCCACCGATGAACCGGAGCTCGTCGTTCCTTTAGCGGGAGCCACCTCCAGCTTCGTCAACACCAACTGTTTCAGCGTAGCATCGCCCTCTACTGCCCGTTCCACGTATTCAATAGAGACGGACGTCCCTTGCTCCAAGTTTTGCGCCATCGCGCTTAAGGTTTCATCCAATTGAAAAGCGGTTGGCGTCCCCTCCAGCTCAATCTCCGCCGAATGGTTGTCAATCAACCCGACGAATGTGCCATTCCCCTGCTTCGTTTCGCTTGCATCCTTATCCGGCGTATCGCTCGAAGGGTCCGTTTCGCCTCTGTTGTTGCCTGGCGCTGATGGATTCCCGTTCGCTTCACCGCCTGCATTTAGCCCAGGTTCAGAACCATTCCCGGTGCATGCTGTCAGCGATATGGCCAACAGGATCATGCTCAACCAACCCGCCGTTCTTTTCCATTTATCATTCTTCAAGCTCATGTTTTGCAATATCAACACCCCCATATACACTGACGTTCAATCTTCAAAAAAGTTGCCACTGTAGGGCATTTTTGCAGCTTCCGCATACCGGCAAGGAGTGCATAAAAAGGCGAGGCCCCCTTAGGTGCCCCGCCTTTCCTTATCCTTATCCTTATCCTTATTCCACGTTACCGTTCCCCGGCTTCTTCTCTTATCCCCCGAGCCGCCAACAAGAACATCACGATCAATACGAAGGCGACCAGCGCCATAAACGGAATCGTAATAAATCCGAGCCAGCCTTGACCCAGGTAATCCACGTTGCACGGCACGCCTATTTTGCAGGGAAGGAGCTTGGCAAGCCCGGGGATTTTTTGCTCACTATAGTGGTAGATGGAGATCAAGCCGCCGATGACGCTTAACGGAAGCACATATGGAATGATCTGGCGGTCGTTCTTGTACGCCGCGATGCCCAGTAAAATGACCTGTGGGTACATAAATATCCGCTGAAACCAGCACAATCGGCACGGCTCATAATGCAGCACTTCGCTCAAATACAAGCTGCCCGCCGTCGCGACCAGCGCGACCAACCAGGCGAGGTAGATGCCGTAGTTTCTCAGAAACCCCCGCACTCCCCATCCCTCCCTTTATAAGGTAGTTGAACAAGTCCTCTTTCGATCACGAAGCGGATTCGTAGAAGAACATTCGGCGGCGAATCTTGAATTCACCCGGGACTTCCGTTGCTCACGTACCCAAAACGTACGCTCCGCTACTCTGTCCCTAGCTTCATTCAACCTTCTTGGTGCTCTAAACCTGACTTTTTCAACCTTTATTGAAACGGTAGTTGAACAAGTCATCTTTCGATCACGAAGCAAAACCTTCGAAGCTAATTCGGCGTCGAATCTTGAATTCACCCGGGCCCTCCGCCCACTCACGTAGCCTCCAGCTACGCTCCGCTACTTTCGTCCCTAGCTTCATTCAACCTTCGCCCACTATTCCTCTGCAGACAATTCGTTATCGAGCGTCTTCTTCAGCGCCTCGTAATCGCCAAGATTGCCGGCGTATTCCACGCCATTAATGAAGAACGTCGGCGTACTGTTAACACCGAGCTTGTCCCCGCGGGACAAATGCGCTTCGATCTCTTCTTGGTACGTTGCCTCCGCGATATCCTTCTGCAGCAGATCGTAATCGATCGGCAGCTCCAATTCCTTAGCCAGATTCACGAGAAACTCGGGGGAAGCCCAACCGCTGTTTTCCGCTCCTTGGCGTTCATAAATCGCATCGAAATAAGTCCAGAACGCTTCGTTGCTTTGATGATACACCGATTGCGCGGCCAGAGCGGCCGTAAACGAATCGGAACCGATAAACGGCAGATTCATGAAATAAAAGGCGACTTTGCCTTGATCTATATAATCCTTCACCAAATCCGGCTTAATCAGTTCATTCACATGTTTACACGACGGACATTGATAGTCCCCGAACTCCAGCACCTTCACCGGTGCGTCGGCTTGTCCCAGCACAGGAAGCGCGGCGTAATCAAATTCGGCCGCCTTGGGTTTCGGCTGAATGGTCAGCACAACGATAATCAGGACGAGAAGCAGTCCCACTGTCGAGAACCAAATCAGGCGTCTTCTCTTCATTTGCTGCTGCTGTTTTTGTTGTTCGGCTTTGCGCTTGGCCAAAGCGTTTGTTGTCGTTTTCGGCGGCATGCGACCCCTACTTTCCTATTAGATTAATAGACTCAAGATTCTTCTTATCCTGCAACCATTTTAGTTACATTAGCAGGATTCGTCAAGCTGGGGGCTCCACACGAAAAAGGCCGTCCCAAACGCCCCAAGGCGTCCGGAACAGCCCTTCATCCAAGATCCATCCGGCGATGCTGTCGATTATTCCGCAGCAGCTTCGTCCGAGCCAACCGTGCCAGCCGGCTCCCCGTCGGCCGCGGCATCCAGGGCCAGATCCGTATCCGCCACCCGCGGAAGCACGATCGATGCCAGCAGTTCCTCCGGCTGAGCGTGCATCGTCACCCCTGCCGGCATCTTAACGTCTCCGGCCATCAGCTTGTCCCCCGCGTCCAGCGAGGTAATGTCTATGTCCAGGGATGCCGGCAAAACATCCGGTAAGCCCTCCACTTCCAACTCCGTTGCCTGAATCTGCAGAACGCCGCCAACCTGGGTTCCTGCAGCCGTACCGGTATAGTGCAGCGGGATTTTAACGCGGATCGGTTTATTTTTGGATACTTGCTGAAAATCGACGTGCAGGATCTTCCCTTGCTGCTGTTGAACTTCTTTAATCAGCGCCGGAATCGTTTGACCCCCTTCGACCTTCAGGTCAAAAAATTCCGATCTTCCCGTACGCACGACCTTCACAAGCTCCTTCACATCCACATGAACCGCGAGGTTCCCGGACTCCGCTCCGTATACGACCGCAGGAACGCGTCCCTGTTGTCTCAGCTGTCGCAGCGTGGAACGGTGGAATTCCGTTCTTGGCGTGGCGTTCAGTTGAAACGAGTGATGGTTCGTACTCATCTTGCAACAACCTCCTTGAAATTGTGCCGATTTTGGCGATTGGCGAAAGACGCCATACCCGTATATTACCCATTTTTGCCGCCAACCTAATCAGAAAAAGCCCATTTCCCGAAATGACTTTACATAGAGTTATAATTTTTACATAGATTTTACAAAAGCATGCATTTCAAAACCTTGCAACATAGTAAAATAGAAAGATAAATGAAAGAAAAAATAGGCGGAGGTCTGACATCCATGGCGGATATGGTTATGAAAAAACAAGGACCGCGATATTTGAACCGCGATCTCAGCTGGGTGGAATTTAATCGCCGTGTGCTGCAGGAAGCCAAGGATTCCGGCACGCCTTTGCTAGAGAGGGCCAAATTCCTGTCCATCGTCTCAAGCAATTTGGACGAATTCATGAGCGTACGCGTCGCCGGCATCCAGGATCAAATCCGTGCCGGTTATACCAAGAAGGATTTCACCGGCTACACTCCGGCCGGATTATACCGAAGATTAATTCTCCGAATTTCGGCCATGATCGCCGAACAATACCGGACTTACCGGGAGCTCTCGAGACTGCTCGCCAAGGAGGGCATCCTGTTTCTGAAATACGACGAGCTGAACAGCGCACAGCGCAAATCGATGGAGACCTACTATCATGACATCGTCTTCCCGGTGCTGACGCCCATGGCCGTAGACCAAAGTCGTCCGTTTCCCCTCGTGCATACCGGGTTCGTATACTTGGCTGTCGTGTTGGAACGGAACGGCGCAGTGCAAACGGAAGAAGAGAAGGAATCCTATTTCGCGATCGTGCAAATCCCATCGAACCTATCCCGGATCATCCCGTTGCCGCATCATTCCAACAGCAAGAAACAGTCTTTTATCCTGATTGAGGAACTGATCCGTCATAATATACAAACGTTGTTCAGCGGATATACGCCGCTTGCCGTCGATGAGTTCCGGCTGACGCGCAACGCCGACCTGGCTTTCGACGAAGAAGGCGCCGAGGATTTGCTGGAGGAGATAGAGAAAGAACTGCGTAAGCGGCGTTGGGGAGCGCCGGTCCGCCTGGAAATACAAAGGGGCATCCACCCTTACGCGCTCGAGGTGCTCAAAGAAGAATTTGAAATTACCGACGCGGTCTTCGAGATCGAAGGTCCCCTTGATCTCGGTTTTCTCGGCCGGCTCCCGGGCGCGGTCAAAGGGTATTCCCGGCTGCGCTTCCCGCAAGTAGATCCCGTGTATCCGCGGGAATTCGATGAGAATGACGATTTTTTCGAGGTATTGAAACAGAAGGATGTACTGGTATATCACCCGTACGAGAGCTTCGACGCGGTGACCGATTTCATCGATCAAGCCGCGGAAGATCCGGCGGTCATGGCGATCAAGATGACGTTATACCGTGTCAGCGGCAACTCTCCGCTGATCCGAGCACTAGCGCAGGCCGCGGAATCAGGCAAACAGGTTACGGTTGTCGTTGAGCTAAAAGCCCGGTTTGACGAGGAGCGGAACATCGCTTGGGCGCGGACGCTGGAAAAAGCCGGCTGCCACGTCGTCTACGGCCTAATTGGGCTAAAAACCCATGCCAAGATCCTGCTTGTCGTTCGCCAGGAAGGTCGCGACTTGAAGCGTTATGTCCATGTGGGCACCGGCAACTACAACGACATCACCGCCCGGCTTTACACCGATATCGGATTGTTTACGACCGATTCTGCAATCGGCGAGGATGCCTCTCAGCTGTTTAATCTCATTACGGGCTACTCGGAAGCCGAGCAATGGCAGGCGTTGACGGTTGCGCCAACCGTCATGAAGGACAAGCTGTTCGAGCTGATCCAGCGGGAAGCCGAGCATGCCGCCGCTGGCCGCCCGGCGCGGATTATCGCCAAGATGAACTCCTTATCCAACCAGGAGATGATCGACGAATTATACGAGGCCTCCGAAGCGGGCGTTCACATCGATCTGATCGTTCGCGGCGTCTGCTGTTTGCGCCCCGGTGTTGAAGGCTTAAGCGAACGAATCACGGTGCGCAGCATCGTCGACCGCTTCCTGGAGCATTCCCGCATCTATTATTTTGAGAACGGCGGGAACCCCGAGGTCTGGTTGTCCAGCGCCGATTGGATGACGCGCAACCTGACACGCCGACTGGAGCTGATGTGTCCTGTCATCAAACCACAAACCCGGGAGACGCTGGTGCGCATTCTTATGCTGTCGCTGGCCGATAATGTGAAAGCAAAACGCCTGGTGCCAAACGGTAAATACGAACCCATCCTCGGCGGTTCTCAGGCAGTTCCCTGCCGGAGCCAATTCGCCGCCCGAGAGATCAGTGCGTGGAAATTGCACGAATCTCCCACTCTAATCTAAGGTCCCACGCTTTCTTGAAGCTCTTGGCCGCAGCCTCGAGCTGCCTGATTTCCAGGTAAGCTTGGCTGCGGCACGTCAGCTTCAATAACACCGCCTCCTCTTCCCAAACCGTCGCTACTGCTTCTACCGTCTGCGTCTCACTGGCGTCGAGGGCGATCGCTACCTCCAACAAGGCTCCGAGTTTCTGAATCAACTCATCATCCTTTTCCTGCAGCAGATCACCATACTCCTCGAAACCTGTTTTCTTCCCGTGATTCGCCGGATAATCCGCGATCAGGCTGCACAGTACGGCTTCCCGATGGGTCAAAGCTCCCAGCGGCGCTTGCAACAGCCAATATAACGTATGCTTGTCGTATTGGTGGTAACGGATCGAGCCCCCGATTTTATACAACATAGCTGCCGTTTGAATCAGCTTGATCGGGCCTCTGTCATTCAACTCCTTCTCCAGTAACTGATACAACTGCTCGGCGTACCGACGAACCTGACGATAATGAGCAATGGGGGACAGCGCATGAAAGGCGAGTAGCGTACCGGTTTGCCATTCCAGCACTTCTTGAGCGGCAGGCACACCTAGACCCAACGTATCCTGCAGCAATCCTTCGCGCAGCCCCGAGCCGCTGACCAGGCAATGCGCCGCTCCAATGCGATCGAAGACCGCCTTCAAAATGATTGTCCCCGGTACAATGATGTCGGCACGGGACTTGGACAACCCGTCGATTCGTTTGCGTTTATCCAGCGGCAACTCAGGCAGAGTTTCCGCATAATGACGGAGACTCTCCGGCTCCAGCAGATAGTGATGGGCCAAACGGAGCGGGTACTTGCGGCGCCGTTGATCCAGCTTGCCCAACGTCCGAATCGTTCCCCCCAGCCCGATAAGCGGAAATCCCGGATGGGTCCCGATCCAAGGCAAACCGTCCAGCATCCTTTCAACTTCCGCCTGAAGATCGGCGATCTGCTCGGGCGGCCAGGGCTCCTCCGACACTCCAAATCTCACTTGGGCGTTGACCGCGCCGATCGGTAAAGAAACGCTCTCTACCAGCTTTCGGCCACGAAACAAAGTGATTTCCGTGCTTCCGCCCCCAATATCAATAATGAATCCGTCCTCGGTCGCCATTCCGCCGGCCACAGCGATAAATCCGAAATAAGCTTCCTGTTCGCCGGATAGGATTTCTACCGGCAGACCGGTTTCTTGCTCCAGGAGCTTGCCGATTTCCTGTGCATTTGCCGCGTTCCGGATGGCCGCCGTTGCCGCCACCCGGATGGCATGACAGCCATATGCTCTGCACACCTCATGAAATTGGCGCAGGATCGGAACGATCGAATGGATTTCCTTTGTTGCCATGGCCCCATTCGCATTCATTTTTTCACTTAACCGGGCGGATTCCTTCAATTCGTTAATCAAACGGTAGTACCCTTGCGGGGCCGTTTCATAGATGGCCAAACGAATGGAGTTTGACCCAATGTCGATGATTCCAACGTTCTCATGGTTATTTGGCATACGAACTTTAGCTCCCGTAATGTATAGAAATTGTGGTTCCTCGGCCTAACAGTTTTACCTCACTTTATCCCAAAATCGGGCAAAAATAAACCTTACACCTAAAAAAAAGCCAGCGCCCTGAAGGCGCCGGCCTATGAAGAAACCCGCATTTTCGGTTGGAAAAGATCTCGTATCGCTACTCGCCGATGGCGTGAACCAGTTCGACGACCTGTGCAGCGGTCTGCATTTGCAGCGCCTTGGCTGCCAGCTGTTCCATATCCGCTTTAGACAACTTGGAAATCTGCGAACGAGCCGGTAGAATCGAAGTTGCGCTCATGCTAAATTCGTCCAGACCCAATCCCAGCAGCAACGGAATCGCCGTTGCATCGCCGGCCATCTCGCCGCACATTCCAGCCCATTTGCCTTCCTTATGGGCGGCATCAATGACCATTTTGACCAACCGCAAAATCGCTGGGTTATAAGGTTGGTACAAATAGGAAACGCGTTCGTTCATACGATCGGCCGCCATTGTATATTGAATAAGGTCGTTAGTTCCAATACTGAAGAAGTCCACTTCTTTGGCAAACTGATCGGCCAATACGGCCGTCGAAGGAATCTCCACCATAATGCCGAGCTGGATCTCATCGGATACCTGAACGCCTTCGGCTTTCAGCTTCTCCTTTTCTTCCATTAGCAACGCCTTGGCTGCTCGGAATTCATCCAGCGTTGCGATCATCGGGAACATGATTCGAAGCGATCCGTAGACGCTGGCCCGAAGCAAAGCGCGTAGCTGCGTGCGGAACAGGTCCTTCTGCTCCAGGCATAGACGGATGGCGCGGAAGCCCAGGAACGGGTTCATTTCCTTCGGCAGATTGAGATAAGGCAATTCCTTGTCTCCGCCGATATCCAATGTCCGTACGACGACCGGCTTGCCTTCCATCTTTTCCAGCACGGTCTTATAGGCATTGAATTGGATCTCCTCCGAAGGCAACTCGGTGCGTCCCATGTACAGGAACTCTGTCCGATACAAGCCTACCCCTTCTCCGCCGTTCTCCATGACGCCGACAACGTCGTTAGGCGTGCCAATGTTAGCTGCAAGCTCCACGTGGACGCCGTCCTTCGACGTCGTTTGGACCTCGCGCAGCTTCTTCCACTCTTCGATTTGCTTCAGGTGCTTATCGCGTTTTGCCATATATTCGTTCAGAACGTCCTCGGTCGGATTGATGATGACGCTGCCGTCCAATCCGTCGACGATCACCAGATCGCCGCCGTTCACCTTGTCCAACACCTCTTTAGTGCCGACGACCGCAGGGATTTCCAGCGAGCGGGCCATAATCGCCGAGTGCGACGTGCGACCGCCGATATTCGTCGTAAAGCCCTTCACGTAATTGCGATTGAGCTGCGCCGTATCCGACGGCGTCAAATCCTCCGCAATCACGATCACTTCCTCGCTGATATCTGCCGGATTGACATAGCTCAAACCGAGCAAATGCGTGAGCACACGCTTGGTTACATCCCGCATATCCGCGGCGCGTTCCTTAAGGTAGGCGCTTTTCATATTTTCAAACATCGCAATAAATTCGCTTGCTGTTTCATTTAACGCAAATGCTGCGCTAACCTTGTCAGATGCAATCTTATCGCGAACCGGGGTTAGCAGCTCGGGATCGTTCAGAATCAACAAATGAGATTCGAAAATCTCCGCTTTCTTCTCGCCAAGCTCTTGAAGCGTGCGCTCTTTGATCGCCTCAAGCTCCTGCTGAGATTTGGCCAAAGCATCGTCCAGGTGTGCCAGCTCCGCTGCGGAATCGGAAGCATCCCGCTGATGGATCGTATAATCGGGATGCTCCAATTTGAAGGCTTTGGCGATGGCCACGCCGGCCGAAGCGGCAATGCCATCAATCTTAAGCATTCACTTCCCCCAGCCCTTCGTTAACCATCACTTCAGTGAGCGCTTGAAGTGCTTCTGCGGCCTCTTCGCCTTCGACAATCAGCTTCAGCGAATCGCCTTGCTCCAGACCCAGGGACAGAACGCCAAGAATCGATTTCAACGTTACTTTCTTGCCGCCCGCTTCAGCGAAGGATTCGGCTCCCTTGAATTTGTTTGCTGTATTGACCAGGGCCGTTGCCGGGCGTGCATGAATTCCGTCTTCATCCGTAATTTTAAACATTTTTTCCATGATTGATCCTCTCGCTTTCTGATTTATGAATTTTTGAGAATAGATATAAGATACGCTCCCTATCACATTGTAAGGGATCGCGATAACCAAAGCCAAATGCCCGCCGCCGACTCAGCGGCGGGTTCTGATGATTTACTTGATCGTAACGATATCCGCTTCGCCTTTCGGCAGCTTGCCGGTCTTATGCAGCGTCACGGACGCGCCCTCCGGCAGGTTCGAGAAGACGATCGGCGAAATGATCGAAGGAGCGTGTTCCTTCACATAATCTAGATCCACTTCCAGAATCGGCTGTCCTGCGGCAACTAGATCGCCTTCCTGGACCAGCACATTGAAGCCTTGCCCTTTCAGTTTGACGGTGTTCACGCCAATATGCACGAGCACTTCCTTGCCCCCATCCGACATAATGCCGATGGCATGCTTGCTCGGGAAGACGTTAAATACTTTACCGTAAACCGGAGAGCAGATCACGCCGTCATGCGGCAGAATCGCGAACCCGTCGCCGGTCATTTTTTCCGAGAACACGGGATCAGGAACGTTGGAAATATCCATCAGCTCGCCGTTCACCGGCATCACGATATCCTCTTTGATAATCGCGTCGCCGTCTTGGGCCGCTTGCTGCTCGACCTCGGCAGGTTTAATCTCTTCCGTCTTGACGGCAACCCGCGGGGTCTTCCCGCTCATAATGTCAGCGATTTGCGATTTGATCGTGTCAGAACGCGTTCCAAAGATCGCTTGAACGTTGTTGCCAACCTCCAGCACGCCAGAGGCGCCCAGCTTCTTGAGCCGGTCTTTGCTCACATTCCCTTTGTCCTTCACTTCAACCCGCAGACGCGTGATGCAGGCATCCAAGTGAACGATGTTCTCTTGTCCGCCCAAGGCTGACAAGATATTCTGCGGCAGTTCGTCCTGTTTAACTGCGCCTCCCGCTTTCACTTCGTCCCCTTCAACCTCCGGATCTTCGCGGCCCGGCGTCTTCAGATTGAACTTACGGATAACGTAGCGGAAACCGAAGTAGTAAATCACGGCCAGAATCAAACCGACGATGATCACGTTCCACCAAGGCGTCCGGTTTGGAATCACCCCGAAGATCAGATAGTCGATCAAACCCCCGGAGAAGGTCATCCCAATTTTCGTCCCAAGGATATGCATCGTCATGAAAGACAAACCGGCAAAAATCGTATGCACCGCAAACAATACCGGTGCGACGAACAAGAACGAGAACTCCAGTGGTTCCGTAATCCCCGTCAAGAAGGAGGTCAAGGCTGCCGAACCCATGATCCCAGCCACGTATTTCTTGTGCTCAGGCCGAGCTTCGTGGTAAATCGCCAGCGCTGCGGCAGGCAAGCCGAACATCATGAACGGGAATTTACCGGTCATAAAGGTACCGGCCGTAAATGGCACACCGTCACGCAGCTGAGCCATGAAGATTGATTGGTCCCCGCGAACGAGTTGACCGGCGTTATTGACGTATTCACCGAATTCGAACCAGAACGGCGAATAGAAAATATGGTGCAAACCAAACGGAATCAATGCCCGTTCTACCACCCCGAAAATAAACGCGGACAACGTCCGGTTCTGCTCCAACATGAAGTGAGAAGCAGAGTTGAGGCCCCCTTGAATTGGCGGCCAGATAACGACCATCAACAAGCCGAGAAGAAGCGAAGTTGCGGCCGTCATAATCGGCACGAATCGTTTCCCGGCGAAGAAACCGAGATACGATGGGAGCTCGATCCGGAAGAACCGGTTATACATGGCCGCAGCCAAGATCCCGACGATAATCCCGCCGAACACCCCGGTTGCAAGCGTCGGGATGCCGAGCACGTTCGCATAGGCCGGATCGGTTCCGATCATCGCAGGCGTGACCCCGATGACCGTGCCCATGGTCACGTTCATGACGAGGTAACCGATAATCGCAGCCAAACCGGCTACGCCTTCCCCGCCGGCCAAACCAACGGCGACACCTACGGCAAACAGCAAGGCCAGGTTCGAGAAGACAATTTGGCCTGCATTCATCATGACGGTGGCTACGGCGTGGACGCCATGATTATCCAGGGCGGGCACCAGATCCAGAAACTCCGGACTGACCAGCATATTCCCGATCCCGAGCAGCAAACCTGCCGCAGGAAGTAGAGCCACAGGGAGCATCAGCGCTTTCCCTACCCGTTGTAATACACCAAATAAACGCTTAAACATAAATAACCTCCTGTTATGACATCGTGTGACAAACAAAAACAGGCATAAGCCAATATAGGTCATTGGTTCTGTATCGTGATCGCTTACGGATATAATACCCCGTAACCGTCCAATACAATCCAAAAAAACCTTTATCAACTCATGCCTGATCGAATCAGTCACACATTGTGATCTATGAAGTTGTTGCCAATGCACTTAGGAATTATAGCAGGACTTTCTAGTTCGCGCAAGCCAGCTACTGAAGATTCGCCGGGGCCACCCGGTGCAAATGCATCGTCAAATAGCTGACTTCGGCCTGATAAACCGGCATCTTGAGCCGTTGTTCCATCACTTTGGTCAATTTGTAAGCAAGCGAATACAAGGTTGGATACTCCTGCTTCAGCAGCATTTCCAGCTTGTCGACTTCGCTAACCTGCTCGCCGCGTCGAATCCGTTCGATCGCAAACCGCAAATGGGTCAGCAAACGGGAATAATCCAGCGAGTTGCGGAGGATCGTAAAGCGAAGCTCCGTCTCGATAATGCCAACCAGGTCAGCGATTAACTGAGCATGTCCCCTTACCTCGCTGATATGTCGGTTGGTCATGGCGCTGTTAATGTGGAGCGCAACGAAGCCAATTTCATCCTCGCCGAGATCGACACCCAACCGCTCCTTGATGAGTCGAATCGCGTATTCTGCCAGTTCGAATTCCACCGGATAGATCTCCTTCGTCTCGAACAAAAACGGGTTATGAAAAGCGATATCCTGCTCCGCTCGCTTAATCGCAAACGCCAAGTGATCGGTTAAGGCGATATGGATATGCTCGTTCAGCTCAGTTTGCGTCTTCTGGGAAATGTACATGATAATTTCGCCGATAATTTCGATCAATTGTTCATCCACCTGGGGTACGAGCTGCTTGTATTGCTCTTGTTCCTGCTGATTCGTGAGGATAAACATTTTCTCAACGGCTTCAAGCAGGATCGAGTCCCCCGTTTTTCGGTTAAATCCGATGCCTTTGCCGATCACAACGACCTCGCCACGCTCCGGGTGATTCGCGATGATGACATTGTTATTTAACACTTTAGAAACGCGCAGGCTGTTCACAACATAAGCACCTCTTTTTCTCCTATTGTCCGAAAACGGTTAAGCCCATTATAAAGGATTTTCCGGGCCCCGTCAGCCAATTCCCAGGCATTTCAAAGGCGTCCTCGCCCAATGACCGGGCGGGACGCCGATTCGCGATTGATCCTATGACAAATTACACGGATTGATGACGGTTGTCAAGCCGGACGAAAGGCCTTACTTCCGGTCTTGCTCCGTTTCTTTCGAGGCGGCCGTCTCCAAAGCAACGGGCTCCGACGCCTTCACAGAAGCCGTAGACTTCACAGAAGCAACCTCAACCGCCGGTGGCGTGGCGACGATCTTGCCTTTAGTCAAGCCTTGAATTAACCGATCCAGTTCGATCCCCGAGACGCTCTTCAACATATCAGGCGCAGTAGCCATGAGTTCGGTGACGTAGTTGCTGACACGGGCAGCCCCCTCGCCTTTGCCGGTATCGACGACAGTTAACTTGTCGATCGAAGACAATGGAGCAGCGATTTTGCCTGCGAGCTCCGGCAGCATCTTCGTCACGATATCGAGGATCGCGGCCTCGCCGAATTTCTGGAACGCTTCGGCCAGTTTCTCCTTCGCTTCGGCCTCAGCCAAGCCGCGCAGTCGGATGATCTCGGCATCCGCGGTCCCTTTGGCCCGTTCCGCATCCGCGATCGCTAAGCCCTCCAGGCGCTTCTGTTCGGCGGAAGCTTTTGCTTGCGTCTCGATGGAGTATTGCAGCGCGTCGGCCTCCCGCATTTTCCGCGCCTTTTCAGCTTCAGCCGCCTGCTCGACCGCATAACGATCCGCATCGGCTTTCTTCTTCACTTCGGCATCGTATTGTTTCTGGCGAACGGTGATCTCCTTATCCTGCAAATCGATCTCCCGCTCCTTGCGCACCAGCTCGACCTTCATTTGCTCTTCCACCATCGTCTGCTTGGCCCGAGCTTCCTGAATGTGATAAGCCTGGTCAGCTTCAGCCTTGGCGGTATCCTGATCCTTCTTAAAGGAGGCGACCTTCAGCTCCTTCTCCTTCTCCGCTTCGGCGATGTTCGTATCACGCACCAGCTCGGCCTTCTGCCCGGCTTCTTCGGCCAGGGCCTTTTGGATCCGCGCATCCCGCTGGGCTTCCGCCTCAGCGATATCAGCGTCCCGCTTGACCGCAGCGATCCGCGGTTTACCGAGCGCCTCTAAGTAACCATGTTTGTCCCTAACATCCTTGATCGTGAACGAGACGATTTGCAGCCCCATTTTCTTCAGGTCGCGAGCCGCCACGCCTTGTACTTCCTGCGCGAACTTATCGCGGTTCCGGTACACTTCCTCGACGGTCATCGAACCCAAAATCGAACGCAAATGGCCTTCAAGCACTTCCTGTGCTTCGCCTTTGAGCGATTCGATCGGTTTGCCCATAAACTGCTCGGCCGCTGTTGCGACGTCCTCGATCGAGCTCCCCACCTTGATAATGGCCACTCCGTCAGCGGAAACCGGCACGCCTTGCTCGGTGTAAACCTCCGGTGTCATCACGTCCAGTTTGTGGGAGAGCAGCGACATGAATTCGGCTTTTTGGAATATCGGCCAGATAAACGCCCCGCCGCCGCGGACGATTTTGATTTTACGGCCGGATTGGTCATCGGATATGTTCTTGCCCCCTAGAAAAGAACCTGTGACGATCATCGCCTCGTCAGGGCTCACCGTCTTATATCGGGCCCAGAACGCCAGTCCGAGCACGATAATGACCGCAATCACGATGACGGGGATTAGCAGGAAATCCGGAATACTTTCGAACAATGACAACAGCTCCCTCTTCTTGTAATGGTGTTACATCGGGTGGGGATATAGCTCGGAAACTTGGACCGTTCCGTCCTTCGTCGTCTCGATGACGACAACGACGGTTCCGGCGGGAATTTCCTTCCGATCCCAGCTAGACGCAATATGAAGGGTGTTGCCGCCAACCAGCTTCACCATCACTTCGCCATACCCTTGTGCCGGGATAGGTACGGTCACCTCGCCGACTTTGCCGGGCAATTCGGATTCGGAAAATCCGGTGGAGTTTTCGCTGTTTTCCATCGGCCGGACATAAGCGAAATACACGCCGGCGGATAACAATACGGCGGCCACAATGGCGAGAACCACCACGCCGGCCCCTCCAAGTCCGGTGTACCGGTCCAGCAATATGCCGGCTCCGCCGAACGACGTAATCGCCGAAGCCGTGATAATCGGCTTGAGAAAATCCACGGACAGGAAATCGAACACGCCGTCCAGCCAGCTTCCGAGCAAGTCGCCAAGCAATGCGCTGATGACGGCAAACAAGGCACCGCCGACGAAACAACCCCAAAACAGCGCTTCCATCCTGTTCCTCCCTCTACCCAAAATATTGATGTACTCTACAAATACATACGTAATTTGGAGAAATATGTTTCGAAAAAGAAAAACCGGCTCGCAGCGCGATGCCGCGAAACCGGTGATGGGGTGAGATTACAGTAATTACAGGGACATGCGATAAATTTCAAGCACGTCTTGTTTATCCAGCACAGCAAAATTACCGAACGAGCCGAAGCGAACCGCCTTCTCGGCCATGACTTCCAGTTGGCTGTCGTCAATACCGTAATCGGCCAGACGGCTTGGAGCGCCGATCGAGTTCCAGAACGACCGCAACGCTTCAATGCCCTCGAGCGCGACAGCCTCGTCGCTCTTGCCCGTAGGATCCACGTGGAAGACGTGAGTCGCCAGACGCTTGAATCGAGCGATATCCTGCTTCAAGTTATACTTCATCCAGTTCGGGAACAGGATCGCCAGGCCTCCGCCGTGCGGAATATCGTAAACCGCCGACACGGCATGCTCGATGTTGTGGGTCGCCCAGTCCCCGGACAGGCCCATGTTCAGCACCCCGTTAAGCGCCATCGTGCCGCAGAGCAGAATCGTTTCCCGGAGGTCGTAGTTCTCCAAATCCGCAGCGAGCTTCGGCGCGGTCTCGATCACTGTCCGAAGCAAGGCTTCACAGAACTCGTCCTGCAACGGCGTGTTTGGCGTCGGATGGAAATAGTGCTCGAACACATGAGACATGATGTCGACCATGCCATACACGGTTTGCTCCTTCGGCAGCGAAGCGGTGAACTGCGGATCAAGGATGGAGAACGCCGGATACGCCAGCTTACTGCCCCAGCCGAGCTTCTCCTTCGTCGTTTCGTTGGAAATCACGGAGTTGCCGTTCATTTCCGAGCCGGTTGCGGCCATCGTCAGCACGGTTCCGAGGGGCAGGGCCGCTTTTGGCACGGCTTTCCGCTCCGCGAAGTCCCACATATCTCCGTCGTATTTAGCGCCTACGGCAATCGCCTTCGCGCAGTCCAGCACGCTGCCGCCGCCGACCGCGAGGACTAGCTCGATGCCGTTTGACTTGCACAGCTCGACCCCACGATGCACCGTAGACAGACGCGGGTTTGGTTCGACGCCCGCCAGCTCTGTCACCTCGGCGCCGATTTCCCGCAGAATGGCTGTCACTTGATCATACAGACCGCTGCGTTTGATGCTGCCGCCGCCGTAGACCAGCAGCACTTTATTGCCATAAGCCGGAACCTCGGTCCGCAACGACGCCAACTGGCCTTTACCGAAGATGAGCTTCGTCGGGTTATGAAATACGAAATGATCCATGCCAAAATCCTCCTAAATTCAGTTATGTAAAAGGGGTTCGCTACCTTAGCCTCTTCGTGCTCCCAAATTATTATACTTCCAACTGTAATGGAATAACAAACAGAAATAAGGCCGTCCCAAATCTCATCGATTGGGGACGGCCCCGGAAATAGCTAACCGGAACCTATGCTCTATTGTCTGCGGTAACCGATCGAAACGACAAAGCGTTCGAAGGCTTCGCGGCCTTCCGTCGTTGTTTTGAATACGCCGGCATGTCCAAGGATTTCCGCGAACTTGCTGCCGACCTCGTCACGCAGCAGCGCTTCGGCGTCTTCGCGCGCCATCGACATGCCTACGCGTGCGGCCAGTTCCTTCACCCAATCCGCATGCACGGCCAAACGGGCCGCCGGATCGGACACGGTCTCCTCATACAACGTCTTGTCCCCGCTCAGAATGTCGGCGACCCCCGCCAGCTCTTCTTTCAACCGGCCTGGCAGGATCGCTACCCCCATCACTTCGATCAGACCGATGTTCTCCTTCTTGATGTGGTGCATTTCGCGGTGCGGATGGAAGATCCCCTCGGGATGCTGCTCGTTCGTTCGGTTGTTCCGCAGGACGATATCGGCCTCGTAACCGCCATCTGCACTGCGACGGACGATTGGGGTCACCGTGTTATGAGGCACGGATTCCCCCTTCTCCTCGGAGAAGGCCAGGACATCGACCGAGGGATCGCTGTATTGCTTCCATTTCTCGTACAGATCGTCCGCCGCTTCCAGCACGGCCTCGCGGTCTTGACCGTTCACCCGCAGCACGGACATCGGCCATTTCACCATACCAACGGTCACGCCGGCGAAGTCCGAATGGGAGAAGACGGCTTCCACCGGGGCTTTCTCCAACGGAAACGTATGTCGTCCCCCTTGGAAATGATCATGGGTCAGGATCGAACCGCCAACGATCGGCAGGTCCGCATTCGAGCCGATGAAATAATGCGGGAACAACGTCGTGAAATCAAGGAGACGCTTAAACGTATCGCGGGTCAACTTCATCGGCACGTGATCGTGGTGGAATACGATGCAATGTTCGTTGTAATACACATAAGGCGAGTATTGGAAAAACCACGGCTCCTCGTTTAAGGTCAGCGGAATGACGCGCAGGTTCTGACGGGCCGGATGATTGATCCGTCCCGCATAACCAACGTTCTCGCGACACAGCTGACATTTCGGGTACACCGGCGGCGGAAGCAGCTTGGCCATGGCGATTTCCTTCGGATTTTTCTCCGGTTTGGACAGGTTAATCGTGATTTCCATATCCCCGAACGAGGTAGGCTGTTCCCAATAGATGTTTTGGCGAACCCGGTCCATCCGGATGTAATTGCTGTCCACGGACAGCTTATAGAACGCGTCTGTTGCCGCGATGATTCCCTGCTCGGTTTCCGTTCTGCGGAAGGCCGCGATCGTTTCCGACGGGCGCGGCATCAGCAAGCCCATAATTTGAGCATCCAGCAAATCGCGGTAAGTAGCGGTATCTTCTGGTATCAGGCCGATCGAGACCCCGTAATCAATCAAAATTTCGAGCGGCTCCTGCGGACCGGTTAGCACCTCCTCCGTTACTTCACCGGCGAACGGCTCATCGAAAGAAAACAACTCCAGAAGGCGGTTGCGCGAGTAGTCCACGTCCCACCAATCGATTAAGCCCTGCTCCAGCGCATAATTCACCAATCGTTCGATGGCATGAAGCGTTTCTTGACGATTTCTCTCTTCTGCTCCCATCGCGTTACACTCCCTTAGTCGTTATAGCCGTTTGGATGGTTGTTATGCCACTGCCACGCGCTTTCGATGATGTTCGCCAATTGATTGCGGGTTGGATTCCAGCCCAGCACACGACGGGCTTTGTCCGAGGAAGCGATAAGCACCGCCGGATCCCCGGCGCGACGCGGACTGATGACGACCGGGAAGTCGTGGCCGGTAACGTCCTTCACGGTTTCGATCACTTCCTTAACCGAGAAACCTTGCCCGTTGCCGAGGTTGAACACGTCGCTTTCTCCGCCGCCGAGCAAATGATTCACTGCGCGCAGATGGGCGTCGGCCAAATCGCTCACATGGATGTAGTCGCGGACGCAGGTACCGTCAGCCGTGTTGTAATCGTCGCCGAACACTTGAATCGACGGACGCTGTCCCAATGCCGCTTGAATAATCAGCGGGATCAGATGGCTTTCCGGGCGATGATCCTCGCCAATCTTGCCGCTTTCATGGGCCCCCGCCGCGTTGAAATAGCGGAGCGATACATATTTGATCCCGAGCACTTGATCAAACCAAGCCATCATCCGTTCCATGGTCAGCTTCGTTTCGCCATACACGTTCGTAGGCCGGGTCGGATCGGTTTCTTCGATCGGTACCTTTTCCGGTTCGCCGTAAGTGGCCGCCGTGGAAGAGAACACGATTTTACGTACATTCGCCTGATCCATGGCATCCAATAAACAAAGCGTTCCATACACGTTATTGTCGAAATACTTGACCGGGTCCTTCATGCTCTCCCCCACCAAGGAATTCGCGGCAAAATGAATCACCGCTTCGATCTCGTTCTCGGCAAACAGCTTGGCCATGAGCGCTTTATCGCGCAAATCCCCTTCATAGAGCTTGCCGCCGAGCAGCGCTTCGCGATGTCCGGTCTGAAGGTTGTCGATCACGACGACCTCTTTGCCTTGCTCTAGCAGCGCAGCTACCGTATGCGAGCCGATATAGCCGGCTCCCCCCGTTACCAATATCGCCATGGTTAGTTCTCCCCTTTCATCTCATGCACGCCGTCGCCTACGCCGCACACGTAAAACTCGCCATCCAACCCTGTCCGTTCTTTATAAGCCTGACCAACTTCAGCCACGAACCGCTCTACGGAATCCTCATGCACCAGCGATACCGTACAACCGCCAAAGCCTGCCCCGGTCATCCGAGCGCCCAGCGTGCCGTCAATCTTCCGCGCCTCCTCAACCATCACGTCCAGCTCCAGGCAGCTCACTTCGTACAAATCGCGCAGCGAATCATGCGAAGCATTCATCAGTTCGCCGAAGGTCTTCAGGTCGTTCGCGCTCAGCGCGTCCACCGATTTCAACACGCGCGCGTTCTCTTCCACAACGTGTTTGGCCCGTTTCAACAGAACTTCATTCGCAAAATCTCCCTGCCACCGCTCCAATTGATCCGGCTTCAGATGGGCCAAGAACTCCAGGCTCGGTTCGCGTTTTTGCAAAATCGCCAACGCTTCATCGCATTCCGAACGCCGTTCGTTGTACTTGGAGTCTACCAGTCCCCGGCGCTTCTTCGTGTTGCTGATGACAAGTTTATATGCGCCGGTCCGGAATGGCACGAGCTTGTATTCCAAGGTATCGCACATCAGAAGGATCGCATGATCCTGGGCCCCGTTTGCAACGGCAAACTGGTCCATGATGCCGCTGTTGACGCCGACGTACTGGTTCTCCGCCCGTTGGGATAACCGGGCAATTTCAACTTTGTTCGTCTCTTTCCCTTCCATGCTCAGGAGAGCAAAAGCCGTCACTACTTCGATCGATGCCGAGGAGGACAATCCCGAACCGTTCGGAATCTCGCCGTGGAACAGGAGGTCGTAACCGCTTGTAAGCGAGATGCCCAGCTTCTTCAGTTCCACGTAGACGCCGATTGGGTAATCGATCCACTCCCCGGTTTTGCTCTTGCCGAGGTCTCCGAGCTCCAGCTCCGCCGTATACGGCAGATTACTAGAAGCGAAAGAAACTTTATCGTCCGTCCGTCTACGAATCGCCAGCGTCGTTCCGAACTCCAGCGCGGCGGGGAACACATATCCCCCGTTATAGTCGATATGCTCGCCGATCAGATTGACGCGGCCCGGTGCGTTGAATACGCGCAGCGGCTCGGGGCTTTCCCCGTATTTGGATATAAACAATTGTTCCATTTCATTCTTCTTCATTAACGTCCACCCCATCTTCATGGAATCTTTAATTCTTGTACCCAGTATAATGAAATCGCTCTGCTTTGATAATGCAACTTTGCGAGAACTATATAGATAAATGTGACTTTCCGGAATATAATGTGAACAGATATCTTTCAGGGCGTATTCGCCCTTGCCAAAAAAGGAGACAAGACCCTTGAAGCGAGAAACCTATAGTGCGGCCGCCAACCCGGATTTGTTCGAAGCGGAGGATCTGCATGTCCTCTTCGCCGGCGAAAGCCAGACCCTGCCCGATCACCGCTTGGGCCCGAAAGTCTATGATTATTACCTTCTTCACTTTGTGGAACAAGGCAAGGGCTCTTTTCGGACCGAATCGGCCTCCTATGAGCTCAGTGAAGGGGATGGCTTCCTGATTCTCCCCGATCAGCTCGTCAGTTATGCTTCCGATGTCGTCGATCCTTGGCGTTATCGCTGGATCGCTTTCACCGGCGCAAAGGCGACCGATCTCGTGTCGCGGGCCGGCTTCACCCCGGAGCAACCGGTATTTCGGCAGGGTGATGGCAGCCCGATTCCATCCATGCTGAGCAGCGTGTTACAGACCTTTCAAACCAAAAAAAACAGCTCCCATCTGCTATCGCTGGGGCTGTTGCATCAAATCATGGCCGAGGCCCAGGAGACGCTCGGCATGGCTTCCGCGCTGCCGTCGGGCGAATCGGGCGTTCAGCGGATTGTGAAGCAAATGATTCATTATATGTCCAGCCAATATGCGCATCCGGTTTCCATTGAACAAATGTGCGCTTCCTTGGGGTATAACCGGGCTTATCTCTCTCGCATTTTCAAAAAAGAAACCGGCTACACTCCGGTCACCTACCTCCTGAAGCTCAGAATCGATAAATCGCGACAGCTCCTTCGCGAACGTCCAGAGCTGTCGATCGAGCAGATCGCCGCTTCCGTAGGTCTCACCGATCCGCTCTATTTCTCTCGGCAATTCCGTCGGTTCCATCACGAATCTCCAAGCGAATACCGCAGAGCCGTAACCCGGACTCCCTCAGCGGAATGAGCTTTGCTTTACTCCTCCAGTCCCAGCTTCCGGGAGACGGCCCCCAATACCGCACCGATCGGCTCGGTAATCAGCAGGTCGGCCCGGTTGTCATAGGTGGTGGACGATGCGTTGATCAGCACCGTCCGTTCGCCGCGGAAATAGGTGATCAGGTGCGCCGCTGGCTGAACCGTCAGCGAGGTGCCGCCGATCAGAAGCAGGTCGGCTCCGGCTATCGCATCGACCGTATCCTGAATCACCTGCTCATCCAAGCTTTCACCGTACAGCACCACGTCCGGCTTGATGATTCCGCCGCAGGTACAACGGGGCACGTCGTCTTCCTTGCCCATCACGTCTTCCAGCGTATAGGTGCGGCCGCAGTCCATACAGGTGTTGCGGTGCACCGATCCGTGCAGCTCCAGCACGCGTCGGCTGCCCGCCTGCTGATGGAGCCCATCGATGTTTTGCGTGACTACAGCCTTTAATTTTCCCGCTCGCTCCAGTTCAGCCAAGCAGCGGTGCGCGGCATTCGGCTGCGCTTCCGGGTGAATCATCTTCGTCTTGTAGAAATCGAAAAAAACTTCGGGATGCCGGTCGAAAAACCGCCGGCTCAAAATCTCCTCCGGCGCGTAAGGCGAAGCCTTCTCCATCTGATAGATGCCCGCCGCCGAACGGAAGTCGGGGATCCCACTTTCGGTCGAGACCCCGGCCCCGCCGAAAAATACGATATTATGGCTTTCCTGAATCCAAGCTGCTAAATTGTCCGTCTCCTTGGTCATCCGTATCGAACCTCCTAATGATGGATCGTCAACTCACGGTAACCGGCGATGATGACGTCCGCGTCACGCAAGTAACCCGCTCCCTGCGCGTCTTCGCTGTAATCCTCCGCTACTCCAATCGTCATGGCGACTCCCGCACGTTTTCCCATTTGCATATCGGCATTGCTGTCGCCGATCACCACGGCCTCGCCTGGTTGGAGGCCAAGCTCATGGCAAGCCAACAACGCCATGTCCGGTCCCGGTTTGCCCCGGGTCACCCGGTCTCGCCCGACTATGCTGACGAACGCATCCCGGATGCCCATCCATTCCAAATGCTCCAGCGCTTCCGAGGTTGAATCAGAGGTGACGACCGCCAGCTTCAGTCCCGCATTCAGGCAATCCTGCAGGAATTCACGCAGCCCTGGCAAAGGGACGGCTTCTCGCCTCCGCTTGAGATCAGCCATAGCCGAGGCATTTAATTCCCTGACGGCCGTAATCGCTTCGTTCCATGGAAGCCCCGCAGCATACAACGTCGAAGCCAACAACGCGATGACCTCTTCTTCCGTACCCATTGCGACCGGACCGGTCTTGTCGTAACCAATCACCCGGTTCTCCCCATCCGTATGTAACCCAAGCAGTCCTGCTTTGTTTAAGCTTCCGGGGGATCCCAATTCGGACAACTTCCGCTCCATTAGACCGGTTAAAGCCACCGCCCAGCTTCCCCACAGGCCCATGAAATTCAACAGCGTCCCGTCCTTGTCAAACAAAATCGCACGGCAAGCCGCTTGGTGCCCGTGTGTTTCAATCGTGGCCATCATGATCCCCCTTCCAGTACATCCATGTCCTTATTATACCATTTTTACAACTTTACCAAGGCTCCTCAAGCTGTCATACGTTAGTCACACCCGCCAAATTGAGAACGCTTTATTTGTGATTAATGTCACAAGCTTAAATCTGTAAAGAGAGTACGTTATTCATGAACTCATTTATTTAAATTTTAAATGATATCCGCTAGGGAAGTTCACTGGAAAGAGGGGAACTGGTCCGTCATGACGCCATCCAAAATCAACCCGCAAGGTGAGATATTTTTCTTGAACTTACGCTTCTTGCTGATCCTTTGTGTATTCGTCGGCAACGCCATCGAACCGCTTACCCTGCGGATTGACGGGTTGCAAACCCTCTACCAATGGATTTTTACCTTTCACATGCCTTTGTTCGTGTTCGTAACCGGCTATTTTGCCAAACCTAATTTGACCGGCGGCAAGGGCAGAAAGATCATGCTGCAGATCGGCTTGCAGTACCTCATTTTTCAGAGCTTATACTCCGTGCTGGATGTCGCGGTGTTCCGTGTAGACCACATTCACCATTCCTTCTTCGCACCGTATTTGTTGCTGTGGTTCCTGGTCAGTCATCTAGGCTGGCGATGGATGCTGCTCTTGATGCAAAAATGTTCGCCTCTTCAACAGCTTGCCGCCTCCATCCTGCTTGCGGTACTGGTCGGCTATCTGCAAATCGACGGCGTGTGGTTTAGCGTATCTCGGACGTTCGTGTTTTTGCCGTTTTTCGTGCTCGGCTATCATTTCTCCGATCACTTGCTTCAATTTCTACAGAATCCAACTGTCAAAATCGCATCCACTCTCGTTTCGCTCAGTTTGCTGGTCACTTTAGGACTCGCTACATCAAGCATCCATCCGGGTTGGCTTTACGGCAGTATGACCTACATCCAGCTCGGCCATCCCGAATGGTACGCCGGCTTGTTCCGTCTGTTGCTCTACCCCGTGCAGTTGCTGTCGGGACTCGCTTTTCTTGGCCTGGTTCCATCCCGGGCCAGCCATCTCACCAAGCTCGGTCGTCGCACCCTTTACGTTTTCCTGCTGCACGGTTTTATCGTGCGCTTGGCGGCCGTATCTCCGCTTTACGGATATGTGCATGGCGAGTCGGGCGGGTTGCTGGTCATTGCCGGAGCCGTGGCGCTCACCCTGCTTCTCGCCCAACCCTGGGTGCGCAAATGGAGCTCCCCGTTGGTCGAGCCCTCGGTGGAATGGCTGTTGAAGCTGGAACACCAAGCTTTGCGGCAGCTTGGAGCGGCCGGTAAACCATAGGCCAGGCGTAACTTGGAATATGGAAGGAGCTCGAAGATACCTTTCAAACCGAAAGGTATCTTTTTTTTGGATATTTTGAATTTTTTGAACAAACTCGTTTCATCATGGAAATCCGTGGTAAATAAAACATACGTACTCCAAAATAAGATCAAGGAGGGATTCGATGGCACGAAGCCAAAGCAAAATGACTCGAGAAGAAGCGGGACGTTTGGGAGGACTGGCCACGGCCAAGAACCACGGCAAAGCCTTTTACCAAGAAATTGGACAAAAAGGCGGCGAAGCGACCTCGAAAACCCATAACCGCGACTTTTATCAGGAAATCGGTCAGAAGGGCGGCGAAGCAACATCCCAGAAGCACGACACCGGTTTCTATCGTGATATTGGCCGCAAAGGCGGGGTCGCCCGCAGTAAACCAGGATTTAATGCGTGAACCTTGTGGAATCTCCGGCCCCCCCCCGGAGATTTCTTTATTTTCATAGACCGTGAAAGCGCCCTGTCCTCTAGCCATTTCCTGTGATCAACGGGTAGAAAATCATAACCACTTGTGATAGACTCTAGAGAAAACCTTTAGCGGTGTAAAGCTCCAAAACTATAACTAATCATGGGGGGATCGGTGATCATGACAGCCAAGAAGATGCGTTCTGATATGATCAAAAAAGGCTTCGACCGTGCGCCGCACCGCAGTTTGCTGCGTGCCGCCGGCGTGAAAGAAGAAGATTTCGGCAAACCGTTTATCGCGGTCTGCAACTCGTATATCGATATCGTGCCAGGACATGTGCACTTGCAGGAGTTCGGCAAGATCGTAAAGGAAGCCATTCGCGAAGCCGGAGGCGTTCCGTTTGAGTTTAATACCATCGGTGTGGATGACGGTATTGCGATGGGCCATATTGGCATGCGCTACTCCCTGCCAAGCCGGGAAATCATCGCCGACTCGCTCGAGACCGTCGTTTCGGCGCACTGGTTCGACGGCATGGTTTGCATTCCGAACTGCGACAAAATCACACCTGGGATGATGATGGGCGCGCTGCGCGTCAACATTCCAACCGTCTTCGTCAGCGGCGGCCCAATGAAAGCCGGCGTAGACAGCAAAGGACGGAAATTGTCCCTGACCTCCGTATTTGAAGGTGTAGGCGCGCATCAGGCTGGACAAATCAGCGATAATGACCTGCTGGAGCTGGAACAATACGGCTGTCCAACCTGCGGTTCCTGTTCCGGTATGTTCACCGCAAACTCGATGAACTGCCTCGCCGAAGCGCTGGGTCTGGCTATGCCGGGTAACGGCACGATCCTCGCTGTGGCTGAAGAACGCCGCGATTTCGTTCGGGAATCCGCGCGTCAGCTGATGAAACTGATCGAACTCGATTTGAAACCTCGTGACATCGTCACTAAGGAATCCATCGACAACGCCTTTGCGCTGGATATGGCGATGGGCGGCTCCACCAACACCGTGCTTCATACGCTGGCACTAGCCCAGGAAGCAGGCATCGATTACCCGCTGGAACGAATCAATGAAGTTGCCAACCGCGTGCCGCATATCGCCAAGCTGGCTCCGGCATCTGACCTCTTTATCGAAGACGTTCACCGGGCTGGCGGCGTCAGCGCCGTCATTAACGAGCTGCTGAAGAAGCCAGGTGCGATCTTTGGCGATCAAATGACCGTAACGGGTAAGACGCTAGCCGAAAACGTTGCAGGCTGCGAAATCCTCGACCCGAATGTCATTCATCCGCTCGACAAAGCGCATTCGGAAAAAGGCGGCCTCGCCATTCTGTACGGTAACCTAGCTCCGGAAGGTTCGGTTATCAAAGTAGGGGCCGTAGATGCTTCGGTTGGCGGCTACCATAAAGGTCCAGCCATCTGCTTCGACTCCCAGGAGGAGGCACTGGAAGGAATCGCCGGCGGTAAAGTCAAAGAAGGCTGCGTCGTTGTTATCCGTTATGAAGGTCCTAAAGGCGGGCCGGGGATGCCGGAAATGCTGGCACCGACTTCGCAAATCGTCGGTATGGGGCTTGGCGCGAAGGTCGGCTTGATCACCGACGGACGTTTCTCCGGCGCTTCTCGCGGTATCAGCATCGGTCATATCTCTCCGGAGGCAGCGGAAGGCGGACCTATCGCTTTTGTCGAAGATGGTGACATCATCGAGCTTGACCTGAATAACCGCAAGATCGAGCTGCATGTCAGCGACGAAGAGCTCGCACGCCGCAAAGCGAATTGGAAAGGCTTTGAGCCGAAGGTCAAAACCGGTTACTTGGCTCGTTATTCCAAACTGGTCACCAACGCCAGTTCGGGTGGCGTCATGAAGATTTAGTTTAACAAATTTACAAAAAGGCCGTATCCGGATCATGATGATCCAGATACGGCCTTTCCTGTTCACAGATGAAAATCGAAAGAATCCGTTACCGAGTAGGCATGGAGATGCTAAGTAATGACTCCTCTTCTACGACCTCAGTCTTCTCTAAGGTCGAATGGCTGCGATGCGAACCGGTTTCGGTGAACCTTGCAAGGAGGTGATCCATCGGCATCACCATCATTTTGGGTACCAATTCTTGAGGTTGCTCTTTTAATCTCGACTTCCCTGCGGGATGTATAACGCTCATCAATAATTTCAAATAGATTTGAGTCGAGCTTGCAAACCAACCTCTCGGCAAATCGGTAATAATAAATCCAAATTGCTCGGGTCCCCGATTAATCATGCTGACGCCATACAAAGCTTTGACCTCTTTGAGTTCGGGATGGTCGTAGATATACTGGGCCAGCTTCGGTAATGTTTTCTCAAAATTGCGAATCATTTGAATCGCCAATTGCACCGTAGTCCTGGAGCGAGTCCCGATTTCGTACAACTTCTTGTTGTCGAAATGGAGCTCCATGACCTGATCCCCTGCTTGGAGGGTTTTCCCATCGTTTAAGGCTACCGGTTCCCCGTGGTAAGGGCGGATACGGAAATGGAGGAACGGATTCTGGGTATCCGGCGTTTTCAACTGGAATATCACGTGGAAGATCTTCTCCCATAACAGCCATAAGGCCACGATACTTCGTTTGAACCAGGACACCTTCACCGGCGTTCTTCCCTTTGGTACGGGAGTCCCAGCGGGTTTGTTTTTACGCTTCGCTTCTTCCGTTACTTGAATCAATTCGTCGATGCGAATGCTGCGCAATCCGCGGCGATCCGCTTCCGTCAGCACGCGCTCAAGCGCGGTCAGCATTTCAGCCGGCGCTCCGACATTGGCACCTAAGGTAGCGCCGCAATCGTGCAGTAGAAATACTTCTCCACCCCGCAGTTTCTTCATCATGCGTTTCGTTAAACGGTCGGCGCCAACCTTCACTCGCCAATCGGCAAACATCGCCGACCACAGGACGATTTGCGTGTTGCCCCGGTTCGTAAAATCAAACAGGTTGACGATTCCCCACGGCGGACGATAATAATGGGAATCCACGCCGGTAACGTCGTAGATGATCTTATTCGTCTTCTGAATTTGTTTCTTAACTGCGGCCGGTCCCATCAGCCAGTTGGTTTTGTGCACATAGTTGTGCGATCCGATCAAGTGGCCTTCCTCGTGAATCCGTTTAATCAATTCGGGATATTTCTCCGCATTCGAGCCGACGAGAAAAAATGTCGCCTTCGCCCCATGGCGCTTGAGCAAATCAAGCAATTGCGGAGTATATTTCGGATCGGGGCCATCGTCGAAGGTGAGCGCGAACTCCTTATCGCTGGTCCCGTGCTTAAATACGCGAAAACCGAAGATCCGAGTGATCAATCCGGGTATAAAAGCGTACAGCGTAGAGATATAAAATAACCATAGCAGCAAAGTCTCCATATGCTTTCCCCACTTTTCTATGATCAATGACTTTGGCATGCTCCGTGAAAAGCATAGCATCTACACTATTTTATCACAGACGTCCCTAGTTTAGGCGCATTATTTTGGGGAAAGCACAGGAAATCGGTCAACCTGGAGAAGCTAAAATATCCATGGTCCGCCGGAACAACTCGGCGGCAAGATGCTTCGACCCTTCAGTCTGATTTTGGACCAGAACCGCCACGGCATACTTGGGTTGTTCTACCGGTCCGTAACCGATAAACCATTGATTATTGAGTTGTTGATGGTTTCGAATAACCTCAGCCGTACCGGATTTGCCGGCCAGTGGCCACTTGGCTTGTTGTAAAGCTCGCCCGGTGCCGTCCGTCACCACCAGTCTCATCCAGGACAGCAACCGTTTGGCTGTCTGTGGGTTAATCTGCCCCACGGAAGAAGGCGAAGCTTGCGAAGGTAAGTCGGATAAGAGGGATCCGTCTTTATAACGGATCTCGCTGACTAAGCGCGGCGTCATTACTTGGCCGCCGTGAAGCAGAGTTACGACTAAATTAGCCGCTTGAAGCGGGGATACCAGCACATCCCGCTGGCCGATCGCCGTTTGCGCCCGGACTCCGCCATCCGCTGCAACCAGACTATGGAACACCGCCCCCGACTCCTCATGATCGAGCGGCCGTAATCCATCCCCGCCGAGGAAGGCAGGATCGCTCCAGCCAATCGGACGACCCAGCCCCAGCTTGGCGGCAGTCCTAGCTATCGCGTCCGCACTTAACCGCTCTCCCAACGTGGCGAACACAACGTTGCACGACTTAGCAAATCCCTCCTCCAGCGTGATGTTTCCATGCCCCCCTTTCTTCCAGCAAGATAGGCCGTATTTGCCATAATGGCCATTGCAGTGAAACACTTCACCGGGAACCGTGGCATGCTCCTCCAGGGCGGCAGCCGCAATCACCGTCTTGAATATCGAGCCGGGAACGAATGCCTTCACCGCTTTGTTCCCCCAATTCTCCGCCGCCGGATCAACGTGATGCGGATCGTAATAAGGCAGCGACACCATCGAAACGATATCGGCCGATTTTGCGTCTAACACGACGATCGCTCCTTCCGTCACGTTCATCGTCGCGGCCAATCGCTCAATCTTCTGCTGTAGGTTATCGTCCACCGTCGTTTGAATTTGAAGCGGGTAATATCGGCTGGCGGCCGCATTCACCCGCGTGCCCGTCCCGCCCAGCGGGTCTTTGCGGCCATCCACGGTGTAAGCAGCTCTGACGCCGCCAAGTCCCCGTAAAAATCCATCGAGCGTTTTTTCGAGGCCGGAGGCTCCGACCTGCAAGGTCAACGCGAAGTCCGGTTGATGCTTGTTCACCCTGAGCTTACGAATAACGTCCGGCCGCTGCGTCACAAACCCCAGCCATTGATTCCCTCGTTCGCCCGGCCCATATCGCGCCATATACGGCAGTACCTCTAGGCCTTCAAGTTTCGGCAATTTGCGGACCGCTTCTTCCCCAAGCCGGAGCGGCTCGCCAGACTCCCCTCCAGCCTTCGGCCAGACATAAGGACGCTCCAACCGTTCCCACTTACTTCGAAGTTCCGGGACTGTCGTCCCTAGTGCGCTGGCCAAGCGAGCAAGCTGAGTTTCTAAGGGCAATTTGCGAACTGGAAAAAGAATTGGCGTCCAGGCCAACTCCCCCGTTAATGGCTTCCCATTGCGGTCAAAGATATGTCCCCTCCCCGGGTCCAGTTCAATACTCTCTTCACGTTGCCGAACAGCCAATTCATTGATCGTCTTGCCGCCAACCGTCACTGTCTTAAACGCCGAAGCCGTTTGAATCCAGGCGATGCGCAGCGCAAACAACCCCATCACAACCACAAAGGACAACAACAGGTAAAAAATCCGTTTTTTGCGCAATAACGACATCGTTCGCCCTCCATTCTGTTCCCATTATTTCCTGGGAAAAGTCGGACTAAACCGCCGCACCCCCGACCTGCCGAACTCAAAATCACTCGCCGAAAAGCCTAGCTGGTAGCATTGCAACAAACATGTATATTTGACGCGATTCAGTCCTCGTTCATCAATGGATAAGCGGCATACAAGAGCGGCCCGAGATCGTTATTCGTTTCCGATGATTCCGCTAACAAAAACAAAACCCGGCCAAACCTGCATCGCAGATTAGCCGGGCTTCTCCCGATTCCCGGAACCCTCGGGAAATCGGATCTAGCTTACTTTCAGGCGCTGAGCCTGTTTTCTTATACGGTAAACTTCGACAACGACTCTTTCAAGCCGGTGGATACGTTCTCCAGTTTGTTCGACAGTTGCACCAGCTGATCGCCGACCGTCTGCTGTTCGCTGGAGAGAGAGGCAACCTCTTCGGATGTAGCGGATGATTGCTGCGCAACCGCACTGACGTTACTCATCGCTTCGGACAAAACCGATTGCGATTCGTTCAATTGGTCGATGGAAGCCGTCACAGAATCGAGATGATGGACGAAGCCTTCCATTTGTTGTTGTACGGATACAAAAATTTGGCTTGTCTCCTGTACCGACGCGATTTGCTCCTGGAAGATCGGACTCGCTTCGGACAAGGTTTTGACCGTTTCGTTCATCTCTTTTTGGATCGTATCCGTAATTTCACCGACCATCGTGATCGATTGACGGGATTGATCCGCCAATTGGCGAATTTCATCAGCAACGACCATGAACCCTCGGCCAGCAGCGCCTGCGCGAGCCGCTTCAATCGTAGCGTTCAGCGACAGGATGTTTGTTTGTTGCGTAATGTTCTGCATCACGTCGAGTACCTTCAAGACGGATCCTGTGCTCGCTTTGAGCGAGTCAACTTTGGCGGTCAACGCGTTGATCATTTCGACCGTCATGTTGGTTTTCTCCATCAAGCCGCCCAAATACTCGGTCCCTTGCTGACTGGATTTCTCCACCTGACGGGCCGAGTTTTCCATCTCTTTGTTCGTTTGGATCACTTGTTCCATCTGACGAGAAATATTTTCCGTCAGCTCATTGCCGCGTTCGGCTTCGTTCGCCAAGCTGGTCGCCCCGTTAGCGATTTCTTCGGTTGCCACCGCAATTTCTTTGGCGGACAAGGCCGTTTTGTTCGAAGCTTGCGTTAATTCGGTAGCTGTATCCAATACGTCCTGTGCGGAGTTATTGGTTTGTTTGACGAGGGCGGTGATATTTTCCATCATCACGTTAAAGCTCACCGTCAACTGACCGATCTCATCCTTCGCTTTCGTATTCATCCGAACGTTCAGATTCCCTCGGGAGCCTTCCTCCATCAGGTTTCTCAACTTGCCGAGCGGATGCGCGATCATCCGAACCATCCAAATGCCGATCAGAATGGCGATGATTGCAACGATAACCAAAGAGAACATCGTAAACATCAGGATGCGGTCTGCGCTCTTCGTCAGTTCCGCCGAATCCACGGTACCGATCAACTTCCACCCGGAAGCCTGGGTATTGAACGAAGCGAGAACGGAGTTGCCGCTTGCATCCTTGGTCCGAAGGCTACCCGACGGGCCGCTGCTTTTCCCCAGATCAAATTCGCTAGCCTTCCCCTCATCGCCATCGACGGAGGAACCAACCACAATATTATCCTGTGTCAGCATTTGAAGCTTGGAGTTTTTCCCCAGGTTAACTTCTTTCAAATAACCGTTCAATACGTCCAAATTCACATCGGTGATCAGAACGAAACGTTTCATACTGTTTACGCTTTGCACCGAGCGAGCTAGGCGGAAAACTGAATTGCTTTTTCCTTCCGATGGAACTTGCAGCCAAACTGTCTTGGTTGCGCCGGCTAGATCCTTGAACCAAGCCTCTCCGCGTACGGTGCTCAAGAAATTGATATCCGCGCTACCCGAAGTCACATCATCCACGATTTTGTCTGCTGACAACATGTAAACCGCGGAAACTCCCTTAGTTGAGAATGTTAGCGTATTCAAGCGAGTTCTCATTTTGTTGGTTGCGGTAAACTTGTCATAGTCCGTGATGTTCGACAAAGAAGCGTCCATGATGGCGTTCTGCATTTCGTCGTCCAGGAACATTTGCTGCAGATTTTCTTCATACTTTTGCATGACGATATCCAGCTTTTGCGAGGTTTGAACAATCGTCTGCAGGTTAGCCTGTTCCGCATTGTCCTGAATGGTTCCCTTCGCCATTTGGGAAGACATAATCCCGATGGTCAACACGAAAAACATAATTGCAACAAAGAAAATCAGGAACAACCGAATGCCTACCGACTTTGAAGGATTAATTTGTTTAGGTAGTTTGTCCCGCAATGAAGCTAATACAGCTTTGAAATTCAGCGGAGTTTTGCTCGTTGGGTTAACCGCCTTTGACTTGGTCCGTTCTCCCTTTTGTTTCTTTTCCTTCTTCTTGTTGTTAGTTGCTTGGTCCTCGTTCTTTGGAACCAGACTCATGTTGATCACCCGCCACTCTTAATAGTTGCAGACCCAAGTTTTTAGGCTAGAGGTCATGCATAATTCCTGTTGGTCATTCACACTTCTCGTCAGCTATCCAATGTATTCGACAATACCTGACGTTCTCCTCTATAATATCGGTTTCACATGTAGCGGATTTTAAATAATCTTGACAAAAAACACAAAAAAGGGCCTTTCGTCCTATGAACGAACAGGCCCCTAAGCATATTGATTTTTACATTCACTTCTTTTTCCGCATCATATCGAAGTAGGATACTGGTTGTTCAACCTTCATTTTGATCCGCTGCAGCGGGTGACGGGCCGCATCCAGTTCATTTCCGGCTTCGTCGTATAGGGTCCCAACGGTCTGCTTAAAGAATGTCCCCCCGGGGCCAAAAAACTCTACCTCTTGTCCGGGCTTAAAATGGTTGCGCTGTTGGATCGTCGCCATACCGGTCGTTTCGTCATACTCCATGACCAATCCCGCGAAATCGTAAGGCGCCGCTTTTTCTTCCGGCTCGTAAATATGATCCTCATGGTCCGGAGTATCGTAGAAGAAACCGGTGTTTAGCGGTCGATTGGCCGCCTTATTGATTTCTTCAATCCACTCCGGCTTCAGCACGTAATGATCCGGATCCGCCATGTACGCATCAATCGCTTGGCGATAAACATTCACGACCGTCGCCACGTAATGAATCGACTTCATTCGACCCTCAATTTTGAAGCTGTCCACGCCGGCGTCGATCAAATCGGGAACATGTCCAATCATGCACAAGTCCTTGGATCCCATCGTAAACGCATTGTCGTCTTCCTCGAACAAGGGCAGTTGGGTTACGCCAAGACGGAACTTCTCCAGCACCTTGTTATCGCGGGCTTCTTCCTCAGAGATCCATTCCCCTTCCGCGCGCGCGTCCGTAAACAAATCGTATTTCCAGCGGCAGGATTGGCAGCAGCCCCCGCGATTGGAATCACGGTCCGTAAAATGATTCGACAACACGCATCGTCCAGAATATGAGGAGCACATTGCCCCATGGATAAACGACTCGATCTCAATGTCGACATGGCGTTTAATTTCCTCAATTTCCTCAAGGCTGGTTTCACGACCAAGCACGACCCGCGGCAAGCCCTGATCCTTCCAGAATTGTACCGCCTGCCAGTTTACGGTCGACTGTTGGGTGCTGAGATGGACCTCCAGTTCGGGTACAACGCGCTGCGCCGTTTCGATGATCACAGGGTCAGCGACGATAATCGCTGCGATCCCCGCCTCGTGCAGATTGCGCAAATACGCCTCAATGCCCTCCAAATCCTCGTTATGGGCATAAATATTCGTGGCGACGAACACCTTTGCGCCGTATTTTTTAGCAAATTCCACGCCTTCCCGCATTTCTTCGAAACTAAAATTATCCGCATTGGAACGAAGGCCATATTGTTGTCCCCCGATATATACGGCGTCGGCGCCGTAATGGACGGCGAATTTCAGCTTTTCGAGATTACCCGCCGGGGCGAGCAATTCGGGTTTCGCCAACCGGTTACGTTTTCCCACATATTTCGGGATATGCTTCTCCGCGGTTTGCATCTTCGTTCACCTCTCATCATTTTGTTGGATTATATTTTAAATATAGGTCAAAAAGTTGGCTTTTCAGCACCGAACTTCCTCTCAAAAGACTTGTTCTTTGTAGAAGAATCCGAAGGTTAGCTCCCGCTCCGGATCTTGTACCTCGCGGATGGCATCCATCCAGCTCTCATCGAACTCGTACCCTTCCGGGTCGCTAAAATAAGCTTCGATGGCCTTACGATATGAAGTAATCACGATTTCATTATAAGCCGCCGACTTCAGCATCGTCTCGATTTTGAAGCTGTCCACGCCTGAAGCCATAAGCATGTGCAAATCTTCCAAAATGCAGATATCGTCCGAGCTCATAATATGCGTCCCGTTGGCATCCTCGAAAATCGGGAATTTCTCGTCCGGCCGCTCCGCTTCGACAAGGAAGAGTCCGCGATTCAAGCCCAGATCGCTGCCCGGCGCGACCGGCCGTCCTTGATGCGTCATATAGCTCTGCACCAAGCTGCGTTTCGAGTGATAGATATTGGTCATGCCATGGACCTGAACCTCCGCTTCGATATTCAGCGATGGAGGCATCGCGGTGATCTCGTCCATGTTCAGCTCGCGCGCCAGTACGACGCGGGATGCGCCCTTCGACCCCCAGTAGTTGGCCGTGGCATAGTTAGTGGAGGTCATCTCGGCATTCCAATGCAGCTTCAGCTGCGGTGCCACCTTTCGTACCGTCTGAAGGACAGAAGGATCGCCAAACTCGATAGCATCCACACCACATTCCGCCACCTGCTTCACGTAATCGGACAGGCCGTCCAACAAGGCATTGGTCATTAGGTTGTTGAGGCTAACATAGATTTTGGCTCCGTATTCGCGCGCCACTTGAACGGCCGCGGCGATGTCCCGGGTCGTCATCTCGCCAGGAAGGCGCATTCCATATTTGGCCTCGCCGATGATGGCTGCATCAGCCCCCGCTGCGAAGTAACGCTTTAGTTCTTCCAGCGAACCGGCTGGGACCAAGAGTTCCGGCTTTTTACTCATTTGTTACTACCACCTTTATTTATTGGCCATAGCCTTGCTAGTCTCGATGTTCTTCAAATGTTCTTTATAGGTCTTGGCAAACAGGTGTTCCCCGCTGCCATCTTTCTTCGTCACATAGAAAAGGTACTCCGACGGCTCCGGCGTAAGTGCCGCTTCGATCGATTTGAGGCTTGGCGCAGCGATTGGACCCGGTGGCAATCCTTCATACAAATACGTATTGTAGGGGCTATCCACGCTTCTTAGATCCGAATTCAGCAAACGCTCCTTCGGTTTATCCAGCACATACTGCACCGTGGCGTCGATTTCGAGCTTCATGCCGTCTTTCAGTCGGTTGTAAATGACCCCGGCTACCTTAGGACGCTCGGCATCAACTACCACTTCCCGCTCTACCAACGAAGCGACCGTCATCAGTTCGCCTAAGGTTAAACCACGAGCTTGCAGCTTTTGCGTGAAATCAGGGATTTCACCTAGCCGCTCTCCCGTTTCCTGCAGCATGCGAGCGATAATATCCCGCTCATTGCTGCCTTTCTTTAGCTCATAAGTTTCTGGGAACAAGTACCCTTCCAACCGATAGGTTAATCGCTCGTCCGCCGGGATTTGAGTCAGCAGCTCATCGTCAAGCTCGGCAGCACTCTTCGCCAACTGCAAAAACGCAGCTTTGTCGGCCAAGCCTTCCTCTGTCAGCTTGTCAGCCATTTGCTTCACGGTAAAGCCTTCGGGAATCGTAAACCGGATCATTTCCGCTTTGACCACGTCGCCGCCGTTTAGCTTGGCGATGATTTCGTCATACGTCACTCCCGGGTTCATCTCGTAGACTCCAGCCTGAAAATGACTGCCTTCCGATTTCCATTTTAAATACGAAACGAACAAAAAGGAATTTTTAATTAGTCCCTGGTTTTCCAGTAACTCTGCGATTCCCGACGTCCCCGTACCCGGTTCGATCGTGAACTTGACCGGCTGCTCCTTCGCTTCGACAGGTTGCATGCCTGTGTAAACATAAATTCCGGCCGCTCCTACTCCAATGATCACGAGTAAGAGCAGGACGGTCAGCCATTTCAGCGCCTTCCTCAAGACCGCTTCCCCCTTAACAGCCAAAAAGAGCGGTAAAATCCCGCTCTTCCCGGACTGATCTATCGTGCTCCTGCAACACCTTCCCCCTTACTCCGGAAAGGTCAATTCGTCATAAAGCTCGGATACGTTCTCCCATTCCTCGTCGTCATCGATCGTGACCAGCTCTAGCTCGTCGCCGGTCATCACAATCTTGAAGATCTCCGGCTCTTCGTCCTTGGAAGCATTCTCCAGCATCAACACTGCATAAGAAGCTCCAGCAACGTCAAACTCTTGAACGACTTGATAATAGGAGGCATTGCCTGATTCGTCCTCCAGCTCCACGATCGGGCCAAAAGCGTCGCGAACCCGCGACGTCAGGACCGCTTGGTCTGCCGTAAAATCAGTCATTGTTATCTTCTCCGTCAAATTCGTCGACGAGCGTATTAAACGTCTCCTCGACAATTTCCCATTCTTCGTCGCTTTCGATCGTGTACAGCTTCAGGTCATCGCCGTCTTCCTCGTAACGGAACGCGTATACCTCTTCGCTCTCTTCTTCTTCATTCCCATCGGAATCCAGAGGAACGACCATCATATACTTGGCGTCCGAACCGTCGACTTCGAATTTCATAATCACTTCGAACTCTTCTTCATTGCCCTCTTCATCGGGGATATAAATAATTTCCGGTTCTTCTTCATTTCCGATACGATCTTTAGACATACGCGATCACCCTCACTTTATACTCTTAGAGTCCAAATAGTTTTGCAAAATCAAGCTGGCGGCCATCTTGTCGACGACACCCTTGCGCTTCTTCCGGCTGACATCCGCCTCCAGCAGCGTTCGCTGCGCAGAAACGGTGGTCAGCCGTTCGTCCCAGAGATGCACGGGGAGGTTAAACCTGCCCCGAAGCTCCTCGGCAAACGCCATGCATATTTCTCCCCGGGGACCAATCGTGCCGTTCATATTCTTCGGCAGACCGACGACAATCTCCTCCACCTCGTGCTGTTTCACCAGCTCGGCGATGCGTTCGAATTCGCTGCCTTCCCTGCGGCGCTCGATGGTTTCGAGCCCCTGGGCGGTCCAGCCTAGACTATCGCTAACGGCGACTCCGATCCGACGGTCCCCGTAATCCAGACCCATGATTTTCATGTATTGCTCCTATCGGTGGCCCGCCATGTAAAAGCGTACCAGTTCTTCTATCAGTTCGTCCCGTTCCTTCTTGCGGACCAAACTTCGCGCATTGTTATGGCGCGGTATATAGGCCGGATCTCCCGACAACAGATATCCGACGATCTGGTTAACCGGATTGTATTCTTTCTCCTGCAACGCCTGGTAAACCGTAAGAAGAATTTCCTGCGCCGACGCCTCTAGTTCATCGCCTTTGACGTTAAATTTGACGGTTTTATCCATGGAGTCCATGATGACACCTCGCTTCTTCGACATACGCCTTTATGATCGCAGCTGATTTCCTCTTAGCCTAATCATACTATACCATATCATGGGTTCCATAAGGAAATTTTCGCGGGTTCACCCCGTCAAATTCATCGTTCCTTTAGGCTTGGGAAGCAATCCATTCCGCAGCTTTCTTCAAAGCTTCGTCCAGCTTGCTGGCATCCTTGCCCCCCGCCTGGGCCATGTCCGGACGGCCGCCGCCTCCGCCGCCGCATACCGCCGCCACTTCCTTGACGAGCTTGCCGGCATGCAGTCCGCGAGCCACTTCCTCTTTAGGCACGACAACAACAAAATTCACCTTGTCCTCGCTTGGAGCACCCAGCACAAGCACCGCATCCGGCAGCTTGGCTTTCAGCTCGTCGGCTAACGTGCGCAGCGCGTCCATGCTTCCGGCCTGAACGTGAGCAGCCAGGAGTTGGGTTTGACCGACGTTAACCACCTGGCTTGTCAATTCGCCAGCTTCGATCACGCTCAGCTTGCTTTGCAGGGATTCGTTCTCGCGACCAAGCTCCTTCAACTGCTGGAACAATCCTTCGACCCGTTTCGGCACGTCGTTCACATTCGATTTCAACAAGCCAGCCGCTTGCTTCAGCAAATCAAGCTGACCATCCATGAACTGGTAGGCGCCCCGTCCGGTCACCGCTTCGATCCGGCGCACGCCGGAGCCGATGCCGCTTTCGCTGACGATTTTGAACAGGCCGATCTCCGCCGAATTGTTCACGTGGCAACCGCCGCACAGCTCCAGGCTGTACTCGCCGACCTGGACAACGCGAACGATGTCCCCGTATTTCTCGCCGAACAACGCCATTGCCCCCATCGCTTTGGCTTCATCGATCGCTTTCAGCGAGGTTGTCACCGGCAGCGCGTTCCAAATCTGCTCATTCACGCGGCGTTCGATTTCCACCAATTCCTCCGGCGAAATACTGCCAAGGTGGGAGAAGTCGAAGCGCAGACGCTGCGGTTCAACAAGAGAACCGGCTTGGTTCACGTGTTCGCCGAGCGTTTCTTTTAACGCCTTATGCAGCAGATGGGTTGCCGTATGGTTCTTCACCGTATGGCTGCGTTGTTCCTTGCTTACGGAAGCCGTAACTTCTGAACCGACTCGCAGTTCGCCGGTCCCCACCGTCACTTGATGGACATGCTGCCCGTGTGGTGCTTTATACAAACCTTCCACGGTCGCACTGCCAGAGCCGGTGCGCAGGGTCCCCTGGTCGCTGACCTGGCCGCCGCTTTCTGCATAGAAAGGCGTCGAAGCCAAAATGATTTGGCCTGATTGACCGGCACTAAGCGTGTCAACGAAAGCGTCGTCAGCCACGATGGCGACGATGCTGGTTGTAACTTCAAGCTCATTATATCCAACGAATTCCGTTTTAGTCGTAAAATCGGCCAGAACTCCGCCTTGCACCTTCATGCTGCCGCTCTCGTGGCGGGCCGCCCGGGCACGTTCGCGTTGCTCCTCCATGGCAGCTTCAAAGCCTTCACGGTCGACACCCAGCCCTTGTTCCGCCGCAAAGTCCTCGGTCAGATCCAGCGGAAATCCGTAGGTGTCATACAACTTAAATGCATCTGCCCCGCTGATCAGTGTGCGGCCGGCTGCCTTCGCTTCGCCGCTGATGTCCGCCAAAATCGCCAAGCCGTCGCTGAGCGTTTCGTGGAACCGTTCTTCCTCGGCACGAATAACTTTTTCGATGAACTCCCGTTTGGTCACAACGTCCGTATAATAGGTGCCCATGATGTCACCGACGGTTTCCACCAAGCCGAACATAAACGGCTTGTCCATTCCGATCAGCTTACCATAACGCACCGCGCGGCGCAGCAAGCGGCGAATCACGTAACCCCGGCCTTCGTTGGACGGCAATACGCCATCGGCCACGGCAAATGTCACCGTACGAATGTGATCGGCGATGACCTTGAGCGCCACATCGCTTTCCTCCGCCGTACCGTAAGTTACTCCGGCCATTTTGGCTGTTTGCTTAATAATAGGTTGGAACAAGTCGGTATCGAAGTTGGAGTTCACATCCTGCAGAATGGACGCAAACCGCTCCAGTCCCGCCCCAGTATCGATGTTCTTGTTCGGAAGCGGCGTATAGCTGCCGTCCTTATTATGGTTAAACTGCGAGAACACGAGGTTCCAGACCTCGAGGAATCGTTCGTTCTCACCGCCGGGATAACATTCGGGATCGGACAAATCGCCGTAAGCGTCGCCGCGATCGTAGAAAATTTCCGTACAAGGTCCGCAAGGCCCTTCACCGATGTCCCAGAAGTTGTCCTCCAGCTTTACGATGCGTTCGGCCGGAAGTCCGACTTTCTCATTCCACAGCTTAAATGCTTCTTCATCCTCGGGATACACGGTGACCGATAGACGCTCTGGATCAAAGCCGATCCACTTCTTGTCGGTCAGGAATTCCCAAGCCCATGTGATCGCTTCTTCCTTAAAGTAATCCCCAATCGAGAAGTTGCCCAGCATTTCAAAAAACGTATGGTGCCGGCGCGTCTTGCCCACGTTTTCGATATCGTTGGTGCGGATGCATTTCTGCGAATTCGTCAGGCGCGGATTTTCCGGCTTAACCCGCCCGTCAAAATACGGTTTGAGCGGAGCCATCCCGGCGTTGATCCACAGCAGGGACGGATCGTTATGCGGTACGAGCGAGGCGCTCGGTTCGATTTTATGGCCTTTGCCGGCAAAGAACTCCAGCCATTTGGAACGAATTTCACTTGCTTTCATCGTATAGACCTCCTAATTTATCCTCTAAAAAAAACAAAAACGCCCCTGAAAATCAGGGACGATTAAATCGCGGTACCACCCTGGTTATCGCTCCTGATGCGGCTGGACTTCGTCCGCCAGCGTCTGTAGCGATCGCCTCGTCGGCCCGGTAACGGGGACCTGCCGGTGAATTTAGAGCTCACACTCCGAAATTAGCTTTCCGTCCACGCGAGATTTCAGGTTCTCTCAGCCGCCGCTGTGGCCTTCCCTTGCGGGACGCCGCTTGCAGCGGAACCCTTCTCTGGCAAATCCGCTTGCCGAACGTACTTGATTTCATCAACGTTTTTTAGATTTTGCACATAACATTTTAAGTATATAAGGCGGGTTACGCCATGTCAATGCGGCATATTCACATCGCTTTGCGCCGAACGTAATAAGTATAGAAATGCTGGATAATCACCTTCACCACGGCAAAAAACGGCACAGCCAAAATCAGCCCGGGTACCCCCGCCAGTTCCCCGCCGATCAGGAGCGCCAGAATAATCAGCATGGGGTGCATATGCAAGCTCCGCCCCACGACTTGCGGGGAGATGACGTTACTTTCGATCATTTGGCAGAGCATATTGACGAGCAGGACAAACAGGACCATTTTCCACGATATCGTTGTCGCCATGATCAAGGCCGGCGCTGCCCCGAGAAACGGGCCCAGGTAAGGTATGATATTGCAAACAGCGACCACTCCCGCTAGCAGCAGAGCAAACGGCATTCCGATAAGCATATAGCCGATGTAGGCCAGCACGCCGATGATGATGCAAACCAGGAGTTGCCCCCGAACGTAGTTGCCCAAGGCCATGTCGATTTCCTTCAGCAACGTCATGATCGACTTGCGCCGCGAACGCGGCAGGTACTGCAGCATCAGCCGTTCAATCAGCTCGATGTCCTTCAGCATGTAGAAGATCAGAAATGGAATAATGAACGCATTAAATACCACGCCGATCGTTGTCCCGATATTGTCTAAAAAGCCGGAAATCGAACTTGCCAGCCGGTTTTCGAATTGATAAAACCAGTTGTTCATCCCCATGCGGATGCTCCCGGGCAAAATGCCGTTGTCCCAACGGTTCATCATTTGCTGGGTGTGGATGGTCAGCTCCGGCAAATGCTCCCCGAGCTCCTCCAGCTGTTCGACGAACATCGGGATCACGTTCATGAGCACCACCGAAAGGCCGGTCAGGAATACCGCGTAAATCAACAATACGGCCATCGTCCGCGGCACCTTGCGCCCGCCGAGCATGCGAACGATCGGATTCAAGACATAAGAGATGATAATGGCGATCACGAACGGAGCGAACACCGCTTTGAGAAATCCATAAACGAGCGCAAACATCGGGCGCAGCTGCCACACGAAAAACAAGATGACCAGCCCTAGCAGCACCCAGACGCCATATCGGAACAGCTTGCTTTTGGCGATCGGTTCCATCGGTTCCATCGGCTCCATGCCTCCTCCCCCTTCGCGGCGGTTAATCGTATAGATCAGTATTTGCCTGGAGAGGGAGATTTATGAGAGGGTGGCTGCGAAGGGCCGGAGATGTGTGGGATGACGAGAACCGGTAACTGGAAAAAGATTAGAAGAGCGCTGAGGGGCCGACGGGTGAAATGTTCTTCCGATCGCTGTTGCTCGCGGATTTCTCTGACTGGACTAGATTCATACGATGTAGAAATCCGCTCGCAAAGGCGACCACTAGCGTTTCTCCAGAATCATTTCTCCCTCTGGCCTTTTGCGCTCTTCGAGTGCTTTCTTTGGTGATCCCCGGCTCTTGGCAGCCGGGAGGGGCATAGCCGCAGCCCGGCAATCCTCGGAGTTGATTGCCGGAAGAACCGGTGAAGAGCGTTGGAGGCGACAAGTGAAATGTTCTTCCGATCGCTGTTGCTCGCGGATTTCTCTGATTGGACTAGATTCCTACGATGTAGAAATCCGCTCGCAAAGGCGACCACTGCCGTTTCTTCAGAATTATTTCTCCCTCTGGCCTTTTGCGCTCTTCGAGTGCTTTCTCTGTGGGCCTCTTACTCCTAACGGACCTGAGAGACGTTATTGAGTCATTTCCCGACTATTTCCCGATGTAACGGACTCAGCAGCCGTTATTTAGCCGCAAATGCAGCCAACCGAGACAATTCCGCTGGAATAAGGTCATCTCAGTCCGTTAGGTTTCAATGGTACGGTTCTCGCGGCCAATAACGTCCCCTAGGTCCGTTAGCCGTTAGCCGCGCGTGCAAACCGAAAAAGCCCGAACGCAACTTGTACTACAGATACGTCCGGGCTGCTATCTCATCCACCCGCTAGCGGCGATGTTCGAGCGAGTATATTGGCGTCAAGCAGGGAAATAGCGTTGAATAAGCTAATCCCCCTACTAATTGCCGCTCAGCGGTTCTTCAATTCCTCATAATGCGCCAGCGCCGCTTGGTGGATCGGGTGCTCGGCGTCGAGGCCGGTGTATTTGGCCAAGGTCTGCGAAGCGCCGACTTCTTTCAGCGACGCTTGCAGTTCCGCGGCTTCCGGATCGTCCGGAGACTCGAAACGGAGCGCCATCGCCATCGTCAGCGCCAGGTAGCCGTATCCAAACTCCCGTTCATACGCCTGCGTCGCCGGGGAGACCAGCCGGTCGCCGGCGGACAGCTTGCGGATCGGTGAACGGCCGACCCGCGAAACCTCGTCCGTCAGCGCCGGATTGGCGAAACGCTCCAGAGTCGTATCGATATATGCCTGATGCTCGGCTGACGAAAACCCATGTTTCGCCACAAGCACCGCCCCGGTCTCCGAGAGGACGGCACGTACATGATGAACGACCTTCTCATCGTTCATGGCTTCCTGAATCGTGGCATGGCCTTGCAGGTATCCCATGTAAGCGGCCGAGCAATGGCCGGTATTTACGGTAAACAACTTGCGTTCGATATAAGGCTCCAACCGGTCAACATAGTGCACTCCCTCGACCCGGTGAAAGCCTTCGAACATTTGGGACTGATCCACCGCCCATTCGTAAAAAGGTTCCACAACGACCTGCAGCGGATCCTCATGCTGCTGCAGCGGAACGATCCGGTCGACCGCCGCATCGGGGAACGCTACATGACTGTCGGCCCACTGCCGCGTTGCCTCGTCCAGTTGGGCATAGACATGCTCCTTAAGCTGGGAGCTACCGCCGATGGCGTTCTCGCAGGCGATGACATGAAGTGGGGATGCCGCTTCATTGGTTTTCCGCAGCATCAGCCCTTGGGCGATTGTACCGGCGATATGCTTCAGCACCGAAACCCCAACCGCCGTGGTTACCAAGTCGGCTTCGGAAATTGCCCGGGCGGCGGCGACAGGGTCATTCACGCTGTTGATCGCCGTCACGCCGCTCACAAGAACGGTTTCCCGCTGATCGCTGGCCAGAGTGACGGGATATTCCTTACGCCGCGCCAGTTCCGAAACCAGTTTCTCGTTGACATCGACAAAACAAACCTCGTAACCGGAACCGGACAACAGCAAGCCGATAAACCCTCTCCCGATATTCCCTGCGCCGAAATGGACCGCCTTCATGCCTCCATCCCCCCTTCGAGAATTTCCGCGATCTCCTCTTCCGTCTTTGCATTCATGATCCGCTCCAAGTTGGATTCCTCGGTGAACACCATGGCGACGTTGGTCAGGACTTCCATATGATCCCCGCCGGCAGCGGCAATGCCAATGACGATAAAAGCTGGCTCATCGCCGCCGAAGTCAACGCCCTCAGGGAAGCGAACAACCGACAGTCCTGTCGAGGAAATCAGGCTTTTGGCCTCCTTGGTTCCGTGCGGGATCGCGAGGCCGCCGCCCATATAGGTGGAGACGATCTCTTCGCGCTCGACCATTTTGTCGACGTATCCCTCCGTAACGTGACCGGCGTCAACGAGCAGCTTCCCGGCCATGCGGATCGCCTCGTATTTATCGTTAGCTTTTCCATTTAATATAATTTTCTCTTTAGACAGTAATTTCATGATTGTTCTCTCCCTTTCCACTGATTTTCCTATCTTCCGGATTTACAAATGTTCAAAATAAACCAACAGTTCAGTCGCCAAAAAGTTTCGGATTTCCTGACGCTCTCCCGTTTCCAGCAGTTCTACCAGCTCCGGCTTCAGCAGCAACGCACTGATTTCACTAAGCACCTCTAAGCTCTCACGCGACAGCTCGCGTGGCGCAAGCATGAATAACAGTGCGCCTACTTTCGTCCCGCCGTCGAGCAGTACAGGCTCCTCCAGCCGGAACAAAGCCAGCGAACGGGTATTCACAAACCGGGTTCGCGTATGGAACAAGGCGAGCGAAGTACCCGGAATAACCTGACTGGCCATTTTTTCCCGTTCCAGTAAACGGTCGGCTACAGCCGCAATGTCGGATACGGAAGGTGGAACGAACGATTGGTTTATTTCCTCCAGTGCCGCCGTGACCGTGTCTCGGAGCGAAGCCCCCCGGTTATACAAGGTACTCACGTCGAACTGATCTAACAGACTGACAACTTCGTTAAGCGCCATCGACAACGACCGTACCTTATCAAAGGCCCTGGTTTTGGCCGATTCCGGCTCGGATGCCGGCTTACGAGCCTTCAGCGTCGTATGCTGCACGTACTCCAGTAACCGCTCGCTGTCCTCGTCCGTGAGCAGCGGGCTCAATTTGACGTAACGATCCTCTGGAAGAGGCAGATCGATCGTCGAAATCATTAAATCATAATCAGACTCTGGAAGCCGCTTGGCTTCATACCATGAGACGTTGCCCAGCACTTCGATCTGCGGCATCTCCTTGGCGAGCCGCGTAGCTAACAGTTTGGAGGAGCTCAGCCCGCTTGAGCAAACCAAGATAGCCCGCACGTTGCGGCCTAGCTGATTCAACCGTTCAATCGAAGCGCCGAAATGCATCACCAGGAAGCCGATCTCTTCATCCGGCACGTCCAGGCCGGCTGCGCTGTCGTTCATCGCCTCCCGCACGATGCCGAACAGCTCCTCGTAATCCTTGCGGATAGCGCCTAGCAGCGGGTTGCGGATGCGAGAGCCTTCGCGAATCCGCTTAAACGCCGGGCCCATATGCTCAAGTAAGCCGCTATGCAGCAGGCGGTCCTCCTGAAACGGGATGCCGGTTCGCTTGACGACGTTCTCCGTTAGCCGGTATACGGTATCAACCAGTTCTAAATCCGCTTGAACCAGCTCAGGAGAGGCTTCCTTGGCCTGGCTGAACAACCCGTTCATATAGGTGATTTCCTCCGGTGGGAACGTAAGCGTGAGCTTGTCGGCCAAACGTAGCGCAAAGCGGGCCGTCTCAGCTGCGTCTTGCTCTCCGCCCCCGGTGGAGGCCACCTTGCCAGAGTTGTTCAAACCGTTTACGAATCTCCCCGCGTTGATCCGATTCACCGAAACGGAGAGATGGATCAACAGCTGAGTGTAGGCATTTTCGGACAAATGTTCCGTCCAATTCCAATTCATGGCCCATAGCGTATTCTCCACCGTCATCAGGTTGTGTGTGCCGACGACCTCCAGCAGCCTCGCGGTAGCTGAGGAGACTTGACTTTCCGGCGATCCCCCGATCAGATCCGAGTAATCCAGGTGATCGGCTGCCAATTGGCATAAGGCCTCGCGTATCTCCCGCTCATCACCGATCAACTCGACGCCGTAGCCCCGGCGGCGGACCAGCTCCAGTCCGAAGCGACGGGTCCAAGGCTCTACCTCATCCAAATCGCTGCTGATCGTTGCTACCGTGACTTTCAGGCTATGAGCTAATGTAAACAACTTGCATGGCTCCTGCTCCACCAGCAAGCGGCAAATCAACAAGAGCTGCCGCTCCTCTCCCGAGTAGTCACTAGGCTTATCCACCAGCAGCAAACGCCTGGCTTCCTGAAGCTTCTCACCTTCCTCGCTATCTGCCGCATTACTCCAAACAGAAATTCCGGTACCAGACTTACGGTGCAGGATCAATCCGAAATAGGCCAGGATTTTTTCAATCTCGTCCAGTTCCCGGTGGACCGTTCTGACGCTGACGTTAATCTCCGCGGCGATTTCCGCAGCGGTCATCCCGTTCTTGCGCCCGAGGAGGAGGATGAGGATCTGCTTTTGTCTTGCGGTCATTTTCCTCATATCAAGTCTCTCCCTAATATAGACGCAAAACACCGGCGACTAATCGCCAGTGTTCTGCCCCCGCATCGTAACCGGCGCTACTTAGCCCTTCAGCCGTTCGACCAGTTCATCGTATTTGGGACTCTTCAAGAAATTATCAATGGAGATATGTTCCGCATCCGGTTTGTTCGCGATGGCGCGGTCCGTCAGCGTTTTTTGCGTAATAACGATATCTGCGTCGCTAGGGATCTCACTAACAGCTGAATTGACAACAGTCACCTTCACGCCCGCATCCTGCATCTTCTTTCTCAGGACCGAGGCGCCCATCGCGCTGGAACCCATACCCGCATCGCAAGCAAACACGATTTTGTTCACCGTTTCTTTTTGCACGCCGCCTACAGCAGCAGGAGCTGCCACCTGGTTCTTCGAACCTGCGGATTTCATCTCTTTCATTTTCGCCGATGCTTCTTCCAAGTTCATATCCTCTTCGTCTTGTTTACCCGTCTTGAGCAGTAGCGAAGCGATCAAGAAAGAAACGACCGTTGCGACGATTACACCGCTTAACATCGGCACATATCCGCCCTTCGGCGTCATCAGGAAGTAAGCGAAAATACTACCCGGAGAAGGAGAACCTACAAGACCGGCACCGGTCAATTGGAACGTGAACGTACCCGCCACACCACCGGCAATGGCTGCCAGAATCAAGATCGGCTTCATCAAGATATACGGGAAATAAATCTCGTGAATCCCGCCCAGGAAGTGGATCACCACTGCGCCTGGAGCCGATTGTTTCACCATGCCGCGTCCGAAGACCCAGTAAGCCAGCAGGATGCCAAGACCTGGACCCGGGTTCGATTCGAGCATGTATAACATCGATTTGCCGACACGCAGCGCTTCTTCCGAAGCGATCGGCGTAATAACACCATGGTTGATGGCATTGTTCAGGAACAACACCTTGCCTGGTTCAATCAAGAGGTTGACCAGTGGGAGCAATTTTGCCTCCACCAGGAAGTCAACGCCCGAAGACAAGCCTTTGCTAATCGCGGTGACGACCGGACCGATGCCGCTGTAAGCTCCAAGAGCCATCAAGCCGCCAAAAATCCCGATCGAGAAGTTATTGACCAGCATTTCAAAACCGGATTTGATCTTCCCTTCGACCAATTTGTCGAACTGCTTGATGATCCAAGCGGACAACGGACCCACGATCATCGCGCCGAGGAACATCGGAATATCGCTGCCGACGATCACCCCCATCGTTACGATCGCAGCCGTTACTGCACCGCGTTTGCCATGTACCATGTTGCCGCCGGTGTAACCAATCAGGAGCGGCAGCAAGTATTTGATCATCGGATCAACCAACTTGGCGAGATATTCGCTTGGAATCCAGCCGGTAGGAATGAAAAGTGCGGTGATTAACCCCCATGCGATAAATGCGCCGATGTTCGGCATAACCATCCCGCTGAGCGCACGACCGAACTGCTGAACCTTGACCCTTGCTCCGCCGGATCCTGCAGACGGTTTTTTCGTTTGTGCTATAGCCATAAAGAGAAACCCCCTTAGAATGATGTACGGACCATCAACAACGTTGACTTGTTGGATTACCGTGCTTCTAGACTCATCCTAAATCAAAGCGCTTTCTTTCTCAATCAAATGAAAACACGGTTTCGTCATGATTATTGTTGACAACATTTGAAGAGCGATTCCTCTATACAAAAAAAGCCATCCCCTTCACGATCAAATGGGGACAGCTTTTGCATTTCCAAAGCCTAGCAGGAATATATTGTTACGAGGAAGCGTGCATTTGCGAGAAGTCCTGCACCATTTCCTCGCCGAAGAACAGATCGTCCAGCGAGCTGAGCGTACCGTCTTCCTCGACTTGATATACGGACATTTTGTCGCCGTTCACCGTTAGTTCAATAAAGCAACCCCAGCAGTAGAACTGGTGGGAGCCGATTTTCCCGATATCCTTGGAATTGCAATTTGGACATTTCATCATAGAACCATCACCTATCCATCCACAAAATTCACGGCTTTTCAAGCAGCTGTTCGCTGCCCAGGGGCACCATGATCACATTTTCCCCTCGGGTCATTTCCGGCAAAAAAGGCAGCAGCTTGCGCCCTTCCATGAGATCGGTGAAAAACCCGTCGCTAATTTCAATTCCAGTAATTGTGTTTCCCAATTCATGCTCAAAATAAACATCCGTCACATGACCCAGACGAATTCCGTCCTCAGTCAGGACCGGCAGCTCTTTTAATTTCCCATTTCCCGTTAAAAAGGTGTTCTGTATGTTCTCGGCTCCCCATTTGCGGACAGCCTGTTGATTACGAATCATCACAGCATCATCGCCGTAAGCCACGATATCGTCCCACCCTACCGCCTTGACACCGGAAGTCCAAAATAATCGATTCTCCAGCTGGATGCCGACGATCGACCAGTCATGGTTTAGGAGGATGTCAACGACTTTCCCGACCTGCTTGCCATGCTCCACATCATAAACGGTCAGGCCAATCATTTCTTGCATTCTCATGTTGAATAAGACACTCCCTGCTTGGGCATTTCATACGGTGCCGAAAATCCTATACCTCCTCTCCGCAAAAGCCGATTTGAGCCCAAAAAGGTGCCCATTATTTTCTTCTACGAAGTCGTTCCAGGATGGTTCCAATTTTTTCGGCAGTTTCGGAAATTTCTTCCCTAGTATTACCCAATCCTACACTAAATCGAATCGCGGATCGCAAAAAACTTGCCGGAAGATGCATCGCTTCCAGCACGTGCGACGGCTCCAAGGAGCCCGAGGTGCACGCCGAGCCGCTGGAGGCGGCAATGCCTTCCATATCCAGATTCATCAACATCGTCTCCGAATCCACTTCCGGAAAGCTGAGGTTGACGATATGCGGCAGTCGATCGCTCGGGTGGCCGTTCACATGGAAGGCTTCGCGGGTGATCCGCTGTTCCAAAGCGGACAGTAGCTCCTGGATCAACAGACGATCATGCGCGGTGCGAGCCTCTCGCTCCGCCGCGGTCAATTCAACGGCTTTGGCAAAACCGGCGATCCCGGCCATGTTTTCCGTACCGGCCCGGCGTTTTCTCTCTTGCAGTCCGCCGTGCTGGATCGGATCCAGCTGAAGATCCTTCCGTACATATAAAGCTCCGACGCCTTGGGGTCCGTTGATTTTGTGCGAAGAGAAGCTCATCAGGTCGACCGGAAGCTCGCGGCAGGAAATCGGCAGCGAACCGAGCGCTTGCACGGCGTCCACATGAAAGACGATGCCCCGCTCCCTGGCGATGGCGCCGATTTCGGCAATCGGCTGAATCGTTCCAACCTCGTTATTGCCGTACATCACGCTAATCAGGATCGTATCGGGACGAATGGCTTCCCGTACCTGATCCGGATGCACCTGACCGTAGCGATCCACCGGCAAATAGGTTACCTCGAACCCGTCCTTCTCCAGACGTTCGCAGGAATGCAACACCGCATGGTGCTCGATGGCGGTCGTGATGATATGGCGACCGTCCGCCTTGCGGGCAGATGCCGTGCCAAACAACGCCAGGTTATCGCTTTCCGTCCCTCCGCCGGTAAATACCAGTTCATCCGGACGGCAGCCGATCCGAGCCGCAATCGAATCTCGCGCCCCGTTCACCAGACGTTTGGCTTCCCGTCCAAAAAAATGAACGCTGGATGCATTACCGAGTTGTCCCCGCATCACCTTCAGCATCGTTTCCGCGACGTCCGGATGGATCGGCGTGGATGCGGCATGGTCCAAATAGATATGCTTCATGGCTCTCACCTTGTCCAAATCACTTTTTTTATTAACGTATAAAACGTAAATCACCGCCCCGGGATCGGGACGGCTACCGAATCGTTTGTTGATTGTATCCCACCGCATTCATGATGACAAGTCGGTTCGCAGATTAAATGTAGAACATGTAATTTTCCTTGGCTCCGTGCTCCTCGAAATTCACCAGATTCTCCAGCGTCGTCGAATCCAGCACTTCAGCGATACTATCGCGGATGCGCAGCCACAAATCGCGTTTTGCCGGATCATCCTCCTCGGTGAAGTCCACCGGGGAAATCGGCCCCTCCAACACGCGGATGATATCTCCAGCCGTAATTTCACTGGCTTCCTTGGAAAGAATATAGCCGCCGTAAGCCCCGCGTACGCTCTTTACCAAGCCGGCGTTGCGCAGCGGTGCGATCAATTGCTCCAGATAATGCTCGGACAATTGGTTTTTCTCGGCGATGCTTTTGAGAGAAGTGGGCCCCTCGCCAAATTTGGCGGCGAGCTCCATCATAATGGTCAATCCGTAGCGTCCTTTTGTAGAAATCTTCAAAGAAGGCACCTCTTTCAATTTTCGAGTAAACTTTATATAATTAAGCTTTGATCCTAAAAAAGACAGTCTCGGGCCATCCGCCGCGTACTTCCGCGACAGCCGTGCCCAAATCCGGGAATTCCTCCCTATTCCTATCTTTACCCTGTGCTTATCGTAACATATCATATGTGTTTTGGAAAATAAAGCAACAAATATGGTAAAATAAACGGCGAGCGAACGCCGCTCGAAGGAGTGATAATCATGGCGAAGCCTAACAGCGAAACCCGCGTCGTCGTCGGCATGTCCGGCGGCGTCGATTCCTCGGTGACCGCGCTCCTGCTGAAGCAGCAGGGTTACGATGTCATCGGCATATTCATGAAAAACTGGGACGATACCGACGAATTCGGCTACTGCACGGCCGAAGCGGACGCCGAAGATGTTCGCCGCGTCTGCGAGCAGATCGATATCCCTTACTACACCGTGAACTTCGAGAAGCAATACTACGATAAAGTATTTGCCTATTTCCTCGAAGAATATAAGCGGGGCCGGACGCCAAATCCCGACGTCATGTGCAACCGGGAAATCAAATTCGGCGAATTTCTGAACAAAGCGCTGGATCTTGGCGCGGATTACGTTGCGACTGGGCATTATGCACAAGTCGTGGAAGAGAACGGGACGTACAAGCTGCTGCGAGGCGTCGACAACAACAAGGATCAAACTTATTTCCTCAATGCCCTGAATCAGGAGCAGTTATCCAAAGCCATGTTCCCGATCGGTCACCTGCCGAAACCGGAGGTGCGTCGGATTGCGGAAGAAGCCGGTTTATATACGGCTAAGAAGAAAGACAGCACCGGCGTCTGCTTCATTGGGGAACGTAATTTCAAGGAGTTCTTAAGCAACTACCTACCGGCCAAATCCGGCGATATGGTTGATATCGTCACCGGCGAAGTCAAGGGCCGCCACGATGGCCTGATGTACTATACGTTAGGCCAACGGCAAGGACTTGGCATCGGCGGCTCCGGCACCGGCGAACCGTGGTTCGTCGCTGACAAAGATCTGGAGCGCAACCTTTTGTACGTCGTGCAAGGCGACAAGCACCCCAGCTTGTACTCGACGTCGCTGATCGCTTCTGGCGTCAATTGGATCGCCGGGGCTGACCATCTGCCGGAGGGTCCGTTCCACTGCATGGCGAAGTTCCGCTATCGCCAGCCGGACCAAGGCGTGACGTTGACGAAGCGGCCGGACGGCACCGTGCTTGTCGAGTTCGATCAGCCGCAAAAGGCGATCACCCCGGGCCAAGCCGTCGTGTTCTACCAAGGTGAGGAATGCCTCGGCGGTGGCACGATCGAAGCCCCGGCGAAACTGCGGGCGGAGGCTGCGGCAGCGCAAGCTTAAGCAGGAAGAAATAAAGCGGGAGTTACGGCGTCTACATTAGACCCGAACCTCCCGCTTTTTTTTGCGTGTATAGACATGGCACTTACACTCATGCACTCGGCTTACTTGCCGTTTCTGCGCCGCAGCTCTTGGTTGTGTTTGATCTTCGCTTCGTTCCCTTGCTCGGTGGCATGGTAGAACGAACGACCAGCCAAGCGTTCGGGCAGGTATTCCTGCTGCACATAATGACCAGGGTAATCATGCGGATATTTGTAGCCCTCGTGCCCGAGCTTCACTGCTCCCTTATAGTGGGTATCGCGCAAATGCAGCGGAACCTCGGCGGATTTGACCTCCTCGATAGCTGCCATAGCGTTCCCGATCGCCTCCACGACGCCGTTCGATTTAGGGCTTTCGACCGCAAACAGGATCGCCTGAACGACGTTTAGCCGCGCTTCGGGCCAACCGTTGTTCCGGTAAGCGTCCAAAGCACTGATCGCCTGTACCAGCGCTTGCGGGTTAGCCAGGCCGATATCCTCGCTGCTGGCGGCGATCAACCGGCGGATAAAGGTCATCGGATCCATCCCCAGCTTCTCCACGGCATAGAGGAACCAGAATACCGCCGCATCGCTGGAACCGCGAATCGACTTGTGGAACGCAGACAACACGTCGTATTGCGTCGACTCGTCCGCTTTGACCAGCGGCCGACGGATCGATTCCTCCGCCACCTCAAGCGTGACATGCACCGTGCCGTCCGATTGCGGCGGCGTGGTCATCGCGGCCAGCTCCAGGGCATTCAGCGCGCGCCGAATATCTCCGTTAGCCATCGCGGCAATGTGCAGCAGCGCCTCCTCGTCGACCTGCAGCGGCATGAAGCCAAGCCCTTTCTCTTGATCCGCCAAGGCCCGCCGCATCGCGATCAGCGAATGCTCTTTCGTCAGCGATTCTAGTTGGAACAACGTGGAGCGGCTCATTAAGGCGCCGTTGACGTAATGGAAGGGATTTTCCGTCGTTGCGCCGATGAAGATGATCGTTCCTTTTTCCACCGCCGGCAGCAAGGCATCCTGTCTCGAACTGTTAAATCGATGAACCTCGTCCAGGAACAGGATCGTTTTCGTGCCGTAGAAAGCTTTGTCGTTCTGCGCCTTTTCGATGACCTCGCGAACGTCCTTCACCGACGCATCCACCGCGTTTAACCGAACGAATTCCGCCTGAGTATGATTGGAAATAATGTGGGCAAGCGTCGTTTTGCCGCAACCCGGAGGGCCGTACAGCAAAATCGAGGACACCTGATCGGCTTCGATCGCTCGCCGCAGCAGCTTGCCCGGACCAACGATATGCTCCTGTCCGATATATTCATCGAGGGAGGTTGGCCGCATCCGGTCGGCTAGAAGCCGCCCCGCCGGGCTTTGCTCCTGATTGAAAGAAAACAAATCCACCTTCAAGTCACTTCCTTGATCGTTAGCATGATTAACGTGATAAATGGAATGAACCCAAACTTATTCTAGCATACCTTACGTAAAAAACACTTATAGTCGTTCTTTCGCTTTTCCAGCGGCCGGAAATATGAGTTAATATAGATGTCGGGCCGACGAATCACGGGAAAGGGGGCTGATCGAAGTGATTACAGTGAGTGAGGTGGCTGCCGCGTAAGCGGCACCGCAATAAAACGGGGGGCTGGGAACAGCCTCCCTTATTTATGTTTGACGATACCTGTGTTAAGATAGATCCAGTAAAAACCAAATTTTGACTTTATTAAAAGTCACAAAGTCGGCTTTTCCACACCGAGAAGGTAGGATGAAGCGACGACCAAATCAAATTTTGAAAGGGGGAAGCGAGCATGTTGACTTATGTCGTAACAGTAGTTGAGGACGGACCACGAAATAAGGAGGTACATGATCGTGAATTACAAAAATGGAAAGGATGTTCTTCCCCCTAGGCTGTTGCAGGAGCTCCAAACCTATATTCAAGGTGAGCTGCTGTACATTCCCAAACCGGAACGGTCGAGGGCGTTATGGGGAGAACTGAGCGGATCCCGCATCTCCATCGCCAAGCGGAACGAAGGGATTTTCCGCCTTTATCGCGCCGGGAGCACGGTTCGGGATTTAGCCGGAAGATTCCACCTCTCCGATGAAAGCATCCGCAAAATTTTAACCAAAATGCGCAGCCTAAGACAACCCGCAGCCGTGACCGAGTAACCGGCAATGAGGGATCATCCAATGACAAATTTGAATATAAACCATAAGCCAAGACCGGCTGGTCTTGGCTATATTTATGTAGAATCAGGTATAATGGAGTCATATCCTACTTGTAGCCTATTCTAAACTGAGGTGACCCCCTTGACGCAGCAACAGCAACCCGATCAAGCTTCTACCTCCGCGAAAGCGGTAAAAATATGCGCCTATTGCGGCAAAGCGAAGCCGCTCGGCGAATTCCTGCGCCGCACCGGCAAGCGCTCCGGCAAAGGCTCGCGCCGCGGCGCCTGCCGCAGCTGCCGGGCGCAGCGCAAGCAGCAGCCGGCCCAGGCCGCGGTGCCCGAGCCCGCTGGCGCAGCGCTTGCGGCGCCAGCGGCAGTGCCCGCCGCGGCGGCGCCAAGCCGCGGCGGCCGCGCAGGCGAAGCCGCGGCCGGGCCAAGCGTGCCGCGGGGCGCGGAGGCCGCCGCCGGCACGGCCAAGGCGGCGCGCAAACGCAAGCGCAAGCGCCGCAGCAAAAAGGCCGCGGCACAGGTCGCGGCCTTGAAAGACGGCGCAAGCGCCGCCAATGCGGCGCCGGCCGCAGCTGCGGGCCGGCTAAGCGCCGACGCCGCGCTGCCCAAGCGGCGGATCAAGCGGGCGCTGCCTGCACCGCCCCCGAAGGCCGAGGGTCCCGACGTTCGGACCCTGCGCCCGAACCGGAACGGCATGATCCGCCTGCGCGGACGCACCGACAAAGGTCGGCGCTGGCAGCAGGAGATCGACTTTGATCTGGCCGTCACGCTCGTGCGCGAGCATATGGCGGTCGTCGTCAATCCGTTTACCATCCGGCGTTTGTATACCAACAAGGCGTTCCGCCAGTATATTTTGAAACGGGATGATTACACTTGCTTCTTTTGCGGAGAATACGGCGATACGATCGACCATCTGTTGCCTAAGGCCAAGGGAGGTCATACGACTCCGGTCAACTGCGTATGTGCCTGCAACCTGTGCAATCAGAGTAAAGCCGACCGGTGGCTGGACGACTTTATGCAGGATGACGCGCTGTAAAGCTCCGTTTAATACGCGCTCCAAACAACCCTATTGGTGCACTTCTATTCGAAGAATCGAATACAATCCGGCCGCTTTGGCGATTTTGACCGAATATATATGAAATTTCATATACATTCGTACCTGCTAGAGCCGTTTGTCCTGAATCTATGCGAAAAACCGAATACAATTCGGTTTTTCCGCCATCTTCGGTATGTTATATATGAAAAATCGTATACATTTCCGCCCCCGTAAAACATCGCGTTGTACCTAGGCAGGTTTCCAAGGGAAGCCCGAGTGCGTGCATGCATGATTCCCTCTCCTGAACGAAAGGGATAATGCAGCAACCGTCCCCCTTCACTCTTCACCTTAATGAAAGGGATAATGGTGAAGGGAAACCTCACCCCCCTATTGAGCATCATCCCTCACGCCCTTGAGTTTAAGCTTCCATGCTCACCTTGGCCGCATACTCCGACGCCTCATCGCCAGAGACGTAATCCGGCAGCCTCTCGCCATGCAACAGCCACAGCTCGTGCAGCGCGCGGGTGCAGCCGACGTAAAGCAGCTTGGCGTCTTTAGGCCCATAATGCTCCTGATCCACGTCCGTCACGATCACCGCATCGAACTCCAGTCCCTTCGACAGGTATACCGGCAACACCGATACGCCGCCGGCGTATTGCGTCAGCTCCCCGTTAATCAGGTTTGCTTCCAGCCCGCCTTCGCTTAACGCGGCATATAGCTCTTCCGCCTCCCACATCGTTCGGGTTAATACCGCCGCCGTACGGAACGAACCGCCCTGCACCTTATCCAGCGCCTTCCGAATCAGCGCCAGCCGCTTCTCGCCAGCCGCCTCCAGCAGCCGCACCGGCTCCCCGCTGCGAAATACCGGAACAGCCAGCAAATCCGCCCCAACGCCCCGCTCGAGAATCTCATTTGCGAATTGGATGATCTCCATCGTCGATCGATAGCTGCGCGTTAACGCAAAATAAGCGGTTTCGTCCGGCCGGAATAACTGCTTCATCTCATCCCAATGGCGCACTCCCTTGTAATAATGGATGCCCTGCGATAAATCCCCGAGAATCGTAAAGGAATGCCCCTTAACGAAACGGTCCAGCACATGAACCTGAAATGGAGCAAAGTCCTGGGCCTCGTCGATGACGACGTGGTCGAAGGTCTGATTTCCGTCGATCTCATTGATCAATGTGTACAGGTACAACAGGGCGGCCAGATCTTCTTCCTTAACGGCATTTTTCTTCAAACGAGCTTGCGTATCCTTCCAAATGCCCGCCGGAATCCGGTCCGAGACATTAACCATCCCTTCCGTCCCGCCGCTCTTCCGAATGCCAAACAACTCCCGGTACAGGCTGAGCGGCGTAAGCTCCGGCCACTTTTTGGCATAGCTTTTTTCCCGTTGCTGGGCCTTTTTCTTCCGATCCTTGAGCGCAGCCGCCGACGGTGCCTTCTTCAGCTCCATTTCGATCCAGCGATGAATGCGTGCCAGCACCCGTTCCTTACGGCGGGCCACCGGATAGTGGCGGTATTCGCCTTCAAACCAGATCAGGATTTCTTTGCGCGGCAGTCGCGCCCCTTCCCAAGGCTCGAAATCGCCTTCGGGCACGCAGCCGGATTCGAGCGTGCTCACAGCCGCATCGATGATCTCCTTAAACGCCATCGAACCCTTAAAGCGTCCAGGCAACTCCGCATCCTGCCATGTTTCCGCGCCCCTTGCCCCGCCGTCAAACCACCGCGACAACGCCTCGGAACCATCGGACGGGACCTCATCCAGCTCCAATACCTTCGCCGCCCAATCGCTGAATGTGCTCTGCTGGATGTCTCCTACTCCCAGCTCGGGCAACACTTCCGAAATATAATCGATAAACATATGGTTTGGCGCAAAAATGACCAGCCGTTCCGCTTTAATCTGCTCCTTATACTGATACAGCAAAAAAGCTAGCCGATGCAGCGCCACGGTTGTTTTCCCGCTGCCGGCTACGCCTTGGATAATCAGCGCCGTATTTTTCGCCGCACGGATAATTTGGTCCTGCTCGGCCTGAATCGTCGAGACAATGTCGCGCAAGCGGTTGTCCTTGTTCTCGCCGAGGCGATAAACAAGAAACTCATCCGATACAGCCGGGCCATCGCCGTCGCGGTTATACGTATCCACGACCCGGTCCAAAATCCCTTTGCGGATCACGATGTTCCTCTTCAAATAGACCAAGCCTTCGATCAAGCCCTCAGGCGCCACATAAGAGGCATCATCCCCGCCGGTAAACGAGTAGAACAGGCTGGCCACCGGCGCGCGCCAGTCGATGACGATGGGGTCTTTTCCGTCTTGGTCGCCAACGCCAACCTTGCCGATATAAAACGGCGTTTTTCTTCTTCCCTGCTCCTCGAAATCCAGCCGCCCAAAATACGGTTCATGGATCGATTGCTCCAGCTGTTTACGCTGGCCCTCCCGATTCTCTTCAAGAAGTTGTTCGGTAAAGTCTTGCCCGGTGTACACCGGAATCGAACGCAGTCGCTTAAGCTGCTGGTCGATCTCTTCCAAGGTGCGGTCAAGCCGCGCCTTCTCTTCTTGATAGGCACTTTGAAAATCATCCATTTCAGTTACCTCCTAAGGTTTTTGTGCACTCCAGACTCAAAAGGAGTTTCATTATACCACTACCTCCATCCAAAAGGCGAATTTTCTCAAAAAGAAAGACACGGATCCAGCTAGCCTTAGGCGCCCTGACCGCGTCTTCATGATCTCATCTTCCTCTATGCTTTATCCGATGGGCGCTTCAAGCGCCCCACTTCAGCTTCTTGGCAAGCTCCTGAATCATGCGCGCACGCTCCCGCGTTCCAGCAATTCGCGTACCGCCACGCTAACCATGATCAAGCCAACGACCGGCGGCACGAACGAGTTGCTGGCCGGCGGCTGCTTGGCCTTGCGGATTTTGGCGCCGGCCGGAGCGATTTTCTCCGTGACATCCTGGCGAGGCTTCACCGGAGGTTCGGTTGAGAAGACAACCTTTACGCCCTTCTTGATCCCGTCCTCGCGCAATTTCGTCCGAATCACGCGAGCCATCGGATCCATATGGGTTTTCGAGATATCCGTGACTTGGAATTTCGTCGGGTCCATTTTGTTGGCGGCCCCCATACTCGACAAGATCGGGATCTTCCGCTTCAGACATTCCTTGATCAGATGGATTTTGTAAATGATCGTATCCGAGGCGTCCAGCACGTAATCAATCTCGTGTTTAAACAGTTCCTCGTATGTCTCTTCCGTATAAAACATATTCAGCGCGATCGTTTCGCACTCCGGGTTGATCAGCTTGACCCGATCGCACATTAAATCAGCTTTCTTCTGTCCGATCGTCGTCGTCAAGGCATGAATTTGCCGGTTGATGTTCGTGATATCGACGACGTCCTTGTCAATCAGGATGATCCGCCCGATCCCGGTTCTGGCCAGCCCTTCGACCGCCATCGCCCCTACGCCGCCAATACCGAGCACGGCCACCGTGCTATTCTTAAGAATATCCAGTCCCTCCGCCCCGATGGCGAGTTCTGTCCGCGAAAATTGATGAAGCATGGTCTAGTGTACCTCCCGATAGGTTGACATCTTATATATGATAGGACAAATCTAGGCTTGGAAGCAAGTTGTTCCAGCTAAACAAAAGACTCTCCAACAGGAGAGTCTTTTCCAATTTATAGCTCGTTCTTCAAACGCCTAATTCTACTTCTTCGCTTCCGCCAACTTCGGCGCGAGCTTGATATGGAGTTGATCAAGCTGCGATCCGTCGACTTCGGAAGGCGCGTTCATAAGCAAATCCGTCGCGCTGGCCGTTTTCGGGAAAGCGATTGTTTCGCGCAGGTTGGAACGGCCTGTCAGCAGCATCACCAAGCGGTCGAAGCCGAAGGCAATTCCGCCGTGCGGCGGTGTGCCGTATTCGAACGCGTCCATTAGATAGCCAAATTTGTCTTGGGCTTCCTCTTGCGACAAACCGATTGCTTTAAACATCTTCTCCTGCACATCGCGTTTGTAAATCCGCATCGAGCCGCCACCAACTTCGTAGCCGTTCAGCACGAGGTCGTAAGCTTGAGCAAGGATTTTGCCCGGGTCCGTGTCAAATAGAGGCAGATCCTCCTCACGCGGACGGGTGAACGGATGATGCTCGGCGATATAACGTTTTTGCTCCTCGTCCCAGCCCAGCAACGGGAAGTCGACCACCCAAGCAAATTTATAGACGCTGTCGTCGATCAAGCCGAGATCGCGGCCGATTTTCAGGCGCAACGCACCGAGAACGTCCGCGACAACCTTTTTATTATCCGCGGAGAACAACAGCAGGTCGCCTTCTTCCGCGCCGGTGCGTTCCTTGATCGCTTCGATTTCCTGTTCCGTAAAGAACTTCACGATCGGACCGCGGAATTCGCCTTCCTTCACTTGAATCCAGGCGAGACCCTTCGCGCCGTAACGGGCCGCATAAGGTCCAAGATCGTCGATATCCTTCCGGCTCCATGTCCCGCAACCTTTGGCGTTCAGGACTTTCACTTCGCCGCCCTTCTCGATAACGGAGGCGAACACCTTGACGCCGCTTGTAGCAACCAGGTCGCTAACATTCACGAGCTCCAGGCCGAATCTGAGATCCGGCTTATCCGAGCCGTACTTATCCATCGCATCGGCATAGCTCAGGCGCTGGAACGGCGTAGGAATATCGATTCCCTTTGTTTCCTTGAACAGACGCACCACTAGCTTCTCCATCATCTCCAGCAGTTCGTCGCGCGACAGGAACGAAGTCTCAATGTCGACCTGCGTAAATTCCGGCTGGCGGTCAGCACGCAAATCCTCGTCGCGGAAGCAACGGGCGATTTGGTAGTAGCGTTCGATTCCGCTGACCATGAGCAGTTGCTTGTAAAGCTGAGGCGATTGCGGGAGAGCGAAAAATTCGCCCGGATGCACGCGGCTCGGCACAAGATAATCGCGCGCGCCTTCCGGCGAGCTCTTGGTCAGGATCGGAGTTTCTACTTCAATAAATCCTTCTCCGTCAAGGAAATCGCGGAACACCTTAGCCGCTTTGGAGCGCAGCCACAGCGTTTGCTGCATTTCCGGACGGCGCAGGTCGAGGTAACGGTATTTCAAGCGCAGCGATTCATCGACTTCGACGCCGTCTTCAATGAAGAACGGCGGCGTTTTCGCTGCATTCAACACTTCAATTTCCGTAATTTGCACTTCGATGTCACCGGTTGGCAGATTCGGATTGACCGTTTCGGCGTCCCGGGCTACGACTTTCCCCGTGACGGCCAGCACGTATTCGCTGCGTACCCGGTCGGCGATTTGCAGCGCTTCTCCGGAATAAGCCGGATTAAAGACAATCTGTACGATACCGCTGCGATCACGCAGATCGATGAACAGGACGCCCCCCAAGTCGCGGCGGGTTTGCACCCAGCCGTTTAATGTAACGGTTTCTCCGATGTTCGCGGTACTCAGTGTCCCGCATTGATGCGTTCGTTTCATCGTAACTCCCCTTTTCGCGTTTTCTTTTTGTTTATAGTTTTGGTTATTTTAGCTCTTGAATCAGTTCGCTTAACTTCACTGTGCGCTGCTCGCCGTTTTCCATCGACTTCAGCGCGATTTCTCCGCGTTCCAGCTCATCGTCGCCGAGAATCGCGGTGTAGCGCGCCTGCATCCGGTCGGCGGATTTCATCTGCGCTTTCATCTTCCGGCCCAGATAATCGCGTTCGGCGGAGAATCCCGCTTGCCGCAGCTTAAACAGCTGGGTCGTAATTTCCTTATCCCCCGCTTCGCCCAAGGCGATGAGATATACGTCAAGCGGCTTGACGGCGCCGACTTCGATCTCCTGCTTCTCCAGAATCAATGCAATCCGTTCGAGTCCCATTCCGAACCCGATGCCCGGCTGATCCGGGCCGCCCACCTCAGCCACCAGTCCGTTATAACGTCCGCCGCCGCCGATCGTATCGATCGCACCGATGCCTTGAGCCTTATATTCAAACGCAGTGTGCGTATAGTAGTCCAATCCGCGGACGAGACGAGGATTGATCACATAATCGACCTCCATCGCACTAAGCAGCTCCTGCACTTTCGCGAAATGTGAAGTACATTCCTCATCTAAGCTATCCAGAATGGACGGTGCGCCGACGAACTTGTCCTGATCGTTCTTGCAGTCGAGCACGCGCAGTGGATTGCGTTCCATCCGAGCTTGGCAGTCTTTGCACAAGCTGTCCTTCATCGGTAGCAGGAACGCAAGCAACTTCTCACGATAGGCCGCCCGGCTAGCCGGATTGCCAACGGAGTTGATCTCCACCTTTACGCCTTGCAGCCCCAGTTCGCGGCAAAACTGGTAACCCAGTGCCACGACTTCGGCGTCGATCGCCGGATCCGTCGCCCCAAACGCCTCTACCCCAAACTGGTGAAATTGGCGCTGCCGCCCGGCCTGCGGACGCTCATAGCGGAACATCGGCCCGATATAATACAGCTTGCTGACATCCGGTTCGCCGTAAAGCTTGTTCTCCACATAGGATCGAACGACACCGGCGGTTCCTTCCGGACGCAGCGTCATGCTGCGCTCCCCTTTATCCAGAAACGTATACATTTCCTTCTCGACGATATCCGTCGTTTCTCCTACGCCCCGTTCGAACAGCGAGGTCTGCTCAAAAATCGGGGTACGGATTTCCCGGTAGTTAAAGCGCCGGCACAAATCTCTGACCTTCTCCTCGATAAATTGCCATTTCTCGACGGTTCCCGGCAGCAAATCTTGCGTACCCGTCGGTTTCTGAAAAGCCATATCGTTCATCCTCCATCTCAGACTCGTAAGCCAAAATAAAAAATCTCCCGTTCCTGTTTGATTCAAACAGGGACGAGAGATCGGTTCGCAATCACCCGTGGTGCCACCCACATTCCGAATTCGAAACCTGAGGTTGCCCAGTCACACTGACTGTGCGGCGTCCTCCATGTTCGCCTTCGCTTTAAGCGGTTATCGCCCGCCTACGCCGTACGTCTACTCTCTAAGCGAAGGGTCGCTCTGGGATTTCGCCGTCGGTTCTCGGGGAAGTCTTTCGTTCAATCATCACCGGAATCCTTCCAGCCTGCTTCGCCACCCGGGTAACGGATCTGATACGTCCGTTAGACCGCCGTCGAAGTCGGGGATTCCTCTCTGTGGATGTGGGGTTGCACTACTTTCTCCCGTCATCGAATATTAGATGCAGTTCAAAAGGTCACACTGTTATTTTTAGATTGTATGAAACCACCGCGCTAAAGTCAAGCCCGGACCCTTGAAAAATGTCTAAACAAAGAAAAAAACCTGTCACCAACGGGGTGCAGGTCCAAAAGGTATTATATTAAAAGGGGGTCATGCTGTTATTATAAACAAGCAATGTTAAGGGAACATGTATCTAATATTACAGTTATATTACAGAGCGTATTGAAAGCTCCAATCGGATTACGGCTCGGCGATGTAAGCTCCCTGCTCGCGCAATTTTCGCACGACGGTCTCATAATCGCTATCCTTAACGCTTGCGCTAAGTACGTATTTCCATCCTTGGGGCTCGTCACTGGTGTCGATGAGGGATTCCGACGCCATCGGCCGGTCCCCGGAAACGGCTTCGCTGCGCTCTCCGTTTAATGAATCACCCGCATATCGCTCTCCCATGACCGTAACGGGCAGCACACTCTGGACACCCCGCACCGTTCCGGGCACTGGAACGATTCCCGGGTTGTTCGCGCCCGATGCGCTGATTACCCCGTTATTTAAAGGTAACAGCGGAACCTGGAGCCGGTCGTCCTCTCCCCATTCGTTTGATACATGCCCTGCTTCAACCTCATTGATATTGTAGGCGCGCAAAGTAATGCGCGCGCCTTCCACCTGATCTTCCGTATTGAAATAGGCCTGAATATGTTGGGTCATGCCCCATACCTCCTTATGATCAACTTCAGCTTCCCGGCCGAGGCAGCCATTCAGTAGAGGGCTTCGCCTCCGGCATCACAGCATCAAAGCGCTCCGGCTCGGCTAAGCGGGCCGACACCCGGGCTTCGCTGCGATGTCCCACCGGGATGAGCGGAATGGATTGCCAATCTCTCGATTTCGCGGATTGGTGCACGGTCAGCAACTCCTTTGGTCGTGTAGCTCTTTACCACAAGGTTGTACCAAAAACGGTCCGCTTATCCTTTAGAACCGCAAATCCTTCATTAAATTTAGAGGAAAATTTTCCATCTTGAGGTATAATGGGTCCAAATCCCGCATAAGGAGGTTTCCTCACATGAACCATTTGGGCTTTCGCCTACGCCATCCTACCCTAGACGATGCCCAGGCCGTTTGCGATCTGGTTGCCGTTTGCGACACCGAAGATCTCGGAGCGCCCGACATCGTTCTGGATGATGTTCTGAACATGTGGTCAGGCTTCGACCTGGATCATAACGTATGGGTGGCCGAGGATGAGAACGACGATCTGGTCGGATACGCCTTTCTAGAAGAGGACAGCGAAGAGAAGCTGTTCAGCTATGGCTGCGTACGGCCCTCCGCTCGCGGACGAGGAGTTGGTGCCGCGCTCGTGGCCGTGCTTGAAGCGCGTGCCCTGGCGCTCCGGGACGAATCCGGCAAGACCAAGCGCCTGCAAGGCATGATTCCCTCCTCGTGCAGCGATGCCGCAGCCTTGTTTGAGGGCCAAGGGTTTGCCCCTATCCGCTACTTCAAACGGATGACACTCCGTTTGGAAGCCGAACCGGCTGCCGGTGTTTTGCCGGAACGCTTCGCCATTGTACCGTACGTTAAGGGACGAGACGAACAGGCAGTCTACGAAGCCTACACGGAAGCATTCGCCGACCATTGGGATTTTGCTGTGCCTTCCATCGAGAAGTTTATCGAAAGAACGCAACTGCCAACTTTCGAAGAGCGCTGGTGGCTGATCGCTTGGGATTCCGAGGAGGATACCGTTGCCGGTTTTGCGTTATGCCGCATGAGTGAAGACTTGTTGTTCATTGAACATTTGGGCGTCCGCCGCTGTTACCGAGGTCGTGGTCTGGCACTGGCCCTGCTGCAGAATGTATTCGCTTCTTCCTACCGGGCGGGGCAAATCAACGTCTCCCTTGGCGTCGACGCCGCTAATCCAACGGGGGCTTACCGCCTTTATGAGAAAGCCGGGATGAAACCGGAAAATGAAATCAGCATTTATGAGAAAACCTTCCTTATTTCGGCCTCATAAAGAGAAGCGGGCCAGACGCACTTGATTCTTTGCGTCTTGGCCCGCTTTTGCCTCTTCATATTTAGATCTCGCCACCAGGGCTGTCCACAATCAAGGTGACCGGCCCCCAGTTCGTCAGCCCAACGTCCATTTCCGCACCGAACACCCCGGTTTCAACCGTCAATCCTTTAGCTCGAAGCAATTCATTAAACCGCTCGTACAGCGGCTCAGCCATTTCCGGCCGGGCCGCCGCCATAAAGTTCGGACGTCTGCCCTTGCGGCTATCACCGTATAGGGTAAACTGAGAGACCGATAAAATCGCCCCGCCGATCTCCGTTACCGCGAGGTTCATTTTACCCGCTTTGTCTTCAAAAATCCGTAAGCCGGCGATTTTCTCCGCTAAATAGGCTGCATCCTGTTCGGTGTCCTCATGCGTCACGCCTACCAGTAGCATAAGACCGGGGCCGATCGCTCCGACCGTTTCTCCCCCTACGTTCACACGCGCCTCGCGGCAGCGCTGCACGACTACTCTCATCGATCTTCGAATCCTTTCTATCCGTTACTGCATGATCCGGTGTACCGTGTACACATCCTTCACCCGTTTGATCTTCTCCACAACAGACTGCAGATGATCGGTATTGCGGATCAGGATCGTCATATGCACCAAAGCCATTTTGTTCTTATCCGATCGGCCCGAAACGGCCGAAATATTCGTTTTGCTCTCCGATACCGCCTGTAACACTTCGTTTAGGAAGTTGCGGCGGTCGTGGCCGGTAATTTCGATGTCGACGCTGTAATTCGCTTCGATGGCCTCTTCCCATTCCACGTCAATCACGCGTGCGGCTTCTTCGCCGTCACCTCCGCCCGGAATGTTCGGGCAGTCGCTCCGATGCACCGATACGCCGCGGCCGCGGGTGATGTAGCCAACAATATCGTCGCCCGGAACCGGGTTACAGCATCTAGCAAAGCGGACAAGCAAATTGTCGATGCCCTTAACGACAACGCCATTCGTTGGACGGTGTCTGCGTTCTTCCGGTGCTTTTACTTCCTTGACCTCCGAGGTCAACTCGATATGCCCGGACGCCTCTTCCTGTTCCTTGCGCAGCTTCTCGGTCAGCTTGGTCACGACCTGTGAGGCGGTGATCCCGCCGAACCCGATCGCCGACAGCATGTCGTCGATGTCGTTGAAGGCGTATTTCTTCGCCGCCTCCAGCAGCTTGTCGTCGCTCATCCATTGGAAAGGCTCGATTCCTGCCCGCTTCAGCTCGCGTTCGATCGCCTCGCGGCCTTTTTCCACGTTCTCTTCGCGTTTTTCCTTCTTGAACCATTGCTTGATTTTGCTGCGGGCATGGGAGGATTGGGCGATTTTCAACCAGTCCTGACTTGGTCCGTACGAATGCTTGGACGTGAGAATCTCCACAATGTCCCCGGTTTTCAGCCGATGATCCAGCGGCACGATCCGTCCGTTCACCTTGGCCCCGATCGTCCGGTTCCCGACCTCGGTATGGATGCGGTACGCAAAATCCAGAGGCACCGAGCCCGCCGGCAACTCGATGACTTCCCCGGACGGCGTAAATACAAAGACGAGGTCCGAGAAGAAATCCATTTTCAGCGATTCCACGAACTCCGAAGCATCCTTCGCTTCATGCTGAAGCTCCAGGATTTCGTTAAAGAACGTGATTTTATTTTCCAAACCGCCGGTACCTGTGCCTTCCTTATATGCCCAGTGCGCCGCGATCCCGTATTCGGCCGTCCGGTGCATCTCCCAGGTGCGGATCTGAACCTCCGTGGGTTCCCCGTTCGGGCCAACGACCGTCGTATGCAGCGACTGGTACATGTTCGCCTTCGGCATGGCGATGTAATCCTTAAACCGCCCCGGCATCGGCTTCCACAACGTATGGATGATCCCCAGGGTCGCGTAACAGTCCTTGATATTGTCAACGATGATACGAATGGCCAGCAGATCGTAAATTTCGTTGAACTGCTTGTTTTTCATCGTCATCTTCTTATAGACGCTGTAAATATGCTTTGGACGCCCCGACAAATCCGCCTGCACGCCCATTTCCTCTAACTTCTCGGCGATGCGAGCGATGACGTTCTTGATGTACTCCTCGCGCTCCGCCCGTTTCTTTCGCATCAAGTTAGCAATCCGGTAATATTGCTGCGGGTTCAGGTATCGCAGGGCGATATCTTCCATTTCCCATTTGATGGCCGAAATCCCCAGACGGTTGGCAATCGGGCAGAAAATCTCCAACGTTTCGTAGGCGATTCGACGCTGACTCTCCTCCGACTGGTATTTGAGCGTTCGCATATTGTGCAGTCGGTCCGCCAGTTTAATGACGATCACCCGAATGTCCTGTGCCATCGCTATGAACATTTTGCGGTAGTTCTCGTTCTGCTGCTCCTCTTTGGATTGGAATTTAATCCGCTCCAACTTCGTCAACCCGTCGACGAGCAAAGCACAATCGCTGCCGAAATGCTCCTGTATCTCCTTTAAAGACACCGTCGTGTCTTCGACCACGTCATGAAGCAGGGCCGCAATGACCGACAGCGCATCCATTTGCATGTTTACAACAATATCCGCCACAGCCAAAGGATGAAGAATATAAGGTTCTCCGGATTTGCGAACCTGTCCGTGATGGGCTTCGTCCGCAAACTCGTACGCTTCCCGAATCCGATCGAGATCCGGTTCCTTTATATAGGCAGACGCCTTTTCGAGTAATTGCTCTATGCCCATTGAGATCCTGTTGATTCCTTTCTATATGAAAATATACTGAAAAAACGCATACAAGAGCATAATTCGCCTCATTTTGATTTCCTATAATTATGACTCTTGCGTTCCCTTCCGTCAACTCCGGGTATTGTCCCTGCACCAAGGACATCGGCATGGCTGAGCCTTCATGCAACCCTGGCCGTATGCCTACAGGCAAACCTAGGGAATGATGATGGAAGGATCAAAGGCAAAAGTCAAGTAATTTTCTGTTGAAAATTGTCGGCATAGTCATTATCCTATTAAGGATAGTTATCTTATGAACGTACCTATAGAGGAGTGAACGCGTTGCAACGTGAAATTCAAGTTAACGAGAAAGTCCCGTTCGGACCTGGCGTGCTGTTAAGCCTGCAGCACTTGTTTGCCATGTTCGGAAGTACGGTGCTGGTGCCTAACCTGTTTGGCGTAGACCCCGGCATGATCCTGCTAATGAACGGCATCGGCACCCTGCTCTACATCCTCATCTGTAAAGGAAAAATCCCTGCCTATCTGGGCTCCAGCTTTGCTTTCATCGCACCGGTTCAGGCGGTTCTGCTGAGTCATCCGGGGAACGGCTACGCCCTAGCGCTCGGCGCGTTCATCGTCACCGGCGTCATCTTCCTCTTGGTCGCCCTGCTGATCAAGTATGCCGGTACCAAGTGGATCGATGTTGTGTTTCCGCCTGCAGCCATGGGTGCCATCGTAGCTCTGATCGGTCTGGAGTTGATTCCGGTCGCTGCCGGAATGGCCGGATGGATCAGTGATGGCTCGGAAGGCTGGACGCCCAACGGGACGTACATCACGCTGTCGCTCGTAACGTTAGGCGTTACGGTACTTGGCGCGGTCTTGTTCCGCGGTTTTCCAAAGATCATCCACATCCTGATCGGGATCGTTGCCGGTTATGTACTAGCCTACTTCATGGGAGAGGTGGACACCGCGGCTATTGCCAATGCGAAATGGTTTACCCTGCCGACGGTAACGACGCCGCAATGGGATACCTCCGCCATCATCTCGATCATACCGGTCGCGCTGGTCGTTATCGTGGAGCATATCGGCCATCTGCTGGTGACAAGCAACATCGTGGGCAAGGACTTGTCCAAGGATCCGGGCCTGCATCGATCGCTCATGGGGAACGGGATTTCTACGATCCTCTCCGGTTTTGTAGGATCGACGCCGAACACAACCTATGGGGAGAACATCGGCGTCATGGCGTTAACCCGCGTGTATTCCGTATTCGTAATTGGCGGCGCGGCCATCTTCGCGATTTTGCTTTCCTTCTCCGGGAAGTTCTCCACGTTGATCGCCGTGATCCCGCCTCCCGTTATGGGCGGTGTGTCCCTGCTCTTGTTCGGCGTGATCGCGGCCTCGGGCTTGCGTATCTTCGTTGAGCAGAAGGTCGACTTCTCCAAGCCGACCAACATGTTGTTGACGACGATCGTGCTCGTCATCGGTCTTAGCGGTACCACGCTGACCATGGGCAATGTCGCGCTGAAGGGCATGGCGCTGGCAACGATCGCGGGGATCCTGCTTAGCTTGTTCTTCAAGCTGATTCAGGTCCTGAAGCTAAGCAACGACAATGAGGACGCTGCGCATTAAGCTCACTTACTTAACAAACAAGGGGCTGTAGCCATGGATCACATGGCTACAGCCCCTTCTCTTCTTCGGCTTATTCGTACTTCACAAGCGAGAATACATCGATTTCCGGCAGCTTCTTGCGGCCGTTCAACTCGCTGAGCTCGATCAAGAACGCGGTGCCGACGACGTTGCCGCCCAACTGGCGAACCAGATTAACGGAGGTAGAAATCGTCCCCCCGGTTGCCAGCAAATCGTCAGCGATTAGGACGTTTTGCCCCGGTTTCACCGCATCGCTATGCATCGCCAAACGGTCCTTACCGTACTCCAGGTCGTATTCCACCTCAATCGTTTCATAGGGAAGCTTCCCGCTTTTGCGAATCGGCACAAACCCCACGCCCAGCGCGTAAGCCAGCGGCGCGCCAACCACGAAACCACGAGCCTCGGGACCGGCGATCAGATCGATCTTAAGATGGGACACCAACTGCTTCAGTTCATCGACCGCCTTGCGATACATGGCGCCGTCATTCAACAGCGTGGTAATGTCCTTGAAACTGATGCCAGGCTGAGGAAAATCAGGAATCACCCGAATGTACTCTTTAAAATCCAAACCAATCTCCTCCTAGTTCAAATGCGTGCGAAATCATTTCATTTTCTCGAAAAATCATTTATGAAGCTCCCTGAATATGGGTAAGCATCCATTCAGTAATTTCCGGCACCCGACCGAATTGCAGCATCTGCTCGATCTCAGCCAGCACTCCCAGCTCTCGATAACGGCTTGAGGTTTCCAAGGCCTGCTTGGAAGGTGACGGATGGAGCCGAATCATTCCAGATGCCCGGATGATAAATCCTAGTTCTTCAAACACACCGAGCGACATCTCCAGCATTCGCTGGGACCAGCCGGTACGTTTCGCAAGCGCAGCCAACAGATCTTCCTCGCGCAATCCCTGTTCCGCCCCACGATAGATCAAGCTGTACACCAGCTTGAACTGATCCCGAGAAGGTGGTTCGATTCGCTCCTGCGGCGCTCGCGGCGAATGTAACATATAGATGCGCTCCAATCCGGCAAAAGCGGACATCATCCCGGTCCATCCCTCCGGCGATTCCGGAAGTTCCATGACAAACAGCGTCGTCATCGCGTCTTTCCCCGCCGATTGTGCGAGGTCATTCCCAGGAAGCACGCCAACGTTCTTATCATATACCCAAACCGCGGTATCCTTCAAATCACGGGACTGGTAAAAAGCGGAACCCGCGTTAAGCACAACGGCGGATGTTCCCGAACCGCAGGCGGGTAGCTTTGCCAGCTTGCCGCGCAGCTCCTCCAGCAGAAGCGCCGGATTCCGGGAGCCGCGGTAATCGAATACCTGCAGGTGCGAGACTGCCAGGTCCTGGATCATCAACTGCGGCTTCCGGGCCCCATTCCATTCGTTGATTCCGGCTTCGGCGACGATATCAACCCGTGCTTCCTCCGCAAGCAGTGAGGCCAATTCGCCCTTGCCGAACGCGACCGCTTCTACGGTCTTTCCGTTTTGGCCGAGAATCAGCTTCAAGTGCTTGCCGTCTTTGCCCATCTGTCGGCACTCCAGTAGTTTCAGATCCTTCAGAAGCAACCTTGGGCAAGCGTTAGCCATACCGAACGGCGCAAGATGCTGAAGCTGCTCGATGGCTTGGAGCGTGACGTCCTTCAAGGAGCAAGCCAAATCCGTTTGCAAGACCGGCACGAAATGCTCTGGACGAAGCCGGTCGGCAGCAAATGCATTTAGTCGCCGGCCGAATTCCTCCAAATGCTCCCGGCCAAGGGACATGCCCGCCGCGGAAGGATGCCCGCCGTAATGATCCAATAGGTCGGCGCAATCCGTTAACGCTTCGTAAATGTCGAAACCGGGGATGGAACGGGCCGAGCCTTTACACTCCCCGGTTTCCGGGTGGATGCCCAGCACAATAGTCGGGCGAAAATAACGTTCCAGCAATTTGGAGGCGACGATCCCGACGACGCCGGCGTTCCAGCCTTCGCCGGCTACGACGATCACGTCGGGTAATCCCTCCGCCTCCGCCTGGCCTTCCAATTGCTGAAGCGCCTCTTCAACCATGTCCTCAACGAGCATTTGACGCTCTTTATTAAGCACATCCAGCTCCTCGGCAATCGCTTCAGCCTCTTCCATGCTCTCTGCCGTCAGCAAGGAGACAGCTCGGTTAGCGTGGCTCATGCGGCCACTGGCGTTGATCCGCGGTGCCAATCCAAAGGCGACCGCTGTCGAAGTCACTTCTCCGCTGGACCAGCCGGAGGTCCCGAGCAGCGCCGTCATTCCCGGGAAGGCCGATCGCGCCATTGAGGCGAGACCTGCCTTGACGATGACGCGGTTTTCTCCGGTCAACGGCATGAGATCGGCGATCGTCCCCAAAGCGGCGAGCTCTGTCCATGCTTCAGGGGTTTCATCCCCGAGCAGCGCCTGAGCCAGCTTATAGGCTACTCCGACTCCAGCCAACCCCTTAAAGGGATAGGTGCAGTAGGGAAGCTTGGGGTTAATCAAGGCATACGCTTCTGGCAGAACCGCCGGGGGTTCGTGGTGATCGGTGACGATCACGTCCATCCCGGTCGCATTGGCGTATGCCACCTGATCAACCGCACTAATTCCCGTATCTACCGTCACGAGCAGCGTAAAGCCCTTCTTATGAAAATGCTCTAATACCGGAATATGCAGGCCGTAACCTTCTTTAGTTCGGTGCGGAATATAAAAGTCATATGTAGCGCCGAGGCGCCTCATCAGATAAATCATCAACGTCGTGGACGAAACGCCGTCGGCGTCGTAATCCCCATAGATCAAGATCCGTTCGCCTTCTTCCACCGCGCGGCGGATACGAGGAACGGCTTCCTTCATGCCGCTAAGCAGTAAGGGGTCATGTTGATCCACAAGGCTTCCTTTTAAGAAAAGCTCCGCCTCCGCTGAGTTCTCCATCCCCCGCGTAACCAACAAAGACGCGAGCAGCGGGGAAATGTTCAAATGACCGGCGAGCCGGCTGGCAGCCTCTTCGTCGCAGGGCAGCGGTGTCCAGCGGTATTTGGAATGAAGCAAAAGCGGCACCTTCTTTCTTCCTGTCAGTTCTTTCCCAGGGCCGGCTTACTGAAGCAAGTTCGGCAAATCGCTATCCGATACCTCGGTATTGCTCTTGTACGGATAACCCGCCTCATAAGGCGCGACATGAATCCGAACATCAGTGATATGGGAAAATCGGTTTAGTAACAGCATTTTAGCTCGATTGGCGATGTCATTGGCTTCCATAACGGTGATCTTGGGGTTAACGCAAATTTTGGCCGTCACGGTCACATAATGGCCGTTCTCCTGTGCCTTCAAATCGTCTACGGTGATCACACCATGCACGCGCTGTACCGTTTCTACCAATGAAGCGGCATCTTCTTCGCGGAGCTGCGGCGCAGACGAACCGTAGATGGAGCGCTTCACCAGCCGATAGACTTGAAACAGCACATGCAAGGCTACGAGAATCGCTGCACTCGGTTCAAGATACACCATGGCCGGTAAATCCCAGGCTTGGCCTCCCATCGCTCCAAAGACCCCGGCCAGTACAATGACGGAGGAGAACAGGGAATGACGGTGTTTCTCGACGATCGGTTGCAAGTCAAAACCCGCCTTCCTGCGGGAAGACCGCATCTTGATCTGAAACAGGGCTTCCCGTAAAGCCATGGACAGGAGCACGGCCGCCAAGACGAAGGTTTCCGGCGGAGCCGTATCTGCCTCGACGATGTCGGTGAAAGCCGCAATCCCTAGCTCCACCCCGCCCATGAGCAGAAAGACGGAGAAGAAAATGGTTGGCAGCGGCTCGGGCGCCTCTTTGCCCGTAGGCGTCAAACCGAACTGCCGTAAACGGAGATTTCCCGGGCCGGGCAGCCTAGCAGCGACGCCAGCGGCGGCATCATACGCGGAATATAAAGCCCCGCCCAGTAAAGCCAAGCTTCCATACAGCAGACCCACCGTCCCCAAGAATACGGCTAGGACGATATCCCCCACGATGCCGGGCCAGGCTGTGGGTGCCGGAATTACGGCTTGTTCTCGTGTCATAATCACCCTCCTGATGCACGTAAAAACGGAAAAGTTGCGAAAGCCGCGTCATAAGACGCGGCTCTATCCATATCCAGCTCATGTATTGGTGGTTCAATCAGGCATAACGGCCGCTTAGGATGCTTTGGCCGGTTTATGCTTTTGCTTGCTCTTCAGGACGAACCAGAGTGGGCTGGCGATAAAGATGGAAGAATATGCCCCGAACAACAGGCCGATTACCATCGCCAGCGAGAACATCCGGATCGACTCCCCGCCCAGCAGGAAGAGGAAGAACGCAGCTACGAACACCGTTAACGCGGTATACAAGGAACGCATGATCGTTTGCGCTACGCTTTGGTTTACCAGTTTGATCAGATCCTCGCGAGACTTCTGCTTGGAGAAACGCAGATTTTCCCGAATCCGGTCAAAGATAACGATCGTATCATTGATGGAGTAACCGATAATCGTCAATACCGCTACGATAAAGGTCAAATCAACTTCGAGCCGGAAAATGGAGAAGACGGCAATGACCATAAAGGCGTCATGGAGTAACGCTACGATCGCGGCCACAGCAAACCGCCACTCAAACCGGATGCTGACGTAAATGATAATCCCTAGGCAGGAGATCAAAACGGCATAAATTGCGTTGCGTGCCAGCTCCTTGGCCATTTCCGGGTCAACCGTATTCACCTCGAACGAAGCTTTATCGTCCAATTTCGTAATTTCCGCTTTCAGCTTCGCGTCATTATCTTCGCTAAGCACTTTCGTAAAACGGATGTTCATCCGGTCTTGTCCGGGACTGATGGTCGCCTCATTCTCATCGATGCCCAGATTCTTTAGAATCGGGCTGATTTGTTCAGCCGTCAACGGCTTGGACAGCGAGATATCTACATTAGATCCCGCTTTGAAGTCGACGCTATAGTTCAAGCCGAAAAACGACAAACAGATAAGGCCGGCAATCGTCAGAACGATTGACAGGGTGTAGAAGTATTTACTCAGATGGACGTAATCCAAATTCTTTTTAAAGCTCACGAATGTCACGCTCCTTCACACCGAAGTACTTCGGTTTCAACAGCTTGCCGGCTTTAAGCAGCAGGTTCAGCAGGAAACGGGAGAGATAGATATTCGTGGCGATACTAAGTACGATTTCCACGATGAGCACCAAGGCAAAGCCTTTGACGGCCCCCGTACCATACGCATACATAACGGCCGCAACGATGATCGTCGTAATCTGCGAATCCAGTACTGTACGCAGGGAATGCTTGTCCCCGGCTTTGACAGCAGACATAATGCTTTTGCCGGTCCGCATTTCCTCATGAATCCGTTCATTGGTTATAATGTTGGCGTCAACCGCCATCCCGATCCCGAGAATGAAAGCCGCAATCCCCGGAAGGGTTAATGTAAAGTCCGCCCAAACGAACACGAGAATGAGCAGCCAAGTATGCACGATCAGCGTAAACGCAGCAATCAAACCTGGAACCCGGTACATCCCAATCATGAATAACAGGATGAACAGCGAGCCGATCAGACCGGCTTCGATCGTTCTGTCCAGCGATTGTTTACCCAGGGTTGCTCCGACGCTTTGGGAATATTTCTCCGTCAGGTTCAATGGAAGCGCACCAAGGTTAATCTTATCGCGCAATTCCTTCGCTTTATCCAAATCACCGCCAACGCTGATTTGCGCAGACCCATCGGTCAAAACCGCTTGAACGACCGGATCGGAGACCAGTTCTTCGTTCATATAAATCGCCAAGGGTTGGCCCAGCAAGCGTTTGGTTACTTCGGCAAACTTCTCTTTGCTTTTCACTTTAATGCTGACAACCGGTTCATTCATTTGAGTGAATTCCAGTTTAGCCCCGTTGGCGGCAAAGTCCGTGCCGATCATTTCGATCTTGTTGTACTCGTCGGCATTTTTCTCTGTACCGTCCTTACTGCGGAACGTCAGCGAAGCAGGTTCTTTCATCGTCTTGCGTACCGTCTCTTCGTCGGTCACACCGGCCACTTTCAAACGGATCCGGTTTGTGCCTTCCGTCGTTACTTCCGGTTCGCTTGTCCCTAGCTTGTTGGCCCGGTCCTCCAGGCTCTTCGCCGTTTGGATCAAGGACTCCTTCGTGACCTGGCCTCCGCCTTCAAGCGGACTGGCTTCATATAGAATCTCAAAGCCGCCTTTCAGATCAAGGCCGAGACGTACGTTGTTTAACAGGTCGGGGGTTGTCCATGCCATGATGCCAAACGAGACAACCACGACGGTTATGAATGCGATAATTCTTTTCATCCCGTACTTCTTTCCCCTTTCAATTTCTCAATATTCCTATTATAGCGATGGCCGAAAAACCAGTCAATTTATCTAATATTGTCAATTTGATTAACGACCGGCACGAAAAAAAAGATCCCATTCAATCTAAACGGGATCCCCGATAAGCGGACATCGTCATATAGTTCATAAACTGGGTTACTTTCAGAGAAAGAATGTCATTGACCAGTTGATACAAGGGAGGGACTCCGCCCTTCTCGTATTTATGGCTGATACACTCCCAAATGTCAGGTCCAGTGATATGCTCGTACCCGATTAGCTGGAATTCTTCGGCTTTGCTACGGCACAAGCTTTCGACAGCCTCGTTCAATTGTTGGTCCGTCATTTGATCTTCAGCCACGCTTCAAGCCTCCTTCGAAAACCCGTCTTATTACATTCTACCCTAAATCTCCGAATCCTGCTTAGAAGAGTTCTTCCATTTTCAAAACTTGCAAAAAAGACAAGTCATGAACCGGGACAGGTTTGTCATATCCATGAAGAGAGAGGTTGTACAGCCTCGTTTACGAGTTTATTAGGCAGCTTATCGGCATCGAGTTTTTGCCAGATCCAACGAGCGCTGCAGGAGGAGTGGAGTTTCGATTGAATAAACAAACCTTTATCCAGGGTACGATGATCCTGTTGGTGGCAGGGATCGTGAACCGCCTCCTGGGCTTCATTCCACGCATCATGCTGCCCCGTGTGATCGGGGCCGAAGGCGTTGGGCTGTACCAGCTCGGATATCCGTTTTTTCTCGTGCTGGTTACGATTATTACCGGCGGTATTCCTCTCGCCGTGGCTAAGCTGGTGGCAGAAGCGGAATCCTCGGGCAAACCGGAGCGATCTGTGTCGATTTTGCGGACAAGCTTGGTGTTTACAACGGCAGCCGGCTTTCTTTTTACTTTTCTCTGTTTATTTGGCGCCCCCTGGGTCACCAAGTATGTTCTCACCGATCCACGTGTTTATCATACGTTTATCGCCATGAGTCCGATGATCATCATCGTTTCGGTATCATCGGTCTATCGCGGGTATTTCCAGGGGAAGCAGGATATGATCCCCTCGGCGGTTTCCTCGATCATGGAGACGGTCGCCCGAATCATCGGTGTCCTCTGGTTTTCTTACTTGCTCCTCCCTATGGGGATCGCCTACGCAGCCGCAGGGGCGATGCTTGGCGTCGTAGCCGGCGAAGTGGTCGGCATGGGCGTCTTGCTGTGGCAATACCGCCGACTGCAGCGGCGGGAGCGATTGGAGTCCTCCAAACCAAGCGCCATCGCGGATCTCCCCACGGACATCGCCAACTCGGACGAACCTTTAACCTCCACCGAATCTCCGTTTGGAGCCACACTGCGCCGGATTCTGCGCATCGCCATACCGGTGACAGGCAGCCGACTAGTCGGTTCGTTATCCTACCTGCTGGAGTCGATCACGACCGCGCGAAGTCTGGCAATCGCCGGTGTAGGGGTCGCCGTGGCCACCTCCCAGTACGGAGCGCTGCAGGGGATGATCATCCCACTGCTTCTGCTTCCCGGGGCGCTGACGTCTTCGCTTGCCGTATCGCTGGTTCCCTCCCTGGCCGAAGCCCAGGCACGCGGAGATGTCAAAACGATCCATTTACGACTGCATCAATCCATACGGCTTGCCCTCGTTACCGGTGCTCCGTTTGCCGCGATCATGTTCGTGCTAGCTGAACCGATTTGTCGGCTGGTTTATAACGATGACTCCATCGGAGGCATGCTTAAGATCATGGCGCCGTTTGCCCTCTTGCTGTATATCCAAACACCGCTCCAGGCCACGTTGCAGGCTCTGGACAAACCGGGGCGTGCGCTCATCAATACGCTGGTTGGGGCTATTATCAAAATTTCCCTGATCTTCTACCTTGCCTCCAATCCAGCGCTAGGTATCTACGGTGCGATTATCGCGATTATCGTCAACTTTATCATCGTTACAGTCATGCACGGGTACAGCGTGTCCAAGACACTTCGCTACCGTTTGCCCTTCCTTGATATGCTCAAGGTTAGTGCTGCAATGGTCATTATGGCTGCCGCCGCTGACTATTTCTATAAGAACCTTGTCCTCAGTTCACAGATGGGATGGCAATTCTTAATAGCGGCGATGCTGTCCGGGTTGCTGTATTTAGCTCTTGCCGGAATCATGGGATTGTTTGATCTTCAGGACCTCAAGCGGCTTCCCATCTTTGGCAAATGGTTCCGAAACCGAATGTAATCCGCTGTGATTATTTCTCGTCCATTGCATTGATATAAAGCTTTCCTTTATGATCGATGCTGCAAAAGAACACCTGTTTAAAATCCGTCAATCCCTTCGACTGGATTTGATTTTTCAGCCAAAAGCGGGTTTTCCCGATTTGCTTCAGGTTCTCATCGTTCACCTTGCCATCCATAATGAGCGGCAATGGAAGCGCCTCGAATTTGATTTTCGCGGACAGACTGGCTTCCCGTTTTGGGGCTTGTTGCCCCCCCTTCCCTTGTTCGGACTTGTCCTTGGGAACCACGCTTAGTTGTCCGCTCGTTTCCAATACGGCAAATTCGACGTCGGCTACGCTATCGACCTTTTGCGAGCGCAACTGCATCAGCAAATCGTCCAAATTGTAGCGCTGACGCCTCATTTCTTTCCGGTTGATTTGCCCATTTCGAATGATGACGCTCGGTTTGCCGTCAAACCACAACCGCACCCTGCGAAACCGGAGCGACAGCATCGCGATCGCAATTTGGATCAGCAACAACGTCAGCATGGGGACAATTCCGTCATAGATCGGCCGATCGATATCTTCCAGGGCAAAAACGGCGATTTCCGCGATCATGACTGAGATCACCAGGTCGAAGATGGATAGCTCGCCGATTTCTCTTTTTCCCATAATACGCATGACTCCGAACACCATGAAATACATCAGGACGGTTCGGAAGATATGGTTTGCCATATGCTCAACCATGGGCAATCCCTCCTCGATCTAGAAGTTCGCACAAGACATGGTATAGCTATTCTGACCGCCCCTTCTCCTTTCCATGCGAAATATCACAGGTTAAAATGCGGGAAGCTTGCAATAATCTTCCTCGCTCAATTTGGCCAAGTCAGGTCTATCTGGGAAAGCTTGACCATAAAATGGGGTAAAACGTCTGTCGTAGACATTGAAGACAGGAGGCCGACCACAATGCATTTGTTCCGCCGATTTTTCGGGATTCGTTTGTCTCAACCCACCGTTGCCGGGTTATGGTATGGATTTTTGTGGATGATGATTGGCGCATTGATTTTATCCTTATTACTCCAAGGAGACATGCTGGAAGAGTTCGAAATGACGTTATATACCTATCTCGTGCATGTAGCTGCCGTCTTGTTCGGGGGGATCGTATCCGGCAAGCGCGCGAAACAGAAAGGATGGTATCAAGGGGCTCTGACCGGAGCGCTTTATGTGCTGCTTTTGCTGCTGATCAGCTTTCTAGCCATGGATACGTCCCTAGGCTTTCAGGAATGGGCTTTGATCCTGCCGGGGTTTGTCATTGGTGCCATTGGGGGAATGATCGGGGTAAATTGGGGTCGGAAATAATCTGAGGTATATAAGAAAAAGAGCCTGTTCGCAACAGGCTCTTTCTTGGTTTGTCTTTATCGCGATTAACCTTCCGACTCTTTAATGGCGTGACTGATCGCGCTGCGGTCAAACGTCAGCTTGGTTACATCATTGACGCGAAGCACTACCGTGTCGTTAGTAAGCTCCATAATCGTCCCATGCAGACCACCGATCGTCACGATCTTGTCGCCTTTCTTAAGAGCGTTCAGCATCGTAGAGCGCTGCGATTGCTTTTTCTTCTGCGGGCGAATCAGTAGGAAGTAAAAAACGGCGATCATAATTACAAACGGAATGATCATGGTGACCAGCGAACCGCCGGCCGGCTGTTGTGCGGCATACTGAAAGAACATGTCTTATCCCCCTTTCTAAAATCGCTAACGGTATAGCTTAAAATCCTTTGTCATTGCCAAACAGACCGTACTGTTCAAAAAATTCATCCCGGAAACTCAACAACCGATCGTCCATAATCGCCTGACGGACTTTACCCATCAGATTGATCAGAAAATGCAGATTATGGTATGTAGTTAACCGCAGCCCAAACGTCTCGTCGGCTTTGATTAGGTGGCGAAGATACGCCCTGGAGTAATTCCGGCAGGTATAACAGTCGCATTCGGGATCCAGCGGTCCGAAATCGTTGGCATACTGAGCGTTGCGTACTACGAGCCGTCCTTGGCTGGTCATCGTCGTACCGTTACGCGCAATCCGAGTCGGCAAGACGCAGTCGAACATGTCGATACCGCGAATCGCTCCTTCGATCAACGCGTCCGGCGAACCGACCCCCATCAAATAACGCGGCTTGTTCGCCGGCAACAGGGGAACGGTATATTCCAGCACTTCATACATCAGCGGCTTAGGCTCGCCTACACTCAGTCCACCAATAGCATACCCCGGGAAATCTAGCGAAGTCAAATCGCGTGCGCTTTGCTTACGTAGGTCCTCATACATGCCGCCTTGAACAATGGCAAACAGCCCTTGATCCTGAGGACGGGCATGGCTTTGCAAGCAACGTTCCGCCCAACGGGTCGTGCGCTCCAGCGAGTTCTTGACGTAGTCGTATTCCGCCGGATACGGCGGGCATTCGTCAAACGCCATCATGATGTCCGAGCCTAACGCATTCTGGATTTCCATGGCCACTTCCGGAGAGAGGAACAGTTTGTCTCCGTTCAGATGAGAGCGGAAATGTACGCCTTCCTCCGTGATTTTGCGCATCTCGCTGAGAGAGAACACCTGGAACCCGCCGCTATCCGTCAAAATGGCCCGGTCCCAGTTCATGAATTTATGCAATCCGCCCGCTTGGCGAATGATCTCGTGTCCTGGCCGCAAAAAGAGATGGTACGTATTGCTCAAGATGATCCGAGCATCCATTTCCTTCAGTTCTTCCGGACTCATCGTTTTTACGGTGGCTTGCGTTCCGACCGGCATGAACACCGGCGTGTCAAACGAACCGTGCGGGGTATGCACACGTCCAAGCCGAGCGCCGGATTGCTTGCAGGTCTTGATATGTTCATAGGTTATTGCTGCTGCCAATCTGATCAACCGTCCTCTTCTTTTAATAAATAAACATGGCGTCGCCGAAGCTGAAGAACCGATATCTTTGGTCAATCGCTTCCTGATAAGCGCTTATGATTCGCTCCCGCCCCGCCAGCGCACTGACCAGCATGACCAGCGTCGACTTCGGTAAATGGAAATTCGTGAGGAGTGCGTCCACCAACCCAAATCGATACCCGGGATAGATAAAAATCCCCGTCCAGCCGCTGCTTTTGACGATGGGTCCGTCCCCGCATTGCTGGGCCACCGTCTCCAGCGTTCGAGCCGAAGTGGTCCCGACGGCTACGACTCTTCCGCCTCTGGCTTTCGTCTCGTTTAGCACGTCGGCCGTTTCCTGGGGCAGGACAAAATATTCTTCATGCATGACGTGATCTTCAACCCGGTCCACCGACATCGGTCGAAACGTGCCAAGCCCAACGTGCAGCGTGACAAACGCGAGGGTCACCCCTTTAGCCCGCACCTGCTCCAGTAAATCTTCCGTGAAATGCAAGCCCGCGGTAGGCGCGGCAGCCGATCCTTCGTGTTTGGAATACACCGTCTGATAGCGTTCGCGATCATCCAGCTTTTCCTTAATGTACGGGGGCAGCGGCATTTGACCCAGCCGATCCAGGATCTCATTAAAAATCCCTTCATAGGTGAACCGAAGTATGCGTCCGCCCATCTCGCCTTCCGACTCGACCGTGGCCCGCAATTCCTCACTGAAGACGATGACCGCGCCAGACTTCAACTTCTTGCCGGGTTTGACCAAGGCTTCCCAACGGTCATCGCCCAGATTTTTGAGAAGCAACACTTCGGCTTTGGCCCCGGTATCCTCTTTTATTCCGAACAAACGGGCCGGAATGACTCGTGTATCGTTCAGTACCAACGTATCGCCGGGCTGTAAATAATTCAGAATATCAGAAAACGTATGATGCCGGATTTCCCCGGTTTGTTTATTCAACGTCAGCAGGCGCGAAGCACTTCGTTCGGCCAGCGGCGTTTGAGCGATCAGCTCTTCTGGGAGCTCGAAATCATAAAGATCCACATTCATCGGTTTATTCATTCCTTAACGATAGTCACATTTTGGTAGTAGTGTTGCAAGATTTGCCGGTAATCATACCCACCGTCGGCCAATCCTTTAGCCCCCCACTGCGAGAGCCCCAGGCCGTGCCCGTTACCGCGGCCAACGAAGACAAATTGGTTTGTCGACCCAATCACGCGCGCCGTCTTGTCGCCGCTCAGCACGACTAAACCGCTGTTTGCCGTCGTCTTGCCTGATGCCGACTGTATCGTCGTTGCCGACGTGGCAGTACCTGTTCCTGTATTTCCTCCTGCACCTTGTACAGTATACCGTCCGGTTTGAACGATATCAAACAAAGTGCTAGGTAAGCTGTTTAAGGCAGAGCGATACGAATCCGGATATTTGACGTCAAGCGGTTGCCCGTTAGCTTTGACCTGCGTTACTCGTCCGGACGGTCCACGCTTGGTGACTTCCAGATTCAAAATAGGGGACGGTGCTTCCGTAGACGTTTTTCCCTTAAGGGACTTCACTAAATCATCCGAGCTGAAAGGTCCGCGAATCCAAGCATAGGAGCTGGATTCAGGCACCTTGTCCAAAACGATGGCCAGGTCACCTGGATTCAGCTTGGCGACCGGATCAACTTCCGATTGAATGAGCGGCAGCTTACGGACCAAGACGTTGCTTGTAGTCACCGTCAACTTCTGCAAGCCCGCTGGCGTCGTTCCGTTTAACGCCGTATTATCCTCCCGAACATATCCTGTAACCCCACTGGACAGCAGTACATGATACCACGATTTCAATGAGGCTTGTGCCGATTCATCCCCATCGCTTGTCACGCTGGAGTAAATCGGATTGACATTCCCCCAAACCTCGCTCGAATCCGCCGTCACGCCGCCGCTGTTGGACGCGAAAATGCCTTCCACGATTTGTCCATTCGCCGCAACCAGCACCTCACCGGCCGTGGCATCAACCGCTTGGACAATACTGGGTACTTCCTTCTCCGTACCGTTGTAAACTTGGCTTAAGGTTGTGTCCACAAGCCCGGCTACTTTAAATTTGTTTAGTCCTGCATTGTACAGGGCATAACTGCGCGCCGCGACCGCCTGGGCTTTTAGCGCCTCTTGAGGCCACGACGACGGGACTTCACCGGCGACAACGGAATACAGATATTGTTCTAAGGGCAGCTCGTTGACCAGAGCCAGCTGACCGTTCATTTTACTGATCTCAAAATCACCACGGTAACTACGTGCAAAACGCTCCACGACCTGGATCGGGGAATTGCCGTCGTCCCGGATCGTTAACTTGGTGCCTTCTCCGCTAAGCTCGTAGTGGTCGACGCCTGCAGGAGCGTCCAAATTCAACGTCACGTCGCGGTGCAGCAGTAGGGCCGGGACATTCTCGTTCACCGGGGCCCAGGAAATCCCCGGATACAGTCCGGACAGCTCGGTTTGCAGCGAAGATTGCTCCGATGCGCTTAGCGCGCCGCCAACCCATACCGCATATTGCTGCGGTCCGGTCATTGCCACTACCGCCTCCGCATGCGGCGCGGATAGGGTTTGGCGAAGATTCACGGCTTCCGCCTGACTTGCAAACGAACCCGCGGATACGTACAACGGTCCGCGTGCTTCGGCTTTGCCGCCCTTCAAGGAAGCAGACAACGTTTGGCTGACCCGGTCAGCCGCTTTCTGCGCTTCTGCCGCACTGACGTAGGGCCCCGTATACACGCGGTATGCCGTACTCCCAGCTTGGCCTACCGCGTAGGCTACCGGCTTATCCGACGTGCTTTGCAGCTTCTTGACCGCAGCCGCGACCGTGGCCCAATCTGCGGATTCCAAGGCTTTGACCTTATAGCCGCTGATGCTAAATCTTGTGGTTCCTCCCGCCCCCAGCTGGAGCCAAGGGTCCAACATCGAGTTGTTTGCAAACCCTGCTTCTGCGGCCGCCGTTGTTTTCAGTGTGACTGCCGGGGTCGTCGATTTGTACGTGCTGCCTAAATCCAAGTACATGGCCACGCGCACGCGCGTTGTGTCCGATTGATCGGCAGATGCCGGCATGTGCATAGCCCCGGCCAGCAGCAAGCCGGCAAGAATCCCTTTCCCCCATAGACCTAACGATAATGTCCGTTTTATACGTTTCAAACCCGCTTCTCCTCCTTCATGATGCCGTTGGGCTAAATCAAGTTAAGGTTAAGGCGTTTCCGGCATCGGCAAACCCAGATGTTGATACGCCGCCGGCGTTACCATCCGCCCTCGTGGGGTCCGCTGCAGAAAACCGATTTGCAGCAAATACGGTTCGTACACGTCTTCGATCGTCTGGCTCTCCTCACCGATGGTTGCGGCGATGGTATCCAACCCGACGGGACCTCCCCGGAAGCTCATGATCATCGCTCGCAGCATTTTATGGTCGATCAAATCCAATCCCATGGGATCAACCTGCAGGAGCTGCAATGCTTCTTTGGCGATCTCCGTGGTAATCATGCCGTCGCCGCGAACCTGTGCATAATCGCGAACCCGCTTCAGCAAGCGATTGGCGATCCGAGGCGTCCCGCGCGAACGAAGCGCGATTTCCGTAGCCGCGTCTCCAACCATTTCAATGCCGAAAATGTCCGCGCCCCGCGATACGATATAGCTGAGTTCATCGATATTATAAAATTCAAGGCGGCTGACCACCCCGAAACGGTCACGTAACGGCGCCGACAGGAGCCCCGCCCGTGTGGTGGCGCCAACCAACGTGAACGGCGGCAGATCCAACCGAACAGAGCGTGCGCTTGGCCCCTTGCCGATCATGATATCGAGCGCAAAATCCTCCATCGCCGGATACAGCACTTCTTCCACCGTCCGATGCAAACGGTGGATCTCATCGATAAATAAGACGTCCCCCTCCTGCAGATTGGTCAGCAGCGCGGCCAAATCCCCCGGCCGCTCAATGGCCGGTCCCGAAGTTGTCCGCAAATTGACGCCAAGTTCATTCGCAATGATATTCGCAAGCGTCGTTTTGCCAAGCCCCGGTGGTCCGTATAACAGCACGTGATCCAACGCTTCCTTACGCATTTTCGCCGCTTCAATATATATTTTCAAGTTTTCCTTGATCTGGTTTTGTCCGATATATTCCGCCAAATAACGAGGCCGCAGGCTTAATTCCACCGCCTGGTCTTCCATCATCAAATTCGCGGAGATGATCCGGTCCTCCATCATGCGCTAAGCTCCCCTTCCTGTCCTTATCCTTAACCGGCGTACAGCAGCTTGAGCGCCTTCTTCATAACGGAATCCACCGCCTCGTCCGGCCCGACATCGTCTTTCAAACGATGCCATACCCTGTCCAGCTCAGCCTCGGTGTACCCCAGCGCCTTCAGGCCCTCGCGAGCCTCTGGCCACCCCGGATTGCCGGCGTCTAGCCCGGCCTCTCCAATGACAGCAGGCACCGGATCAAATAATGTGCCGCCGACGCCCTCCAGCTTGTCCTTAAGGTCTAGAATCATCCGCTGTGCCGTCTTCTTCCCAATTCCCGGCAGCTTGGTCAGAAATGCGATATTCTCTTGATGGATCGCCGCCACCACATGGTCCGGGCTACCGCCGCTTAGGATCCCGAGCGCCACACGTGGGCCGATGCCGGACACCTCAATCAACTTTCGAAACAGCTTCTGCTCCTCACGGGTCGGGAAACCAAACAACAGAATGGCATCTTCACGCACGTGGTGATGGGTATAGACCGTCACCGTTTCTTGCCCTTTGGCTGCCAAAGCGTACGGATTTGGACAAAACACCCGATACCCGACCCCTTGCACATCTAATACGACGTACTCTGTTTCCAAATGGGCAATCTGCCCCCGTAAAAAATCGATCATGAACGCAATACCTCGTTTATTTTAGAATTTAATGTGTATGAATGCGCGTGGCAAACGGCTACGGCTAATGCGTCCGCCACATCGTCCGGCTTGGGGATCGCCTGTAGTTTCAGGAACATGCGCGTCATTTCCTGGACCTGACGTTTTTCTGCCTTTCCGTAACCCACAATCGCTTGCTTCACTTGCATTGGGGTATATTCCGCAATCGGCAGCCCCTTCTGTACCGCAGCAAGTACCAACACGCCCCTTGCTTGGCTAACTGACATCGCCGTCGTGACGTTCCGATTAAAAAACAACTTCTCAAACGCCACCGCTTCCGGTTTGTATTTGTCGATTAACTGAACCATCGCCTCATAAACATGCATGAGCCGCTCTTCGTCCGGCGTATGAGCCTCGGTTTGGATGCAGCCGTACTGCACCGGCGTCACCTTACTGCCTTGTTTATCAATAAATCCGAACCCGACAATCGCGATGCCGGGGTCAATTCCAAGTATACGCAAGACTGATCTCTCCCTATCGTTGCTAAACTCCTCATGATCCTAAGACGGAGCCCTTCCAGCGTAAAGCGAACATATGTATTCACTTTATTATAGCAAAAGATCGCAAAGATTGAGGAAAAACTTTGTAGAGGAGAGCACTGCCGGAGAAAGCACAAAAAAGACGTTACGGAGTAACGCCCTTCTTGTCATACGGTGGAAAGTGGAGCAACGAGAGATGATCTACCGCGATGCCTCATCATCCTGCTGCATGACCCTTTCCGAGGGCTCAATCGCATAATCGCTAAAGGTCGACAGCACGCTGTTGTACTCTTCCACATCCTGAATGCGAATTCCTTGCTGTAGTTGTTGAATCACTTCGGCCGGAAGCGCACTCTCCATCATCTCCACGTCCATTTGGAAAAAAGTACGAATCACCTTTTCCTTCTTCGGTGGACCGTCAAACAACGTCAAATTGCCATCCTTGTCCAAACCGATGTAACCCCTCGTCTTGCAGGTGTCGGAAAGACCATTGATTTTTTCCTCAACCCAAACGTCGCCGCCTGCGCCCAGTCTTCCCTCCCATGAAGGGTGATCTTTCATGAGCGTTGTAATTTCCTCCGGGGTCATAATTCCAAGAACGGTGCTTTCTTCGCCACAGGTATATATTTTCGTCAAATGAACGATTCGCGATTTATCCTCATCCAGCTCTAACAACCACGCTTTATCGGCATCCGGTGCAGCTTCCTGCCACTTCCCCAAAGTTTCGATCGCCATCGGTTCTCGGGCCATCAGCTTTTCCATTTGATTAGATAATGGGAGCCCCATCCAGGCCATAACCGCAATCAAACAAAAGGCGCTGGCGGTCCATATGGCGCGTCTCCATCTTCTCCATCGTTTTTTTAGATGTTTTTTGATATGGAAGATATTCACGGTTATCCCCTTCTATCGGACTTTTGTCTCTATTGTGGCCGATAGCGAGAGCGTTTATTCAATTCTAGAAGACAACGGCGCCTCATAAAAAAAAGCAAAACAAAAACAGCCATCCTTAAAGGATGACTGTTTCCATGATCGGGACGACACGATTCGAACATGCGACCCCCTGGTCCCAAACCAGGTGCTCTACCAAGCTGAGCTACGTCCCGTTAACTAAAGTTGTGTCCGCACAAAATCGGGTCACTTTTACTATTATAGCGACTTCAAGGAAGAAGTCAAGAAAAAATAACAGGATCAACCCTTTGCCCGAAAGCAAAACGTTGAACCTGCCTGTTGATACGGTTTATCTACTATTATGCCCACCACATTGCTGAAGGTTGTTCATGAATCAGAATTGACTTCAAATTGGCTACGGCACGCGTCAATCCTTCGTCGACGGTCATCAGCGGATCCTCATGCTCAATACTCAGAACATAATCATAACCATAGATCCGCAAAGCCGAAATGATATCCGACCAGGTTTTCAAATCATGGCCGCAGCCGACTGTGCGAAAGGTCCAGGCACGAGTTTTCACGTTTCCGTAGGGCTGCATGTCCGTTAATCCATGCATATTGATATTGTCTTGATCCAAATAGGTGTCTTTTGCGTGGAAGTGGTGGATTGCGCCGGCTTCGCCAAGAATTTTGACGGCCGCTACCGGATCAATTCCTTGCCACCATAAATGACTTGGGTCCAAATTACAGCCAATGGCTTTTCCGGTCGATTCCCGCAATTTCAACATCGTATATGGCGTATGGGCCAAGAAGCCGCCGTGAAGCTCAATTCCGATCTTCACGCCTGCGGCTTCCGCTTCCGCGTTCATCTCTTTCCAGTAAGGAATCAATTTTTGTTCCCATTGATAATTATAGCTGTCGTCATATTCGGTCGGCCAAGGCAATACAGGCCAGTTCACCTGGGTGTCCGATGCATTCCCGCCCGAAACGCCGGAGAAACCGTTCACCACGGGAATGTTCATTAAACTTGCCAACTTTATAGTTTTACGGAGTAATTCGTCCGCTTCCGCCGCCACTTCCGGGATCGGAGAGATCGGATTATGATGGCAGCTTAAGGCAGATATCTCCAATCCCCTGTCGGCTAATTTAGCTAAGTACTCATTCCTTGCATCACGGCTTCCCAATAATTCGTCAATATTCAAATGAGCGTTGCCCGGAGAGCCCCCGGTACCGATTTCTACCGTTTGCAACCCTTTTTTTGAAACTTCCTCGATCATTTCTTCAAAGCTTAAATGGTTAAACAACGGGGTAAACACGCCCAGTTTCATGGTTGGTACTCCCTTCTATTTGACACGTGGTTCATAGCCATCGCGGATGAATGGAATCTTTGGTCCTCTTTTATAGATAAACGGGCTCGCCCAGCTTGGAAGATTTATAGAGTGCCTCTAAAATTTCAGTAACCACCAAGGCTTCTTCCGGTTTCACAACAGGTTCGGCATCATTGAGAATGGCATTGATCCAAGAATTCGCTTCTAGAAATTCCGGCCGCTCAATATCCCCATCATAGAAATCGGCACCGCCCGGTTGCAGCTTTATGTTCTTCTCATAGAGCAAGCTGTGATCTTCGCCATTAATGGTTAAGCCATGGTTCATGTCGGCCCCCGCTTTAGTACCGCACAGCGTGGTTTTGGCTTCTTTGGTATCCAAACTATTTAAGGCCCAGCTTGATTCCAGAAAGATCGTTGCACCATTTTCCATCACAACAAAACCAAAAGCCGAATCTTCGACGGTAAATTGAGCAGGATCCCACGATCCCCAAGCATTCGCCGCATTAGGAGTTTGGGATAATGCATGATAGGTTTTTCCGACCACGTATTTAGGTTTATAGTTATTCATCATCCAAAGAGTGAGGTCTAAGGCATGTGTGCCGATATCAATCAATGGTCCTCCGCCCTGGGCTTCTTCATCCAGGAAAACACCCCATGTTGGGACGGCGCGGCGACGAACCGCATGGGCTTTCCCAAAATAAATTTCTCCCAGTTCGCCTTCTCTGCATACCTCATGCAAATATCTTGAATCCGTCCGGAACCGGTTTTGATAACCTATCGTTAATTTCTTACCGGTGCGCTTGGACGCTTCAACCATGCTTCTTGCTTCTTCGGAAGTTTTCGCCATCGGTTTTTCGCACATCACGTGGCAGCCCGCTTCCATGGCCGCAATGGATAATTCGGCATGAGAAGAGTTCGGAGTACAAACATGGACCACATCCAAATCGGTGTTCGCTAACATTTGCTTGAAATCATCAAAGACCTGTGCATCCTGGGTACCGAATTTTTCTTTGGCTTCTTCTGCTCGCTCCACAACGATATCGCAAAATGCCACCATTTCTACCTCTTTGACCTCTGAAAGTGCTGGCATATGCTTGCCCTTTGCAATCCCACCGCATCCGATAAACCCAACTTTTAATGTCATGTTCCGCCTCCTGCGAATAACTCATTTGAAATCCTCGTTCTTTAGTAACAGCCATTAGCAGCCATTTTCATGAATCAGCTTTACGGTCTTGATCTCATAAGGACGAAAATCAAGATAGAGCTCTCCGTCATGCACCAATGCTTCTTCTATTTCTTCTTCCATTAGATTAACCACCATGGCTTTAAGCATAGGAAGCTTCCAGTTCAAGCGAATTTGTTCACGAGCCCCTGACGACTCGTAAAAGCGCAGAATCGTTCCTTTTTGGTCTTCTGCCATTTTAATCGTATCCAATATGACATGATCGCTAACTAGACGGAAGAACGAATTATCGCCTGGCAGAATTCCTGCCTGAATCTTGGCTTGCTCAACGACCACTGGCTGGTTTAATTCCGCAGCGGTACGTACGACACTCGCCTCCCGCCAGTTCCCGCGATGCGGATATAGCGAATAAGTGAACTCATGCTGCCCCAAATCCGCATGCTTGTCCGGCCATTTCGGTGCTCTCAACAAGGAGAGCCTCAAGACACCCTCCTTTATGTCATATCCGTATTTGCTGTCGTTCAGGAGGCTGACTCCGTAACCGCCCTCGGATAGATCGGCCCAGCGATGCCCGCAAACTTCGAACTGGGCTTGATCCCAACTCGTATTATTCGTCGTGGAACGTTCCAAAGCGCCGAACGGAATCTCATAAGTGGCCTTGGTAGCAATAAGATCCACGGGAAAAGCCACTTTCCATAATTTATGACTTTCCTGCCAGCTCACAGAAGTCTTGAAGTCCACTCTTCGCATGCCCTTTTGGAAGACGATATCCTGCTCAATCGTAGATCGGCTCCAAGACCAGCGTAAACGCAGCACATCTCTGACGCTTCCGTTTTCTATGACCTCGAAAGATTCCAGTTTCGCCGTACCGGCAGACTGTTTGGCGTAACGATGATCTACGTCCCACGCATCCCACTCCACGGGCCGGTCATGGAAGAACTGAAATTCATTGGCTACCCTTCCGCCTATCAGCAGTTCGCGTTTCTCTTCCTTATCCCGCCAGCGAGTAATCTCTCCGCGCTCGTTAAACTCAAGTACGTAGGTATCCGTTTCCCAGCGTAACGGCTGAACCGCACCCGCTTGCTGCTCAGTGTCAATCTGATTCTGCGTAACATCCAATGGCTTCGTACGCAGCCATACCGTTGTATAACCGAATGCGGGAACCGCAGGCAGTTCCGTCAGCAGAAAGCGTCCATTCTCGTCCTCAATCACTTGGGATTTCAGGGTTCTCCCTTGACTGTCAACCACCCACGCAACTGTCGCTGCTTCCAACCGAAGTTGAATCACGGCATTTCGTTCCCAGCCCAAACTGTTGAAAACGACGTAAGGGATGCCCTCTCCCGCAACGCTAATTTTCGAAAGTAAACTGGCAATCCCGCTTCTCAAAACCGAATGGCCGATTTGAGCCACTATGGCATACTCCCTTGAAGAAGTCTCGTATACCTCGGGAATGGAGGATCCTGGAATAATATCATGGAATTGATTTAGCAAAATCAGCTTCCAGCCTTCTTCCAAAGACGTCGCGAACCCCCTATTCGATGCGGATTCACTATTCACGCTAGTCGCCAAACTGCTCCATACCTCCGCTTCCCGGAATAACAGCTCCATCTTCCGGTTCATCTGCTTGTTTCTCGCCTGGGATGTATAGGTTCCGCGGTGATATTCCAAATACAGATCACCATACCATTTAGGAAACGATTCTGCCGAAGCGTCCAGTCCGCGGAAGTACTCCTCGGCTGTACTGAACTTACTGACAGGCAATCCGGGGAGATTGGCGGATCGCGCAACGTACTCGACCATTTCTCTAGTCGCCCCGCCGCCCCCATCACCATGACCATAGAGCAGCATTTCTTCGTCATGAACGTCTTTTTGTCGGAAGAAGTCCCAATGCTCTCTGATATCCTTCGGGCGGGTATCCTCGCCTAAACCATGATTCAGGTAAGAAAGAATACTCGTTCCATCTATTCCTACCCAATGAAAAATGTCGTAAGGGAACGGATTGGTATCGCTCCAATTCAACTTGCTGGTCATAAAGTACTCGACCCCTGAAAGCTTTAAAATCTGCGGCAGGGAAGCGCAATATCCGAAGGTATCCGGTAACCATTCAATCAAGGAGCGTTTGCCGAACTCCTCCATATAAAACTTCTGTCCATACAAACTTTGTCGCACCAAGGATTCGCCGCTGGGAATGTTCAGGTCCGGCTCAACCCACATCCCCCCTACCAGCTCCCACCGTCCCTTGGCTATCTGTTCCCTGACGCGGCCGTAGAGCTCGGGATCATGCTCTTTGACATAGGCATACAATTGCGGTTGGCTCTGGGCGTAATGAAACTCCGGAAACTCCTCAATCAAACGAAGAGCCGTCGAGAACGTGCGGCTGCCTTTCCGCACGGTTTCCCGTTTAGGCCACAGCCATGCAATATCAATATGGGACTGGGCTACCATGTGCATCACGCCCGCTTTTTTGCCCGTCGAGTCCTCGCGGAGTGCACGGAGCAGCATTTCTTCAAGCCGTTGGACCTCTTCCGGGTCCGGAAACACCGCCCGATCCTCCTCCGCGTCCCCGGACAAATACGCAAAGGCGTCATGTACCCTGTAAAGCGCCTCCATCAGGCGGTTCTTCTCAAGGCTCCGTTCCGGCAGCAACGCTGTGGATCCCGCCGCCACAGTTATCGTATACAACAGACTTCGGATGGGCCGGTTTACTATGACGAGCCTAACGTTTAAGTCGGCTATCGGTTGTCTTCGCGGATTGAATTGTTGGTTCAGGCGATCATCCGGATTCGGTTCCGGGTCCATCAATTCAATTTCCAATTCCGGAAGGTACCCGACCTCACGCGGATCCATAGGAATAAAGCAATGATTACTGTCCAAGCCATGATAGGAATGTCCGTTGATTCGCAGCAGTCCTTCACCGCTGAATTCGAACACCAATCCTACATCCTCGGCGGTCCACTCCGCAGGGACAACCACGCTTTTTCGCAGCAAATACGTAGTTCCGGCAGCCCCGTTCAGTGCAGCTCCCGCAAACTCAACTGATATTTCCTCTTTCCAATCATATTCGCCGGGGAGAAGGTAGCGTCCCCGCTTGATTTTCCAGGTAGTCAGTGTTTGCGAATCCTTCCATTGCAGTTCGCTTAAATGGCGGATTAGTCGATCAATTCTATTCATCATTGCACTCCATTCCCGGTGTACAGCGATTGCTGCATTTCCATTATTCTTTTAAAGAGCCTACGGTTAGACCCTGGATGAAAAAACGCTGAAAAAACGGATAGGCCAACACGATCGGACCTGTAGCCAGTACAACCATGGCCATACGCGAAGTCTCTTGAGGCAAGCTCGCTGCCACGCTCCCTAAACCGCTGTTTTTTGCATTCTGCAGAATAAAGGCCATGCTGCTCTCAATCCGCATCAGCATGGATTGCAACGGAACCAGGTCGGGATTGTCGATATACAGCAGGGCATTAAACCAGTCGTTCCAGTACCCGAGCGTGCAGAATAAACCAATGGTAGCCAAGCCCGGCAAGGAAAGCGGCAACACAATTCTGGCGAAAATTTGAAACTCGCTGGCTCCATCCATTTTTCCCGATTCGATAATTCCATCCGGAAGGCCTTTGAAGAATGTACGCATGATCATAATATAGAAAGCATTCATCGCCATGGGTAAGATCAGTGCCCATAGTGTATCCTTCAAATGAAGTACCTGGGTGACCACGATAAAAGTCGGTACAAGTCCACCGTTGAACAGCATGGTGAATAACGCCAAAAACGAAAAAAAACTGCGGTATTTAAAGCTGGATCGAGAGATTCCATAAGCATACAAGGCAATGACTAAAAGACTAATCACTGTCCCCACTACCGTTACGGTAATGGTGACTCCGTAGGATCGCAAAAGCTGAGAGCCATTCTGAAATAGATACTCGTACGCATACGTGCTCCATTTTTCAGGAATCAGGCGATAGCCATGATAGGCCAGGCTTTTTTCGTCGGTGAAGGAGAGAATCACGACAAAAGCAAACGGAAATACACAAATTAAGGCACATATTGCGACGATCACATTAAGTATCAGGTTCATACGCGGCGAGAGACTATGAATATCCCGATATGTTTTGGATTTGCTAGCCACAAGCTTTCCTCGCTTCCATAAATCTATTAAAACAACGCGCTGTCCTTATCGAGTTTACGAACGGTGTAATTTGAAGTGATGACCAGAATAAACCCAATGATGGACTGATAAAATCCTGCCGCCGTCGCCATTCCCATTTCACCGGTAGCATTCAATCCGCGATACACATAAGTATCGATGACATTCGTCACTGGATACAGTGCGCCCGAGTTGCGCGGAACGTTGTAAAACAATCCAAAGTCCGCATAAAAGATTCTACCGATAGCCAATAATGTCATGATAATGATCAACGGCTTTAAGAGGGGGATCGTAATGCTGCGAATCTGCCTCCACTTGCCGGCTCCATCAATCATGGCGGCTTCGTATAATGAACGGTCAAATCCAGTAATGGCCGCTAAATAGACCACACTGGTATAACCTATGCTTTTCCACAGGTTCGTTATAATGAGAATGTAAGGCCAGTATTCAGGCGTAGCGTACCACGATATTTCTTGCAAACCGAAACCGCTCAACACGCTGTTAAGTAGTCCTTTATCCGCATTCAAGAAGCTGTAAACAAAAAAACCGACAATCACAAAGGACATGAAATGAGGAAGAAACATTCCCGTCTGATATAGCTTGGACAAGCGCTTGTTCACGATCTCCGATAATAGGATCGCCATAATGACAGCAGCTAAAGTGCCTAGCGTAATAAAGGCTATATTGTAAAGTAGCGTATTTCGGGTAATGATATAGGCATCATTGGTACCAAATAGAAAGGTAAAGTTTCTGATCCCTACCCATTCGCTGCTTAAAAAGCTGGACAAAAAGCCCTCACCGTTATATCGGTACTGCTTGAAGGCAAGCAACGTCCCCCCCATCGGCAAATAGGAAAAAATAATAAAACCGATGGCTCCTGGCAGAACCATTAGCAAAATAGGTAAATTCTTGTGAAAGTCTTTAAAAAAATGGCGGATCGCATGCATTTCGTTCCTCCTAGCCAAACTTTATTCGATGTTTAGGAGCGAACCAGACTGGGGTTACCCCAGTCTGGTTCGCTTGTCTCCGTTTCTGATTCATTATTTCTGCGTCGCGCGCCATTCATCCAGCTGTCTTTGAGTTTCTTCGATGATCTTATCCAATCCGGCTGCTTTTAGCTCCTCAATTGCTTTTGGCAAATATTTGTCCGGATCTACGGAACCCGTCATCAACGGCGCCCAGAATTGATCCTTAGCATTATTCAATGCGGCTAACTCCGGTAACACATCATTGCCGTTAAAATTAAAGCCCAAGAGTGGAGCAGGTACTCCTTCTTCATTAAATTCGCGGAAGCCATCCCATTTATCTGCAGGATCCCCCTCAGTCAAGTAAGTCAGCATCATGTTTCCAATGGCAAACGAAGGCATATCGTAATCTCTCGATTTGTCCAAATTTTTAGCAACATTGTCTCCGATCTTCTCATAGTGCACGCCCTCAATGCCGGAGTCTACCAAGTTACGCAGATACGCATCGGTATTCAGCAGATTGAGGAACTTCATGGCTTCTACCGGATGCTTAGAATTTGCGGAAATCGCCTGCAGGGATCCCATAACCGACCAATTGTAAATGATAGGATCCGTCGCCGGTGTAGAAACTACCGGATAGCCGAGGGAAGCCGTCCACAAATTATCAGCAAACGGTTGGGTCGTTGGACGGTCTACAAACCAGTTGCCTGTTTTGGTTAAGTCTGAAGTTTCTGTCGTCGTTGCTACCTCAGGATCGATATATCCTGCCTGATAGTATTTGCGCATTGTCGCCAAAGACTGCTTCAACTCAGGAGTTTCCAGAATATTAACCACTTTAAAGTCGTTCGTATCGAGCTTCACAGCCATTGGGAGATTCTGAATAACGTAATCATAGGGAAGATTAGGAATAAAGTTTCGGTCAATCATGAACGGAACTACGCCGGGCTCGTTTTCTTTAATCGTTTTCAAGAGCGGCTCCAGACTTTCCAGGCTTCTTACGCCCGAAATATCCAAATTGTACTTGTCGAGCCATTGCTTATTGAAACGCCAGACATCCTGGGCGGGAAGCTCCTTATTGGCGGGAATCCCATAGTTCTTCCCATCCACCTTGGATCCTTCCAGAAATGCGGGATCCAGCGTCTCCTTGATTCCCTGCCCGTATTGATCCAGAAGATCATTCAATTCCATGAATGCGCCTTTTCTTGCGTTCTGTACATAATCAAACCCCCACGAAGCCGTAAACAGAATATCCATGGGCTCACCGGATTGCGTCAGAACCTGCATTTTTTGCGTGTAATCGCCAAAGTCGATTTGTTTCATCTTTACGGTGACCCCAATTTTCTCCGCGGTATACTTGCTCACTTCAGCCATGACCATATCGGTATCCTTCTGAGGCGTGCCAATGTTATACCAGATCAACTCCACCGGCTTTGCAGCCCCGCTGTTGCCGGTGCCTTCGGCCTCCTTCTCTTTGCCGGTTCCGCCGCAGGCCGACAAGATTGTCGTACATGCCAATACGAGGACCAAAATCAGAGATAGTTTGAAACTCTTTTTCATCTTGCGTTAACCTCCCTTTTGTTTTGAAACCGCTTTACTCTTACATTTTCAGGCTATCAAAAATCCGTCCGTTCCAACAGAAGACAAAACTAAGATACCTTAACCAAACTAAAGAAAGGTGCGATACCCCTCGGAGCATAGCAGCACTTCATAATAAAAACGCCGTTTATGTATCGACGTTAACGGCGTTTCGTTGCTCACCCGTTTTCATACGAGTGATTTATATTCCATTGGTGAGACCCCGACATATTTTCGGAACTGCCTATAAAAATAAGCAACTTCCCAATATCCGACTTCACGAGCCACTTGATTGACCTTCAGGTTCGTTTCTCGCAGTAATCTCTTCGCCTGCTCAATTCGGTAGCGGTTCACATATCCGGCAAAGCTCACACCTGTTTCCTTGCGGAACAGTTGGCCCAAGTAGACAGGATGCGTGTGAAACCGATCCCCCAACTGCATGAGTGTCCAGTTCTCGGTATACGTATCTTTCACCAGCTTTAATACTTGTTGGATCACAGGGCTGTAATTGGCCGCCTGTAACGTGTCCACTGACATTTGCGCCATATTTCTCAGTATTTCCATAAATCCTGCCCATTCTACTGTGTTATGAAGAAGATCAAGATGATCGGAAAACTTCTCCTCCAGCGCAGGATCCGCAGGTCTTACTTCTTCCACAGCCAGCTTAAGGCGGATCATAACCTCAGCGGCAATTCTCCATAAGTGCCGAGGCGTCATGCCCTCCTGTTGCTGCAGCTTGACAAAATCTTCTTGAATCACGTCTTTCAGTCTATCGGCGTCCCGGGTATGAAGCAATTGGATATACTGTTCCCAGCTGATGCTGCTTTCCGAACGTATCAACACTTTAGACATGTTCATTTTCTCATATTGGAAAATCGTTTCTCTGGGAAACAGCAGGAAATAATCCAATGCCTGTTTCGCCTCGTCATAGCTCAGAGAATCAGAGTCCTCCGTAGCCTCGACTCGTCCAAGTCCGATCCGGATATCGTTTCGCTCTTCCTGTCCAACTCTCGAGCACCACTCTTGCAGAAACCTTTGGGCAAACTCGCTCAACCCTCCCTCATTGTCCGACTGAAATATGATGGCCACATCCCCATCAAGATCGCGGTAGACCCACGGGGCTTGATTGCCCTTCGTCTCGTCCAATTCATCAAATAACCGGTCGTCATAGTCTCCCTTCCTGGCAACTGCGGCCAATCTGTATTGGCGAGTAGGGCCAAGCTGAAGCAGCTTACAGCGCTCTTTCCACTCAGCTGCCGCGATTTGCCTGGTCATCCAGCGATGAAGGGTGTTATTTCTGATAATGTAAATGTCATTTAAATCATCGTAATTGGGTCTGGCAGCCTCCAACTTGTCCATGAGCGTGCTCAAAGTTTGGGTGAGTTCAGACACATTGACCGGCTTCAAGAGATAATTCTCAATGCCCAGACTCATCCCTTCCTTGAGATAGTCGAATTCATTGTAACCACTCAAAATGATGACCTTGAGTTGATCATCGTCTTGACGTGCCTTGCGGATTAACTCCAACCCGTTCATTCCCGGCATGGAGATATCCGTAATCAAAACATCCACTTTCGTGGTGGCAAGCAGTTCAAGGGCTTTCCTTCCTCCCTTTGCCATTCCCACGATTTCCAGTCCCATTGCTCCCCAATCGATTAAGCTGCTTAGACCTTCAAGAATATATTTCTCATCATCTACAAGAAGAACCTTGTACACCTATAAATCTCCCTTCACGTAAGGCATACTGATTATTACCGTTGTTCCTTCGCCATACCTGCTGTCCAAATCCATGGTACATTCATCGCCATAGATATAAATCAGCCGTTGGTATACACTACGAAGTCCGAAGGATTTGCTGCCTGAATCAGGTTGTGACAAAGATTGTCGGATTGCATTTAACCTCTCCTCGCTCATCCCTACTCCATTGTCGCTGACAACAATTGATACAAATTCGTCCTTTAGTTCGGAACTCACCTCAATGCGGTTGATGATATCGTCGTCGCGCAAACCGTGAACGATAAAGTTCTCAATGATGACCTGTAGCGACAACTTTACAATGCAATGGTCCGCCGTTCGAGGGTCCAATCGGATCTCATAGCTGAAATTATCCTGGTAACGAGACTTGAACAATTCCAGATACATCCTGCTGTTCTCCATCTCTTGCTGAAGGCTTACAAACATCTCTTCCTCGACTAGATTCCGAAATAAGTTCGCCAGATTGTAGACCATGTCCCCTACTTCCGTTACGCCCAACGAGACGGCTCTCATTCGGATGACTTCCAGTGTATTGAACAAGAAATGCGGGTTCACGCGAGCCTGAAGCGCGGTCATTTCCGCCCGGCTTTGCTCTGCTTCCGCCTTATAACTTCGGTTAATATGGTGGGTAAGTTTATTCAGCATTTGGTTGAAACTGCCTGCGATCAGCCCTAATTCATCCTTCCTTTTAACGGGAATGCGAACGCTCAATTCCCCTGTTTCAACACTGCGCATTGAATGGATAATCAGATGCATCTGTTTGGTATAATTCATCACGAATCCAAAGGGAATCAAAATGATGACAAGTATGCAAGCCATGCTCAAAATCACAATAGTTCGCTGAATATCCACTAATCCGGCATTGATTTCCGCCTTGGGAACGACACTTAGCACAATGTAACCATTATTATTTTGGACAGCGCTAATCCATGAATTTTCCTTCAAAATGGCCGAACCATTGTAAGATAGAACTTGCTCGCCATATGGATACGGTTCGTTATAATATTGGCCGGACCGATCATAAATCACCTTGCCCTTTGGGGTGAGCACCAATAAATTACCTTTAAGCTTATTTTCGTATGGGGCTATGGCTGAGCCGATTTGGTCGGAATCATAGTATACCAGCAGATGTCCAACCGTCTTTAGATTGTACCGGTTTGTGATGTTCGTACGCGCCGTGTACATCCGCTCCTGGTTCTTATCGACGAGCTTCTCAAGCCATAGATTAGGAACAGAGATTCGAGCGGATTCATTCATGATGGCTCCAGGCACATAGGACTTCTCGGCGTTTACTTGATAGGACTTCAATCGCCCATGCCAGAAATCGTATACTTGCTGACTATCCTCCCCATAAAGAATAAGCTCTTTAATCGCAGGATTGGCATCCATTTTCCTAACAAAGAAACTCGCGGCATCCCAGTATGAGGCGCCGGAACCGGTGAGTTTCTCCAATCTGTAGTTCACATATTCGTTGTAGTTGTGCATGAGAAAAAAAGACACATTATCCGCAAGCGCTGATTGACTATATATTTCGTTTGTAATCTGCTCCACATAGTCCACATTTTTCTGCACGTAGTCATTTATACTGTCCAAGGCTCTGCGTTGGATTTCCATCTGACTTTGCACGGCCGAATCCAACATGCTCCTAAAGATCGCTTGGGCGATGCCTATCACAGTAACGATGGCTATCAGACTATATATAACCACCATCTTTGAGAGCGTCTTGTCTTTAATAAAAGTCTGATACCAACTACTTAACAAAGCAGCTTCCCCCTGTAATCATTTACGATTTCATCCAAGCCTGACCCATAACGACTTGATCTGCTTTGAGTCTTCATTATATGCTTGTACGATTTGATTTTTCAATAAAGAAAAGTCTGATAAGGAGTGGGCGGGCACCCTCCACTCTCCGGATGGCCATTGTCAGATTTGGAGAAATGGGGAGGGGATGATTCGATTCACCTTCTGAAGAAACATTGCTTGGAACATGAAAAAAGGCAAAATAAAAAACAGATTCATAAATATCACACTAGGGTGAATTTATAAATCTGTTTGGTTTGATGCCGGTGAAGGGACTCGAACCCCCACGGTTTCCCTCACGATTTTGAGTCGCGCGCGTCTGCCAATTCCGCCACACCGGCAAGGAAACGCGCCCTAAGAGATTCGAACTCCTGACCTTTTGATTCGTAGTCAAACGCTCTATCCAGCTGAGCTAAGGGCGCGTATTTAGATGGAGCGGACGACGGGAATCGAACCCGCGACCCTCGCCTTGGCAAGGCGATGCTCTACCGCTGAGCCACGTCCGCATAAAGAATATGAAACTGGTGAGCCATGAAGGACTCGAACCTTCGACACCCTGATTAAAAGTCAGGTGCTCTACCAACTGAGCTAATGGCTCGTACAAAGAGGCATAAAATAATGGCGGAGCCGACGGGATTCGAACCCGCGGTCTCCTGCGTGACAGGCAGGCATGTTAGGCCTCTACACCACGGCTCCACACTTGGATCATGCCATCCTCATTCGAGGATAATTGCGGGGGCAGGATTTGAACCTGCGGCCTTCGGGTTATGAGCCCGACGAGCTACCGGGCTGCTCCACCCCGCGTCAGTAAAAGAGAATCGATATGGTGGAGGCTGAGGGGATCGAACCCCCGACCCTCTGCTTGTAAGGCAGATGCTCTCCCAGCTGAGCTAAGCCTCCATATCTGGGAAGATAAAGAATGACCCGTAGGGGATTCGAACCCCTGTTACCTCCGTGAAAGGGAGGTGTCTTAACCCCTTGACCAACGGGCCACAAACAAAGTCCTTGCTGGCGGAGAGAGAGGGATTCGAACCCTCGAGACGCTTGTGACGCCTACACGATTTCCAATCGTGCTCCTTCGGCCAACTCGGACACCTCTCCATATGAGTTGGTTTCCCCAGAAGAGAAGCAAATATGCAATGCATACATGCTTCCTTCCAGGATGGACTCCCCGAACAGGACTCGAACCTGTGACAACTCGATTAACAGTCGAGTGCTCTACCAACTGAGCTATCAGGGAATATTGCTTGGCGGCGTCCTACTCTCCCAGGACCCTTCGGTCCAAGTACCATCG
>NZ_BOSK01000013.1:0-94152 GCF_018403305.1 Paenibacillus sp. J53TS2
CCCCTCAAGATGAGATTTCCCAATTAGTAAGACCCCTTGAAGACGACGAGGTTGATAGGCCTGAGGTGGAAGTGCAGCAATGTATGGAGCTGACAGGTACTAATCGGTCGAGGGCTTATCCAAAAAAACACCCCAAAAAGTGAAGCGAGGCTTCGAAGGTAATTCCGATTACTTTTCGGGGACCCCGGGAACATTAGGGGCTAACACGCAAATACGTTTCGTATCCAGTTTTCAAGGATTAAACCTTGAACCGTTTGGTGGCGATGGCGGAGGGGTTCCACGCGTACCCATCCCGAACACGACCGTTAAGCCCTCCAGCGCCGATGGTACTTGGACCGAAGGGTCCTGGGAGAGTAGGACGCCGCCAAGCAATCCCAAAAGAGCACTACCGTTCATTCGGTAGTGCTCTTTTTGGATTTGTAAATAAACGCACTGAAGCAATTAAAACGAGGGATATTTACGTAAGAAAAATTATGTCAACTTTGACCGGTTCATCCTTAGTCTTTCACCGCTTGAATGACCGCGGAGACGAGATAATCCTCAAGTTTCACCCCAGGCACCCACTTTTTGATGAAGGTTTTTGAATTGTCCTTTGGTTGGATGCTGATGTTGGTGAAGCCGCATTGGACTAGCATCTTCTCCAGTTCCGGGATTGAGGAAGCGCCGGATATACACCCGGCATACAGATCTTCGAGATCATTCTTGATCTCGGGAGGTAGTTCCGCTGTCGTAACGACATCCGAGATGGCGAGACGCCCGCCAGGGAGCAGCACCCGATAGGCTTCCCGGAAGACCTGTTCTTTGTCGGGGGAGAGGTTAATGACGCAGTTGGAGATGATCACATTGACGGTTTGATCGGCAACCGGTAAGTTTTCAATTTCGCCTAACCGGAAGTCCACATTCGCAAACCCGCCTTTAAGCGCGTTTTGGCGGGCACGGCTTACCATTTCCGGTGTCATATCCACACCGATGACCTTTCCCGACTCTCCGACTTGCCGCGAGGCGAGAAAACAATCGAAACCACCGCCGCTCCCCAAATCAAGGACGACCTCTCCCGGAGTTAGTTGAGCGATCGCTTGCGGATTTCCGCAACCAAGACCTAAATTGGCGCCATCGGGTACGGCGTTTAATTCCTCGCCGGAATAACCCAAACTGGCCGAGATATCTTTGAAATCGGTAGGGGTACTACAACAGCCGGCGGTATTCGGAGAACAGCAGCTCGATTCAGTGGTGCTGGGCTCGGATACTTGCTGAACCGCAACTTGCCGATAACGCTGGCGGACGTTTTGACGGATTTCGTCATGGGTTAATTTGGTCATTGTTATTCCTCCTTAGGTTAACTAGCAGCAAACGGTACAGCAAGAATCGGTTGGTACCGGACGAAGATGCAAAAATTCGGTGATTCGGGCGATCAAGCGCTTCTTCGGTGGTTTTGGTGTAATCCACATCCAGGCTTCACGATTTATCCTTTGGAGCTCTGACGCTTGTAATTTCATTAACACTTCAGCGGTATACACTTCACTCAACACGGTCATCCCTCACTTCTAATTTGATATTTGCAAGTAAAAGTTTACATGAATATCCGTATGGATGGGGAGGTTGATCAAACAATAACGACATTCACACCTTTGTTAAAACATTGTCGCTTTGTTTATCCAAATCCTGCCTTGTTATAGTTATACTCCGTTAACTTGCAAAATGCAAATAATATTTTGTGATACTAAACAAATAAGCAATTGATTATATAATTATATACGATTAAGATTGAATAAGGATCATCAACATGAATAAGAGGAGGTGCATTCTAGTGGATGCGGATAAAACGATCGATGATATGGCTGAGACATTTAAGTTGCTTGGCGATAAAACTAGACTAACGATTATGGCATTTCTGAAGGAACGTGAGCTTTGCGTCTGTAATATAGTTGATTTAATTCAAATGTCGCAGCCCAGCGTCAGCCAACATTTGCGAAAAATGAAGGCAGGAGGATTGGTCACGGAAGTTCGCCGCGGAAAGTGGACCTACTACTCCCTAAGATTAACGGAGAAGCCGTACGTCGAAGAACTGCTTAAGCACCTGCCATCCCAGGCATCGAAGGTGAAGCAGTTATTGGATTGTGAATCGGCATCCTCTTGCGATGATTAGTTTACCAATGATACAAGGATGGTGAGAAGTTTGTCAGGCAAACAAACACGAAGATTATCTTTTCTTGATCGATACTTGACGATATGGATATTTGCTTCGATGGCCATGGGGCTTCTGCTTGGAAGATTTGTACCGAGTTTTTCTGAGTATCTTTCTCGCTTGCAAGTGGGAACAACCTCGATCCCGATCGCCATCGGGCTGATCGTCATGATGTATCCTCCATTGGCTAAGGTGAAATACGAGAAATTGGGCCGCGTCTTTAAGGATGGGAAGGTGTTACTCCTTTCCTTACTGCAAAACTGGGTTATCGGACCAATCCTGATGTTCCTCTTGGCGATTCTGCTGCTTAGTGACATGCCGGAGTATATGGTGGGCTTAATCATGATTGGCCTGGCTAGATGTATCGCGATGGTACTAGTATGGAGCGATTTAGCTAAAGGCGACCCGGAATATACCGCTGGATTGGTCGCGTTTAACTCGATTTTTCAAATTTTGTTTTACTCGGTATTCTCTTACGTATTTATTACGGTTCTCCCCGAATGGTTTGGTATTCAAGGCGCCCGAGTGGATGTGTCAATGGGAGAGATTGCTCGTAGCGTATTGATTTATCTAGGAATTCCGTTTGCGGCCGGGCTGTTGTCTCGGGTTGTAGGGATTCGCTGGAAAGGAAAGGAGAAATATGAACAGGAGTTTGTGCCCAGAATCAGCCCGTTAGCCCTCATTGCCTTATTATTCACGATTGTGCTGATGTTCTCATTGAAGGCCGATCTGATGATGAAACTGCCTTTAGACGTGGTTCGCATTGCCATCCCAATGATCATTTATTTCGTGGTCATGTTCCTTTTGTCGTTCTTTCTGTCCAAAAAAGCGGGTACGACTTACCCCGTTGCCACTTCGTTGTCTTTCACGGCGGCGAGCAACAATTTCGAGCTAGCCATTGCCGTGGCCATCGGCGTTTTCGGTATTGATTCCGGTGTTGCATTTGCAGCGGTCATCGGGCCGCTTGTGGAAGTGCCTGTATTGATAGCGTTAGTGAATGTTGCTTTGCGTTTCAAACGGAAGCATTTCGATTCGTTCTCGGCTAAACCTAATTAAGATGCTAAAGGAGATGTTCTGATTCAATGGAGAAAAAAACGATTTATTTCTTGTGTACCGGTAATTCCTGTCGAAGTCAAATGGCCGAAGGTTGGGCGAAGAATTATTTACCGGAAGGTTGGGAGGTTTATAGCGCCGGAATCGAGGCGCATGGTTTGAATCCGAATGCGGTTAAGGCTATGACCGAGGTTGGTATTGATATCTCGGAGCAAACTTCGGATCTAATCGATATGGAACGCTTGAACCATGCGGATATGGTCGTCACGCTGTGTGGAGACGCTGCGGACCGCTGTCCGATGACACCGCCTCAGGTTCGCCGCGAGCACTGGGGATTTGACGATCCGGCGAAAGCCACGGGAACAGATGAAGCGAAGTGGGCGGTATTCCAGCGCGTCCGTGATCAAATTGGCGAGCGGATTCAGCGTTTTGCAGCTGAAGAAGCGAATGAATAGGATATTTCATTATAATCCAGACCGGCCGTTTCGCGAATCGCCGGATTTATATTTGTGTTATTGGGGAAAAGAAAAGTGTGCTCCACTTCATTCCTTTGGTCCAGGTGTCCGTGACATCTATAAAATCCACTTTATCCATTCGGGACGGGGGATTGTAAAGGTTGAGGGTGAAACCTACGAGTTGACCGGAGGACAGGCGTTTATCGCGTATCCCGAGCGGGTTATATTCTATCAAGCCGATGAAAGTGACCCCTGGACGTATTCCTGGATCGGCTTCCGTGGAGATCAAGTGACGGAAGTTTTAGACCGAACCCGGTTAAGTCCGGCATTCCCCGTGTTTCCAATGGACACACGATTGATGCCTCAATTATACGATTTGCTGGGGGATGCGGAGGATACAGCCGCCACCCGCGATTTACGCCTTCAAGCGTTGCTGCACGAATTTTTAACGTTGTTAGTGGAGCTTGTCCCTGCATCCGGAAGTTCTAACGCTGCAAGCACACAAGCAAAAGATGCGTATATCCATCACTGCCTTGATTTCCTGCATAGTCATTATAGCGAAGAGATTACCGTTGGCCAGTTAGCCGCGATCGTAGGGCTAGACCGGAAATATTTATCGTCACTGTTTAAGCAGGTTACAGGAATGCCGCCGCAGCAATATCTGTTGAATTACCGGATGGAGAAGGCCTGCTTTTTACTGGAGAAGGCCCACTATTCAATCGCCGAAGTTGCGCGCTCGGTCGGATATCAAGATGCTTTGCTATTCTCCAAAATGTTCAAGAAAAAGAGGGGTGTCTCACCTACCGACTATCGTGGGAAATTCCAATAATCAGACATTATGCCATAGGAATCATCCGTGTTGATATAGGTGTGCCGCTCCCGGTGTATTATATTGAACATATAAAACACTAAAGGAGGACAAACATTCATGTATCAAGCAGCTGACAACAGATACGAAACGATGACATATAACTGTTCGGGACGGAGCGGATTGAAGTTACCAGCCGTCTCACTCGGCCTATGGCATAATTTCGGCGGGATCGATGTGCTCGAGAATGGGCGTGCCATGCTGCACCGAGCATTCGATTTAGGGATCACGCATTTCGATCTGGCCAACAATTATGGACCGCCGGCAGGCTCTGCCGAGGAAACGTTTGGACGGGTGCTTCGCGAGGATCTTCGTCCCTATCGCGACGAGATGATCATTTCTACCAAAGCGGGTTATTACATGTGGCCAGGACCCTATGGAGAATGGGGTTCGAAAAAATATCTGGTCTCAAGCCTGGATCAAAGCTTGAAGCGGATGGGACTGGAATATGTTGATATTTTCTACCATCATCGTCCGGATCCAAACACGCCGCTGGAAGAAACGATGGCCGCACTCGACCTCATCGTACGCCAAGGGAAAGCGCTATATGTCGGACTGTCCAACTATCGTCCGGAAGAGACGCGGGAGGCGTCACGGATCCTGAAACAATTGGGTACACCAGCCGTCATCCATCAGCCAAACTATTCGATGATGAACCGCTGGATCGAGGAGGGGCTGCAGGATGTACTGGAGGAAGAAGGCATCGGCTCGATCGTGTTCTCCCCACTCGAGAAAGGTATTCTGACCGACCGTTATTTGAACGGAATTGCACCGGACTCCCGTGCTGCCGGACCTAGTGTATTCCTTCGTCCGGAGGACTTGAATGAGGAACGGATCACGAAAATCAAGCAGTTGAATGAATTGGCAGCTACAAGAGGACAGAAGCTATCGCAGATGGCCTTGAGTTGGGTGTTGCGTGGAGGTAGAGTGACCTCCGCACTGATTGGCGCCAGCAAGGTGAGCCAAATCGAAGATGCGGTTGGCGCTTTGACCCATCCGACGTTTACGTCGGAGGAGCTTCGCCGAATTGACGAGATTTTAGGGTTTTAAGAAATATCAGCACACAAGCGTCGCCCGAAGGAGATTCGGGACGGCGCTTTTTTCTACTAAATTTCCCCGCCGTATTGAGCTTTACCCCGATTAACCAGTATAATATGTCGAGTGTACCCTTTTTGCTTAAATCGAGAGTTACCAACCATATTTCCTATAGAAAAGGTGTTAAAATTCAATGAGTATTTTAAACGTAGAACGGTTAAGTCACGGTTTTGGGGATCGGGCCATCTTTAATGACGTGTCCTTCCGCCTGTTGAAAGGTGAGCATATCGGACTAGTCGGAGCCAATGGCGAGGGCAAATCGACGTTCATGAACATTATTACGGGGAAGCTGCAGCCAGACGAAGGCAAAGTCGAATGGGCTAGACGCACGCGTGTCGGTTATCTGGACCAACATGCGGTGTTGGAGAAAGGGATGACAATCCGCGACGTGCTGCGCGGAGCCTTCCAATACCTGTTTGACTTGGAACAGGAAATGAACGATATGTATGGCAAAATGGGCGAGGTGTCGCCGGAAGAACTGGAGCAGTTGCTCGAAGACGTGGGCACGATACAGGATACGCTCACGAATCAGGACTTTTACCTGATCGATGCGAAGATCGATGAAACGGCCCGTGGCTTGGGATTAACCGATATCGGACTCGATAAGGATGTCAATGACCTCAGCGGGGGGCAGCGGACCAAAGTGCTGCTGGCCAAGCTTCTGCTTGAGAAGCCTGACATTCTGTTGCTTGACGAGCCAACCAACTATTTGGATGAACAACATATCGAATGGTTAAAGCGATATTTACAGGAATATGAGAACGCATTTATCCTGATTTCGCACGACATCCCGTTCCTGAATAGCGTCATTAACTTGATTTACCATATGGAAAATCAAGAGCTGAACCGCTACGTTGGCGACTATGATAATTTTCTGCAGGTGTACGAGGCGAAAAAGCTACAGTTGGAGTCCGCCTACAAACGTCAGCAGCAAGAGATCGCTGACCTTAAGGACTTTGTGGCGCGCAACAAAGCCAGCGTGGCGACACGCAACATGGCGATGTCGCGGCAGAAGAAGCTCGACAAGATGGATATCATCGAGCTGGCAAAGGAGAAGCCGAAACCACAATTTAACTTCAAAGATGCCCGGACATCCGGCAAGCTGATCTTTGAGACAACGGATCTGGTGATCGGGTACGATTCACCGTTATCGAGACCGCTCAATCTGCGGATGGAACGCGGGCAAAAAATCGCCCTTGTCGGTGCAAACGGGATCGGGAAAACGACGCTCCTGCGCAGCATCCTGGGTCAAATCCCGGCGATCTCCGGCTCGGCACGCCTCGGCGATTTACTGGAGATCGGCTACTTCGAGCAGGAAATGAAGGACGCCAACTACAATACATGTATCGAGGAAATCTGGAACGAGTTCCCTTCGTATACGCAGTTCGAGGTACGTGCAGCCTTAGCCAAATGCGGTCTGACAACCAAACATATCGAGAGCAAGGTTGCCGTGCTGAGTGGCGGCGAGAAAGCAAAGGTTCGGTTATGCAAACTGATTAACCGGGAAACCAATCTGCTGGTGCTCGACGAACCTACGAACCATTTGGACGTTGATGCAAAGGATGAGCTGAAACGTGCCTTGCAAGCCTACAAGGGCAGTATTCTGTTGATTTCTCACGAACCGGAATTCTATCGCGATGTCGTCACAGAGACGTGGAACTGCGAATCGTGGACGACGAAAATGCTGTAGCGCTCGTCTAGTAATCTCTGGTTTCATCAGGTATAATTGTTTTAAATTTGAAATAGGGGTGATCCGATGGCAGTGACCTTGAGCAATATTTTTGTTAACCTCCCCATCAAAGATTTGCAGAGATCCATGAATTTCTTTCAAGCACTCGGATTTGAATTCAACCCGCAATTTACCGATGAGAAAGCGGCTTGCCTGGTAATTGGCGAGAATATCTTCGCCATGCTGCTGACCGAAGAATACTTTAAATCGTTTACTAAGAAAGAGATCCCGGACACCTCGGGCCATTCTGAGGTTATCGTCGCATTGTCGGCTGATAGCCGGAATCAGGTGGATGATATTGTGAATAAAGCGCTCGCCTCCGGCGGCAAACCTTACAGCGATCCGGTAGACCATGGGTTTATGTATACTTGGAGCTTTCAAGATCCTGACGGTCATTTGTGGGAAATTGTGTATATGGATGCAAGTGCAGTGCCTTCGGAGTAAAACGCAGACGTATAAACTAGTAATAAAAATGTCCTATGTCAATTCATAGGGCATTTTTGTTGTGGGCGGCCGATCTGATTTAGAAGGGTGAAAAGGCGCTCAATGGGTAACTGGGAAAGGGACTCTGTCATTCATTGCCGCGAAATCAGTTGTTGGTTATAATAGTTAGGTAGATTATTAAGAAAGTGGGAACAGTATGGGCCGCAAATGGAACAATATTAAAGAGAAGAAAGCTTCGAAAGACGCCAATACCAGCCGGATCTACGCGAAATTCGGCGTCGAAATTTATGTTGCCGCCAAGAAAGGCGAACCGGATCCGGAATCGAACCGCGCTTTGAAGGTCGTTCTGGAACGGGCAAAAACGTACAATGTACCTAAGGCGATCATTGACCGCGCCCTCGATAAGGCCAAGGGCAGTTCGGACGAAGTATACCAGGAGTTGCGTTACGAAGGCTTTGGGCCGAACGGCTCCATGGTGATTGTAGATACATTGACGAATAACGTGAACCGTACCGCACCGGAAGTACGTTCCGCTTTCAACAAGAATGGCGGGAACATGGGCGTAAGCGGATCGGTTTCTTATATGTTTGACGCGACAGCGGTCATCGGGATGGAAGGCAAGACCATCGATGAAGTGTTTGAAATCCTGATGGAAGCCGATCTCGAGGTGCGTGATATCGTCGAGGAGGACGAGGCGGTCATCGTTTATGCCGAGCCGGATCAATTCCATTCCGTTCAGGAAGCGCTCAAAAACGCCGGAATCACGGAGTTTACGGTTGCGGAATTGACCATGCTGGCGCAAAACTACGTTACTCTACCGGCGGATGCCGAAGCGCAATTTGAGAAACTGATTGACGCGCTGGAGGACTTAGAAGACGTGCAGCAAGTGTATCATAACGTGGAATTTGCTGAGTAATTGAATATGGACAAAGGGGCTGAATAGGATGAAATCCTTTCAGCCCTTATGTTTGATACTTCGGCATTCATTCGCGTATTTGCAACCTTTATTCGGCTAACTTGATGCAATACTCTGTGTATTATTAACATATATAAAGAAGTAAATGAATTCAACAAAGAAGGTTTGTACTTTGCAAGAAAATGAAACGAGTCGTATCTTGTCCGTTTGGTTTAATTTTAAGTTTCGCCTGCTTGCTGGCGGAATCGCGGTGGGGCTAGCAGCAGGAATCGTCGTTGTATTGTACCGTTATGTACTTGAGAAAACTTTGGAACTTATTTTGGGTTTGTACGATTTTCTCAATCATCATCTGTTGCTGATTCCTGTTTGGGCCTTATTTCTGATAGGGGCTGGTTGGTTGACGGGAAAGCTAGTAAACATGCAGCCGATGATTTCCGGCAGCGGTATCCCGCAAGTGAAAGGAATTTTGCAGAACAAGCTGCAAATGAACTGGTGGAAAACGTTATTAGCAAAATTTCTTGGGGGGACGCTAAGCATCGGTACTGGTTTGTCCCTGGGCAGAGAGGGTCCTTCGATCCAAATCGGGGCTAGTGTCGGACAGGGAATTAGCGAATGGCTGCGTCGTTCGAAAACCGAAACACATATGCTGATAACTTGCGGGGCAAGCGCAGGGCTAGCCGCGGCTTTTAACGCTCCGATCGCTGGGGTCATTTTTGCCTTGGAAGAAGTCCATATGAATTTTTCTCCTTTAATTATGATCGCTGCGTTAGGCTCCTCGCTGGTTGCTGATTTTGTATCCAAGGAGTTTTTTGGTTTAAATCCAATCTTCCATTTTTCGTCGATTAGCACTCTGCCGCTTAATCAGTATCTTCACCTAATCCTATTGGGTTTTGTTGTGGGAATCGCAGGGATGGGGTTTAACAAAGCAATCTACGTTTTTCAGGATTTATATCGAAAAATGAATCGTGTACCGGCTGAATATCGTCCTATACTCCCCTTTCTCATCTCCGGTGTACTTGGCTTAAGCCTGCCACAGGTTCTTGGGGGTGGGAATCATCTGGTCAATGAGATGATCTCTGGCAACTTCCCACTTCGGTTTTTGATCATCATCTTTGTTGTGAAATTTCTATTTACCATGTTTAGTTATGGCTCTTCGGCTCCTGGAGGCATTTTTCTACCAATGCTGGTCATTGGCGGGATGATCGGCGTGCTGTACTGCAAAGCTGTGAATGGAATAACCGGAGGGGCTCTTAGTGAAAGCGGGTTTCTAATCCTGGCCATGGCTGGCTATTTTACGGCCAGCGTGAGGGCACCCATCACCGGTATTATCCTAATTACGGAGATGACAGGTTCCTTTACCAATCTGCTTTCGACAGGCGTGGTATGTCTTGTTGCTTATATGACGGCGGAAATGTTTCGTTCGCACCCCATTTATGAGGTATTGCTCAGTCGGTTTCTACGTCAGGATAGAAGGGAAGAAGACAGAACACCATCGGAGAAAATCATTATGGAATTTCCTATTCATAAAGGTTCATCGTTGGATGGACTACAAATTAAGGAATTCCATTGGCCCGGCCATTGCCTCATTGTTTCCGTAAAGAGAGGTTCTCAGGAATTGATACCCGCTGGGGATATTACTATACAAGCTGGAGATTATTTAACGGTATTAACGGATGATAAGTACGCCTCGACGGTTCGGCAAAGGTTGCATCAGGTGTCCGTTTCAACCGTCTTCTAAGCTCCTTAAAATTACATTATAGAATAGGAAATTGTTAGGAAGGTGCTTATTATGACAAGCTGGAATTTAACCGGACTGCGGACGGAGCAAGCCTTGTCCCGTTACTCGACCTATGAAATCGGGGGAGAGGCCCGCTTCGTTGGAACGCCTCGATCGCAAGAACAACTACGGGAGCTGCTTGAGCAGGCGTATCGCCGCGGTATAGAGCCGACTTTTTTTGGCGGGGGCTCAAATATGCTGTTTCCCGATCGGCCTGACCCCGATGCCTTATTTCTCACGACTCGGGAAATGGTAGATTTCAAGCTCGAGGGGGACCGATTGGTTGTTTCGTCGGGAATGCCGATGTCGATGTTGGCCGTGATTGGATATGGACTGGGGATTTCCGATTTTGATTTTGCCTTTTTGCTGCCGGGAACGGTTGGCGGCGGAGTTTACATGAATGCCAAGTACTTTGACCGCCATATCAGCGATACGTTGGTCAACGTTCATTATGTTGATTTACAGCGGCCGAGCGGGATCCAAACCCTAGGGCGGGAAGCCTGCGGATTTGGGTATAAACAATCCGTATTTCAAGACAACTCCAGCAACTGGTTGATCGTCGGAGCGGAGTTTAAGTTGAGCTCGATTAGCCGAGAAGCTGTGTCGTTGTTGGCGTTACCGGAATGGATTGCTCTTCGGGAAGGGAAGCTTCCACCCACTCGGTTACCTGAATTTGCTTTGCACTTCATCGGTTGGTTGGAAGATAAAGAAGGGGAAAAGGGAGAAGACTCGGCATTAGCCCCGTTGCGAAAGGTCGTACAGGATCGTGTAGGGAAAATGCATTTTACTTATCCTTCCTGCGGGTCGGTGTTCAAAAACGATTATACCGTTGGCGAGCCGATCGGCAAACTGGCAGACCGACTTCATTTGAGAGGTGTTCAACGGGGCAATGCCCGAATTTCGCCCGTTCACGGCAATGTGATTCAAAATATAGGAGGGGCGAAAGCAGCGGACGTGATCGAGTTAATTCATCACGTACAGGATGCCTTTGATCGACATTATGGTTTTGTTCCTGAGCCGGAAGTTGTCGTTATCGAAGGGAAGTCTTCTTCGTACCGGCGTTAAAACTTCAAAGCCCGTCTCCGGCAGTTGCCGGGACGGGCTTGTTTAAGCTTATTGGGATTTATAAGGTTACCGCTACCGGGATTTGATTAGTATAACCTAATCTCCGGGAGATTTCGTTGGCTGCTTGCTGCACGTCCTTCACGAGCTCGGCGATGCGCCCCTCCTCGAACTGAACCTCTAACCCGGCAGCGCTGAGTGCTGCAATGATTTGCCCGGTATGATCGAAGATCGGTGCACTTAACTCGGCAGTGTAGTTCTCCAATTCGGACCGACTGAAGCAGTAACCATCCTGCCGAGAACGTTCCAGGATCTTGCGCAGCTTGGTTTTGTCAGTGATCGTGCCGGTGGCGATGAGTTGCAACTCAGTGGCATCCAGGTACTCCTCGCGCTCTGCCTCAGGCATAAAAGCTAAAATAATACGTGATGACGCTCCGGCGTACAATGGGGCTTTTCGGCCGATTTTGGTAAACAGTCGCACGGGGTGATCCGTATCCAGTTTTTCAATATAAATACATTCGTCGCCGTCGCGCAGCACCAAATGGATGGCCTCCTGGATCTCGTCCCGTAACTGCTGCATGACAGGCAATGCGACATGTCGGATGTCCAAACGTTCCGCGACCAGATTGCCGTATTGAAGAAAGAGTAATCCTAGGGAGTAAGAGCCTTCCGTATCTTTTTTTAAGAACCCCATCTCTTCCAAGGAGCCGATCATACGTAGAACCGAAGTTTTAGGAATTCCCGATAACTTGGCCATCTCGCTGATATTCAGCTTAGGATAGGTCAGGAATAATTGGAGTAGATCCATTGACCTGACCACGGTTTTGTTCTTGTGTTTATTGGTGGTTTGCACGTTATGCCTCCTGCATGGCCTCTAGTTCATTCTGTATTAGTATACAACGAATGGAAGAAAGTTGAAAACCAGCAAACGGTTACGGAAATTTATGCTTGATTTTTGTCTAATTCCTACTATAATGATCGTATATATGGGCATTCGAAATTCGGTAACTGCGTTCCGAAATTCGGAACCTCAACGAAAATCGATTCAATTTTTTAATGAAAAAATCTTGATTTTTATGGAATTCTACCTAACAATGATTTTAAGTAAAAGTTTCGCAATTCGGGATTTAAAGTCCGAAATTCGGATGGGAGGACGAACATGACTTACTCGCAGTCACCCGAAGAAATTCCCATCACTCCACTCGGAGATTCGGCGTTGATCGTGAAGTTCGGTGATTCGATTCTTAAAGACACTCATCTCAAGGTCAGACAGTTGGCAGAACATCTGGATCAGCATCCTTTTTCTTGGATGGTCGAGGTGGTTCCGACATTTACTTCGGTAACGATTTACTATGACGTGATGAAGTTGCTTGCAGAAACCGTGGAACAAGAGGATCACGTTCGTATCGTGAATCCGTTCCAGCTGGCCGCGGCGAGCGTGTCTGAGTTTCTTCTCACACTGCGTGACGTTAATGCATCACCAGCCAGAATCGTTGAAATTCCCGTCTGTTATGGCGGGGACTTCGGGCCGGATTTAGAAACGGTTGCCTCCAGCAACGGACTCACGCCTCAAGAGGTGGTCGAGATTCATCGTTCAGCGGACTATCTGGTTTATATGCTTGGGTTTGCTCCCGGTTTTGCTTACTTAGGAGGGATGTCCGAGCGGATCGCAACCCCGCGGCGGGAAACGCCCCGCTTGTCTATTCCGGCCGGAACCGTCGGAATTGCCGGAGATCAGACCGGCGTTTATCCGATTGATACCCCGGGAGGCTGGCAGTTAATCGGCAAAACTCCGATCGAGTTATTCAAGCCGCAGCAAATGCCGCCAACCTTACTGCAAGCTGGAGATATTGTCCGCTTCTATCCGATCAGCCGTGAACAATTTGAGGCATGGGAGGAGAAAGTGCGATGAGCCTCTTGATCGAAAAACCCGGCTTGTTAACCACGGTTCAGGATCTAGGAAGGTTTGGCGTCCAGAAATTCGGCGTGATTGTGAGTGGAGCAATGGATGCCTTCGCATTACGTATTGCGAATTTGTTGGTCGGCAATGAGGAAGAGGTGGCCGGACTTGAAATCACGTTGCTGGGTCCGGTGATCCGATTCGAGCAAACGGCACTGATCTCGCTCTGCGGCGGCGATCTGTCGCCCAAGTTGAATGGGGTGCCTATTCCGTTGTGGAGAACGGTGCTGGTGCCTAAGGGCAGCTCGCTGACATTTGGTCCGATGAAACTCGGCTGCCGCGCTTACCTGGCAGTAGGAGGTGGGATCGATGTTCCGGCTCGTATGAACAGCCGTTCTACTTATCTAAGGGCAGGCATCGGAGGTTATGAGGGTCGCGCACTTACTGCAGGCGATCGGTTGACGTTGGGGGAAATGACTTTGCGCGGCTCCCATTTGTTTGGCTCACTCGCCAGGGAGGCGAGCAACGAAACCGGCGCCGTTAGCCGTTGGGCCGTATTTCCGGAGATGCTTCCCAAATATGCGGCGAATCCCATCGTACAGCTGATTCCTGGGGAGGAATACGAGTTGTTTCAAGAACAAAGCCACCACGATTTATGGCATGAGGAATTTGCGGTTTTACCGCAGTCCGACCGGATGGGTTACCGTTTTAAAGGCCGAGCATTGCAGTTGAATCATTCGAAAGAGATGATTTCCTCGGCCGTGACGATGGGAACTGTGCAGGTACCCCCTGATGGGAACCCGATCATTTTGATGGCTGATCGCCAAACAACCGGAGGATATCCTAAAATTGCGCAAGTCGCAAGCGTGGATTTACCGCTGTTAGCCCAAACCAACTTAGGTGCACGGGTTCGATTTCGGGAGGTCACCCTGCAAGAAGCGCAACGGCAATTGATTAACCGGGAAAACGCGATTCAAACGCTGCGGAAAGGTCTGGATCAGTTGGAGACTTCCGTACGTAAATTCGGATCGGGCGACTTGGACTGGCATGCATAAACAGACAGCAGGATTGGAAAATTCAGTATGGAGGAAGTTAACTATGGAGAACAAAAGCCATCCAAAACTCGAGATTCGGGATTTGCGTGTGGAATATGAGTCCAAGGGTCAGCGCACCGTCGCTTTGGAGGATGTCCAGCTCAAGGTGGAGGACGGCGAATTCGTGTCCGTTGTTGGCCCAAGCGGTTGCGGCAAATCGACCTTGCTGAAGGTTGTTTCCGGGCTGCTCAAGCCGGCCGCCGGGAGTGCTTATCTGGATGGTCAGGCAATCCAAGGCGTGCCGAGCCAAGTCGGAATGGTATTTCAAAATGATGCACTGCTCCCATGGAAAAGCGTTATCGACAATGTCCGCCTCCCGCTGGAGATCAAGGCACTTTCCAAAGACGAGCAATTATCCGAAGCCAATCGGCTGCTGAAAATGGTCGGACTCGAAGGTTTCGGCGCTTACCATCCGAAAGAATTGTCCGGCGGGATGCGCAAGCGGGTCGCATTGGCGCGAACCTTCGCTTACGACCCTGAGATTTATTTAATGGACGAGCCATTTGGACCGCTGGATGCCCAGACCCGAGTGAAGATCGGGGAAGAGTTTTTGCAATTGTGGGAAAATGTCGGGAAAAGCGTGCTGTTCATCACTCACGATATCGAAGAGGCGATTGCGCTTTCCGACCGGGTCATCGTGATGACCTCCCGGCCGGGACGGATCAAAGCAGAGTTTAAAGTGAATCTGGAGCGGCCGCGTCCTTTTTACGACATCCGCTTCGATCCTCAGTTTAAGGAGCTGCAGAAAGAAATTTGGGCCCAAATGTCAGACGGGGAATAGAGAGAGGAGGATACCACCATGGCACCAAAAACAACGACATCATCGGCCAGCTCTCCTTCCTCTAAGGCAGGGCGGGGGAATCGCAGCGCGGCCGTGTGGATCGGCAGATTGGTCGTATTTATCGTTCTTATCGGATTATGGGAGTTGCTCTCGGGCACGGCGTTTAATTCTTTTTGGCTGAGCAAGCCGTCCTTGATCATGAAGCGAATCATTGAGATGACCGCAAGTGGGGATCTATGGTTCCATATGAGCATCACGCTTCAGGAATCCATCGTCGGTCTCATTATCGGGATGCTCGGAGGGACGTTGCTGGGGATTCTGCTCGCGTTTAGCGGTATTTTTCAAAAGTGGGTCTACCCTTACATTATGGCCTTGTACAGCTTACCTCGGGTATCGCTGGCTCCTTTGTTTATCGTCTGGTTCGGGATCGGAATGACCTCGAAAATTCTGATGGTCGTGGCGATGGTCATCTTTGTCGCTTTCTACAATGCTTACGAAGGCGTGCGCAACATCGACAAAGACTTGATGGATATGATGAGCACCTTTAAAGCCAAATGGACGCATAAGCTCCGCTGGGTGGTGCTGCCATCGATTACCGTATGGATTCTGACGAGCTTGCGTCTGAACATCGGCATGGCTCTAATCGGGTCCGTTATCGCCGAGTTGGTTGGTTCCAACCGGGGGCTTGGCTATTACATCACGTATTCGTCCAACATGCTGGATACGACGGGGATTTTTACAGGCTTGGTCCTCATCATGATCATCGCTGTCGTGTTGGAACAGATCATCGTGCAAGTCGAACGGCGATTGCTGAAATATCGTTAAGGGATGAACTCCAATTTATTTAATGAGATGAAGTAAATTCGGAGAAGCCATAAAGCTAGAAAGATAGCTAACCATTCAAGGAGGGGAATCTTATGAAAAAAACAAAAACAATACTGGCTTCGCTATTGGTCCTGACGATCGCTTTGCTCAGCGCTTGCGGAAACAACAATGCGGCCGCACCAACGGAAAATAATGGTGGTGCTGCCGGCAACGCCAATCAGCCGGAAAACGTCAAGATCCGCGTAGGTCTGGTCGGCGGCGGCATGACTCCGATTATTGCACAAATCGGCATTAACGATGGTTCCTATGAGAAAGCCGGAATTACAATCGAAAAACAAAGCTTTACGTCGGGTGCCGATATGGTGCAAGCCTTGGTCGGCGGCAGCTTGGACATCGTATTGGGTTCTTACGAGCATGTGTTAAGACAGCAAAAGAACGGTCTTGGCGTTAAAGCCTACGGCGAAATTTACAATGGAGTCGGCTATTCGCTGGTTGTGAAGAAGGATGCCCCGTTCCAATCGCTTGAAGATTTGAAGGGAACGACGTTGGCCGTTACCAAGGTGGGCAGCTTGTCCGACACCGGGCTGCGCGAAGGCTTGAAAACCGCCAATATCGATGCGGACAAAGAAGTGCAAATCATCAACGGCGGCAGCGGCGCTACCATGTTGGCAGCGATCGAAAGCGGCAAAGCTGCCGGCGGCATGGTTTCCGAACCGACGATTTCCCAGATGGTGGCGACCGGAAATTATCGGGTGCTGTACGATCCACCGTATGATTTTGCCGGGATTACCGTCATGGCAAAAACGGATTGGGTCGACAAAAATCAGGATGCCATGAAGCGGTTCCTTCAGGTCAGCAATGAAGTGAACGAGCATGTGCAGAAGGATCCGGCCTCCGCAGTAGAAGCCATGCTGAAAGAGTTTGACCAAATTCCGGCCGATGTCATGGAGACCGCGGTGAAAAACCAACTGGCAAAAGTACCGGCAGGACTCAAGGTATCCGAAGAGGGCGCGAAAAACGTAACGAATACCCAAATCGAAGCGGGCGTCCTTGAAAAAGAAATTCCGTTTGCCGATACGGTAGACCTCTCATTACTTCCTTAAGCTAGATCTATAGATCGGGTGAATCGCGTGGATTTTCGGTTCGCCCGATTTATTTCACGACCGACGATACTACGGAAAGAAGGCGATCCGCACATGGCTAAAGATTTAAGAACCTATCTCGGGCAATTGAACCAATTCGATTCAAATAGTATCAAGCTCGTCGACATGGAGGTGGATCCGCGGTTTGGTATCACCGCATATGCAGCGGCACTGGCGGAGAAAGGCGATTACCCCGCTTTGCTGTTCAATAAGGTGAAGGGAGCTCAGATGGCGTGCGTTTCCAATCTGTTGACCTCCTACGAACGTATCGCTCTATATCTGGGATGTGAGGTACAGGACATTCCGCGGGTATACGGCGAGAAATTGCAGCAGCCAATTGAACCGGTGGTCGTGGACCGCGCCGCTGCCAGAGTCAAAGAGAACGTCATCGAAGAAGCGGACGTCGATCTGGCCAAACTGCCGATCCCGGTGCACAACGAGATGGACGGCGGGCCGTATTTATCGGCCGGTGTGATGATCATCCGCGACCCCGAATCCGGGTTGATTAATGCCGGAATTTATCGTCACCAAATCTTCAATGAGCGTGATATGGGCGTTTGGTTCCTTGGCGCACACCATGGCGGACTGATCTATAAGAAGTACAAAAAGCAAGGTAAACCGGCTCCCATTGCGATTGCTCTTGGACATCATCCCGGCTTTATTATGGGCGCCGTATCCCGGGTTCAAGGCATCGGGGGCGAATATGAAGCGGCTGGCGCGTTGATTGGTGAACCGCTGGAGCTCGTGCAGGCGGATACCTCCGATTTGCTCGTGCCGGCACATGCCGAGATCATCCTCGAAGGCGAAATTTTGCCGGATAACGACCACAGCGAGGGGCCGTTCGGGGAATGGCCAGGCCATTATCTCGGCGGAGGATCGGTGCCGACCATTCGCATCAAACGCATCACCTATCGGAATCACGCCATCTTCCAGGATATTGTCGCCTCCGGACGGGAGCATTTAGTTGTGGGCGGGGTTCCGCGGTCGGGCAGTATTTATCAAACGGTGAAGAAAATCGTACCGGGTCTCAAAACGGTTAACGTTCCTTTTTACAGCCGAATGAACTGTTATCTCTCGATTCAGAAGGAAAAGGATGCGGATGTGAAAAAAGCGGCTTTTGCGGCACTCAATACCGAACCAGAGAATTTGCGTCATATCGTGGTCGTGGATGAGGACATCGACGTCTTTAACGGAGAAGAGGTGGCGTGGGCGATTGGTACGCGGTTCGATGCGGAACGCGATTTGCTGGTCATCCCGCGCTGGAACGGTCCGGGCGGATTGCTGCCGACCAACTGGGAGTACAATGCGGAAGGCAAAAATACGCCGCGCATGTCCAGCGCCGTGATTGTCGATGCCACGAAACCGGCGCCGCCGGTCGTCTTTCCAAAGCGTGCCGTCGTTCCTAAGGATAAGGTAGAACTGGCCGATCTGGCTTCGCTCCGCGAGCTGAATTCGGACGAGAAAAACAATTGGCAAATTTAATGCATGTTAGCCTCAACCGGCCGGGGACGGATCTAAGGATCTTAAAATTTCCACGGGCCGCTTGAGGCTGGCTTGTTTCTTCATTTCCATGATGATTTATGCCATGAACTATTTGTGAGAGGAGCATCAACATGAATAACGTAGTGGATTTGAACTGTGATATGGGGGAAAGCTTTGGCGCTTATAAGCTGGGCAGAGACAGCGAGGTTCTGAAATTCGTGACTTCGGCAAACATCGCTTGCGGGTTTCATGCGGGTGACCCAGCGACGATGCGCCAAACCGTCAAGTTGGCCTTGGATCACGGGGTCGCTCTGGGAGCGCATCCCGGCTTGCAGGATTTAGTTGGCTTCGGGCGTCGCGATATGGACCTGTCCCCACAGGAGGCTTACGACATCGTGGTTTATCAGATCGGTGCGCTATGGGGATTCGTACGCGCGCAAGGGGCGAAGCTGCAGCACGTGAAAGCGCATGGTTCCCTTTATAATATGGCGGCTCGGAACGCCGGTTTGGCTGAGGCTATTGCTGAAGCGGTCTACAAAGTAGATCCGGAGTTGATTTTGTTTGGCCTTGCGGGCAGTGAGTTGATCCAAGCCGGGAAGAAAGCAAGTTTACGTACGGCCAGCGAAGTGTTCTCCGACCGTACCTACCAATCTGACGGTTCGCTTACCTCGCGTCGTTCACCGGACGCCTTAATCACAGATGAAGAACAATCGGTGAAGCAGGTGATCCGTATGGTCGCTGAAGGTAAAGTATTGTCGCAGCAAAACGTCGATGTAGCCATTCAAGCCGATACGATTTGCATTCACGGTGACGGCATCCATGCGTTGGAGTTTGCCGGTAAGATCCGCAGTTCCTTATCTGCTGCAGGGATTACGGTGCAATCGGCAGGGATCACGCTGGGGCAACAAGCATAAGCGCAAAAGGAGGAGACAGCAGGATGGAACCATTGCATTTGCAAACCGATGTGCTCGTTGTCGGTTCCGGCGCCGCCGGATTGATGGCAGCAAGAGCGGCGGCTGATGAAGGCGCACGTGTGATTTTGACCGATAAGAGCTTGATTAGCCGGGGCGGGGCCACGATTTTAGCCCAGATGACCGTGGCTGTTGCATTAGGTGAAGCAGAAGAGGATAACCCGGAGGTCCACTTCGAGGACACGATGAAAGGGAGCCGGGGATTGGCGGATCCGAACATCGTCCGCGCCGTTGTGGAACGGGGGCCGGAAGTGATCCTTGAAGCGGAAGGTTATGGCGTGAAGTGGGCCCGGACGCCGGATGGCAAACGTTCACAGGCTTTTGCTCCGGGGCATTCTAAGGCCCGCTGCGTGTATGTTGATATTTTGAATACGGGCGGCGCAACGGCAGCTGGCTTAAAGAAGGCGATCTGGAAGGACGAGAAGATCCAGCGCCTCAAAAACGTGATGATCACGAAAGTCGTAGTCGAGGAAGGCCGGGCGGTTGGCGCGATCGGCTTCGAGATGGAGGCGTATCGTCCGATCAGTATTGCTGCTTCGTCGGTTATTTTGGCTACGGGCGGATTGACGGAGGTCTATGAACGGAATAGCGCGTCCGCGAACATGACCGGTGACGGATTTGTGCTGGCGGCTGAGGCGGGAGCCGAGGTGCGTGACATGGAGATGGTTCAGTTCTTCCCGATCGCCCATCTGTTTCCGCCGCTTGTCGGCATCGATCCGATTATGTGGGATCCGTTCCGCTACAAGTTGGGCGGGCGTCTGCTGAACGGGCAGATGGAAGAATTCATGGACAAGTACAACGGGGAAGTCGCAGGCAAGTATACGGCGGCGCGCGATCAAACGACGCTGGCGATCTTCCGCGAGGTGGAAGCCGGACGCGGGACGCCGCATGGCGGGGCTTACCTCGACTTCACAATGGTGCCCGAGGAAAAACTGAAGGAAGCGTTTGGCCCGGTCATCGATATTTTGCGGAACCAGGGCGTCGATTTGACCAAAGATATGGTGGAAGTCGCCCCAATGGCCCACTTCATGCTGGGCGGTGTACGTGTGGATGAAGCGATGCACACGCGGGTACCGGGATTGCTGGCGTCGGGTGAGCTGATCTACGGGATGCATGGCGCTAATCGCTTATCCGGGAATGCGATCACGGAAGCGCTGGTAACGGGACGCATCGCGGGCGAAACGGCTGCACGGGAAAAACGCAACGAGCTGGATGAGGCGGCAGTACGGCGGGCGTTTGACCGGGAGATGGAGCGATTGACCCGATTTTGGCACCCCGTACCGGTGGATCGGGATACCGCTTCGCTTCAAACGTTTAAGCGTAAGCTGCAACAGATCATGTGGAAAGGCGCCGGCCCGCTGCGTGCCGAGAGTGGCCTGCAGGAAGCGCTGGAGGATCTTCGTGCGCTGCGTGAGGAGCTTAACAGCATTTCATTAGCGAAACAGGACAAATTTGTTTTGTCTCTGTTCGAGAAGCTGGAGGCCGCCAACATGCTGAAGGTCAGCGAGGCGATTGTGCTCGGCGCGCTGGAGCGGAAGGAAACCCGCGGCGCGCATGTGCGGCTGGACTATGACGATACACTTACCCAGCCGTCCAGCTACAGTTATGTCTTGAATGAGGCGGGGGAATGGGTCGTTTCTGAAATTCAACTGCCGGTTGGCGTGTAAGTGGAGCGGACGAGCCTTAAGCGAGTTGGGTAAGTCGAGTAAGTCTGGTAAGTCGGTAACGAAAGAAGGGAGACAGTTCACATGGCAGTTGTTACATTAAACGTAGTTCGCGGCGATGCCGAAAGCGGCGCTTCCCTGGAGAAATTTGAGGTTCCGTTTCGAGACGGCATGAGCTTGCTGGATGCGATTTTTTGGATTCGGGAGCATAAGGACCCGTCCTTCTCGGTGCGTTATTCCTGCCGGTCCGCGAACGCCTGCAAAGAATGCTCGGCGTTTGTTGACGGTAAACCCGGCTACTTGTGCAGCATCCGCGCCGTCCCGGACAGCGAAGTCAAGATCGAGCCGCTGACCGGCCGTCCGTGGATCAAGGATTTGGCGACGGCGCTGGAGTAGAGACAACTATATTCACATGAAGGAGGGGCAATTATGGCCTGGCTACAGCCCCGCAGTTTAGACGAAGCGCTTGAGCAGCTTCGGGAGCGCAGTCCCCGCATCGTGTGCGGGGGAACCGATTTGTTCGTGAACGCGCAGCGCAAATCGTACGAGTCGGAGCATACCGACTGGCTCGACATCCGGCGCGTGCCGGAGCTGCATTTGACCCGCCGGACCGAAGCGGGTCTTGAGATCGGCGCCGCGGTGACGGCGGCCGAAATTTGGGGCAGCGACGTGTTCAGCGTCGTGCCCGCACTGCAACAGGCCGCCCGCATCGTCGGCGGCTGGCAGATCCAAAACCGCGCATCGCTTGGCGGCAATGTGGCGAACGCCTCCCCGGCAGCCGATATGGTCGTTCCGCTCGTGGCTTACCGAGCGGAAGTCCGGCTGGCCGGGGCGGACGGCATCCGCAGCGTGCCGATCGCGGACTTCATTTCCGGGCCGAAGACGACCCAGCTTCGCGAACGCGAGCTTATCGCGTCGCTGTTCATCCCGGCCCGGATGCTGGAGGTGCCGCAGGTGTTTCTGCGGCATGATCAGCGCGCGGCAACCGACATCTCGATCGTCTCCGTCGCCTTGCTGCTGCAAGGCAAAGGGAGCGAGATCGAGTGGGGGACCGCCGCGGTGGGCGCAGCGGCGCCCAAGCCCTTCGTGCTGGGCGCGGAGGACGAGCAGCGGTGGAGCGGCGAACTCACCTCCGCCAAGTTGGATGAGCTCAGCGATTTGTACACCCGGCGCAGCTCACCGATCACCGACGTGCGCGCCAGTGCGGATTACCGCCGCGCATTAGTTGGAACCTATATTAAACGGGCCGCGAACGCTCTGCTCGCAAACGGCCTGTAACGAGGGGGAGGGTATCAATGATGACGGGAACTAAATTGACGGTGGCGATGTCGGAAAGCGACCGCACCTTAAGACTACTAAACGGTGTTAAACCACTGACTGGTTTTGAACTGGACGTTCAGCAGGAGTCGATCGAAGAGATTTTTGTAAAGCAAATTTCACAGGCCTCCTATGATGTATCCGAGCTTTCACTCGCCTCTTACCTGATCGCCAAAGGCGGCGGAGATACGCGGTTAACGGCGATTCCAGCATTTCTTTCACGGTCGTTCCGGCACAACGCGATTTATGTGCGCTCGGACAGTCCATACACGCATCCCTCCGAACTGAAGGGAAAACGGTTTGGCTTTCCGGAGTTTCAAATGACGGCTGCCGTATGGGTACGGGGCATGTTCCGGCACGAATGGGGCATTGCCAATGAGGAGATGGAGTGGTTTACGTTCCGTCCGGAGCGCGTACCTGTGGACATTCCGGCGACCTTGACGGAAGGCGATATTTTTGAGGCATTGGCCGAAGGCAAGGTGGATGCGATCATGACGGCTCGTCGGCCTCCGGCCAAGCTGTTCCCCGCTTCGGGCGAAGGCGGCGTATTACGCCGGTTGTTCCCCGATGTCTGGAACGTGGAGCGGGAGTATTACGGGCGCACGGGGATTTTTCCGATTATGCACTTGGTTTCTCTGAAGGCGGAAACGGTCGAGCAATTCCCCGAGCTGCCAAAGCAGCTGTACGAGCTTATGCGGGAAATCAAGGACGAAGGCATCGCCGGGTTGCTGGAGACGATTCGCAACGCAACCTCCAACCCGTTCGTTTGGGAATCCGTCGAGCAATCGGCCAAGCTGATGAACGGCGATATGTGGCCGTACGGCGTTAGCGCCAACTGGGCGCAAATCGAGACGTTTATTACTTATCTGCAGGAAGACGGCCTGCTTGATCGCAGCTTCACGCCGAAGCCGCAAGAGGTCTTCCATTCCTCCGTACAAAACACATAAGCATAAGCAAGGAAAGAAGGTGCTGCCAGATGAACGGCGGACTTAACCATAACCCTAGCATGACGTTAACAATCAATGGCGAGGAAGTGACCTGGAACGGCGAAGCTACAGCTAGCCTGGCGGATGTCATCCGCGAAGGGCAAGGCCTGACGGGGACGAAAATCGGTTGCCGGACCGGCGAATGCGGAGCCTGTACGGTGCTGCTTGACGGTCAACCGGTCGTCTCCTGCTTGGTTCCGGCCGCTTCGGCGCAAGGACAAATGATCGAAACGATCGAGGGCTTGGCTCGGCATGCCGAATTTCGGGAGTTGGAACAGGCGATGCAGGAGTACGGCGGCGTGCAATGCGGCTTCTGTACCCCGGGGGTCATGATGGCGACTTGGGCCTGGCTGCAAAATCCCGCTTTATTCGGCGGCGACATTGGAGCGGCGCTGAAGAACAATCTGTGCCGGTGTACCGGTTACCGCGGCATCATTGAAGCGGCGGAGCACGTCCTGGCCTCGAAAGGAGCCGTGCGATGACGATGAACCGCATGCAGCAGCCAAGCAAATCGACGGACGCCAAGGTCATGAATCCAGCCGACCCGAATCTGTCGAGCAAGCAGGTCAATCCGGCGCTGAAGCCAAAGCCGCTGGATCTGAAGTCGAAGCTGGAAGGGCAAACTCGTTACCTTCACGACTTGAATTTTCCCGGCCAGTTGATCGGGGCGATTTATCGCAGCCCTTACGCGCATGCGCGGATCAAACGGATAAACGTGGAGAAAGCGCGCCATGTGGAAGGCGTACATGCCGTCATTACCGCGGACGATGTGCCGAACCACAAGTATGGACCAACCAAATTCAAGGACTGGAACATCCTTGCCAAGGATCGCGTGCTGTTCATCGGCGATGAAATTGCCGCGGTTGCTGCGGAAACGAAAGAAGCCGCCGAGCAGGCGCTGGCGCTGATTGAGGTCGAGTTAGAGCCGCTGGAGGGGGTCTTTGATCCGGAGGCCGCGATGGTTTCAGGAGCTCCGCAGATCCACGAGGAGGTGGAGCTCAACCGGCCGATGAAAGTGGATGTTGCGCGCGGCGACCTGGAGGAAGGCAAGAAGAAAGCGGCGATCGTCAAAGGCGGACGTTACGTGTCCAACCGAATCTATCAAGGGCATTTGGAGCCGGTCGGAGCGATCGCGTTTTGGTCGGAGGAGGAGGGCATCACCATTTGGGCGCCTTCTCATATTCCGTACCGGGCACGGGAAGCCTATGCCGCCGGGTTTGGTTTGCCGGAGGATAAGGTGCGGATTATTGTACCGCCGATTGGGGGGTCTTTTGGCGCGAAATACGTCCTGAAGGTTCATGTGATTGCCGCGGCGCTGGCGATGGTGACGGGACGGCATGTGAAGATCATTTTGGACCGCTATGAAGATATGATTACCGCCCATCCCCGCGTACCGCTGACCTTCGATATTGAAATCGGCGCGGATGCGGAAGGGAACTTCGTATACAAAGACTTGACGGTGTACGCGGATGCGGGGGCTCGGGTTTATTGGAGTCCAAACGTAATCGCAACGGCCTGCACTCGGGCTGACAACATCTATCATTTCCACAACGTGAAGTCGACGGGTTATCTGGTATACACGAACAATAGTCCAACTACGTGCATGCGCGGATTCGGTAATGCGGAGATGTTATTCGCAGTGGAGAGCGTCATTGATGAAATCGCGCTGGAGCTGGGGATGGACCCGGCCGAGCTGCGTCTCAAGAACATCGTCCACTCCGGGGATACGACGCTGCACGGTTATCGTCTGGACACCTGCAATTTGGAGGAATGCATCGAACAGGTCAAGGAATTGTCCGGCTGGAATCGGCGGAAGGAGTTGCCACCTTACCGGGGGCTCGGCCTTGCGGTGGCCAATCACGTCTCGGGCTTTCGCGCCATCGATCCGCGCTTTGACGGCTCGACGGCGGTGATTCGCGTCAAACCGGGCGGATTTGTGGAGGTGGAAACCGGCGAAATTGAGCTTGGCCAAGGGATGACATTGACCTACGCTCGAATCGCCAGCCGTGTGCTGGGGATCCCCGAAGACGAGATCCTGGTGAAATCCGGCGATACGGGACGGTATCCGTTTGGCATCGGGACGCTAGCGTCTCGAAGTACGGTGATGGGCGGGAATGCGGTGCAAAAAGCGGCGGAATCCTTGCTGCGTGAAATTCAGCAGTTGGCGGTTCAGGCGCTTGGCGAAGGAGCGGTGTTTGAGGAAGGTGTCGTGAAGCACGATGGGAAGACATTTGCGCTTGGCGATGTCGTCGATTGGTTCCGTGCCCGCCATGCCGGCGAGGAGCTGACCGTCAAGGAGACTTACGTACCGGATACGGAGCTGCCGGATGCCACTTATTTTGGGCACCCCTCGCCCAACTATCCGTTTGCCGCTCATGTGGCCGAGGTTGAGGTGGATCCAGACACCGGTCGAACGAAAGTGGTCGGTTACTGGGCCGTGCATGACTCAGGGACCATCCTACACGAGACGATGGCCAAAAGCCAAGTGCTAGGCGCCGTGGCTCAAGGCATCGGTTGGGTCACGATGGAGGATCTGATCGTACAGGAAGGTAAAGTGATGAATCCATCGATGATGGATTATCGGATGCCGGGAGCTAAGGATATGCCCGATGTGCAGGTACATTTCGTACAGGAAGCGGATCCCCATGGCCCGTTCGGCGCCAAATCGCTGGGCGAGGTGGCACTGGACCCGGTTCCGGGCGCGATCGCCAACGCGATCGCCCATGCGACGGGGCGGCGCGGCCAGGTGCTGCCGCTGTCGGCGGAGCGGGTGTGGATGTCGCTGCAATCGCAAGGTTAGAGTTTGCTGGAGGAAATGTTGTAATAAGTACAACATTTTTAGGCGAGAAACCCGTGCAGAGGGAATAATGCTGCAGAAACTGCAACAAATTTGAGCTTGTTTCTCGAAAATCACGGAATTTGTTGCACTTTAGTCAGCATTTGCGCCCGGGGGTTACTTCACCCATCGAAAATGTTGACCTTTATGCAACTTTATAGCCTCTATGAAGAAGGCCGGTTCTGAAGGGGAACAACGGACAAGAACGAAGACAGGAGATGACGAGAACATGGAGGAGCTAAGCCGTGAGCTGGAAGCGTGCCTATCGGAGAGCCGGGCTTGCGTCGTCGCCACTATCGTCGATGTGGACGGTTCGGCTTATCGCCGAGAAGGAGCGCGCTGCCTCATCCATGTCGATGGTGAGGTAACGGGCATCTTAAGCGGCGGGTGCATCGAAGAAGACCTGCGCGAGCATGCGCAAGAGGTACTTCGGACGCTCGAGCCGCGCAAGCTGTTCTACGACTTCCGCATCGGGGAAGACGAGGTATGGGGAATCGGCCTCGGGTGCAACGGGGCGATCACGGTGTGGCTCGAGCCGTTTGATCCGGTCCGTTCGCCGGACGCGGCGGACCGGATCCTCGGCGATTTGCGGCGGCGCGTGGAGACGCGCGAGCCGTACGTGGCGGCGACGGTGATCGGTTCCTCCGATCCCGCCGCCGTGCCGCCGGGCGCGCGCCGCACGCTCGTCGCCGCGGCGGAGGAAGCCGGCCTGCTGGGCGCGGGCCGGCGGGCCGGGCTGGTGCGACTCCCCGAGGGCAGCACGCAGCTGGAGCTGCTACTGGAGCGGGTCGCACCGCGCCCGGAGCTGGTCATCGTCGGCGTCGGCGACGATGCGCGCTTGCTCTGCAGCCTGGCTCGCCGGCTGCAGTGGCGCGTGACCGTCGCGTATCATGCGACGGACAAGGCGACGCGGGAGCGGTTCCCCGCAGCGGACGAGCTGCGGGTGATCCCACGTTATGCGTTCGAACAAGTCGACGTGAAAGGGAAATACGTCGTCGTCATGTCCCATAATCTTGATCTGGACCGGGAGGCGGTCCACCGGATGTTAACGCCGGAGGTCGCCTATCTCGGACTAGTCGGTTCTCGTTACCGGTTGGAGAAGATCCTGGAGTCGAATTCGAACGGAGGCGGGTCGGACGGCAGCATAGACCCCCAGTTGCTGGCGAAGTTGTATTCCCCAGTGGGCCTGGACATCGGCGCGGAAACGCCCGAGGAAATCGCGATGAGCATCCTGGCGGAAATGACCGCCGTCAAAAACAGCCGCAGCGGGGGATTTCTACGCGATCGTAAAGCAGCAGGAAGCGGAGCTCGCACCCCAACCGCCACCCCTTCACAGTCTTCGTTCCTTGACGAGCCGATCTTCCCGGAGTCTTGTCGTGTGTGAACGCGCAGCAGATAAAAGGGACATTTGGGCGCTGATTCTGGCCGGCGGCGCTTCTCGGCGGATGGGAAAACCTAAGCTGTTGCTGCCAGCACCGCACGGAAATCTGCTTAAGCAAACGGTGCATCAGGCGCTGGCGGCCGCGAATGTTCGGGTGGCCGTCATAGCCCCCAAGGACGGACCGCTTCGACGCGAGCACGTCGATGGTTTGCCCGTTGAATGGTTGACAACGACGCGTGCCGACCGGGGGCTAGGTGCCTCACTAGCGGCGGGAATCCGGCAGCTGGAAGAGTGCCATTCGCCGTCGGCGGTCTTGATCCTGCTGGGAGATCAGCCGGAAATTTCGCCGGAGGCCATACGACAGGTGGCTGAAGCGTTCATCCATACCGGCGCCGGGATCGTTCAATCGCGTTATGACGATCGTCCGGCCCATCCCGTATTGTTTGCCGCCCAGCTGTTCCCCAAATTGATGGCTTTGGACGGTGACGCCGGTGCCAAGGAGCTGCTGCACCTCTATCAAGATCACCTTTACAGTGTGAGAATTCCAGGTAAAGCGCCTCGCGATATCGATACCCCCGAAGAGTACGAGCGGTACCGGTTAACCGTATTTTCCCAAAGTTGACTTTGAGGAAGAGACACGGTATCCTTAGGCCATCCAAGCGTGAGGGGGACGGGGCATGCCGCTAAAATACCGTATCGATTCGGAACGAGTCCAGATCCGTGAGACGGCAAACGATGTGGACGTGGAGTTCGAATTGACATTTCTTCAAGAGGAACCGCTATTATCTAACATGCGGGAAGTGCAGAAAAGGTTCGAAGATAACGATGTCTATACCGATGTCTTGTTTTACTTGAACCAGGATCAGGAGCGTCAATATAAGATCATCGTACGCAAAGATTATTACGAGGATTTCCTGCTTGCGTTATTGAAATATCGAATCCTGGAAGGGCTTGAGTGGACGGAATAAAAAATAATCCGTACGGGTGTCATCTTACACCTGTACGGATTTTTTATGGATTACGTGGATCGGACCTGCTCGCGTCGCACCGCCCGTCGTGCGGACCAAAACCGCCAGCCCGTCAGGAGCGCGGCTACTAGACAGATGGAAGCGGAAGTCATAAATACGACATGCATTCCGGTTAGAAATAAATCGGGACGATCCGGCACCAATCCGGTCACCCGGCGGCCTGCCCGGCTGCTCATGACGCTGAACAGCGTAGTGGTTGCGACCGTAATGCCAACGACCATCCCGATGTTGCGGACGAGCGAGTTGATGCTGCCGGCGATGCCCAGCTGGGTTTTCGGAATCTTCGACATCACGAGCGAGTTGTTCGGCGATTGAAACAAGCCACTGCCGAGACCCAGCATGGCGATCCATACGCCGACTAGCGCGATGGGACTGCTGTCATGCAGCCGGGCTAACCCGATCTGCGCGATGACCATCACGATCAGCCCAGCGAACGTCAGCAACTCGGAGCCGATCTTGTCGGATAACGCGCCGCTGAGCGGTGCCACGATGACCATAACGATCGGGAATAACATCATCAAGAATCCGGCATGGGAAGGCGAGAGGTTTAAAATGCTTTGCGTATAAAACGGCGCAATGATGTTAAAGCAGAAATTGGCTACAAATACTAAGAATCCGGTCAGGATACTTAAGCTGAACAACGGATTGCGGAATAAGGTAAGCTGGAGCATCGGGGCTTCACTGCGTTTCTCGACCCAGAGAAACACGATGAACACGATGGCGGCCAGAGCGAGCGCGCCGATGATCCGAATATCCTGGTATCCGATCTGCTGACCCAGCAGCAGGCCGGAGAACAGAGCGAGGATAAAGACCGGAAACAGCAGGCTGCCGGCTTTATCGATATTCACCTTCAATTTGGTACGATCCGCAGGGAGCATTCTCCAGCCGATGCCAATAGCAATGAGACCGACAGGAAGGTTCACCCAAAAGATATATTCCCAGCCTAAACTCGATACAATGACGCCTCCCAGGCTCGGACCGGCGATACTGCCAAGGGAGACGAAGGTGCCGATAAGCCCAAGCGCTTTCCCTCGCTCATTGGCCGGGAAGATATCGGTCACAATCCCTTGGCTGTTGGCCATGGTCATCGATGCTCCAAGCGCCTGCAGAAGACGAGATCCGACGAGAAGCGGCAAGCTGAAGCTAAAGCCGCATAGCAGGGAACCTACGGTAAAGATCACCATTCCCCATTTGAACACCTTGATTTTCCCAACGATATCTCCCAGCTTCCCAAAGAAGAGAATGGCAGCGCAAATCATCATTAAATACGCCGTGACGACCCATTCCGCCTGCGCCACGCTCAGCTTCATTTCCTTGGAGATCACGGGCAAGGCAATGTTAACGATACTGCCGTCGAGAGTCGACATAAAGGTAAATAAATTCAGCACGATCAGGATCAGCCAACGTTTCCGCTGGATGTCCGGGTCTTCCTGATATGAAGTCATCCGAAGGTCAAAACTCTTGGAAGACATGGCACTACACCTCACTTTATCTAGATCCGAATCACTTTGTTGCGACCGCAACTAATTTGAGCATCATCAGTTTACTCCAATTTAGTTGCGAGCGCAACTGATATCGGGTAGAATTTGCGTAAACCAGATCATCGCAAAGAGGTGCAGGGGAATGAACAACCCTTCCGTTGGCAAATTGATCGCGTATCTTCAGCGGATCAATCAAAAAGAGCTGGCCACGTTATTGAAGCCGTACGAAATCGGCGGCGGTGGGAATCACAGCTACTTGTTGGCCATATTAACGACTCCCGGTTTAAACCAAGACCAACTAACGAGTCAGATGAAATTTGACAAGGCGACCACGACCCGCTGCGTCAAGCAATTGGAGGAGGCCGGGTTCATTGAACGCCGGGTAGACGAGCATGATCGCAGGTCGATCCTGTTATATCCTACGGAAAAGGGCCGGGATTTCGAGCCCACGCTTCGGCAAATCTTGGCGGATTTTAACCGTCGGTTGACGGCTGAGTTAAGCGAAGCGGAGAAACATCAGCTTGAGGCATTGCTTACGAAAATTTACGCAAGCAAGCAAAAAGGACATTAGGGACAATAGGCCCTTTAAGAGAATCTATTGACCACGAAACGATTGATGATGAAATGAAGTGATGTCCCGAAAGAGCGTTTTGCCGTCATCGGTTAAGGTAAAGTGGTCATTCAAAGGGAGATATAAAGCCCGGTAAGGTTCGGGAACCCAGATATATTGATGGACATAGGGTGTGGCGATAAATCCGCAACGAATCCAAAATCGCAGTCGTTCCCGGTTCATCTCCGTGTCTTCCGCTTCGGCCTCGATCACGATGGCCTCGGCTTGGTGTTCCCGCTCGGCATAGTCACGGATCTGTGAGAAAAAGAGGCGACCGAGTCCTTGCCCCCTTTGATCTTGACAGACCGCCATGTAATCAAGGATCATGCGTTTGCGGCCTTTCCCGCCGCAGAAGCCGGTGACGGCCATGGCAACCGCTTCGCCTTCTTGTAGTCCCGCATGCAAGCTCGCGATCCCCCGATCCAGCATGCTCCGCAGCACTTTCTCCGGCTTGGCCCCGTGCGGAAATGCCTCTCGATAAATCGGTCTAAGCTTGTCCCACCAAACCTCATCCCATTCTGTTAAGGTGTTGAAAGTCCATGGCATGCCGTGTCCTCCGTATGTGTTTCCGTTGATTTATTTTTATTTTAACCGCTTTTTCATCTTTCAGGACATATGTCCTTTTCAAACGGCAGAAGATATCCTTTAATAAGGTATTGACATAAAGGATCGGAAGATCCATTAAGAGGAGAGAGAGAATGAGGGGATTGTTATTTGCGTTTTTGGCCGGGGCGTTCATCACCCTACAGGGGGTGGCCAATACCCGAATCAGTGCGGACATCGGCACTTGGCCGGCGGCGGCGCTGACCCAGTTTACCGGCTTTGTGGCGGCGCTGCTGATTTGGCTGTTCGTCCGCGATGGAGGGTTTACAGATTTGCGGCGAGTTCGTCCGCTGTATGTCAGCGGCGGTGCCTTGGCGGCGATCATTATTTTTACTAACGTTACGGCGATTCAGCAAGTTGGGGTGACCTTGACCATTTCCGCGGTATTGATCGCTCAGCTGTGCATGACCTTCTTCATCGATAGCATGGGATGGTTTGGCGTGCCAAAGCAAAAAATGCGTCTGCCGCAATTTATTGGTATCGGAATGATGATTGCAGGCGTCGTCATTCTTAAGTTTTAGTAGATTCGGGCCTCGGGGAGAGAACGGTCATGAAAGAAATTGCGGATCCGGCTTTATTGGCCGATTATATGGACATGTACAAACTCCGTAGTGTGTTTCCCGAAGCGCTGCTGCCTTACTTGACGCTTTATGGATATGATCAAAGTGAACTGATCTGCACGCAGGGGGAACCCTCACATTCGTTGTACGTACTGGTCCGAGGGAAAATCAAAATTTTTAATACGTCTCCGGAAGGCCGCACATTGGTCATCTCCTTCAAAAATCCGCTAGAAGTCGTAGGGGATGTCGAATTCATCCGGAATGGAGACATCATTAATACGGTTGAAGCGGTGTCCCCCGTCCATATGATCGGGGTGGAATATCGCTGGTTGCATAAATACAGTGCGGATCATTCGCCGCTGCTGCATTTTTTGCTGGATATCATCACGAAGAAATTCTATATGAAATCCAGTTCGATGAGCTTTAATTTGCTGTATCCGGTTGAGATTCGCCTGGCGAGCTATCTCTTGTCTGTTTCTTATGACGAAGCGGATGCTCTGTTCCTGGGGAAGCTTGGGACGTCCGATCTGGCCGATGCGGCCAACTTGATTGGCACCAGCTATCGGCATTTAAACCGGGTGCTCCAGAAATTTGCGGAGCTAGGCTTGATTGAGCGAAGCCGGCAGGGGATTACGGTGACGGACCGAGAAGGCCTTCGTAATCTGGTCAGCCGGAATATTTACGAATAGGGGGCAATCTAGGTGCTGTTGGGAATATTGTTTGCGTTAACCGCGGGCGCACTGGTTGGGATGCAAAACGTGTTTAATACCAAAGTCAATGAACAGACGGGTAATTGGACGACGACGACCCTGGTGCTAGGTTTGGGGTTCGCGGCTTCCTTTGGGATCGGCTTGATTGTCGAAGGCAAGGGAATGTTTACGTCGTTACCCGGCATGCAAACCTGGTTTTGGTTCAGCGGCTTGATTGGCGTTGGCGTCGTCACCAGCATGGTACAAGGGGTGAAAATGCTGGGACCAACCTACGCTGTAGCCATTGTGATGACTTCGGAGCTGGGATTCGCTTTGTTATTTGATTCTCTAGGCTGGCTAGGTTTGCAAAAGATGCCGTTTACGCTTCATCAACTGATCGGCGTGCTGATTATTGTCGGCGGAATCTTCGTGTTTAAATTAGGAGGGGGCCGCGAGAGCGAGAACAGTCCCGTTCGAAATAGCGAAGCTTTGAATGAGGGATAAAGAGAGGGGAGGCGTTAGGTATGGACGGGAAAAATATCGATAAAATCGCCTGGATCTCCTTACGGGAGGGACGGATGTTAAACGTACGCTCCAAGGGGAAGGAGCTGTTTTATGTTCCGGGCGGCAAGCGAGATCCCGGCGAGACTGACCGTGAAACGCTGCAGCGGGAAATTCAGGAAGAGTTGTCCGTTGCCGTCAAGCCGGAGACGATTGCGTTTTTTGCGACGTTCGAAGCCCAAGCCGACGGCAAACCGGAGGGTGTGCTTGTTCGAATGACCTGTTATTATGCAGAGGCTGAGGGAGAACTCCAGCCGGCTTCCGAGATCGAGGAAATGGCGTGGCTCAGCTACGCGGAACGCGAGCGTACGTCGCTGATTAGCCGCATGATTTTCGACCGGTTGCATGAGATGAATTTGCTGTGACGGAAGGAAGGACACCCGATGATGATTAGATCTTTGCAAGCGGATGATAACGCTGCGATTGAAGCCGTGATTCGCGATTGCCTGATCGAGTTCGGCGGCAACCGGGAAGGCTTAGCCTGGCAGGATGACAGCCTTAGTGCTCTGTCGCGGTATTATGAGGTTGAGGGAAGAGCCTACTGGGTTGTGGAGCAGGACGGGCGGGTCGTTGGCGGGGCGGGAATTGCCCCGTTTGCCGATTCCTCCGAGGTGTGCGAATTGCAAAAAATGTACCTGCGAGGCGATATCCGCGGTACAGGCATCGCGGCTCGTCTTCTGGAGACATGCTTGGATTTCGCGAAACGTCACTACGAGAGATGTTATCTGGAAACGCTGCAGTCGATGCAGGCGGCGAACCGCTTTTACCTCAAACACGGCTTTCAACCGTTGAAAGCGCCGCTGGAGGGGTCGGAACATTTCGCCTGCGATGCCTGGTATATAAGGGATTTACGACAATAAATGATCGAATGAACCCAAAAACGCCATCCGGCGTTTTTTTGTCGTTATAGGGCATTCTCCGGCAGGCTAAGGGAATTCCCTGATGGGAAGCGGGAGCGAAGAGTTTCATAATGGAATCAGAAGCTCGAATACCATTGATTCCCCGTCAAAGGCATTCATTTGAGCGATGAAGGAGTGAACACTTCCGTGAAACGAAGATCAGGACTTAGTTTTTTTAAGAAACCGGAGACGATTTCAGGAAATTGGACGAAAATCGAAGAGAAAAGCCGGGAATGGGAAAATATGTACCGCGGCCGCTGGTCGCACGATAAAGTGGTGCGGACGACGCATGGCGTGAACTGCACCGGTTCTTGCAGTTGGAAAGTATTTGTGAAGAACGGCATTATCACCTGGGAGAACCAGCAGATTGATTATCCGTCCTGCGGACCGGACATGCCCGAGTTCGAACCACGCGGCTGCCCGCGGGGGGCATCGTTCTCGTGGTATGAATACAGCCCGCTGCGCGTGAAATACCCTTATATGCGCGGTCGTCTTCTGCGTCTGTGGCGAGAGGCGATGACCAGGCATCACGGGAACCCCCTGGAGGCCTGGGCCAGCATCGTCGAGAATCCCGAAGCTTCCCAATCCTATAAACAGGCGCGCGGTAAAGGCGGCCATGTGCGCGTGACATGGGAAGAAGCCACCCAACTGATCTCGGCGCAGTTACTTTATACCATTAAGAAATATGGACCAGACCGGATTGCCGGGTTTACACCGATTCCGGCCATGTCGATGATCAGTTACGCTTCGGGCGCACGGTTTATCTCCTTGCTGGGCGGCGAGATGCTCAGCTTCTACGACTGGTATGCCGACCTGCCGCCGGCTTCGCCGCAAATTTGGGGCGAACAAACCGATGTGCCGGAGTCGTCCGATTGGTACAACGCCGGATACCTGATCATGTGGGGCTCCAACGTTCCGCTGACGCGGACGCCGGATGCTCATTTCATGACCGAGGTTCGCTACAAAGGGACGAAGGTGGTATCCGTAGCGCCGGACCATGCGGAGAACGTGAAATTTGCCGACAATTGGCTGGCTCCGCATCCGGGAACGGACGCAGCGGTGGCTCAAGCGATGACGCATGTCATCCTGGACGAATTTTATGTACAGCGCCAAGAACCGATGTTCTTGAACTACGCCAAACAATACACGGACATGCCGTTCCTGATTTTGCTGGATCCGCACGAAGGCAGCTACAAAGCCGGCCGGTTCTTGCGGGCAAGCGATTTGGGGCAGGCATCGGAGCATGCCGAATGGAAGCCGGTTATTTATGACGAAGCGGCGGGAGAACTGGTCGTACCGAACGGAACGATGGGCCAACGCTGGGAGAAGGACGTCAAGTGGAACCTGATCCTCGACCAGGAAGACGGAAGCCGGATTGAGCCGGCTTTGTCGGTCGAGTCGCACGGCGGAGAATGGACAGAGATCGTATTCCCTTTCTTTGACGCAGACGGCAACGGTACGTTTACCCGGTCGATTCCGGCCAAAACAGTTACTCTGGCCGATGGATCAACCCGTCTGGCCGCTACGGTTCATGATTTGATGCTTAGTCAATACGGAGTAACCCGTCCGGGCAGTACCCATACAGCCAAAGGATATGATGACGCAGAGTCGCATTACACTCCAGCTTGGCAAGAGCGGATCACTGGCGTCAAAGCGTCGCTCGTGGTACAAATCGCTCGCGAGTTTGCGCAGAACGCACTGGACACGGGCGGGCGTTCAATGATCATTATGGGCGCCGGGATCAACCACTGGTTCAACAGCGATACGATCTACCGCTCGATTCTGAACTTGGTGATGCTGACGGCTTCGCAGGGGGTTAACGGCGGCGGCTGGGCTCACTATGTAGGGCAGGAGAAATGCCGGCCGATCGAAGGCTGGTCGACGATCGCATTTGCTCGCGACTGGCAAGCGCCGGCGCGGCTGCAAAACGCGACTTCGTTCTTCTATTTTGCCACCGACCAATGGAAGTACGAGGAGATGAGCGCGGAATCGTTGAAATCGCCAACCGGCGGTGATATCCCGTACCGTCATCCGGCGGATTACAATGTGTTGGCAGCTCGGCTGGGCTGGTTGCCCTCGTATCCGCAGTTTAACAAGAGCAGCTTGGCCTTCGCCGAAGAAGCGGCGGCTCAGGGCAAGACGGACAACGCTGAGATCATCCAACACGCATACGAGCAAGTGGTATCCGGTGAAACGAAGTTCGCTGTGGAGGACCCGGATGCGCCGGAGAACTTCCCGCGTTCGCTGTTCGTTTGGCGCTCGAACCTGATCTCCAGCTCGGCGAAGGGTCAAGAGTTCTTTATGAAGCATTTGCTTGGGACGCATAACGGATTGTTATCCAACCCGAACGATGAGGAGAAGCCGGAAGAAATCGTTTGGCGCGATGAGGTGGAAGGCAAGTTGGATCTGCTTGTAGCGCTTGACTTCCGGATGACGGCGACACCGATGTATGCCGACATCGTTCTCCCGGCGGCAACCTGGTACGAGAAGGTGGATCTCTCCTCGACCGACATGCACCCGTTCGTGCATCCGTTTAACCCGGCGATCGATCCGCTCTGGGAGTCGCGCACCGACTGGGATATTTACCGGACGCTCGCCAGCGTCTTGTCCGAAATGGCCAAGGAGCATATGCCAGGCGTATACAAAGACCTGGTTTCTTCGCCGCTTGGACATGATTCGATGGCTGAAATCGCCCAACCTTATGGGGAAGTGAAGGATTGGAAACGTGGGGAGATCCAGCCGATCCTCGGCAAAACGATGCCTGGCTTTACCGTGGTCGAGCGCGATTATACGAAGATTTATGACAAGTACATCACGCTGGGTCCGAACCTGGAAACCGGCAAAGTTGGCGCACATGGAGTCTCGTTCTCCGTCAAGGAAGAGTATGAGGATTTGAAGAAGATCAACGGCTCTTATATCGATGATACGATCAAAAACGGTCGACCGAAGCTGCGTACGGCGAGACAAGCGGCCAATGCAGTACTGCATTTGTCTTCGGCTACGAACGGGAAGGTATCTCAACGCGCCTGGGAATCCGCAGAACAGGATACGGGCGTAGAATTAAAGGATATTTCCGCCGACCGCGCAGCCGAACGGATCACGTTCGCGAATATCACCGCTCAACCGCGGGAGGTCATTCCAACGCCGGTATTTAGCGGCTCGAACAAATCAGGACGCCGGTATTCCCCGTTTACGACCAACATCGAACGATTAGTGCCATTCCGGACGTTAACCGGACGCCAGCATTTTTATCTGGATCACCAAATCTTCCTGCAGTTCGGGGAGGCGTTGCCGGTCTACAAGCCGACGTTGCCGCCGATGGTGTTTGGTCCGCGAGACAAGCAGGTTGAGGGTGGCAAAGATGCATTGGTATTGCGTTACCTGACGCCGCACGGCAAATGGAACATCCACAGCACGTACCAGGATAATCTGCACATGTTGACCTTGTTCCGGGGCGGTCCAACCGTGTGGATCAGCAACGAGGATGCGGAAGCGCACCAGATTAACGATAACGATTGGCTGGAGGTCTATAACCGCAACGGCGTCGTAACGGCCAGAGCGGTGGTCAGCCACCGGATGCCGAAGGGCACGATGTTTATGTATCACGCTCAAGATAAACACATCAACGTACCGGGTTCGGAAATCACGGGAGAGCGAGGCGGCAGCCATAATGCTCCGACGCGAATTCACTTGAAGCCGACGCAGCTCGTCGGGGGTTATGCCCAGCTCAGCTACGGCTTCAACTACTACGGACCGATCGGCAACCAGCGTGATGTCTACGTTGCCGTGCGCAAACTGAAGGAGGTCGACTGGCTTGAAGATTAAAGCGCAAATCGCCATGGTGCTGAACCTGGACAAATGCATCGGCTGCCACACTTGCAGCGTGACCTGCAAGAGCACTTGGACGAACCGGGAAGGCGCCGAATATATGTGGTTTAACAATGTCGAAACGAAGCCGGGGATCGGTTATCCGAAACGGTGGGAGGATCAAGAGCACTACAAAGGCGGCTGGACGATGCGTAACGGCAAGCTGGAGCTGAAATCCGGCAGCAAGCTGTCGAAGATCGCCCTCGGTAAAATTTTCTATAACCCGGATATGCCGGAAATGAAAGATTACTACGAACCTTGGACTTATGATTACGAGAAGCTGACGAATTCGGGAGAGAAGAAGCACCAACCGGTCGCCCGGCCGAAATCCGCCGTGACCGGCGATAAGATGGACCTGGAGTGGGGGCCGAACTGGGAAGACGATCTAGCCGGCGGCCATATTACCGGACCTAAGGATCCGAACATCGAGAAGATCGAAGAGGAAATTAAATTCAACTTCGAACAATCGTTTATGATGTACTTGCCACGATTGTGTGAGCACTGCCTGAATCCAAGCTGCGTGGCGTCTTGCCCATCGGGCGCGATCTACAAGCGTGATGAGGACGGGATTGTCCTTGTCGACCAAGAAGCCTGCCGCGGCTGGCGTTACTGTATGACGGGTTGCCCTTACAAGAAGGTCTACTTCAACTGGAAAACGAATAAAGCGGAAAAATGTACGTTCTGCTTCCCGAGAATTGAAGCGGGACTTCCAACGGTGTGCTCCGAGACGTGTACGGGTCGCATTCGCTACCTTGGCGTATTGTTGTATGACGCTGATCGTGTGCAAGAGGCGGCTTCCACACCGGACGAGAAGGATTTGTACGAATCGCAGCTCGGCTTGTTCCTCGATCCGCATGATCCGAAAGTAATCGAGCAAGCCCGCAAAGACGGCTTGTCCGAGGAATGGATCGAAGCGGCCCAAGATTCGCCGGTTTATAAACTGGCGATCGAATATAAGCTGGCGTTCCCGCTCCATCCGGAATACCGCACGTTACCGATGGTGTGGTATGTACCGCCGCTTAGCCCGATTATGAGTCATTTTGAAGGCAAGGATTCGATTCAAAATCCGGACCTGATCTTCCCAGCGATTGAAGAAATGAGAACGCCGGTTCAATATCTGGCCAATCTCCTGACCGCAGGGGATACTTCGACCGTCAAAATTGCCCTGCAACGGATGGCGATGATGCGCCAATACCAACGTGCGCAATTCTCCAAGAAGCCATTTGACGAAAACCGCTTGGCACGCGTCGGATTGAACGCTCAGCAGATCGAGGAAATGTATCGTTTGCTGGCCATCGCGAAATACGAGGATCGCTTTGTGATCCCAACTTCACATAAGGAAGGATACATGGATCCGTACCGGTCCCAAGGCACCGAAGGTTTCGGTATGGATTGTGACGGATGCGGCCCGGCAACTCCAATTCCGGCTAATCACGGCAAAAGTGGCCGGGATCTGTACGAACAAAACTTCTACGGGGGGATCTGGCGTGATTGATCTGGCGAAACTGGATGAAAACCGCGAGTTGTTCGGCTTCTTTGCCGGGCAGCTCGTCTACCCTGATAAAGAGATGTTCGCATCGATCCGCGAAAGCGGGGATGAGGTTCTGCCATCGACGGTGATGGAGCCGGTAACGAAATATCGGGAGCAGATGCTTGCGCTCAGCATGGAAGAGATCGAGGAGCTTTACGTGGACACGTTTGATTTTGAAAAGTCGTCTACGCTGTATATGACTTTTTTTAAATACGAGGATTCCAAAGATCGCGGTCAATTGCTTACGTCACTTAAAGCGGTTTACGAAATGTTCGGCATGGAAATGATCGACCGGGAATTGCCGGATTTCCTGCCGCTGATGCTGGAATTCTTGTCTGCAGCGAATTGGCTGGGACATCCGCATAGCGAGACAGGGATGTTTACGGTGTTAACGATTCTGGAGGATGGCACGTACCAGTTGATGAAATCGCTGGAGCAAAAGGGAAACCCTTATTATGAGCTCGTCAAGGCCCTCCGGGAAACGTTTAAGTTGTGCTTGTTACAGGAGGTGAAGGTTCATGAGTCTGTTTGAGCAATTTCTATGGGTCATCTTCCCGTATTTATGCGTGGCAACGTTCGTGGTAGGACATATATTCCGCTACCGTTACGACCAGTTTAATTGGACGGCGAAATCCAGTGAATTTATGGAGAAGAAACGACTCATGTTAGGCAGTATGTTGTTTCACATCGGGATCATTCCGGTTATCATGGGACATGTCGCTGGTTTAGGCATTCCTAAGGAGTGGATGGCCGCTCTAGGCGTCAACGAGCATATGTATCACCTTGGCGCCATGTATGGAGGAGGGCTGTTCGGCGTAATCACGTTTGCCGGGATGCTGATCCTGACCATGCGCCGTTTGACCATAAAGAACGTACGCCACCTCAGTTCTGCCTCGGATATGATCGTGAACGGACTGTTGTTGTTCATCGTATTTATGGGGATGTTCTCCACGCTGGTCACGAATAATGTGCAGCCGGATTTTGATTATCGGGAGACGATCTCTATTTGGTTCCGCAACCTGCTTATCTTCCGGCCGGAGGCCTCTTATATGGCAGAGGTGCCGATTTCGTTTCAAATCCACATTTTGGCGGGGTTTCTGATCTTTGCCTTGTGGCCGTTTACTCGTCTCGTCCATGTCTGGAGCGTGCCCTTGAATTATGCCCGGAGAAGCTATATCCTTTATAGGAAGAATCGCTCGCATACTGCGGGACGTTAAGGATTTTGAAGTTTAGGGAGACGAATACATGAATCCAACCTCCAGTTGCTACCAGGTACTTATCGATCAATTAAGAGAACAGATGGGGTATGACTTCGTGTCGCTGGCGTTTGCCGAGTCGGCCGTTAACGATTTCGTCCTTACCTGGAAGTATGCCTCGGGCAACTTGAACAATCGATATAAACGCATCGTTCTCCAGTCGGGTAAAGGGATTGCCGGCATCGTATTCAAAACCGGCAGTCCCATGCTGGTTGCAAATGTCACCGACGGGCTCGAACCCCAAGAGATGTACAATTATCCGATATTAATTTCGGAACGGTTAACCAGCTTGGCGGCGATCCCCTTGTATTTGACGGATCGGGTCGAAGGTGTGCTCTTGACTGGTTATCGGGAAGAGAATCGAATGTCGCACGAAAATTTACGCCGATTGTATGAATGGCTTCAAGGCAGGTTTGGCGATTTTGAAATCAAGGAGCTGAACCCATGAATCCTTCATCCTTGAATATACCGATCGAGCTGCTTCAGAAACAATTTGAACACAGCTCCGATGCTATTATTTTCTTTGATGCCGGACATCGGGTCATGGCGATGAATTCTCGGGCCGAACGTCTTCTGGATCGCCGAGTGCTGGAGGAACCAGCCGGACCGGACAGCAATTCGTTTTGCTTCTCCTGCCGGGGCTACACCAGTGAAGAAGAACCGATGTCTTGCTTAAATTGCTATCTGTCCAACACGGAGAAGGACTTTAGCTCCTTCCAGCTCTATCTGGAGACGAAAACCAAAGGTGTGGTGCCGTTCTCCGCCAGCTTTCAAACCGTAGATACGGCGGCGGGCATCCGGGTGCTTACCTTGCGCGATTTGACGAATCAACTTATGACGCAGCAGTTGCTCAATCAGAACACGATGATGAAGAGCGTCATTAAGGCCCAGGAAGACGAACGTAAGCGGATTTCCCGCGAACTGCACGACAGCGTAGCGCAAGAGTTGATTAGCTCGCTGGTGGACCTGCGGGTGCTCAAATATTTGAACGTACAAGAAGAGGCTCTGCAAAAAATCCAGCAAACCGAAGCCTCGCTCACCCGGTTGCTGGAGCAAATCCGCAACCTGTCGGTGGAGCTGCGGCCGGCTTCGCTGGATGATCTCGGCCTAGACGCGGCCTTCCGTTCTCATTTTAAATGGATTGAGAAAAATTATGGCGTGCTGGTACGATTTGTTGCGGAGCTCGGCGGTCAGCGTTTTAACAGTGAAGTGGAAACGGTCGTTTACCGGGTATGCCAGGAATCGGTACTTAATGCCTTGAAATATGCCGATATTGACGAGATTAACGTGCGTCTGTTTGCCTCGGCGCATTTGCTGGAGCTCATGGTTTCCGATCAGGGAAACGGATTCGACGTGAATACGAACGATCCAAAGGGAACCGGACTTGGTATCTATGGGATGAAAGAGCGAGCCGAGCTCGTAGGCGGCGAAATCTCCATTACCTCTAAACGGGGGGAAGGCACAACGGTCCATTTGCGAGTTCCGTTCGGAGCGTTCTCTCTGTAGGCGGCCATAGCGCCCAGTAGGTAGGGTTAACTTTCGAGGGCAAGGGGGAAGGTTCTGTGAAGGTGGTAATCGCGGATGATCACGCTGTCGTCCGGAGCGGTTTTACGATGATCATCAATTTTCAAGAGGATATGGAAGTGGTGGCGACGGCCGCCGACGGGATTGAGGCCTACAAAATGGTGGCTAAACACCGCCCAGACATTTTGCTGATGGATCTCAGCATGCCTCCGGGAGAAAGCGGCTTGATTGCAACGGCCAAAATCCACGAGGATTTTCCCGAGACCCATATCATTATCTTGACGATGCACGATGACGAGGAGTATTTATTTCATGTGCTTAAGAAAGGCGCACGCGGATATGTCCTGAAGAATTCCCCGGACGAACAGCTTGTCTCGGCCATTCGTATGGTGCATCAAGGTGGCGTTTATATCCATCCGAAGCTCGCGTCTTCCCTTGTCCGTGAATTTGTAAACCACGATCAGCAGGCAGATGAGAGTAACCCGTATCAACTGTTGTCCACCCGTGAAATCGAGATCTTACCCCTGGTTGCCAAAGGGTATGGAAACAAGGAGATCGCCGAAATGTTGCACATCTCTGTGAAAACCGTTGAGGCCCATAAAGCCAAAATCATGGAAAAGCTAAATTTGAAATCAAGACCCGAGCTGGTGGAATATGCCATTAAGAAAAAGCTGCTGGATTTTTAACGGAGGCTGGTAATATGGAACAAAGAACACTGCAAAGCGAATTGCCCGCCATGCGTATTTTAGAGAATGAACACCGGTATTTGGCTAGTTTAATGAACGAATGGCATACGATCGTACTGGATTTTCAGAACGATCGCTATTCCTCGGACCAGGCCAAACTACAGTTCACGCGTTTGTGTGAATTGATCCGCGAATTCAAATCACCTTTGCGCAAGCATTTTCAAAAAGAAGAGACTTATTTTTTTCCGCGATTGGGGAAACATATAGGATATGATCAAGGTCCGATTGTTTCGATCGAACAGGAACATGAGGAGATTTTCGCATATATCGACCATTTCCTTCATTATGCTAACGGTGAGTTTTCGCTGGAGGAAATGAAGGCTCTGTCTCGGGACGCGGGGGAAGCATTTGAAATTTTGACCGTGCATTTCGTCAAAGAAGAGACGGTGTTGTTCCCGATGACCAGACAGGTCATGAAGCCGGCAGAACGAGAGCAGTTGAATAAGGAGCTTTACACCCTGATTGTTGAATAGATTCCCATTCAATGAGCAGCCCATAAACATCAACCGGTGCTTATGGGCTTTTTTGTGTCCAAATTGGACCGGTAGGGAGTTTCCCGAAATAAATGGGGGAAAACCCTATTCAGGCCCAATTAGGGAATCGGCTAAAATACGGGTGGGGAAATCGATGGTCATTCCGAAGTCATTTGAAAAAGGTGATCTAATTTGATTAGAAAAGTTCAATTGCCACTGCAAACGTTAAATCTGATTGTCGGTTTTATGGTATGGGTGATCATTTCGTCGCTCCTTTCTTTCATGGGTGACGATATCCAGGTTCCCGCCGACAAGGTTGCGATCATTACGGCAATTCCCGTCGTATTGGGTTCTGTTTTGCGTATCCCGATAGGGTATTATGCTAACATCTTTGGGGCGCGGATCGTCTTCTTGATCAGCTTCATCTTGCTGCTGTTTCCCGTGTATTACATTAGTGAAGCCAAAACGTACGTTGATTTGATCATCGGCGGGTTGTTTCTCGGGATTGGCGGGGCTGTGTTCTCCGTAGGCGTTACTTCACTGCCAAAGTATTACCCGAAAGAGCGACACGGTTTGGTCAATGGCGTGTATGGTCTCGGAAACCTGGGGACCGCGGTCACTTCGTTCTCCGCCCCGGTCATAGCAACGCAAATCGGCTGGTCGGCCACCGTCAAGCTGTATTTGATCCTTCTGCTGGTCTTTGCGGCGTTGAATCTCTTCTTTGGTGACCGTAAAGAGCCGAAGGTGAAGACCGCTATGATGGAACAAATCAAGGGCGTGTACAAGAATGAAAAGCTCTGGTTGTTCTCGCTGCTGTACTTTATCACGTTTGGGTCGTTTGTGGCGTTCACCGTTTATCTGCCGAACTTTTTGGTGACGAATTTTGAACTGACCAAAGTGGATGCGGGCATGCGTACGGCCGGATTTATTGCTCTTGCAACCTTTATGCGTCCGATCGGTGGCTGGTTGGCGGATCGGTTTAATGCCTTGATGTTATTGATCATCGTATTTGCAGGCTTTACGCTGGCGGCCATCGTGCTGGCCTTTTCTCCGACATTTACGTTGTACACGGTTGGCTGTTTGGTGATCGCGATGGTTGCCGGGGCGGGGAATGGGGTCATCTTCAAGCTGGTTCCACAGTATTTCAACAAGCAGGCCGGGATCGTGAACGGGATTGTCTCGATGATGGGCGGACTAGGTGGGTTTTTCCCGCCGCTGTTGTTGTCCTATATCCACTCGGTAACGGGTCAGTATTCCATCGGGTTCATGCTACTGTCCCAGGTAGCTTTAGCCAGCTTGATTCTCGTGCTCTGGATGATCTATTCCGACAAGCTGAGCTTGTCCTCGGAAGTATTCAATAATACGGCACAGGGCATTCTGGTGACGGATCCCAAAGGCACCATTGTGGCGGTCAACCCGGCGTTCACCTCGGTGACAGGGTTTGAAGAAGAGGAGGCGGTGGGGCAGAAGCCAAGTATTCTGCGGGCAGACCGTCAATCCCCTGATTACTATGCGCAGATGTGGAAGAGCATCAAAGAAACCGGTATGTGGCAGGGCGAAATCTGGAACAAGCGTAAAAACGGCGAAACTTATCTGCAATGGTTAAATATCAGCGCCGTGAAGGACAAATCGGGGGAAGATATCCGTTATGTCGGGACGTTCTCTGAGCTTCCGGAAGGAAAAGCGGAGAAATAAGAAATGGTTTAGATTTAACATTAGGGGGAGGGGAAATTATGCCGGTTGGTCCATCATTACGGCAACGGCACGCTCATCAAGCCATTCACGCCGGAGGTTTGGCTGGAGCTCGGTCGAAAACGGAGGAAGTCGAAAGTCTGTACACAAATGGGAACCTGGAGATGGCAGATCAGGCGATGGTAGAATTGCTGGATTACTGGGAGTCACGGATTCTAAGCCATGCGGATGCGGAAGAGGACGGTTTCTACCAAGAAGTCGTTGAGAAGAATCCAACGCTCCAAGAAACGGTACTGCAATTGAAACGGGATCATGAGTTGATGAGAATTGTGGTAAAAAACATCCATCAGCTACGTGAATCAAATGGATTCAGTAAGGTCCTTCTCCCTAAGCTGTACGCCTTGCTTGAGATTAATGAAATTCATAGTCAGGAAGAGGAACGGTTGTTGTTCTAACCCCTTGAGAAATGGAAAGGGATAGGGCAACTAAGCCAACAAAGAAAATAATCGGCCAGGTGGGCTCTACCTGGCCGATTATTTTTTGCTAAATCACATAGATGCACTCTTCAGCCGGCTTCTGCCGGAGGCCGAATTCGAACGTGTCCTGACGGAGTCCCCGCCGCATCGTTTCGAGCGACAGGATATCCGGCGGCTGGATGTTGCCTAGATGCACGCCCGCGCCGAATTTGCGAAGCAGCAGCACTTGCTGATGTTTTAGCGGGGCTTCCCACATCAGTCTGGTTGAATCGGGTACGAATTTGAGGATATTGTCCAAAATATCCTGGCGACATTCGCCATGATCATCAAAAATGCCGACGCCCATTCCCGATTCGCGTGCTTCCACAGTCATCAGCTCGGCTCCGGCTTTGAGATCGGCTTCCTGGGTCTCTGCCAAATGAGTGGCATCGATAAGAGAACCGGTTAGTTTCTTGCCAAATTCGGTGACGACTCGAAGCCCCCGGTTTTTACCTTCCTGAATCAGCTCGGTACGGCGTTTACGAGGGAGCTCAATCGTGCCGTCAGACACTTCGATGCCATTAAAGCCAAGCTGGCAAATGGTATTGAAGAAGCCCGAGACAACTTCCTGCTGAACCGCCGTCTCTAACAGCGTCCCGCCAGGCATCACCATAATCCCATGCTGCTTGGCAAGGTTAATTTTGTACATCAATAACTCCGTGCTGTAGAGCGGGGCTGTACCAAAGCCGAATTTGATGCAATTTACGTAACCCGCAGCCAGTTCAATGAAATCTGTGAAGGCGGTCCGCCCGAGTCCTTTATCGATCACCATCGTCAGGCCGGGACCGGTAACCTGCAATTCGGGCAAACTTCCTTCCGGCTCGATGGTCTGACGTAGTCCGCTCGGATCAAATAACTCGGCAGGCCAGACGGCACGTAAGGTACTCTTCATACTGGAATCTCCTCGTTTCCTTGTTAACTTATCGTTTCACCGATGACATAGGCATCATATGCGAATTCATCGCAGCAGGTGCCCATGGAATTAACAAATATTGGTGAATGATCAGCTGATTTGACGAGGAGGTTTGATCAGGAAAAACACCAGCCCCAAGGTGACCAGGGATAAGCAAGACACGGTGATAAACACGACACGGTCGGAAATGTCCATCATCCATCCGAACAGGGGCGGACCAAAGGCAACGCCTAAAAACCGCAGGCTATTGTACAGCGACGTGATCATGCCGCGTTCGCTCTTTTGCACCGCGCCGGTAATCATCGTATTCAAGCACGGCAGGAGAAGGCCGGTTCCGATACTGCTGACTGTTAGTAAGCCGATAAATACATAAATGTTCTTGAAGAAGAATATCGTCGCCGCCAGCGCAAGCGTCATCATAATCAGCCCGATGTTCATCAGCCAGCGGATTAACAGGCCTTTCTTCTTGATCAGGCTGCCCGTCGTATAGGAAGTGATGACCATGCCGAGCAGGGGGATGGCTAAAACCGCGCCTTTTAGGACTCCGTCGATATGGTAAGGAGCCTCTTCCAAGGTATTGGATAAGTAAAACAAAACGCCAAACAAAATGAACAGCCCTAAAGAACCTGCGAAAAAGGAAGTGATCAACCAGATCCCTTTTTTACGGAAAATTTGACCGATTTTATGGATGTAGGACTTCAATGGCTGTTTCTCGCCCAACTGAGGTTCCTTGATCAGAAACATCACGGCAAACAGCGAGAGGGCACAGAATACGGGGAACGCGAAAAAAGAAGCATACCAAACGATCAGCACCAGCAATGAACCGATTATCGGGCTAAGCACTTTGCCAACGCCGTTAGATGCTTCAATCAATCCCAAAGCTTTACTTTCCGTTCCGCCTTTATACAAATCGCCTACTAGCGCCATGGCAATGGGTGCTGTACCTGCAGCCGCCATGCCCTGAATGGCCCGCGCCGTGATAATGACGGTATATGAGTTCCATATCGCCCCGAATCCCGCCAAAACCCCGGCACCTCCGTAAACGATCAATGCGGGAATGATGATTTTCTTACGTCCAAACCGGTCGGATAGATAACCAATTACCGGGATGAACAAGCCCGCCGCCAAAGAGAAAATCGAAATGATCAAGCTGCTTTGAAATTTACTGATTTGCAACTGCCGTTGCATTTCCGGAAGGACGGGCACCAGCATCGAGTTACCGAACACAAGCACAATCGGGATGGTAGCGATGGCCATGAACTCCCATATCCGCCCTTTGGACCCGCTCTGCTCCGAGGCTTCCGCTTTCTCCTTGGCTCCCTCTGTCGACTCCTCCTCGGGAAACGAAATGTCGCTTTGGAATGTGATTTGCAGCCTTTTCCGCGTTTTGGTGTTATTCATGGGTTTAGCTCCTCATGATTGAATTCGAAACACAATGAATACGTTCATTATTTGTCATTCGGAAATCGGGTATGCATCCATTAGCACGGCTTCCCACCCATCAGGCATAAGCTGGTAATGTTCAAAACAGAAAGGGTAGGGGAACCATGATCCAAATCATACAGGGAAATAACCACCGGCTGGCGGATGCGGAGGTCCATGTGGTGATCGATGTGATCCGGGCTTTTACGGTGGCCCATTACGCTTTTATCCGGGGAGTTCAAAGGATTATATTGGCTGGTTCGCTGGAAGAGGCGTTTCATTTCAAACGGGACCATCCCGATTTCTTGCTGGCGGGAGAAATTAATGGCTTGCCTATTCCGGGTTTTGATTTGGATAATTCGCCTGCTCGGATCGCGCTAGCTGACCTAGCCGGAAAAACGTTGATTCAAAAAACAACGAATGGCGTAGAGGCCACTTTGAACTCTTTGAACGCCAAGCACATTTTTGTAACGGGGTTCTCTAATGCGGCCACGACGGCGGCATGGATCAAAAGCCGGCTCATGAGCTCGGGCCCCGAACTGTCGCTGCATTTGATCGCTTCGCATCCGACGGGGGATGATGATCTAGCCTGCGCGGAATACATCGCAGGGATCTTAAGCGGAGACAGTAGACCAACGGCGGCGCAAACCTTGGAGCGCATACGCGGATCGTCGGCAGCGGCCAAGTTTTTCGATCCGGAGCAGCCGGCGTTTCTACCCGAGGATTTGGAATTGTGCTTACAGGAGCGATCTGCGGAATTCGTCATGAAAGTAGCGATTCGCGACGGAATCCCGATCATTGAACGGGAGGATGTAAATTAAGGGAGAGTCGCAAAGGATTCTCCCTTCATTTGTGATTACTCGGGTTTCTTGACTTGCAGCGGGGGAGGAATCAGCCAGCCTTTTTCCTTGCTCATACGCAAGATTCTTAGTCCCAGCGCGGTTTTGGTTGCATGGTATTTGGCGAACAGTTCGCCGATATCCTCACGGATCGACAACCCCATCGCCCCGCTGCAGCCCGCTAATGAAGCGGCGGTATCCATGGCAATCTTCGCCCCGATTTCCGCATCGGCAAATCTAGCGCCTGGCGGGATATCCTCCAGCTTTGCTTCCGGCCGTTCCGGCAGCATCGGGGAGGGGGTAATCCCATTGTCCATTAACAACTTGTCCAATTCTTTGATTTCCAGCTTGGCTTGATCCATCAGATCCTTTAAAATCTCTTTTAAATCTTTGTCACCGGCATGATACGTGAACAGCTGGTAGCAGGACAAGATCATCTTGGCCGCCATCGAGCTTTCCCATAGGGTGAATATTTCGCCGTAATGCATCGGCTCATGCTTCGGATTACCGTCTAACACACCCATGAAAGAATCTCCTTTGCTTCGTCATATTGATTTGCTCGTCCGTAGTATGTCTCCCGTTCATGGGTTGTATGATTCGGCTTGTAAACGTCGTAACTTTCTCCACCATTCGTCGTCTATACTAAATAGATTGAGGTGAAAGGAGAAACGAGAATGAAATTAGGCAACATTCGGCTGCGACCAGCGGTTTACGGTGTTCTAGCGACAACTTTGGCCTGGACGATGATCGCAAGTACGACAGCCGCCGCGGATGCGGCGTTTTACCATGCCTATACGAACCCGGAAACCAAAGAAGCATACTATAATGCCTATTTAACAACGGATGACGGCAAATCTGAACGGAAGGTCCTCTCCCGGACCGAGGACGGAAATTGGTATGTGTTGCCCGATACCGTCAGCGAGCTGTGGGGAGAGGAAATGAGTCCCTATGTGCGTGTCATGACGCAAGGCCTAACTCCCCAACCTTTCGGCGAAGTCTATCTGGATACGGCCGGAGACCGGTTGGTGGGGAAAACAGGATATCAGAACTCACCCAGCGGGAAATTCGGGACTCGTAAGGTGATGCATTTCGAGGGGGGGTCTAAGCAGGTTGCCCTTTTCGTGAAAAACAACCAGAACGGAGTCATCCGTCAGGTCTCCGACAGTGGAGAATGGCCTGTGACCTATTGGCTTCCGGACGGCTCCTTGCTTATGGAGCGGTATAGCGAGACGGCCAAGCAGAACGAAATCGTTCGCATGAATCCCGATACACAGGAAACGCATCGTTTATTGCTGGCTTCTTTGCTGGGGTATGACGAACAGCGAGGAGAACTCTTGCTGGCTTATAACGAATCTACCCGGAAAACGCATCTATACGATGTGCGTACTCGGAAGGTTCGGAGCGTAACCGATCAAGAGGTTCAAGCTTTCTATGATCGAGTACAAGGCTCGGCCGCGACAAAAGCACCTGAAGTCCCGGACGAATTGGAAGCCAATCAGCTGCCGGTCAAAACGCTGGAATACGTTCAAGAGGGGGAGGCTAATTTGACAGTAAACGATATGAAAATCGCTTTGCCGTTCGTTTTTTTTGGCCTTAACCGAGAGCTATATGTTCCTCTTCGACCCGTGTCCGAAAGTCTGAAGTGGAAAGTTGAGCGGAGTGCAGGTAGCGATATGAAAACCTACCGTTATACGGTTTCCACGGGAACCCAGTCCATTCAAGTCGACCGTTCGAACTCGAAGATCATGGGGGATCGGTTATATCTCAATGTCCATGCTTTAAACCGTCTGATTTCCGACTGGGGGATCGAATGGATCCCTGTCAAATAACCTGAATCGCAACAAAAAAGCAGGCCGTTCACTTGGAATGGCCTGCTCTTCATTTTAGATTAACGGTGCACCGTATATTGATTTGCTTTACTCAAGCTGCGAATCAACTCAACTTCCTGGGCGCTTAGCTCGGGGATGTCGGCCGCGGTCAGATTCTGCAACAGCTGTTCACGAGAGCTGGCTCCGGGAATGGCCACGGCCACTGCAGGATGGGCCAGTGAATAGCGGATGGCTAGCTGCGTTAAGCTGCGTTCCGGCGTTTCCAGCTCCTGCAGCTTCCGGCGCAGTTCACGAAGCTCGCCCAGCTCGTAATCCAGCACGCCTTTGGAAGGTACTCGGTTCGCTGCCAGCGCTCCGCTTGCTAGCGGCCCACGGGCGATCACGCTGATCCGGTGCTCCTGAAGCAGCGGAAAGGCAGCCTCTTCACCACGCCGATCCACGATACTGTATTGATTCATGACGCTGACGATTGAGGAACGAGAGACGTATTCGCGAATCACGTTCGGACGAATGGAAGAAATTCCGTACTCCCGGATGACGCCTTCTTTCTTCAATTGTTCAAACGCTTCGATCGTGTCGTCGATCGGATCCTCGATCGTTCCGCCATGAAGTTGATACAAATCAATATAATCCGTGCCCAGCCGACGCAGGCTGTCTTTGACCGCCGACAGGATATGCGCTTTGGACGGATCCCAGCTCCAGCCATCTTGACCGGGAATCCGTCGGTTGCCGACTTTGGTCGCTAGAATGACTTGATCCCGGCGTCCCTTGATCGCTTTGCCGACGATTTCCTCATTGGTTCCGGCATCGTAAAGATCGGCGGTATCAAGAAAGTTAACCCCTCGGTCCAGCGCCTCGTGGATCAGGGCGATCGCATGCGACTCATCCGTTCCCAGCGACATGCAGCCTAGTCCGATTTCGCTAACCATTAGGTCGGAGGAGCCCAAACGGTTCATTTTCATCTGCAGAACTCCTTTCGATAGAAGGATGAGTTTCTTTGAACTATAAAAGACATCATAGCATGTTCAATTCGCCCCTGCTAGAATGAAAGCCAATCGCTTGCCTAAGGAGGAGAACAACATGAAGAAGCTTGGCCTTGGAATCGCTGCCTTCGTATTGGTGATGGGGATTGGTGCGGCTGGAGTTTATGCGGCTGGTGCGAGCAACGGTGCAGAGAACGATCCGAATGGAGTTTGGGATTGGATGCTACCCTATGCGAAACAGATGCATCCCAATCTGACGGATGAGCAAATTCAGGATCGGATCAACAACTGTCACGGTCAAAGCGGAACGGGAACGTCCAGAATGATGAACCCCAACCTCCGCGGAGGTATGATGAATTTTTAAGCCTCTTTACACAGAAAGGGCCCTCTGCAATAGCAGGGGGCCTTGTTTTTGCGTTTACACTTACATGTACATGCTGGCCAGTAAAATCCCTAAGCTTTCCTCATAAATCTCGTCAAATTGAGAGAGCGGCAGCGGGTTGACGCCGGTTCCCAGCTCGATCGTAAATCCAGGACGCCGGAAATCATAGATGAACCAATCTTTATATCCGGCATAGCTCTCCACGTTACGGATGGCCTCGTAACCGCTGACCCGGGCGAATTCATTCGCGATCGTTTCGGCATAAGCCGGCTCGCGGTTCTCGAAGCCCCAATAGATGACTTGGCCTTGGGTATGGAACGCGAGAACATGATCAAAGTCGCTCTGCCGGGTCAAGTTGGCCATGGCGATCGCTTCAGGTTCGGTCAGCGGGGCGGTGCCCGGATAATCCCGAGGCCCGCGCTCCACCGGATTCCTAGCAACCTCACGTTCCCATAAAGCCGGGAATTGGTCGTTTAAGTCAACCCCATTGATGTTGGCTTTCCACCCTTGGAAGTCGGTGTTGCCACCGTTGTAAGACAGCACGTTGCTGCGGTAAGGCTCCTGATTCGGCAATCCATGGATAACGAGGTCTACACCGTCCAGATTCACCATGGGCACCATCGAGAAAGTAACCTCTTCGTAATAAGGCCACATCGGCAGACCGCGAATCAAGCTGCTATTCGTAAGCGCAAGCAGATACTGATTCAGAAATTTGATTAACACCGGCGTCGTAATCCATTCATTCGCATGAAAAGCTCCGTTGACATGCACCTTTTTCTTTCCTTTTCCGATGCGTAGTTCAGGGATGGGTTTGTTCATGACCGTATTTCCAATATTTTGGTAGGCTACAAACGGGTAGATGTCCATCAACCGGTTCAAATCTTCCCGCAATGCGGCGGAATCGTACGGTTTACGGATGTCGACCACGAACCAGGTGACTCGCAGCGGAAGCTGCAGCCGCTGACCAACCGCAAGCTGATTGGGATTCACCGATTGGTTCAGCAAAAGGATCACATCCATCGGAACCCCGCGGTCCCTGGACAGCTTCCAAACGGAATCCCCGGCTTTCACCTGATATTCGCTGGACAGAAAACCGGGAATGTGGATGGTTTGGCCCGCGCTAAGACTTTCCGCTTGAATACCCGGGTTGGAATCCACGATCAATTGCAGCGGAAGTTGAAAGATCTGGCTGTAATACCATAACGTATCCCCCGAACGTACTTGTATACGCATAACAAATCCCTCCTGCACATTTTTGCCTTATAACAACCTATGTAGGGGCAAGCGCGCTCCATGCCAAATGGAATGAACCCTTCACAACATCCAAACTTTCAGGTAGAATCTAGAAGGTTAATTGTTAACCATAAATTTATATTAAGGTTAACAATAGGAGCTCATTTGCTGTAGAGCTAATCAGGCATAGAAAGCTGGGATGATGGATGAACCAACGCAAGACGGAAGGACAGAGCTGGGATTCGCTTGCCGATAAAGCCCTAAACGGAGTGGTTTTAACTTGGGAGGAGGGGCTTTCCGTATTACAAGCCGAGAATGATCAATTGCTGCCGCTGATGGAGGCGGCGTATCGGGTCAGACGGTATTACTATGGCAACAAAGTGAAGCTGAACATGATCATCAATGCGAAAAGCGGACTATGTCCCGAAGATTGCGGGTACTGCTCGCAATCCTTGGTCTCGACAGCTTCGATCCCGAAGTACCCGTTGCTCGACAAGGAAACGCTGGTGGCTGGAGCTCGCGAGGCGTTGCAGCGCAAGGCGGGAACGTATTGCATCGTAGCCTCCGGCAAGGGGCCAACCGACAAGGAGTTGGAGCAGGTCGTAGAGGCAGTCGCCGAAATTCGCGTAACGATGCCGCTGAAGATTTGCGCCTGCCTGGGCATCCTTAGGGAGGAGCAAGCGCAGAAACTGAGTGAAGCCGGGGTTCACCGATATAACCACAATTTGAACACGAGCCGGACCAACTATCCGTCGATTACGACGACCCATACTTACGATCAACGCGTGGCGACGGTCGAGACCGCAAGAGCGCACGGGATGTCTCCCTGCTCCGGTGTGATCATCGGAATGGGCGAATCGGATGAAGAAATCGTGGAGATGGCTTTAGCGCTCCGCGATCTGGATGCCGATTCGGTTCCGATCAATTTCTTGAACGCCATCCCGGGCACACCGTTGGAACGGGCGGGACGGGTACCGGCGCAAAAAGCGCTTAAAGTGTTGGCCTTGTTCCGTTTCATCTGTCCATCGAAGGAAATCCGCGTGGCGGGCGGCCGGGAGGTCAGCCTCCGGACACTGCAGCCGCTATCCTTATATGCGGCGAACTCGATCTTCGTAGGCGATTACATGACGACAGAAGGCCAAGATGTATCCTTAGATCACCGGATGATCGAGGATCTGGGCTTTGAAATCGAACTAACAGCGATTTAACGGAAGGATAGCGAAACGCCTCGTAATCCATTAAACTGAATTAGGTATAGAATCCTAAAAACGTGGTGATTCGCTTGTTTCAAATCATGTTAATCGAAGACGATCCGTCCTTGTTTCAGGAAATCCGCGAACGGCTGCAGCAATGGTCCTATGGGGTACATGGCGTTCGGGATTTTGGCAACGTCTTGGAGGAATTTTCGGCCATTCGCCCGGATCTGGTTCTGATCGATATCCAGTTGCCCAAGTTCGATGGGTTTCATTGGTGCCGACAAATCCGCGCCCATTCCAATGTGCCGATCATTTTCCTGTCTTCGCGCGACCATCCGACCGACATGGTGATGTCCATGCAGCTAGGCGCGGATGATTTTGTACAGAAGCCGTTCCATTTCGAGGTGCTCATTGCCAAAATCCAGGCGACGCTTCGCCGGGTTTACAACTATAATACCGAACGCGTTGAGCTGAGGACGTGGCGCGGAGCAACGATCGAATATGGACGCAACGCCATCACGGCAGAGCGAGGGACCATTGAGTTAACGAAAAATGAAATGCTCATCCTCAAGCTGCTTGTAGAGCAAAAAAATCGCATCGTCAGCCGCGAGGAGCTGATCCGAAGCTTATGGGACAACGAGCATTTCGTCAGCGACAATACCTTGACGGTAAACGTAAATCGGTTGCGCAAAAAGCTGGAGGACCTCGAGCTTGACGCTTATATCGAGACGAAGGTCGGGCAAGGTTATATGGCAACCGAAGAGGTTCAGACGTTATGATCGGAAAATATTTGCGTGAGCGCCTAAGCTGGATCCTGCTCGTGATCGCCCTGCAGCTCCTGCTCCTCTCCGTCGCCGCGATCGATCGGACGATTCCGTTCCTGCCGATGTTATATATTGTTTTCTTATCGATATTGTTATTTGCGGCATTTTTGCTGATCCGTTATTCGAAGGAAACCCGGTTCCATCAAAGCCTAGCCGCCTGGGAGGATACGTACGATTTGAACGTGATCGCTGCGCCGGAAAGTCCGTTTCAATCTATCGTGATGGATCGATTAAACGAGCAAACGGACAAGTTTCGCAAGGAAACGTCGCAGCTTGTCGCCCAGTTGGAAGAGGAGAAGGATGAGCTGATGTCCTGGATTCACGAGGTGAAAACCCCATTAACCGCCATGCGACTCATGATCGATCGGATGGGCGACGAGCCGCTGAAGGAGCAACTGCGGCTGGAGTGGTTGCGCATTCACCTGTTGCTGGATCGCCAGTTGCACCAGAAACGCATTCCGTTCATCGAAAACGATCTATATATCGAGCAAGTGAAGCTGGAGCCCTTGCTAATTAATGAGATTCGCGAGCTGCGAGCATGGTGTTTGCAAAAAGGCATCGGTTTTGATGTCAACCTGCCTGTCCAGGAAGTGCTCACGGATGCGAAATGGTTGGCGTTCATCGTACGGCAACTGTTGACCAATGCGGTGAAATACAGTTCGGCCTCTGATATCGTCGTGGGTTCTGGAATATCGCCGGATGGACAGGCCTGGCTTTGCGTCCGCGACAGCGGTCGGGGGATTGAAGTGAAGGACCTGCCGCGTATATTCGAGAAAGGATTTACCTCTACGAAGAACCATGATGATCACGCTGCCACCGGAATGGGGTTGTATTTGGCAAAGAAGGTCGCGGACTCCCTGTCGATTCGGATGAGCGTTGAATCAACACCCGGTGTAGGAACCGCCTTTACGTTGTATTTTCCGAGGAGCAATACTTACGTCCATACCCTGGGCATGTGACAACAATGTCACATGCTCGTTTGCTTTGTTCGGTGAAACGCAGGAAACTCCATTCCGGGCAAGATAAGATTAGGGTAGGACAAAGGAGTGATCAATCATGGCGATACTCGAAGCCAGCAAAATTCATAAAAGCTATGGCAACAAATTCAATCGTCAGGAAGTGCTGAAAGGGATTGACCTGGGTGTGGAGAAGGGGGAATTCGTCAGTATCATGGGGGCGTCCGGCTCCGGCAAGACGACTTTACTAAACGTGCTTTCTTCCATCGATAAGGTCAGCCTTGGCAGCATCAAAATCGAAGGCAAAGAGTTTACGGGACTAAAGGAGAAAGAGTTGGCTGAATTCCGCAAAACCCATCTCGGCTTTATTTTTCAGGAGTACAATTTGCTGGATACGTTAACGGTCAAAGAAAACGTCCTGCTGCCGCTCTCGATCAAAAACGTCTCCCGTAAAGAGGCAGACCATAAGTTTCAGGAGATAGCCACGGAACTTGGCATCTACGACATCAAGGACAAATACCCGAACGAAATTTCGGGCGGGCAAAAACAGCGAACCTCGGCTGCACGGGCGTTCATCCACGATCCGAGTATTATATTCGCCGATGAGCCGACAGGCGCGCTGGATTCGAAGTCCGCTTCGGATTTGTTGAACAAGCTCAGCGAGCTGAACCGCAAGATCATGGCAACGATCATTATGGTGACCCACGATCCGGTGGCGGCGAGCTATACCAGCCGCGTTGTTTTCATTAAGGATGGACAAATCTATTCGCAGCTAAATAAAGGCGACGAGCCAAGGCAGGCGTTCTTCAACGACATCATCAAGGCTCAGGGCGTTTTGGGCGGGGTGCAGGAATGAGCTTGACCCATCTGATTTACCGCAATCTGAAAAAAAACCTGAAAAACTATTACTTGTACGTGTTCGCCTTGATTTTCAGCGTTGCGTTATACTTCGCATTTGTCACCTTACAGTACGACCCGGCGCTGGACGAAATGAAGGGCTCCGTGAAAGGAGCGGCCGGATTAGCCGCTGCGTCAGTGCTGCTCGTTGCGATCGTCGCTATTTTCTTGCTCTATGCGAATACCATCTTCATCAAACGGAGAAGTAAGGAAATTGGCTTGTTTCAATTAATCGGATTAACGAAAGGAAAGATCTTTGGCATCCTCAGCAGCGAAAACCTGATTCTTTATTTCGGCTCCATGCTGATCGGCATGTTCGTCGGGTTTTCCTGCTCCCGGTTGTTGCTTATGATTCTGTTTCAGATCATTGGCGTGGATGCCGAGGCGACATTGCGATTCTCCCCGCAGGCACTGATACAGACCGTCGTTGTTTTTGCGGCGATCTACCTGTTGATCATGCTGATGAACTATTTGTTCATCAAGCGTCAAAGCATCCTGTCGCTGTTCCGGGTGACGTCTACCACGGAGAACGCTTACCGCAGGATGCCGTTGTCCGAAATCGTCTTCGGTATTCTGGGAATCGGGCTGATCCTTTACGGTTACCGGATATCGGCGGATTTGTTCAGCGGCGACTATACCGGAATGCAGGAGCTGTTTCTCGCGATGATCCTGATATTAGGGTCGGTGATTATCGGAACATACCTGTTTTATAAAGGGTCGGTCAGTTTTATCTTCAACTTGGTGCGTAAAGCGAAGGGGGGGTATCTGTCGCTGAATGAGGTGCTGTCCTTATCCTCAATCATGTTCCGAATGAAATCGAACGCGCTGCTGCTGACGATCATCACGACCGTGTCGGCGCTGGCGATCGGCTTGTTGTCGCTAAGCTACATCTCTTTCTATTCGACGGAAAAATCGGCGGAGCAAACCGTACCGAATCATTTTGCATTGTCAGAGCCTGCGGACGTAGAGGCTTTCAAGCAAGCTTTGAAGACAGCCGGGATCGATACGCGAGAAACCCAGCGCCGTGTGCTCATCGTTGAGGCTGATGTTTCTCAAATCTTTGATACCGTCTTGGAGAAGCAAGAGGGCTCCAATGACGTCACGCTTGCCGTCGTTGACGAACAAGAAGTCGAAGGCGTCGAACTGGATTCGAAGGAAGTACTGTTCGCCGGCTCGAGCAATGCTGTGGAGCAATTTATGGGCTTGCACTCGGAAGGGAAAATCACGTTAAAAGGAAGCTCGGAATCCATCCCGGTCACCGTGATCGATACGAAAAAAGATGCGATCGTATCGCTTCGTTATTCCTCCGGAATGCCGTCTGTGATCCTCGATCATGCCGTATTCGAACGACTGATGCAGGATGCAAAACCGGAACTTCAGCGACCTGACCCGGTCTACTACGGGATCGATGTGGTGAATCCCGATTTGCTGGAGCAAGCGAATCAAATCTATCAAGACAAGAGTTATGAAGAAACGTCGGGTGCATACTCCCAATATCAGATCATCATGGACCAGAAGAGCAATATGGGGTTGATCATGTTTATCGTAGGTTTTCTGGGATTAACCTTCCTCATCACTTCAGGTTGCATTCTGTATTTCAAGCAGATGGGCGAAGGGGAAGAAGAGAAGCCGAGCTACACCATCTTGCGAAAGCTTGGATTTACGCCGGGCAATCTGCTGCGGGGGATTCAATTCAAGCAGGTGTTCAACTTCGGTATCCCGTTGGCCGTTGGCTTGTCGCATAGTTATTTTGCCGTCCGTTCCGGTTGGTTTTTGTTCGGGACGGAGCTCTGGACACCGATGATCCTGGTGATGTTGATCTATACGGCACTTTATTCGATCTTTGGTTTGTTGTCGGTCCTGTTCTATAAGCGTATTATCAAGGAATCGTTATAAAAACCAGGACCCTCCAGACAGGAACAAGGCGGAATCGTCTTTTTAGGACGCTCCCGCCTTGTTTTTTTGAGGGTTATTCTAGGGTTAAGGTTTCTTCGGAAGTCCGTAGGCTTCTCGAATCAGCGTAAAATAGCTATCCGCTAACACGACTTCAAATTCAGGTCCCAGTGCTTGCGTGATCTCTACGACGTCCGATGGTCTCATGCTCCACGCGTTGACCCCAACGGAAACAAACATCGGCGAGTTCCCGTCCCAAGAAGCTTTCGCATCGTTCAAAAGGTTGATTCCATCTCTAGCAGTGGTCGTGCCTTTGAAATAAGAAACGGGTAAATTGCCGTTGACGATTTCTACGTAATTTTGGCTACCGCCTCCAAGGAACAGGCCAGGCACTTTCAAATCTTTCACATAGGATTCCGCTTTGAAACCGGTGAGAGGAACGTCATGATTGTCTTCACGGTTGATGACAAAAGGATATGACATGCCGGATTTCTTCAAGTACGGGTAGGAATCTTTCATGAATGCGGCAAAGCTCTCCTCCGGCCATACCTGCGGACTGAAATACCCGGCTCCTGATGGTCCGGCCACCAGCAGATCGTTCTTCGTCGCGGTGGACTGGTAATAGTCTAGGATCGTAGGGGCCGCATCAACGAGGAGCGGGCTAGCCGTCCAGTTCATGGGCACTTGGCCGCGAGCAGGATCATTCCAAAGATTGCGCATATGATTTTGATCGTATTGTAGATTATCGCCCTCGCCAAACGTGAAGGTCACGTAGATCTTGTTGTTCAGCTTCGGGGTTACCGGCTTGTTAGGCTTTGCCGGCTTCGCTTTTGTCCCCGCCATTACCGTCATATTATGGAACCAGTCGGAAGGCAAGACGTAAACGCCGTGACGTGAAGTCAGGTCGATCCCTGCGACTTCGCCTTCAACATCATTATCGAACCAACCCAAATACGGTGTTCCCGGTTCTACATCCGCTAAGATCCGTTCGAACAACTCCCTTTGCTCAGGCACTCCGCTGGAGAGCCAGAACACCATCGCTTTGTTGGCCACCGCATAATCGCGGAGGTAACCGTACGGCTCCTTTTGCTCCGAGGAGAGCGGCTTTACGTTGCTGGCGGAGACCTTGAATTGGTTCCACATTTCGACGGTAACCGTCAATTGCTGAGTGCCCGCCGGCGGGTTGAACTTGTACACGAAGTAGTTGCCGTTGTCGGCAAAACGGTGGTCCGCGCCCGGCAGAAATTTAGAGCCTTGCCGGTCATACAGATACGCTTCTTCTTCCGGCGTTCCGGTTTCGAAGCGAAGGATCTCCTCGCCGTCTGCCGTAACGCTGATTTCATGAACCGCAGGCCCCCAGCCGTCTTGCGTGAAAGCATCCTGGAAGCGCAGATAGATGGCATCTTCTCCCAGAAACTCGGACAAGTCTAGATCGTACGATCTCCGGTTGCTTGCATCGCGAATTTGTTCCGGTTCAGTAAGAACCGTCTTGAAGGACTCGAAATTGTCCGGAGGAAGCGGGATGGACGTATTTGGGCTGAGTCCGACCAGCATTCGTTTCGTCGTTTGACTCCATAAATGCTCATACTGCCAAGTGTAAGCGTCCATTCGATCTTGGAACTTCCCTTGCAGATCCTCGATCACTTTCAGGCGATAAGGCGCCGCGGTCAGTTCTTTGGCCAGTTCAGGGCTGGCCACGACAGCGTCCTTCAATCCAGCAAGCGTCGTTGCAACATTGATGGAGTCAGGAACGGCCGGATCGTAGACGATCACGCCCTTGACCTCCCGGGCGTAAGCCTTGACGATATCCATCGCGTTATCATGAACGCGATAAGGGACATGAAGATCGTTGATCCAGGGATCTTGCTCATTCTGCTGCACGTAAATTCTCGGTTCCGTGCGGTTGACGATGCCTTGGAGCGTTGTCAGCAGAATTTTGATGTCGCCCGAAGCGTCGTACACTTGCGCCACATCCAAACGTTTGACTTTGGCGAAGGTGGGGAGCTCCTGATCCTTCGGCCAGACGATACCGTTTTTACGGTTTAGATCCGCTTGGCTGGAAGTCTCAGCGGATGCTCCTAACGGCATGGTTAACGTACAAACTAGAGCTAAACTTAACATGATCCATTTGCGAAACATAAATCGTCACCTCTCTTAATGGGAATAGGTAGCGTCGTTGATTTCGTTAAGATCGATGATCCACCTCCTGGCATAGCAATTGGCTGGATTGGAAAGGTTTACATGATATATTTAATATATGTTATTGTATATTTCAATACCTTCGACAAAACTTTGCAGAGATCGATTAAAGCTTTCAGAGTTAGACCAGTTTTCGACTTCAGACACTATCGAAAAGAACTCATTCAAAAAGATAGATGTTTTCCTTTTTGAATATAGCAAATATATCATATGTTGAGCCTGTGAATGAAAATGTTCGATGCCGGAGACGCTATTCAGCGTAAAGGGGGACTATAGGTATGCCAAATCAAAATCAAGATCAAGAACGAATCGAAACGGATGGAGACCCACGCACGATTTATGAAGATACAACCCCGCATACACGTTCTGGATTTATGCCGGAGCAACCGGATGTAACCGCATATGATCCCGACAACGAGGAAGCGGAGCAAGATCAAACGTAATCCTGACAGGGAACAGAGCCCTCTCTCTAGAAGAAGGGGGCCTGTTTTTTGCCATGCTGACTCATTCGTACATTGCATCTGGAATAGAGACGTTTCCGTTCTCAAATGTTGGAAAATTTGATATACTTGGGATGTTCTGTGCTACTAATTTCGGGTAGGTGATTTTATGAAACCGATTACAGTATACGACATCGCCAAGGAAGCCAACGTCTCTGTTGCCACGGTCTCTCGCGTACTTAACAATACGGCTCCCGTCAAAAAGGAGACCCGGGAACGCATTAATGAACTGATCAGCAAATACCAGTTTCAACCCAATGCGCTGGCGCGAAGTTTGTCAAAAAAAGAAACAGGAATGATCGGCATTATTCTCCCGGATATTACAAACCCCTTCTTTCCGGAAGTGTTGTCCGGATTCGATCTGGAAGCGCGTAAGCAAGGGTACACCTATTTCCTTTGCGATACCGTATCAGCCAGTGTAGACAGCGCGGAACAGTATATCCGGGAGTCTCAATATTTGAACGCGCTTGCGGAGAAGCAGGTGGACGGAATTGTGATGATGGGGGGAAGGGTCGATTTAGCCAAACCCGATGGGCAGTTGGTCGAAGAGGTTGTCGAGATCGGCAAAAGGCTACCTGTACTTCTCTTAAATGGTAGGCTGTCCAACTCGGGATTAAACCGAGTGGCAGTGGATGAGAAGCATGGCGCAGAGTTGGCGGCGCAGCACCTGATCGAGCTCGGGCACCGCGACATTGCGATCGTTGGCGGCTACCGGAATATGTCCAACACGGTGCAACGAACGTCAGCGTTTATGAAGAGGATGGCGCAGTCGGGCCTTACAGTGCGCAAAGAGTGGGTTCTCCATGGAGGGTTCTCTGTTGCCAGCGGTACCGCGTTTATGAACCAGTTGTTGGAGTTGGCTAATCGGCCGACCGCGATCTTTTGCCTGAACGACCTGGTGGCGATCGGCGTATTGAAAGCAGCCGTCAAAGCGGGACTTAGAGTCCCCGAGGATCTGTCGATTATCGGTTATGATGATATCCCATTTGCATCCAACAGCATTCCGGAGCTCACGACCGTTTCGCTTCGAACCCATGAACTGGGGCGGACGGCGGGGGAAGTGCTGCACCAAATGATCACGAAGTCCAAGGTAAACAAAACCACCTGGCTTAAGCCGGAGCTGATCATTCGGGAATCTACCATGCCTCTTAACAAAAGTTAGGAGCTTCGGCCCGATTGTGGCAAAAAAAGGATTGACAACGCAAATCTTGCTAAGCTAGAATAACTGCGAAAGCCCTTACATTTACTCCAAGTACCTGCACTTCTTCTACACACCCTCCTATGTGACAATTCACTTTACTACATTCACCAACGATTTCTGATGACCAGTACTTCATCTCAAGCATCTGACAGAACGACGTGAAGAGTGATTCAACCCAAAAATGAAACCCGTTTCATTCATTTTGCGTTAACCAAAATGTAACGGGTTTCATGAAATGGGATTCATTAAAAAATTTAATATTACAGACGCTGGGAGTGGTCCGCTATGAATACGCGTGTCGAGTCCGAATCTGTAGTGAGTTTATCCGGCCAAGCGGTCAGCATTCATGGTGAAAGCGTGATTCTGCTTTGCGCCTCGCTTTTTTATTTCCGGGTTCCTTCGGAATTGTGGAAAGAGCGCTTGGATCAGGTTAAGGAAGCTGGCTATAACTGTATCGACGTCTACTTCCCGTGGAATTTCCACGAACCCCAAGAGGGGAAGTGGGACTTCAACGGGATGCGGGATGCGGAGAAATTCCTACAACTGGCAAGCGAAGCGGGGTTATGGGTCGTCGCCCGTCCAGGCCCTTACATTTGTTCGGAGTGGGACGGAGGTGCTTTACCTTCGTATCTTTACGCCAAAGAGCCCTTTGTGCGCATCAGGAACAACGATCCCGCCTATTTGCAGCATGTGGCTAGATGGTATGCACAGATCCTACCGATTCTTAGGCGTCATGAAGTCACGAGCGGAGGGAGTGTCATCCTCGTTCAACTGGAGAATGAGCTGGACTTCTACGGTTGCTCCGATCCCTCAGGATATATGGCGGCCCTCCGCGACATGGCAGTCGCTCATGGATTATCCGTTCCGCTCATCGCTTGTGCGGGTCAAGGCGGCCTGTTGCAGGCGTCTGGATTAACAGATGGCGTTGTACCGACTTGTAATTTTTACCCCGATGACCAGGATCCCCATTTTGAAAAGAAAGTGCTACATTATCGACATGTACTTCACGGGATGAATTATCCACTGCTTGTCACCGAAACGAACCGAAGTCATTACCTGCTCCGCAGGCTGCTGTCAACCGGAACCAAGCTGCTGGGACCATACCTTCAGGTGTCAGGCACGAACTTTGGCTTCACGAATGCCATTAATAACTGGGGCAAGCCGCTGGCTTTCCTGACGTCGGATTATGACTTCGGGGGTATGATTTCGCCGGAAGGCCATCTTCGCGCAGAAGCCCAGGAGGCGAAGCTTCTTGCCAGATTAATTCGTGCCTATGGCAGAGCGATTGCGGAAGCCGAACCGGATTCCGGTGGTACATGGTCTGTTCAAGGAGAAACGGAGGGGGTGTTTGGTCCATATGTGCTGCGTCTACAAGGCGGTGGGGAGCTGATTTTTGTTACTAACGGTGAAGACCGTGCCAAGCAAATCAATTTGCTAGGGGACATGGGAGCCCACGCCTCATCAACTGGCGCTTTGACTTTGTCTGCATCAAGATCCCTGGCGCTTCCGGTAAATGTTCCGTTGTCCCTTTGGGGAATGCCGGGACAGCTCATCTTCTCCACGGCGGAGCTTTATATGGCGGGACAACAGAATGATGGCACCGTACTGGCGTTTCACACGGAAGGAAATCACGGAAGGATCGCTTTAGCCATCGAAGCGGTATATGCGCCGTTAGCGCAGGGAATGCAAGTTATCAGGCGCGAGGGACATATAGAATTGCTTCTTACTGGCGAAGAAACAGCGTATTGCCGGTTTGAACTGAAGGATGGACGACGGTTCACGGTGATTGTCACAAATCGATTGAAAGCGCTTCATACCGAGACGATCAACCTGGACGGCACGATGACGGCTTCTATGTTTCAACCAAAGTTGAACAACTCCGACCCGTCGCCAGCTCTAGAGTGGCAGTTTGTTTCAGGGGAAGGATGGAAACCGCCATTGCAGGCGGTATCGGCGTTAACGGATGAGGCGAAGCTTGATTTTCTGGAACGGCTGGGCATCTATCGCGGATACGCTTGGTATGAGGCCAACGTTAACCTGATTAACGCGGATGACCAGCTTCGGGGACTTCTTATCCGACAAGCCAGCGATGTTGTCTCGTTGTATGCCGACGGGACTTACCTCGGAACCTTGACTCCTGGAGGAGCCAGCGTGTTTGTTCCTGTTGACGGACGAGATGCCAAGAAGATTCAAGCACGCGTAGAAATTTGGGGGCACAGTAACTTTAATGATCTCCGGCTTCCCGCCCTCTGCCTACCTTCCTTGAAGGGGATAGGAGGCGTTACAGCGATCACGGCCATTCACGACATAACTGCGAACTGGAGCGTGAATCCAAGTGGCGAACGCTTGTCGCCAAGTGCCGCGACTAAGATAGATGAAGCGCTTTGGCCGGTGGTCGGCTTTGGAAGCTGGTTATCCGCGGATCACCCGTCACAACAAGTGTTTCGCAAGAAGTTTGTACCCACAGCTAAACCATCGGCGTGGATCCTGCACTTTCGGAATTTGCAAGGCTACGCGCAGCTTTGGGTAAATGGCGTCGAGGTGGGTTCCATCCATCCGATGGATGCTTTTATCGATCTAAAGCCCTATGTCACCCCAGGCCAAGAGCTACAGCTGGAAGTCCATCTGCTGCGAACGATGGGGCAGCCTGGCGGTGAAGTGGTGATTTATGAAGGTGTCGAGGCTTCGACGTTCACGGTTGCTGCGGCGGAGGAAGCCGAGCTGAAGGCAGAAGCGGACCATAGGATTGCTTCTGCCGCTCCAGGGCATTTGCCGCTGAGTCTTGACTCTGGAAAGACAGGTTGGTTGTTCGCCGCAATCAACAATTCCGCTCAAGGCAAAGGGTGGAGGGTACGTGCGGCAGGCTCTGGTTTAAAGCTTACCGTGTTTATGGATGAGCGGATCGTCGGCCGGCTTTGGTTGCCTGGAGGGACGGGAAGGCCAACGATGACCGGCGGAAGCATGAATTCGTTTTACTTGCCGGGACCTTGGTTTCATGACAACCAGGCGCAGCTGTCCATCTATCTCGAGGCGGCAGATGAACAGGCTCCAGGCAAATTGGAGAGCCTTGAGGTTATTTCCGTATAGAAGGGAGGATGCATATGGAGATCACGACGCCTACAAAGGTGCGCAAACGGCCGCCGCAATTGCACAGGGCCCAGAACGGCCGATTCAGACGGTTTTGGAACAATAAGACCCTGCTGCTCATGTGTCTGCCTGCCATCATCTTCTTTATCATTTTCGCCTATTTACCGATGCCCGGCTTATATTTAGCCTTCATCAAGTACAACTACACGGATGGGATTTTCAAGAGTCCGTTCGTGGGCTTTGATAACTTCCGATTCCTGGTCATGACGGGCGATTTGTGGCGACTGACTTTTAACACGGTGGTTTATAACCTGGCTTTTATCCTGCTTGGGAACGTATTGCAAATCATCGTCGCCGTATTTCTGAACGAAATTCGCCTCAAATGGTTCAAAAAGCTGACCCAAACCTTGATGTTCTTGCCGCATTTCATCTCAGCGGTCCTGATTGGCTTGATCGCTTACAATGTGCTGAGCTATGACTATGGCCTGCTCAACAGCATCCTGACCTCGCTGGGATTCGATCCGGTGAAGACGTATTCGAACGCCGGGATCTGGCCGTTTATCATCGTGCTGACTTATTTATGGCAATCGACCGGTTATGGATCCATCGTGTATTTCGCGGCGATCATGGGTCTCGATAACGAGATTATCGAAGCCGCAGAAATCGATGGGGCAGGCGCGTTCCAACGAATCCGTTATATCGTGCTCCCCTGGCTGAAGCCAACCTTTATCATCCTTCTTCTGTTCTCGCTTGGCGGTATTCTGCGCGGGAATTTCGGGTTGTTCTTCAACCTAGTTGGAGCAAACAATACGGCCCTGTACGCGACGACGGATATCATTGAAACCTACGTGTTCCGCGCCCTCATGACGAATTTCAATTTCTCGATCGGCAGCGCCGTCAGCCTGTATCAATCCGTCTTCGGATTTATCGTGGTCATGACCGCCAACTGGCTAGTCAAGAAGGTTTCGCCTGACAACTCACTATTCTAGGAGGTGCAAGGTATGGATGACGCTTATGAAGCCCGGAGCATCCGCACAGATCTAGGCGGCATCATCGTCAAAATCGTAGGCTACTTGTTTATCGGCTTCTTCTCCCTATGCTGCTTATTGCCCTTTCTGCTTGTCCTTGGCACATCCTTTACGTCGGAGTCCGCGATCAAACGATTTGGATTCAATTTCTGGCCCCGAGAGTTCAGCGCCTTCTCCTATAAAATCGTCTTCGAAAATCCGGACCTCATCGTCGGCTCCTATCTCGTGACGATCGGCATCACGGTTTGCGGTACCGCGCTGGGGCTGTTCCTGGTGGCGATGACTGGTTACGCGCTGCAGCGGCCCGATTTTGCCTATCGAAACCGCATTTCCTTCTTTATCTACTTTACGACGTTGTTCACCGGCGGTCTGGTTCCGTTCTATCTACTCGTGACGCAGTATTTGAGCCTGAAGGACAATTACTTGGCCGTCTTACTGCCCGGCTTGCTAAGTCCTTTCCTCATTATTATGATGAAAAGCTTCGTCCGCTCCATTCCTCACGCCATCACCGAATCCGCCAAAATCGACGGGGCCGGGGATTTCACGATTTTCATCCGTCTCATCCTGCCTATGACAACTCCCGCACTCGCTACGATAGGTTTATTTATCGCACTAGGGTATTGGAACGAATGGTATAACTCGATGTTGTTCTTATCGCCGGACATGAAGTACCGTCCGCTGCAGCTGTTCTTGTATAACGTCATCACCAGCGCGGACTTTATCCGTAATTCAGCGGCGGCTTCGAACGTGGAGTTGCGGGATGTTCCGCTCGAATCCATGAAGATGGCGACGGCCATCGTTGCGACGGGCCCGGTGATTTTATTCTATCCGTTTGTACAGCGCTACTTCATCAAGGGGATCACCGTCGGCGCTGTAAAAGGCTGAGGCTTCACAATTTGATATAGAAGAGGGAGGTTGGTACGAATGATTCGATGGAAGCAAACTTCAATTTGGGTGATGGTAAGCTTGTTGGTGCTGCTGCTCGCGTCCTGCGGCGGCGGTTCAAACGGCAACAACGGGGCTAGCGGAGATACGGCGAATAATGGAGGAAACAAGTCGAATGCCAGTCAGGAGACGGACAGTGGGGTGGATACGTCCAAATTCGTGAAGATTAGCTATCTCGTGTTGGGTGACAAACCGAAGAATGGCCAATTCGAGAAAGTCCTTACGGAAGTCAACAAAATCATGAAAGAAAAAATCAACGCCGAGCTGGAGTGGAAATGGATCGAATGGGCGGATTGGCAGACCAAATACAATCTGGCGTTAGCCTCCGGCGAACCGATTGATCTGATTACGATCGGAACAGATTGGCTGGACACCTGGGGGAATGCGCAGCGCGGCGCTTTCATGAATCTGGATGAGCTTCTCCCGAAATACGCACCGGAAACGTGGAACTCTATTCCGAAGGAGGACTGGGACGAGAGCAAATATAACGGCAAAATCGTCTTGATCCCGGAGAACGATTATACGCAGTGGGTCAACCATGGCTTCTTCTACCGCGGCGATTGGGCGAAGGAAGCCGGTATGACCGAACCGATTAAGGATTGGGAGGGAATTGAGAAATACCTGCGGTACATTAAGGACAATAAACCGGACGTGATTCCGTGGGACGCGGCGTCCGGAGCCCAAACCTGGGGCGGATTCGTGCAATCGTATACGGATGAGCTGGAGCTTCCGATCTCTACCGGCTTCATGCCCGTATTTACGGCGAAATCGTTCGAAGAGAAATTTACCGCGACCAGCCCGGTGTTCGAGGACGTTTTCCTGAAATATGCCACCATGATGAAAAGCTGGGCGGATCAAGGCTTCTGGCGCGAAGACGCCCTGAACAACAAGAACAACAACCGCGATGCGTTGAAAGCGGGCTTGTCGGGACTCGACCAGCACCATACGCAGACGTTCTCGGGACTTCGCGTAGAGATGGATAAAGCGCAACCCGGGTCGGAGCTGCAGATGTTTCCGTTCTCCCGGACGCGAGGCACGAACCTAATGGAGCTGTCGATCACGCATGGCGGCACGTCCCTCGGGGCTCACAGCAAAAACCCGGAACGTGCGCTAATGGCTTATGATCTGATCCGTAACAATGAAGAAATCTATCATTTGATTAACTATGGGCTTGAAGGCGTGCAATATGTGATCAAGGACGGAAAACGTGCACGTCCGGAAGGTTACGACGACGCGAGAGACAATTTCTATGCGGATTTCTGGGGCGGTCGGGTCGACAAATTTGAAATTCCTAGTGAAACGACATGGGATCAGATCAAAGAAACGTTGTATGCCGAATACGACAAAATCAAGAAGCCTTACGTGTATGGACAATTTGTCTTCGATAAAACGCCGGTGGAAGCTGAATTGACAGCCGTTTCGCAGGTCACCGGGGAGCTAGGTCCGGCCATCGTGATGGGGAAAGCCGGAGATCCGGCGCAAGCGGTAGAGGAGTTCCGAAGCAAGTTAAAACAGGCCGGTTACGACAAGGTGTTAGCTGAACTGCAAAAACAGCTGGATGCCTATAAAGCTCAACTGGGCGAATAAGGTCTTGTTAGAAAAAAGAGTGCGGACTCGCGAATTCGCGAGTCCGTTATTTTGGGGAGACGGACTTTATCGAAGGCCCTGACTACTCAGTTTTTGCTCCCCGTCCGATCTTCCGGCATGGTATGATCTTTATCGGAGGGACTGCCATGCACGAAATGAACGAGAATCATATATTGCTCTTATCCAAAATCAATAAGCCTGGAAAAATCCAGGCGCCAGTGCCGCGTCCCCGGCTAATCGACCGGCTAAACGAAGGACTGGGCGGTAGGGCGACCTTGATCTCGGCTCCGGCAGGATATGGGAAAACGACTTTGCTCGGCGAATGGGCCAATCAATTGCATCGTCCGGTAGCTTGGCTGTCGCTGGATGATAAAGATAATGATTTGATCCGCTTTTGGCACTATGTTACGGCTGCGATCGAGGGGGCGGTGGGCCGGTTATCCGACGCGTTTCATGCGTCGTTTGCTATGCTGAGTCCCGGCCAATATGAACCGATGGTCATCGCGTTACTTAATGAGCTTAACGACTTGGCTCAGCCGCATGCCTTGATCCTGGACGATTGGCACGTGATTCAAGACCCGGATATTCTGACTTCCGTCGCATTCATGCTGGAATATCTGCCTCAAACGATACATCTCACTTTCGCTGCCCGGCATGATAACGACTTTATCAAGGCCCGGTGGATCAGCCGAGGTTGGGTATCGCAGATTCATGACGTGCACATGCGGTTTGATAGGCCGGAAACGGACGCGTTTTTTCGACTGGCTGCGCACAGGGAGTTGAATCACGATCAGATCGAACATGTTCTTCTGCAAACCGAAGGATGGGTAACGGGGATTAAGTTAATTGCCTTGTCCTGGCGTCATGACGAAGGGCTCCGGGCACTGAAATTGCCGTCTTTTGAACGCAGCGGGGTGGAGGATTATTTATTCCAAGAAGTGTTCGACGCACTGGACGAGCCCATCCAACAATTTCTGCTCGATGTTTCCGTGCTGCAGCGATTGCACGGCTCTCTATGCCAAGCGGTTGCTGGAGAAGACGGGGCGGAAAGGCTCGATGAGGTTGTCCGGCTGAACCTGTTTTTGCTTCCGCTGGACGACGCTCGGCAGTGGTATCAATTCCATCGTTTGTTTGGTGATTTCTTGCGCAAGGAGGAGGAGCGTCGGCGACCCGGGAATGCCGCTATTCTTCTGCGCATGGCGGCGGAATGGTGCGAATCACGAGAACTGCTGGAAGAAGCGGTGGATTATTACTTAGCCGGAGCTTGCTACAAAGAAGCCATTCGACTTCTCGAGCAAATGAGGAGCGTCCTCATTCGCCGAGAGTTTTCAACGATGAAGTCCTGGTTGTCAGCCATTCCCGAAGATCTGTTGTTGCTCCATCCGTATCTTTATTTCTCCTACACGCATTCCCTGTTATGGTCGCAGGACGTCGACCTTGCGGAAACGTATCTGCGCCGAGCGGAGCAGCATGACGAAGAGATCGGGGGCAACTGGGAACCGGCGGAGAGAAATCGCTATTTGGGTTATCTGTATTACGTCAGGAATTTTAAGGCTACCCAATACGAAATGGATATGGTGAAGGGGCTGAAATATATTCAGCTTTCCTTGCAGTATAGTCCGGAGGGAACGGATCTGATTTTTGCCTCCCCCTTGATGCCGCTGTTGCCTTCCGTATTCCGTTCATATAACGGGAAGCGGGGGCTTCATTTGCCTCGCGGGTTAGCCGACGGTTTCTTCTTGAGCATGATCGACTTCATGGGAAGAATGGGTTTGCAGGATTCGGTGGTCGTCTGCTATGGGGAACTGTTGTATGAACGCAATGAGTTGGAACAGGCGGAAATTTATTTGAAAAGGGGTTTGCAGGGACAAAGCCAAGCGCATTATCAACCAGAAAAAGTATACGTCCCCGCTTCGTTATTCCTGTCTCGAATCCATCAAGCGAGACGAGATACGGAACAGGCCGAGGGCTGGATCAATGATGCGATCCGGCGAGCCGTTGAGGGTGGTGCCAACGAAGCTCTCGTCTTACTGGATACGGAGCGGGCAGCGATGCGCCTGCGTCAGGGAGACTTAAGCCAGGCGCTGGAATGGCAGGAGCACTACGGCCTTTCGGCAGATGATCCGGTGTCTGTCCATCAGTTGTTCCCTTATACGTTCCTGGTTCGGCTGTTGAGCGAAACGGGGCGGTTAGACGAAGCGTGGCGTTTATCCGAAAGGTTGCTGTCGATCGCCGTGAGAGGCCACCGGCCGATGGATGCGCTGGATCTCGAAACGCTGCAGGCGATCATTTTACAATTGGCGGGAAAACCGCAGGAAGCACTGCTCAAATTGGAAACGGCGCTTAAGCTGGCGAAGCCGGACGATTACATCCGGGTGTTCACGGACAAGGGCCAACGTTTATCCGATTTGCTTGCCGAATACATTGAGCAGCGACAAAAGGGGAACCTGCGCGATGACAACGCCCCGCCGCTTGAGTATGTACGCAGAGTATGGTCAAGCTTTGATCGACCGGCGAAGGGGGCTGCTGCATCCTCGAAAGGCTTAGAGACGTTACTCACGCCGCGAGAACTTACGATCTTTCGCTGCATGGAGGAAGGGATGGATAATCCAACGATTGTAGAAGCATTAGGCATCGGTATGGGGACGCTTAAAGCTCACATTAACCGGATTTACGGCAAGCTGCAGGTGAAAAATCGCGTGGAAGCGATCAAACGGGGGAAAGAAATCGAAGGCTGAACCGGCGTGGTCTCTAAGAGTCGCACGTCCGGCTCAGCCTTTTTTTTCTAAGATGAAGATCAGATGGCTTATTTCTTTAGGAGATTGATGTGATCCAGGTCCGTGCTGCTATTAAATATGAATTCGAGTTTGTAATCGCCGCGGATATAGGTCAGTTTGGTCTGCTTGGCGTTGCCGTTCTTGATCGTGCTGCTTGCGTCCGGTGCAAACCAGTTTTGCTTCAGCATTTTCATGGTAATGCCGCCGATATTGGTTTGGCGTTCCACGTTGGTGCCGAAGTAGCGCATTTCCTGAATCTTATCTTTTGCATAGGAAAAAGCGTAACCCGGATTGCCCATGTTTGCGCTGTACAAGTCAAATGCCAAGCTTCCTTTGCCGGCGATAGAAGGCTCGCCGATCAGCTTGATCACGTCTTTCTTGCTGCTTTTGCCAACCGTCAAACCGGCGACGGCTCCAGGGAACTGCCCTTTTAATGCCGGTTTATAGAAGCTGTTTAAGGTATCTAAGGCATGCGTGGCGGCTTCCTTCTGGATCTGGGCAGCTGTGGGCTTCGGTGACTGCGCCTTAACGACACTGCTGGATGTAGCCCATGTGCTAATGCCAAGGATTCCGGCTGCGAGGAGTGCAATAACAGCTTTACTACTGATCATTTTAAGGTTCATATTCAAGCTCCTTCTCTACCCTATGAAATGGAATGGGTTATGACGACGATGATCTACATTCCATATGATAGGGGAAACCGCAGGAGAACAAGTGTCGAATTCGTTAAATAGAAATTTCAATTTCGCAAGAAAATGGATTTACATTTTTCAAAATGAAGCATATACTAATGCTATAAAGTTGCACTAAGGAAACATTAATGGATATAGACAACATTGGATGGTTTAAGGGAGGGATAGTCAAGATGGAACAAAGTGTTGCGCATCAAACCACTCCAGTCACATCAAGAGGATTGGATCACAAATCGTCTGCGCATGCCGCACTGGATGGCAGAACGAAAGGATTGAAACGACTGCTGCCGTTTCTTGGACCTGCGTTCATCGCGGCGGTTGCTTATATTGATCCGGGTAATTTCGCGACGAATATTACCGCGGGATCCAAATACGGGTATCTTCTGTTATGGGTGATTTTTGCTTCCAATTTAATGGCGGTGCTCATTCAATCGTTATCGGCCAAACTGGGGATCGCCACTGGCAAGAACCTGCCCGAGGTTGCTCGTGAGCGGTTTCCGAAGGGGGTATCGATCTTCCTGTGGATCCAGAGCGAACTGGTCATTATCGCTACGGATTTGGCCGAATTTATCGGAGCGGCATTAGGATTATATCTGTTGTTTGGCATACCGATGCTGCCGGCTGCGGTTATTACCGCGATTGGTTCCTTCGCGATTCTGGAACTGCAGCGGAGGGGATATCGTGCGCTGGAAGCGGGAATCGCTGCGATGGTGCTAATCGTGGTATTGGCCTTTGCTTTTCAGGTGATTGCGGCGAATCCGGATTTCGGTGCGGTTGGAACAGGCATGATTACTCCGCGATTTGACGGGGTGGATAGCATATTGCTGGCTGCCGGTATTTTAGGGGCCACGGTAATGCCACATGCGATCTACTTGCATTCTTCGTTGACGCAAAACCGTATTGTCGGCCGTAATGAAGCTGAGAAGAAGAGAATATTCAAATTGGAATTTGTCGATATCGTGTTGGCCATGTTGATTGCCGGGGCGGTGAATATGGCGATGGTGATCGTATCCGCAGGACTGCTCTTTAAGAATGGGCTGGTGGTGGAGGATCTAGACGTTGCTTTCCACCAATTTGGAACGATAGCCGGACCCGTCACTGCCGTCTCCTTCGGGCTTGGCTTGCTGATTGCCGGCCTGTCGAGTTCTTCGGTAGGTACGATGGCAGGGGATGTCGTGATGCAAGGTTTCATCAACAAACGAATCAACCTGTACGTTCGGCGGGCCATTACGACCATTCCGCCGCTCGCCATCATTATTTCGGGCGTCAATCCGACAAGTGCGTTGGTCATGAGCCAAGTGATTCTATCGTTTGGCATTGCCTTTGCCTTGATTCCTTTGATCTTGTTCACTTCGAATCGCAAAATCATGGGAAGCCTGGCGAATCACCGGATTACCACGACGTTAGGTTGGATCATCTCCGCCTTGGTGGTCGGCCTGAATCTGTTCTTGATCGTTCAAATGCTGTTTTGATGTCGTGCAGACCCTGAAAATGGTTTTGAAGTGGACCACCATTTCCGCTGAAGCGGGGATGGGGTCCTTTTTTATTTATTAATATGACATGCTGTTGTCAATATATAGGGCTTATGATGGAATCGTTAACAAGACATTCAGGTGAGGATCGGAGAGATAAAGGATGAACATGAATCAGGAGATTTTCGCATTTAAGCGGTTTTGCGAATGGCTCAACCTGTTGAACAACGTCGATTCAAAATTCTGGCTGAAGCCCGTGGCAAGAGGAAAGTGGTCTTCTGCCGAGATCGTATCCCACCTCATGAACTGGGATCGGTTTATTCAAGACTCGGTTATTCCCGCTGTAAGGCAGGGTCAAATGATTCGCTTCCCCGACGAGGACAGCTATAACCAACTTGCGGCGGATTACGCGAGATCAGGTATTTCACAATCTGAATTGATCAAGGAAACCATTCGGGAGAGGGAGCGGGTCGTTGCCGAACTCTTGGCGCTGCCGGAAGAGATTTACCAACTGAAAACGAACTATTCGTTAGCCTTTCTAATCCCCGAATTTGTAGGGCATGATGAACATCATAAAGGCCAAATCGAGCGGTTTCTCAGAAGCGAAGGGATCCTCCTCGTATAAACAAAAACAAACGTCTCATCAACCGCCGAGAAAGCATGAGCTTCATCATCGTTAAGAAGGTCAATCGCAAAAAAACAAAGAGAACAGCCCTCAGGTTGTTCTCTTTCGTTGTCTGGTTTTAGAAGCACGTGAACGAGCGAATCTGATTCAAATCGATGCCGAAGTACCCCCAGAAGAACCCAAACCATCGGAACCCTGCAATGGAATTCCGCCCGACGAAAACCGGGAAGAACCAGAATTGCTCGCCGTTGTTCAGCCAAACGTAGGTGTTGCGAAACAGGCAACGTCTGATCCCGCCGGGATCGATAGCAAAGGTGCCGACCTGCATTTGCGGTACGAATTGCGGGGGTGGCGACGTTGGCGCTTGAACGCCTCCTGGTGAACCTCCCGGCCCTCCGCCTGGAAACCCTCCAGGCCCCCCTCCCGGAAATCCGGGCCCTCCCGGTACGCCGGGCCCGCCTGGAAATCCCGGAAATCCTCCGCCGGGTCCTGGTGATGGAAAAAATCCCATATGTGATCGCTCCTTTTTTCGATGAATAGGCATTATCATCATATGCATTCGCGGAGAGAGCGGTTGGGCGGATGTCTATATACACCTCACGATTTCGGATTCTCATTATTGGACGCAATTTAGCAGAGGCAAGTTCCTCTTAGGAGCTGGATTTTTCCGGTAGAGCGAAAAAGTACTTCATCATTGGCGGAGTAACGATCGTTGTTACCAACACGACTAGCACGATCACGGCAAACAGGTCGTCTTGGAGTAGACCGGCATCCTGACCGATGGCGGCGATGATTAAAGCAACCTCTCCACGCGAAACCATAGCCGATCCGATCCCTAATGCGCTGCGCCAGCCGAATCCGGCCAATCGAGCTCCATAAGCTGAACCTACGAGCTTGGTGGCGATGGCCAGCAAGCTTAAACCAATGATTAAAGGAATCTGGGAGGCCAGCCCGGTGAAATCGACCTTCACGCCGATTGTGGTAAAGAATACGGGGACGAAGACCGCATAACCAATCGTTTCGATCTTCTCGGTCACTTCATGCTTGTAATCCGTCAGACTGAGAGCGACACCCGCGATATAAGCACCGATAATGGCTGCGACGCCGGCATATTCGGCCATGTAAGCATACAGGAAGCAGATGATTAATCCCGCCGAGATCACCGATTCGGATACCCGTAGCGGAGCAAATTTGCGCATGACCCACGGAACGACTTTCCAACTCAAAACGATGACGACCGCAAAAAATATAAACTTCTTCAAGATGACCAAACCTAGGTTGACGTCCCCGCCCGCAAAACTCATGACGAAGGCCAACAGGATGATGACGAGGACGTCATCAATGACGGCCGCCCCGAGAATGGTTGTGCCTTCTCTGGATTTCAGCCGGCCCATTTCCTTTAATGCTTGTACAGAAATGCTAACGCTTGTTGCCGAGAGCAGCAGCCCGAGAAAAATTGCTTCAAAAAGGGGCATGCCCAACAGTATGGCCGCCAAATAACCAAATCCGAAGGGGAGAGCGATCCCTGCGAGTCCTACGTAAGTCGAGGCTTTCCCAGTCCGTTTAAACTCGTCGACATCCGTTTCAAGACCTGCGAGGAACATTAATAAAATCACGCCGATTTGGCTGATCTCTTCCAGTACTTCGGTTTCGTTAATCCAGCCCAGAAGGGCAGGCCCCAGGACAATCCCGATCAACAATTTACCTAAAACCGCCGGTTGTTTCAGCCGTACACTTAATTCTCCCGCTAGTTTGGAAGCAATCAAAATAATGGCCAGTTCTAAAATCAACATCTTATCATCCTCCGTTTGCTGTTAATTTGCGGAATTTGCAAAAAATAAATACAAAAAGAGCCTGCAACCACGGGCGGAATATACCGATAAACGGCATAGTCCACCCTTGGTGACAGGCTCCTCCGGGCAAAACATATCAAATTTAAATTAACAGAATCGATTATAACAAATCTAGCTGATAGGCGCCAGATGATTTTTGATCTCTTTTAAAGGACGGTGTATTACGACTGCTCGTCGCGGCCAATCAGATGGTAAACTCTCGATTTGTACTCATCCAGACCTTCGCAGCAACCGTACATCCGATTTGCGATTGTCTTCCCATTGCCGAAGAAGAAACGCTCGAACTGGTTTTGCCTTCCTCCGAATGCACCACCGCCCAGTTCCCAAGCTAGTCTAAAGAGGACGATGCGATCCTTGGCGGGGCTGGATAATCCCTGTAAATAGATCTCGAGAGAGGTTTGGTTCTCCGAGTTGAAATCCGCTTCGAAGGGATTCATGATCAGCTGGCTCGCGCTAATCGAGCGGACCATGCGCAGCATTTCCTCATGCAAGTCGGGAAACTGAATTCCCGCCGCAGTCAGCGGAGCAAGCGCAGGTACATAGCAACCGGATTCCGTCATCGACCCGCCGGTTTCGGCAGCGAGTCGCAACGCTTTCAGGTTTTCCAGCATCGCCATAACTTTGACGATTTGACTCACGAACGAGTTCTCGGTATCCGTATTTTGCTCCTCGGCCAACGCTTGCAGGAGTCCCAACAGAAATTCGGTCTTGGCGATGTACCGAGTGATAATGTGATGGCCCGCGTAAGCGTGGAAGTGCCCTTCTTGAAAGAGCTGATCGTATAGGCGTTCTTCTCCAACAAAGAATACCCGGTCATGGGGGACAAGGACCCGATCGAAGATGACCATCGTGTCCATCTCCTCATATCGACTCGAGAGCGGATGATCATAACTCGAATCATGCGCATGGCTCTCTCGGCAAATAAAGGTGATTCCCTCCAGATCATTAGGTACGGCAAAAGCGAATGCACTAGGGTTCACTTGTCCGTCTCCCATCATAAAAGATGGCGTAGGGAGGACAAGGATTTCTTCGCAAGTGGGTCCCTGGGTCGCCATGAGGAAAGCGCCGCTCACGACCCGTCCTTCCGGACGGGTCTCGATCACTTTGGCGGCAAGAGACTCTTCCGCATCCGCGGGTCCCGACCATTTGCTGGCCATAGGCTGCACAAAAGCGTGAGACAACGTAATATCGTGGTCCCGGCAATATTCGTAATAGTTACGCAGATTTTGGGCGTACTCTGTCGATGCTTTCTCCAATACAGTGGCGGCGGTATAAAAGGACATCAAAGCGGTGTTCATATAGTCGGGAGAGCGGCCGAGAAAGCCGTGATGGTAGTTAGCCCAGATTTCGGACATCCTCCTTCTGCGGATCAGGTCCTCAGCATTAGCCGGGGGGAGAAATGAAAGCCCGACGCGTTCGCCGGTTGCCGGAGACGCATACGACATGTCTTCACTCCGGCTTGCTTCACACTGCATCTCATACATCGCGGCCTGCGTCCGGATGAGCCCGCGAAAGGCGGGGTGCTCGGATAACGGCCCATTCACGCGTTCGCCGTTATACCATAGCTGAAGGCGCTGTCGATTGATCCGTTCGATATATTGCTTTCCGTTTTTTATTGGCATGGATCCCCTAATCCCCCTTACGTTACTCTTTTATATATAGTGCATAGACGAATGGGGTGTGTATCGGCGAACTTCACGATTTTGCTTTCCGGAACGCCCATTTTTGAGGATAATCTAGATAAAACCCGTTATTTTCAAAAAAAGGGGGAGTTCGTATGGATTTGCATAAGGTCGTCGTGATTGACGACGAGGTGCTGGCGATCGAGCATCTGCGCCATTTGATCGACTGGCCATCGGCCGGTTTTGTCATAGCTGGCGAGACGACAAGGCCTACGCGCGCGCTTGCGCTCATTCAGGAGGTGAAGCCGGACTTGATCATATCGGACATCAAAATGCCGATGTTAGACGGAATTGAGCTTTGCAAGCAGGTCGTTGCCGCCGGACTGCATTGCCGAATTCTGCTACTGACTTCTTATAAGGAGTTCGATTATGTGAAGGAAGCTTTAAAGTTCGGGGCATCCGGGTATCTTGTCAAACACGAGTTGGAGCCAGAGATCCTGCTTCGTGAGCTGGAAGCGATCAAACCGCAAATCGAGGAAGAACGGGAACGGCTGAAAACACAGCTGCGGCAATTGTTGATAGGACTGATCGATGGTAATTCGCTCGGCGAGATGTCGCTTGGTCCTTTGTTGGAGTCACTGCGACTAGTAGGCAGTAGCTTGACGTACGTGATGATCGCTGCAGGCAATGTGGTACCTCTCAAAGAACTGGGACAAGCATCGGTTTTCTTACCGGGCCTACCGCCGATTGATGCCCACCTGTTGTCTGAGAAAGTGATAGAGGTGTTCAATCTCTACAGCAAAGAGGGACAAGTAGGGATGGTGTTGGCCTTTCAACCCTCCAATAGCCGTTTGAAGTTAGCCGAAGCGCAATTCGAGGCGGTTTCGGAACTGCGGCGGCTATACCAAGAGGCTAATCCCGCGGAACCAATCTATGCCGCGTATTCCTCACCTTTTTCGGAATGGCGGTCCCTGGCCGAGGTTCATGCCGCAACGATGGAACGATTGAAGCAACGTTGGTTTAGTGGAAGCCAGCCGGTCATTTCCCCCGAATCGAGGAGGGGCAGCGGCAATGAGGCGGCACGAACCAACTATGAATGGCGGGAGCGGTTGGAGCGAGCCCGGAAAAATGAAGACCCCGAACAATTGTTGCAATTGATCACTGAGACATTCGACATCGCCAACCAGACGAAAGACGCTTTTATGTTGGAGCAGCTATGTGACGAGCTCGCCGGGTTGCTGAAAAACGAACGTCGAGCCAAGAAGATGGAAGCGCTTACTAGTCGGGCCGAAAATGACGAATTCGATATGCTGGAGTGGAGGGGGGCGGACGGGGTTAAGGAAGGTTTTCTGCGCCTATACCGGAACACCTTTCTCGAGAATTCAGCTTCCCGGTATACCGGGAAAGTACGCGAGGCAATCGAGTTTATCTCGCAAGCGTACAACACGGAAATCAGCACCGATTCCATCGCCAATCGGTTGGGAATCAGCGGAGATCATTTACGCCACCTGTTCAAGGAGGAGACCGGGCAGACGTTGCTTGAGTACATAACCGTTTATCGGATGGAGAAGGCGAAACGCTTGTTGAGAACTGGCCGGTACAAGCTATACGAGGTCGCGGATCGGGTCGGGTATCGCAGCAGTCACTATTTCAGCAAAATTTTCCACAAAACGACAGGCCTCCTGCCTCTGGAATACGCCAAGCGAAAGGAAAGGGAGGGGGACGAATGAAGCTGAAGCTGAGCTTCCGCAATAAAGTCATTACGGGCACAGTGCTGATCGTCTCGGTCTCTTTGATCGCGTGCAGCTACATTACTTTTAACTATGTGACCCAAATCGTCCGTGATCAGGCGGTCCGTGACAATATGACGAAGTTAGCGCAAATGTCTTCTTCGATCAAGCGGATGCAGGAAAGGCTGGAGAATACGGCAGAAACGATCATCGCTGCCGAAGAAATCAACAAACCGATCCTCTTGCGGGAAAGCGACAGCCTGCAGGAACGTTATTTCAAGAAAGTAGCGGTCCAAAAACAGCTGCAGCGTTTTGTCGCCCTGGATTCTAATTTGTTGAACATGATGATCATTCGGCCGGACCAGGAGGTGTTCTCCAACTATAGCGGATACGAAAGCTACTATGCTGATTATTTGCAGGGTGCTTGGTTAACGCCTTTCCTGTCGGGCCAGATCAGTCCGGGTCATTTCTCCGCTCCCCATGAGTTTCGTTATATCAACGGCAATCAGAAGGTGATCAGTTACGTAACGGCCTACAAAAACTGGGAGGATCTAAGCGCCGACGCAGCCCCTTATATCCTGGTGCTCGACTTGAAGCTGACTGAGGTGGAGAAGATTTTCGAGGATAGTGAGAAAGACTTTGCACGGCTCGCCTTGTCGATGGAAGACGGGATCGTCGTTTACGACAGCGCCGGCGTAAATCGGGAGAAGCCGAATGCAGCAACACAACAGCAACAGCGTGTGATTCCATTGAAATATCAGGCCGATGACGGGAAATGGGTTCTGGAAGCCTTCTTATCCGAAAGCAAACTAATGGAAAGTGTACGCCCGATCCTGTATTTCTATCTGCTTATCGTATTCGGCAGCCTGCTGTTTGCCATGGCAGTCATTCCGCCCGTAAGCGCCAAGTTTACCCGTCCGATCTCCCAACTGGCGCGTGCCATGCGCCGGGTGTCGGCCGGCGAGTTGAATACCCGCGTTTCCTTCCGTACCGGAGACGAGATGGAAGAGCTCGCAGCCGGCTTCAATCAAATGGTGAATGACCTGGATTTGTGGATGAAATCTTCCCTGCGCGAGCAAGAGATGAAACGCAAAATGCAAATCAATCTGCTATTGTCCGAAATAAACCCGCATTTTATATACAATACGCTGAATACAGTCATTTATTTGTCCCACGCTGGAAGAAACCAGGATACGATCACGATGACCAAGGCGTTCATTGACATCTTGCAGGATACGATCAAAACCGGGGAGGGCGCTTATTTCTGCACTTTGCAGGAGGAAATCGATATGATCCGGAAATACGTCTTCATTCAGCAATACCGCTATCCGGGCAGATTCCGGCTCGAATGGGATATCCCGAGCGAACTTCATTCCTGCCAGGTGCTGCGCATGATGCTCCAACCCTTAGTGGAAAACGCGTTATTTCACGGAATCGAAGATAACGGCATAATCCGGATTAGTGCAGCGGTTCGGGAGGGGGGGCTGCATATTTGTGTTAAAGACAACGGGATCGGGATGGAACCGGAACGTTTGCGGGAGCTCAGCTTGCCAAGGAAGGAGATGCCGGTCAAGAAGGGCATCGGCTTAGCCAATGTGATGGAGCGGATCACCTATCATTACGGAGAAGCCTATGGGATCGAGGTGGACAGCGAGCCGGGACGCGGTACCGTCGTTTCTCTGAGGCTGCCTTACCTAAGGGAGGAGGTCTCCGCCATTGACCCCCTTTTTTGATAAATCCCCGGATCATGAGCGAAATCGCCGAATCGTGAACTTTTGTTGAGGTGGAGCAAGCGTTATTTTAGAACTGTAAGCGATTTCAATCTTAGGGAGGGGTTCTGATGGAACGAGTACAGACAAGGCAACTGCCGGTCATGCTGATGGCACTTCTCATGGCATTCATTCTGGTCATAACGGGTTGCTCGTCAGGAGGAAACACGAAGTCTGACAATTCGAACGGGGCAGGGAACACCCCCGCCAATCAAGCAACGAACGGGGGGGCTGATAATGCCGCTACCGGGAGCGAATCCGTCGCGCCTGCTGATTTGCAAGGAACGATCAAGGTGTGGGACTGGGACGAGGCTTTCCTCACGAAGATGGTTCCGGAATTCAACAAAGTGTATCCCAACGTCAAGGTGGAATACACCGTCGTCAACAACAACGACTATATGCAGAAAATTCAAAGCGGCATCGCTTCCGGCTCGGATGTACCGGACGTGATTCTTGGCGAGATGAACTATCGCGGGCAATTGTTTGACCTGGATATTCTCGACAATCTGGAGCAAGCTCCCTACAATTTCTCGAAAGACCAATTGCTTGATTATTTGGCGCCGATTCTTTCCAATCCCAAAGGAGAATTGGTTGGGGTAGATCAATCGATTACGCCGGCCGGCTTGGCTTACCGCAGGGATTTGGCGAAGGAATATTGGGGCACGGATGATCCGGACCAGGTCGCTGCGTTATTCCCGGATTGGAATGCATTTATCGAGAAAGGCAAGGAGGTCGTCTCGAAGAGCGGCGGCAAAGTCACGATGTTTGCCAGCTTCGACGATGCTTACCGCATTTTGCGCGAGCAAACGTCCAAGGCGTACGTAGACGGGAACAAGATCAATTTGACCGAACGATTGACGAAACCGCTTGGCACTGTGTTCCAAATGAGGGACGCCGGCATCCTAGGCAAATACGAAGCTTATACGCCAGGTTGGAATGCTTCGTTCGCGAAGGGCGACACCCTCTTCTATCCGATGGCGCCTTGGGGGGCCAAATGGAATATCGCCGCCAATGATCCGGCCGGAGAAGGCCGATGGGGCCTCATCGCGGCACCGGAAGGCAGCTACACGTACGGCGGGACTTCGATCAGCGTGTATAAAGGCAGCAAAAACAAGGAAGCGGCTTGGGCCTACATTCAATTTGCCTACATGTCCGACGAAGGCATGGAGGTCAATTACAAAGAGTTCGGCAATATGGCCGGTACGAAAGCTTTCTTCGAGAACCACAAGGATTGGATCGAAGCCGGTACGGAATATGACAAATTTTTTGCCGGGCAAAACCTCAATAAAACGTTCTACGAAAAAATCGTCCCGACCGTCAAAGCAGAGCCGCAAACGAAATATCATTCCATCGTGCAAAACGCCTACAACTCGTTGTATCCACTCTGGATGAAGGATACGAGCATCGACTTGAACGCCGCGCTCGACAAGCTAAAGAGCGAAGTCCAAAACATGGCGCCGGATGCAACGGTAAATTAACCGTCCGGCTTGAAGAGCTCAAAAGGAACGACTGCACTTCGCCAAGGGCGTCGGCAGCCGTTCCTCTCGTTCATGAAGTTGAAGGGAGTGGAAACGCATGAAGCTCAATACCGCAGCGGATTCGGCTCCGGTCGCCGGACTGCCTTCCCCTAGCAAAAAACGCCTCAATCTTTGGCCGTACTGGTTCGCTTTGCCATTCATCGGTTGTTATCTTGCCTTTCAGTGTTACCCGCTGCTTTATTCGTTCTATCTCAGCTTACACGAATGGAATGGGATCGGCAGCAAGACGTTTATCGGATTGAAGAACTATGTCATGCTGCTGACGAAGGACCCGCTGTTCTACAAGTCTTTATTCAATACGGTCGTCATTATGGCCTTGTCCGTGCCGTTCATGATCTTGCTCGGCATGGTGCTGGCTTACCTGATCTTTAATCTGACGAAAGGACGTACCCTCGCGCAAACGATTAACTTCTTGCCGTATATCACGACGCCGGTGGCCATCGGATTTATCTTCTCGTTTATGTTCGACTGGCAAACCGGCATCGTCAACATGCTGCTCGTCAAGCTGGGATGGATGACGGAAGGCTTCTATTGGTTGATGGACCCGTGGATGTCCCGCGTCATCATCGCGGTTATGATCATCTGGCGCAATTTGGGATACTTCATGGCGATTTATTTAGCGGGGATGACGGCGATCCCACAGGATATCTACGAAGCGGCGCGTGTGGATGGCTCGACCGGGCTGCATACGTTCCGCCGAATCACATTGCCGCTACTACGGAATATCACGGTATTTCTTGTCGTCACTTCGATCATTGGCGGCCTGCAGTTATTCGATGAACCGAAGCTGCTTTACGGCGGTTGGACGGCCAGCACCTCAGGAGGACCGGACAATGCGGCACTGACGGTCATCTGGAAATTCGTCAACGATTCCTTTATTACGGGCACGAGGTTTGGCTACGGCTCGGCGATTGCTTACACGTTGTTTCTCGTCATCGTCCTATTTTCGATCTTCAGCTACCGGCTTAGCGCAGGGAAGGAGGAGAAGGAGTGAAAATCGTAAAATGGGGATTTATTGCGGCGATCTCACTCATATCGTTATTTCCGTTCTACGTCATGATCATGATGTCCACTTATTATTCGGAGGACATCTTCAAGGGTTTGCCGCTGGTGCCTTCCGATTACGGGCTGAACAACTTGCGAACCGTGCTGCAAACTGATTTTTTCCGGGTGTATGCCAATAGCTTAATCGTTTCCATTACGTCGGTGTTGTTGGGCGTAACGACCAGCATGCTGGTGGGTTATGCTGTAGCTAAGTTTCGGTTCAGGCTGAAGCGATTTTTGAATTACTTCATCATCATCACGATGATGGTGCCAACCCAAGTGGGCCTAATCGGCTATATCATCGAAATGAAAAACCTCGGGTTCGGCAACACGCTGATGCCGATTATTCTCACGTGGAGCGCTTGGCCGTTCGGAGCTTTCTTTATGATCCAGTTCATGCGCGACACAGTGCCAAACGAGCTGCTCGAATGCGCGCGGATCGATGGGGCGCCGGAGCCGATGATCTTCGGTAAAATCGTGCTTCCGCTCGTCAAACCTGGCCTATCTACCTTGGCAACGCTTGTGTTCCTGTGGTCCTGGAACAATTATTTGCTCCCGTTGGTGACGATCAACAACTCGAAGTGGTTTACATTGCCGTTGTTCGTCTCTACGCTGGGGATCGTCCATCGGACGGATTACGGGGCGCGGATGGCGGCGCTCTGTATGGCGACGATACCGGTGCTGCTGATCTTCCTTATGGGCAGCCGCTCCTTCATTAAAGGGATTACGGCCGGCGCGATCAAGGGTTAATGTGATGAATTAATAGGAGGAAGGAGCTGAGCTAGAATGAGGATTCCCGACCATTTGCCTCGCAAGTTAACGATTTCGCTATGGGATTTCTCCTGGTATACAATGACGAGGCCGGGGGAGCCGTACTGCGATTTGGCGTCGCGGTTCGATGAGCTGGTCGAGCGAGGGTATAACACGATTCGGATTTGCGCTATGCCGTTCTTCCTGTTCGACGAGCAAGGGCGGCGTCCCGGTCCGCTTCGATTCAGCAGTCTGGGGGAGATCGGCCGGCGAACGCGATGGTATAACTGTCAGGGGGGAGCCGAGCTGGACGGGCATGCGCATTTGCTGGAGCTGTTCCGACAAGCTCAAGCCCATGGCTGCTACGTGATCTTGTCCTCATGGGAATATCAGCAGAGTCCGGCCTTTCTTGAGAGCCGGGAACTGGCGGACCAATTACAGCAAATTCCGCCGCACGAGCGATTTATGACGTTGGCTCGATCGATGAGCCGGTTGATCGATATGTTGAAGGAACGGGGGTACCGAGACCAAATCGCTTATGCAGAACTTCATAACGAAGTCGAGTTCGGCGGGTTGGCGCAAATCGGTTTGGATCAAGGAATTCCGTTCGAGGATAGCCCGGCAATCATCGAGGCAATGAAGCCGTATCTAGAGGAAGCCGTCGGCTACTTGAAGGATCGCCATCCGGATATACTGATCACCGCGTGCTACACCTTGAACAGCGACTATGGAAAGGAGCAGGTGGCGCAAAACGTCCAGATCGCGCATTTCCACCTGTATTTAAACGGTGTACTGCAAGAGTTGATGGATGCAACGAACCTGCGCTCCCAAGCTGGGGACTTTCCGAACGAGATGGTGAAGGCGATGCTTCGTGAGGAGGCGCCACCGTTTGAGAGTTACCGCCTAGCGAAGGAAGAGGTGTGGCGGTTACAAGGGAACCCCATAGGTTTGCGATTGTTCTACTTGCATGATTGGGCGGACCCGGACAAGTGGGACCTGTTCCTTTATGACCGATATCATGCCCATAAGTTGTCGATGCTGCAAAAAACGGACCAACGTTATGCAGAAGTCGGACGCTGGGCCAGACGACAGGGGATTCCGGTCGTGATTGGGGAAGGTTACGTCGGCTACACGCCGCTGCTAACTGGTTTCGAGGAGGGCCCTGTCGGCAAGTTCATTGCCGAATATGCGGTTCAGAAAGGGCTGGAGCAGGGTTTCTGGGGCATGGTGCTGTGCTCCAACTGCGCGCCGCATCACCCGTTCTGGCAGGATGTGGCGTGGCAAAAAAGGTTGAATCAACGAATTCTTGAAGAGGCGTAAACATGAGGCCGGATAAGCTAAACAAACGTGGAGTATCTTTCAATAAGACACTCCACGTTTATTTTATCGATTGGGGTCACGGCTAGCTGGAACTATATCTTCTGGATTTATAATACCCTTGGCCCATATGGCCATGACGACGCTTGTGATCAGAGGAGGAGCCTATCGGCCTCGCATAACCTTGGCTGCTGCTGTATCGTTTGCCGTTGTAAGGTCCCTGTCCATATCGTCTGGCAGAGCTACTGTAATGCCTTCGGTGACTATGCGATGCTGAGTGGAGGAACTTATTGATGAATCTCCGTAACATGTCATAAACCCACCTTTCTGATTTGAATTGCTTTTATTTCCATTGTATTCGGTGTTGGACATAAAAGAAACCCGGCGTTCAACGCTGCAGGCTCCGCAAGGCTTGCAGATCCGCAATCGCTTCCGATACATGAGCATATGGATCCCGGAGTTGAAGGAGTCGTTCGACCCGGGTTGTCAGCTCACCAGACAGGTGTAATTCGTCTTGCCAGCTTGACTCTGAAATTTGACGGTTCCCATGAGTCGGGTGCGAGGACTGACGCTTCGTATCAAAGGAGGAGTAGAGCAGAAATAACAAGAAATGACCAACGTCTTCCAGATCGGATTGCGGTTCCGCGGCGATGAAGGCGCGGGAGGCCGCATGTTCTCGTTGATGCCAGCGCCCCTGAGACGGCAGAGCAATCGGCGACTCGCCAATTCCGCGGGACAAGCCAAAATCGATGAGATATAACTCTTCTTCCTGAAATACGACGTTGGGGATACGCAAATCAAGATGAACGAATCCTTGACGATGAATATCGTCAACCAGTTCCAGCAACTGAAGAGTGACCCTGACGGATTCCGCTTCGTCGTATCTCCGGCCCTGTCCAAAAATCAAATCCTCCAACGTGGCCCCCCTTAAAAAAGTCATGACCAGGTAGCTGTTGCGACCTTCCTCTAATTGATCTAAATAGCCGGGGATGCGCGGATGGTGTAGCGTTTTTAAGACATTGGCTTCATGCACCAGCAGTTGCTTGGTGTACTCCCCTTTGCTGGGCCGGGCTTGCTTGACAGCCACGATACTGCCAGTGGTTTCGTCCGTGCATTTGTAGGTCAACCCGTAGCTGCCCTCGCCGATCAATTCCCGAACCGTATATCGATTTGCTAGCTGCGTGCCGGAGTCTAGCCGATAATCCCGCCATGCTGCCGCAAAGGAACTGAAGAATGAAATCATTCGCATTTCCTTTTGACGACTCCCCTCGTGATCCCAGACTTAGGTCTAGGAGAATCACCGACCCTTGCCGTTTTCGTTTCTTGTTATTTTATACTATGATTATAATGAATTCTTGAGCCGAGGTATAATGATATGACGATAATCCCTACAAGTACGGAGGCGGCAGCGGACCGCGGGTATCGACAGGCCCTGGATAAGGCGGAGGGATATTTGGCGTCGCTGGAAACAAACATTCGCAATAAGGGTTACACGGCTTCATTGCTTGACGATTTCGGCGAATGGAAGAAGGGGCATCTTCCGCGCCCCTTTCAGCTAACCCGATGGTTTCGGCGTTTCGCCTCGCCCGATCCTGCCGATTCTGCCCGTTATCTTGCCTGGTTAACCCGTACCGGGAAGCTGGACGACTATTTGGAGCGAAGCGTTTCTTACATGTTCTTGCGCGACTTGGGCCATGATCTGTCATCTCCGCGGACCTTGGCAAGAATCGAGCGCTTTACGGTCGAACTGAAACGCCGTTTGGAACGCCAAGACGATGATCCCTCGGAACCCGCTTCCGAATTTCTCAGCATGGTTGCGTTGTATCGGTGGGCCCAGCGTGAAGCGATTGAACCGGAGATGATTTGGGTCATCGATAAGTTGAAGCGGGTATCCTCCCATTTGCCCGAAGCAATGAATGCGGAGGAAGCCGAACGCAAGTTGATCAAAATTATATTCGGTGTCGTTATGCACGTGATTGACGAGATGGACGAGGGAATCCCTTCCAGCGAACGTTCCCGCAGATTAGGGGATGCGCTGAAGCTGGGTTATTATTATGGGTTGACGTATCCATTCATCGACGATCTTCTCGACTCTGAGGTGCTGAATGAAGGGGAGAAAGAGCAGTACTCCCGAATGATCCGCATGACGATTCGAACCGGGATCGTACCGGAGCTGGGGGAGTGGACCGGGAACCATTTCGAAATGATCCGCTTTATCCATGCCGAGCTGCGAGAGGCTTATGAATATATCCGTCAGGTGCAGAACCGGGAAACCCAAGAAATTTTCTTTGAACAGTCTCTTGTCTTTTTTGAGTCTCAGGATGAGGACCGGACCAAAGATCTGGCGCATGCGCATTATACGAACAAGGACATATATTTGCCGATCATATTAAAATCGGCATCCTCGCGATTGATCGTACGCTCCGTGATCGGGGCTTCGAGGGACGAGGGTTTTGAGCAGCGCGTCTTTTATTATGGTCTGTACAACCAGCTTGCCGACGACCTTGCCGACATGTTCGCGGATATGAACACCGGGGCAGTGACCCCGTTCACTTATTACTTCAAGTACCGGGATAAACGTTCCGATTTGATTAACCCTTTCGAGCTTTATTGGGCGGTGATCTCCCACTTGATTCACGAGGTGTACTGTTCGGAACCGAAGACGCGGGAAATTATCCTTGACCGTGCGATCAACGGACTCAAGCGGTATCGACAGCGCGTGGGTCAAGAGGAGTTTGACCGCATCATGGGGATTTTTGCGTTTGGGCAGCCGGAGCTGGAACGGTTAATCCAGCGGTTGGTGCGTCAAGCGGAGAACGTAGCGTTTTATGATAAAATGCTGCGGGATCAATTGCTAGGCGCGATGCGAAGCAACCGGCGGGAGCAGGAGGAATTCATTAGCATCGTCAAAAAGGCACGTGCCGAAATTAACAACTTGCTGCCGGTTCAACCGCCGACTGAAGGAATGAAGGAGACCGGACTGCTATTTGAAACGGCGAACTACAGCCTTGAGGGCAACGGAAAGCGGCTTCGGCCGATCCTCTCCTGGGTGATGGGCGTGCAGGAATACGGTTTGGATGCCGCTGCTTTGGCTCCGCTGTTCCGCGCGTTGGAGTATATGCATACGGCATCCTTGATTTTCGACGACCTTCCTTCCCAGGACAACTCGGCAACCCGCCGGGGCCGGCCGACATTGCATGAGTTGCATGGCAGTGCCATCGCAGAGCTAACCGGCATTTTTCTCATTCAAAAAGCGGTCGAGGAGCAGGCTTCTTTGAAGGAGTTTGATCGTCAATCTGTGCTTACGTTGCTGCAATACTTGTCCCGGAAGGCCGCGGAGATTTGCATGGGGCAGGCGATGGATTTGAGCGCCAAGGGCAAAGTGCTGACTGTTGAGGAGCTTGACCGGGTATGCTTTTACAAAACAGGAATTGCATTTGAAGCTTGTTTGGTGGCGCCGGCCATTTTAGCTCGGGTTTCGGAGACGGAAATCGAGATTATGAAGAAAATCGCCTATCATATGGGCATCGCCTTCCAAATCAAAGACGATCTGCTGGATGAGGAAGGGGATCCGCGTTTACTGGGCAAACCGGCCGGGAAGGACGCCGAGAATGACAGTACAACTTATGTGACGGTACTGGGGCCGGTAGCCGCGAGCAAAGCGATGTGGGAACATTATTGCCTGGCGATGGAAGCGTTGATGGACCTCCCGCGACCTCCCGTTTTTTTGAAACATTTGCTCAATTACATCATCCACAGAGAAAATTGACATGGACTTATCTTCTTAACCTACGATAATGTTTCTTGATCCTCATAAGGGACTATGTTAGTATTTTATTATCTAAATTGAGGGAGTTGAAACGGATGGATATTTCTTGCTAAGGATTTGGAACCGAAATGCGAACGTAATTCGCACGGTTTATTTCTTATGCAAGAAAGTTACTTCATCCTTTCACTCCAACCGTATATACAAATCCATACCCGACGTGGGTTGGATTTGATTTATATTTTTGGGCTGTAAGAAAGGTAACTTTCTTGCGGCCCATTCTTTTTATGTAGGAGGGATGTTGTTCATGTCCTTAATTAATGTGAACCATCTGACGTTTGCCTATGAAGGCAGTTACGATCATATCTTTGAGAATGTGAGCTTTCAAATCGACACCGATTGGAAGCTTGGTTTTACCGGAAGAAACGGACGGGGGAAGACGACCTTTTTAAATTTGCTGCAAGGTAAACACGAATACAGCGGTCAAATCTCCGCGGATGTAAGCTTCGATTACTTCCCCTTTGATGTGAAACATAAGGAAGATAACACCTTGGATGTCGTAGAGGAAATCTATCCGGACTATGTATTATGGGAGTTCATACGGGAGCTTTCCTTGCTTCAGGTGTCCGACGATGTGTTATATCGGCCTTTTGAGTCTCTCTCGAACGGAGAACAGACGAAGGTCATGCTGGCAGCATTGTTCCTGAAAGAAAACAGCTTTCTTCTGATCGATGAACCAACCAACTACTTGGACATGGAAGCGCGGGAGCTTGTGGGTGATTATTTAAACCGCAAGAGCGGGTTTATTCTTGTGTCTCATGACCGTGCTTTTCTGGATCGCTCAGTAGATCATATCCTGTCCATCAACAAGACGAACATTGAGATTCAAAAGGGCAATTTTTCCGATTGGTGGGAAAATAAACAGCGTCAGGACAACTATGAGTTGGCCGAAAACGATAGGCTGCGGAAGGACGTCAAACGTTTGTCGGAAGCGGCGAAACGGACGAGTAACTGGTCGCATGAAGTGGAGAAGACGAAGAACGGTACGCGAAATTCCGGTTCGAAGGTAGACAAGGGCTATATCGGCCATAAAGCGGCTAAGATGATGCAACGCTCCAAATCGATTGAGCAACGGCAGCAGACCGCGATCGAAGAGAAGTCGCGCCTTCTCAAAAATATCGAAACCTCGGAAAGTCTAAAAATCGCACAGCTGCCTTACCACAAAACGCAGCTCGCCGAATTGGATCATGTTTCGATTTATTACGGAGAGAAGCAAGCTTGTCACGATATCAGCTTTACGATCGACCGTGGGGATCGGATCGTGCTGACGGGACGCAATGGCTCCGGCAAATCGAGCATCCTGAAACTGCTCTGCGGCGAGGACATCCGCTATTCAGGCGCGTTACGTCTAGGAAGCCAGTTGAAAATTTCTTATGTTTCGCAGGAAACGTCGTGGCTGCAAGGAAACTTGACCGATTTTGCCAGAGCGCATGACATTGACGAGAGTCTGTTTAAAGCGATTTTACGGAAGTTGGATTTTTCCAGATTGCAGTTTGAGAAGGATATGGCAGATTACAGCGGCGGCCAGAAGAAGAAGGTGCTGATCGCCAAAAGTCTCTGCGAAAAAGCGCATTTGCTGGTCTGGGACGAACCGCTGAATTTCATCGACGTGATCTCCCGCATGCAAATTGAAGATTTGCTGCTAGCCTATGCGCCTACGATTTTGTTTGTTGAGCATGACCGCGAGTTCTGCGAACGGATCGCGACGAAACAAATACGACTCTAGAACGAAAGACATATTTATTAAAACTTAAAGGAGGATCAACCAATGAAAGACCAACTGGAAGTCGTAGATGATTTAGCGAACCTGTCAACAAACCTGACTCTTGACACGGTTCAAATCAAACCTATACGGAGACCGGAGCTTTGTCCGGCGATTTACAGGGATACTTAGCGGTCATAAAGCGTTCAAAGTAACGTTTCGTACCGTGTCCAAAGTGATATCGCTTAGGTCGAGGTAACGCCAAAGGAGCACCGGTGAGTCGTTAAGGTGTTTTTCGGCGTTTTTTCTCCGGTTTAAAGGAGAAAATGACGATGAAACCAATATCCAAATACGTGAGAATCGGACAGCTCTTAGCAAGAGCTGAAGCAACCCGATTATCGGTACCGGCAAATCACGGATGCGATCTTTAAACATAGAATCACCCGTTTTGAGCAAATGACCATGCTGCCAAAGTCGCTGCGCGAAGAATTGGGGAGGGAGCTGGGAGAGCACATCTCCAGCATCACGCCGATCTTGGAGAAGAGCTCTAGCCAAGTCCATAAGGTTCTATTCTCTATCGACGCGGGAGAACGTATAGAGGCGGTCCGATTAAGTTATCAACGCGGATGGGAGTCGTATTGCATCTCTTCTCAGTGCGGGTGCGGCTTTGGGTGCCGATTTTGCGCCACGGGAACGATGGGGTTAAGGAGAAACCTGACGGCGGATGAAATCACTGATCAGCTATTGTCATTCCATTTGCGTGGATATCCCTTGGATAGCGTATCTTTCATGGGGATGGGGGAAGCGCTGGCTAATCCGCAGCTGTTTAACGCGCTCCATTTGCTGACCGACCCGCAGTTATTCGGGTTAGGCCACCGCAGAATTACGGTTTCGACGATCGGCATTCTGCCGGGAATCCAAAGACTGGGGGACGAGTTTCCGCAAGTAAACCTGACGTTCTCGCTGCACTCGCCGTTCGACGAGCAGCGCAGCCAGCTGATGCCGATTAATGATCGCTTTCCGTTGCAGGACGTGCTGGTTGCATTGGATCGCCATATTCAGAAAACAGGACGGAAGGTGTATATTGCTTACATTCTGCTACGGGGGATTAACGATTCTCCAGAGCATGCAGAAGCGGTAGCCTCCTTATTCCGAGGGCGAGGAGCGTGGGAGCATCTCTATCACGTCAATTTGATTCCTTACAATTCGACGGATGCGACGCCCCAACGTTATGAATCGTCCGATAGATCCCGCGTGAACCGATTTGTCCAAATCTTGAAATCCAAAGGGATTCATGCCACGATCCGAACCCAATTCGGCAGTGATATCGATGCGGCCTGCGGTCAGTTGTATGCCGCGGAGCAATAAAGAACAAAAAAACAAGGCAATCCGCTTTTGATATGCTCCCCCTACTGTAGACAGGTGAAATAATAAAACCTGTTTACCGTGAGGGGGAGCATTTTTCATGCCAAATAAAAAGCTTACCGACGTAGAGAAGTTAGCCATTGTACAGGAAATCGAGG
>NZ_BOSK01000014.1:0-85378 GCF_018403305.1 Paenibacillus sp. J53TS2
CCTCGATTTCCTGTACAATGGCTAACTTCTCTACGTCGGTAAGCTTTTTATTTGGCATGAAAAATGCTCCCCCTCACGGTAAACAGGTTTTATTATTTCACCTGTCTACAGTAGGGGGAGCATATCAGATTCGGGCGGTCCTTTTTTTGCCTTTTTGCTGCCGAACATATGATCTTTTTTAACATTACGTTTACGATTGGACACAAAAATGTAACCCGTCCTATCAAGGTTTTGAGCCATTTGGTGAGAATTACCTGAGCTTCTGGTTACAAAATTGTGATATATTCAATAAGCCGAAACCTTACTTCAAGGTGCGGGGGACGAAAGCTGATAACGAACCAGGGTGAACCGAATTCGTTTCTTGGGGTGAAGCGCGTCAATGGATGCGCCGGGAACGTTCCTTTTTTCCGAATCCGACAACTAACTCCGCAGGCGTAGTAAAAAGGAGGGCAATTCATTGAAAAGTCGTATCTGGTCTAAAATAGCAGCATCGGCGTTGATCGCCGCAAGTTTGACGATTACCCTGCAGACGGCTTCCGTCCATGCAGACGCGGTACATAAAGCCGTGGAGGGAGACACCTTTTATCTTCTTGCCAAACAATACGGCGTGGAATTGAACAAGCTGATCGCTGCAAATCCAACCATTAATCCGCAGAATATATACGGTGGCTTGAACATCACCATTCCGGGGGGCGAAACCCGCGCATTGGCTTTGGCTTCCGCCGCACCGGCTAAACAGGAGGTTGCGCCGGCTGCAACTTCGACGACAGCTGTCGCATCCAAGCTGAAGGTGATGTCTAACGACAACGTCGTTGAGGCTTGGGGAAAAACGTTTACTTACTCGCAAACGATTAATGTGAAAGCCTCGGCATATACCGCGTCGGCAAGCGAAAATGGAAAATGGGGCGCGGTAGACTACTTTGGCAACCCGCTGAAGCTCGGCACCATCGCCGTCGACCCGAAGGTCATCCCGATGGGCACGAAAGTCCTGGTAACCGGACACAGCCATGATGGCTTGCCGGATCAAGCGTTTGTGGCTACAGCCAGCGATCAGGGCGGTGCGATTAAAGGGAACCGCATTGATATCTTTATTCCGGGGAGCACAACTGCCGCGAAAGCATTCGGCTATCAAGACGTTACCCTGTACGTATTGAAATAGGACACGATCACAAGCAAGAGAGCTCCCTCAGACGAGGGAGCTCTTTTGCGTTAGCGATATTTGGTTGTTTGCAGAAGCTCGGCCAGATCGACGAGATGATAACCTTGCGCCTGCAACGTGTCGATAATCTCCGGCAGAGCTTGAATCGTACCGTTCAGATTGGATCCGACACCGCCGCCCGAATGCTGAAGGATAATTGAGCCAGGACCCGCGGTATCAATCACGTTTGATTTAACCTTGTTTTTGTCGATACCTTTCCAATCTTGCGAATCTACATTCCAATTGACGAGGGTATAGCCGTTTTTCTTTGCCCACTGCACCTGTTCCTCCCTAATCTCCCCATAAGGCGGGCGGATGAGCTTGGGGCGGTAGCCTACGGAATTTTGGATAATTTTCTCCGTACGCAGGATTTCCGTTTGAAATTGTTTGACGGAGCGCTTGCGGAAATTCGGATGACTGAAGGAGTGATTGCCGATGAGATGCCCCTCTTGATGGATCCGTTGCATCAACTTGGGAAATTTCTTAGCCCGTACTCCGACCACGAAGAAGGTTGCCTTGATCCCTTTACGATGAAGCACATCGAGAATTTGCGGCGTAAATCGTGGATCAGGACCGTCATCGAAGGTCAGGGCGATCTGTTTCACTTCCGGACCTCGGAATTTGAAGGTCTCCGAATATTTGCGTCGCAGCTCGCTTAGATCTACTGGTTTGGCGTCCACAGGTGCCGCCTTGTTCTCTTTCAGATCTCCTTTATCCGACTGACTCCTTGTTTCATGAACAACTGAGGAGGCATGAACAGTCTGAAGCCCGGAGCCGCTGTACATAAACAGAGAAGCGGCCATGCACAAGAATAGTGCTCTCTTAAGCTGGATAAGCAAGGTTAGTCCTCCTTCATTCCCATACTGTACCTAAGATGTAGTATTCCCTAACTGTTGCAGAAAATGAATGAAAACGATAAAAAAACAGCGGTTATGGAAACCAATATGCGGTTGTGAGATAAATCACAGACGTTCTTGGCGAAAAATTGCATCCTTTGATGAAGCATAAATGAGAGGGATGTGATAGATTCGTGGCAACTGTAGTGGCCAACCAAGAAGTCGCGCATGGGGTGTTCAAGCTCACAGTGCAAGGGAAGTTCACGGGGAAAATGGGGCAATTTTATATGCTGCGCGCCGGGGATCAATATCCTTTGCTCTCCCGTCCGATTAGCATCTTTGATCTCAAAGAGGACCAAATCGAGTTCCTGGTTCTGGTTGCGGGGGAAGGAACCGCACGTTTATCCGGACTGAAGCCTGGGGATTCATTAAGACTGGACGGTCCGTTTGGCAACGGATTTCCGCCCTTGGAGGGAAAGACGGCTTTCGTAGGCGGCGGAATCGGCATCGCCCCATTTTATTACGCACTGCGTGAAGCGCCGGAGGCCGACGTATACCTCGGCTACAGCCGCGAGTCCTATATGGTCGAAGAGTTTCAAGCTGCATCCCGTGGCAGAGTGACGGTTGACGTGGGCGGCTCGATATTAGATCGGGTAGATTTTCGGAACTATGATACGGTGATCGCCTGCGGGCCTCATCCGATGCTGCATGCGGTCCAGCGCAAACAAGCACAAAGCGGTGGCCAAACCAAGGTCTACGTTTCCTTGGAGAATCGTATGGCCTGTGGCATCGGCGCTTGCCTTGTATGCAGCGTGCAATGCAAAGACGGACGGAAGAAGGCCTGTGCAGACGGGCCGGTATTTTTAGCGGAGGAGGTCGTGTTCGCATGACTCGATTAACGTGCAGCCTCGCGGGGGTTTCTTTTAAGAATCCGGTCGTCATGGCCTCCGGGACGTTTGGTTTTGGCAAAGAGTATGGGGCAATTTACGATATTAACAAGCTGGGCGGATTGTCTGGCAAAGGGCTAACGTTACATCCGAAGGCCGGGAATGACGGGATTCGCGTTGCGGAAACGGCGTCCGGGATGCTGAATAGCGTTGGCCTGGAGAATCCGGGAGTCGCCGCCTTCCTGCGCGAAGAATGCCCGCGGTGGGAGCAGCTTGATTTGGCACGAATCGTAAATTTGGGCGGGAATACGATTGAAGAGTACGTGGAAGGCGCCAGGCTGATTGATGAGGATGCGGCTAGGCGGAAGCAGGAAGGCAGAACCGCCGTCGACATGATCGAGCTAAACATTTCCTGCCCGAACGTTAAAGCCGGAGGGATGGCCTACGGGATCAAAACAGACATTGCCCGTCAGGTGGTCCGCGAGGTCCGGGCGGCAACGGCGCTGCCACTGGTCGTCAAGTTGTCCCCGAACGCTGAGGATATCGTCGGTATGGCCGTGATGTGCCAGGAAGAACAAGCGGACGGCGTATCGCTGATCAATACGTTCTCGGCGATGAAAATCGACATCTTCAAGCGGCGGAGCATCTTTGACAATTTATATGCCGGTCTGTCCGGTCCGGCTATCAAGCCGATCGCTTTGCGAATGGTACATCAAGTCAGTCATGCCGTGACAATCCCGGTGATGGGAATGGGCGGGATCAGCAGTGCAGAGGATATTGTCGAGTTTATCATGGCCGGCGCGACCGTCATTCAGGTGGGGACCCATAATTTCGTAAACCTGCGAGCGGGGGAGCGGTTGGTCAGCGATCTTGAGGCATGGATGAACCGGGAAGGCATCCAGGCCTTGGACGAAATCCGCGGAATCCTATAAAATAAAGGCATACTGTTTTGGAAGGGAGCTGCGGCAATTGTCATTCGAGGATATCAAGCTGGAAGCGATCCCGGTCGGACGTGATTTGCTGCTGCTAATCACGGGAGGCGTCTCGCACATTGGCGCGGCGTCAACCGCTTATCCGTCGGGTGAAGGCACTGAAGCGGTGACTTCCGCTGTGCCAGGGCACAAGGAGCATACCTTAAGCGAAGAGTATGCCCGCCGCGCCTCTGCGGCGCTAGGCCGAACCGTCACCGTCGTTATGGGCATTCATTACGACAATTTGAGCAAAGAAGAAATTAAAGAGATTTCAAAACGAACGACAGAGATGCTGGATCATTATTTGCTGGAACAGCAGGGGAATGGAGCGAATCCGCGATGAGAGAAGCCGATCAGGATAAATTTCGCCGTAAAGCGCTTCCGGTGGCCGAGGCACAGGCGAAAATCTTGCCTTATGCGAAGGCAACGGAAGCCGAGATGGTTTCGCTACCTGAGGCTTACGGTCGAATTCTTGCGAAGCAGGTCGTCGCACCGCACCCGTATCCGCATTTTCGCCGCTCGGGCATGGACGGGTTCGCGATCTTGAGCAGTGATACGTCAGATTGCCATGCAGGACATCCTGTCCTTCTGGAAGTGGTGGATGAGATACCTGCTGGATCGGTTCCCAAGGTGAAGTTAAAGCCGGGACAAGCGGCCCGAATTATGACCGGGGCCAAGGTTCCCGATGAAGCCGACGCCGTTGTCATGTTCGAAATGACCGAATCTGTGCTCCAAGAAGGTCAGACCTTTATCCGATTGATTCGCGAAATCGAATCGGGTAAGAATATTACACCGGTCGGGCTTGAGTTGTCCGAGGGAGATGTGATTCTGGAGGCTGGCCGCAAGCTGTCGGCTGGCGAGATTTCCGTGTTGGCCACATTCGGCATTCACCGTGTCCCGGTAATGAGACGCCCGAGAATCGCGGTTTTTTCCACGGGTTCGGAACTGCTGCGCATCGATGAACCTTTGCAAGACGGGCGAATCCGTAACAGTAATACGTATTTGCTGTATAGCCAAATTACCGAAGCAGGCGGCGAACCGTTCTTGTTCGAGGCGATCGAGGATGATTTAACCAAGGCGAAGGCGCAGGTTGAGGCGGCGTTCGCCAACTACGATGTTGTCGTCACTACCGGCGGCGTATCTGTCGGAGACTATGATATCATGGCTGATCTGGTGTCGGGCGGCAGCGTGGATATGCTGTTCAACAAAGTGACGATGCGACCGGGGAGCGTAACGACAGCCGCAGTGAAGGACGGAAAGCTGCTGTTTGCATTATCCGGTAACCCGGGGGCTTGCTTCGTTGGTTTCGAGCTGTTCGTCCGTCCGGCGATCGGAAAGATGATGGGAATCGTTCAGCCGTTTCTGCCTGAGTTGACGGCAGAGCTAGCCCGACCTTATCCCAAAATCAATAACTTTACCCGCTTCGTGCGCGGCCGGCTGGAGCTCCTCGAGGGCAAGCTTTACGCCATTCCGGCAGAGCTGGACGAATCAGGCGTAATGATCACGATCAAGGACAGCGATGCGTTGATCGTGATCCCTCCTTCCAGTACGGGGATGGAAGCGGGCGAGCGGGTAGCTGTACTGAAGCTGCCGGGAGGTAATCTCTGAATTTGATTCAATTATGGGTTTCGTAGGATGGAGGAGGGGCTGGCGTGGCACCGGTTTTACAAATCGTCGGTTATAAAAATAGCGGGAAAACGACGTTAATCACTCGATTGGCAAAGTTATTTAATGGCATGAATCTTCGCGTGGCCGTGATCAAGCATGACTTGCACGGGTTTGATGCCGATCGGGAAGGCACGGATTCATTTCGCCATCGGGAGGCTGGTGCTACAGCAGCAGCGATTACTTCGCCTTGGCGGACAGCGATTTTCGAAGAGCGAGAAACGCCGCTATCCGAGCTCATCGATCATTTCGCCGGCTATGATCTGATCTTGGTGGAAGGCTTCAAGCAGGAACCGTATCCGAAAATGGTGCTGCTGCGCTCCACGGAAGACGAGCCGTTAATCCATGAATTGAAACAGGTTTGCGCCATTGTTCAGAAAGAAGCGGACTTTCCCGTCAACGAGGCGGATCCACGCCGTTTCCAACGCGACGAGATCGCGCAAATCGCCGAATATATCCGGCAAAACTGGTTGTAGATGTTTGGACGCAAAGAGGACTTTCCCGCATAAACTGCAGGGAAGTCCTCTTTTCATAAAAGCGAAGGGTGTCCATGGACAATTAACTGCTGGCGCGACGCTCAATCGCCTCGGACATCGTTTTGTCAGTGAGGTGAGCATATACCTCTGTCGTCTCCGTTGAAGCGTGGCCGAGCTGCTCTTTGGTCTTGTAAATATCGTTCTGTAAATAATAGTCGGTGGCGAAGGAATGCCGTAGCTTATGGACCGTCAAATACGGCTTCCCGAACCGTTTAGCGTACTTGATGATCATCGCTTGAATGGCGCGCTTGGTCATTCGTTTCCCTTCTTTATGACCGTTCGGAATGGCCACGAATAACGCCTTTTCCCGTTTAGGGGTTTGATACCGTGTCTGGCGAAGCATCATATAGCCGGTCAAATCATCCTTGGATTGTTCCCGAAAATAAACGGGCGTTTTGAATGACTCGTCGTTATTGCCTTTTCGATAGACGTAAATGAGCTTATTTGTAAGATCCAAGTCATCCACGTTCAGGTTTACGACTTCGGAGACGCGTAATCCGGAGTTGAGAATCAGGCTCGCGATACAGGCGTCCCGTTCTTTATTCAGCCCATAGGCATACAATGCCTGCTTGTTATCCGCAACATCGTGGCCGTATCCCTCGGCAATGTAGGCGATGAATTCGGTCAGTTCGTCTTCTTCCAGAATTTTGCCCTTGAGCTTGGCTGCCGTATCCTTCGGTTTCTGAATGCGTTTGATTTCCACCTTGGCCATGATATTTCGTTTCAACAGCGGATAATAGTTTTCGTCCTCGGCGATTTGGCTTAGATAATGAAAAAGCGAGCGCAAGGACGACATTTTTCGCGACACAGTAATTTTGGAGTTCGTGCTCTCCGTTCGCGTAGTCAAGTGCAACCGGTAACCGACGATGCTCTCCATGTGCAGCGTCTCTAGATCCAGGAGCGTGATTTGGCCGTTCGCCGCCGCCGCCGATAATCCCTCCGCACGCAGCCATCCGAAAAACTGCTCATAGTCGCGCACATATTCGAGCAAGGTGGAGGGGGAGAGGTCCGGCAGCTTATAGTCGATAAACTGCTGCACGAACCAGGGCATCTGAACGACCTTCTCATCCAACCTTCGGCGATCGATGATTTTCTGAATATTCATGTTGGTCCCTCCTGAGATTTCTGGCTTCCGTTATCGTACGTAAAAAATGTAATCCGGCTCGCCGTGGGTTTGGGGGACTTCGCGGATCTCCACGTTCCCGAATACTTCCCTCAACCGCAGGACGAAATCTGGCGAGGGGGTCGCACTCCAAAACGACAAGCACCCGTTAGGCCGCAGCCGGTTTCGTAGGGCCGCAAGACCGGCCGCATCGTACAGGGAGGCGTTGCCGTCAAACACTTTCCAATCCGGTCCGTTGTCGATGTCAAGGCAGATCAAATCGAATGATTCCGCCGTTTCGCGAATCCAGGCAACCAAATCCGCATGGATCAACCGCGTTCTCGTTTGCTCGAGAGCATGACCATTGACATGAGCCAAGACAGAGCGGTTCCAATCGATCACTTTGGCTTCGATCTCCACAACGGTCGCTTCCTTCACGCGGGGGTCGAGAAGCGCTTCCTGCAGCGAAAAACCGACGCCTAAGCCGCCGATCAGCACCTTATCGGGCGAAGGGACCAACTCCAGCGCACGGCGGACTAGCAGGCGCTCCGACTCGCCGTTATACGTAGCCATCAGAAAGGTGCCGTTGCTGATGATTTCGAACGCCTCGCCGCGCCGTTGCAACTGGATTTCGCCTCTAGGCGTTACGGCATTTTCAATGATTTCAAGCGGCATATCGATATCATTCATCAGGATTACCTCCATTTGATTACCATAATATATATTATGTAAACTAATTGGACCATATCAGGATTTTGAATTCAGCAGAGCATGATTGAATTTTTGCAGCAAAGCGGCAAAGATTTCCGTTTCTTCCTCCGCCCAATCCGAGAGAAGCTCGCGAATACGCGTTAACCGACCTTCTTTATAAACGGCATACTCTTCAGCGCCCAGCTCTGTAATCTCCAAGAAAAAAGCGCGTCGATCCGCCGGATCCGGAATTCGCCGCACATAACCTTTTTGCTCGAGCGCAGCCGTTTGACGGCTGACGGTTGAAATGTCCAGCTGATACTCGTCGGCCAATGATTTGACACCCACCGCGCCGTGAGCACCAATACGATGCAGCAGCAGGTAGGCGGAACGGTCTAAATTACCGTATTTTCCGGAAGCCGTTGCTGTAGTTATCCGTCGGTATAATACAGCCATCTCTAATTCGATGGTTTCAAGCGATTTTTCATCGATCATTTCAAATACCTCACAGGCAAATAGGATAAGTTTATCGTATCATAGAATGGACATGAAATTAAATGAATGCAGGCCTCGAGTAGAGGGAAGCGCCTTTACGAAGGTCGAGCAATTGACAACAATTTGTGTAGTTGTATAATACAATTATATGAGGGGGATATTCCATGCAAGCGCATGAGATCATGATTAAGCAAGTTTACAAAGTCAAGGAGACCGATACGGTTCGCTCCGTCATCGAAAGATTCATGGAATATCGCATCAGCGGGCTTCCGGTGGTCAACGAACGGAATGAGATCGTCTCCTACATCAGTGACGGCGATATTATGCGGTACATCGGCAAACACCGCGACGTCGTGGTGGATTCGATTTATTATGTCGCTGTATTTAAAGGCGACCAGGAGGATTTTGAACAGCGCGCACAGCGGTTGCTTGACCTCAACGTCAAAGAAATCGGCAAGAAGAAAGTATATACCGTTTCATGGGATGAAGAAATTGAGAACATTGCGGCGATTCTAGGGAAGAAGCAGATTAAGAAGCTCCCAGTCGAACGCAACGGGGTGCTTGTCGGAATTATCAGCCGGGGAGATGTGATCAGGCATTCCTTTAAATCTTTCTTATAACCCGGGGAAGGAGTCTTTATGTCATCATCGTCAAAAACAGCAGTGTTATCTGAAACTACCGAACGTTTAGAACTCGAAAATAAGAGTCTATTAAAACAACCCAAAGCCGTTTGGGCTGTTTTTTTTGCCTCGATTATCGCCTTTATGGGCTTGGGGTTGGTAGACCCGATCCTGCCGGCCATCGCGGCCAGTCTGAACGCTTCGCCCAGCGAAGTGACCTTGCTGTTCACCAGCTATAATGCGGTGATGGCGGTTGCCATGTTGATTACCGGGGCGATCTCCTCCCGGATCGGCATCAAGTGGACGTTGCTTGCCGGCATCGTTGTGATCGCGGTGTTCTCCGCGCTGGGCGGAATGGCCGACGACGTGTGGACGATTATCGGTCTGCGCGGGGGTTGGGGCCTCGGCAACGCTTTGTTCGTCGCTACGGCCTTGTCGGCCATCGTTACGTTATCCGGCAGCGGGACCGCCAAAGCGGTTATTCTCTACGAAGCCGCGGTTGGCCTCGGCATCTCGGTCGGCCCGCTCGTCGGCGGCTGGCTGGGAGCTATCTCCTGGCGCGGGCCGTTTCTTGGTGTAGCCTCGCTTATGGTTATCGCATTCGTTGGTCTCAGCATCCTCATGCCTAAATCATCCGAGAAGGGCGGCTCAAAAGCTACGCGCACTTCCGTAATGGCCCCATTCCGGGCCATGCGCTACCGTTCCCTGGTTGTGTTGGGATTAACCGCCTGCTTCTATAACATCGGTTTCTTCACACTTATGGCTTATGCTCCGTTTGTGATGGGACTGGATGAACATGGTCTGGGTTACGTCTTCCTAGCGTGGGGCATTCTGTTGGCAATTACCTCTGTAGTGACAGCGCCTAAGCTGCAAGAAAAATTCGGTACGGTGAAATCGATGGGGGCCATGCTGTTTCTGTTTGCTCTCATGCTGCTGGCTATGGGAATTTGGACAGATACCCAATGGGTGATTATCGTCGCCGTCATTGCCGCAGGGGCACTGCTTGGAAACAACAATACACTGATTACTACGGCGGTGATGAACGCCGCGCCAGTCGAGCGCTCCACGGCTTCGGCCGCCTACAGCTTCCTGCGGTTTTTGGGCGGGGCGGTGGCTCCGTTTTTGGCCGGTAAACTAGCCGAGTGGTTTAACCCACATGTCCCGTTTCTCGTAGGCGCCGGTTTCGTACTGCTTGCCGTGCTGTTCATTGCCATCAATCATAAGCATGTCAAACATGTTGATGAGGTTCGCTCGGGGCATTAATTAAGGACGATAGCGGATGTAATTAATATCATTAATTAACGTTAGTTCATCACGTGAATTGATTGGGCAAAAAAACGTCCGGTGCCGCATACCCGCAGCAGACCGGACGCTTTTTTATTTTACGCTATCGATGAAAATAAGGGATGTTGTTATTACAAATCCAGGTTAGCGATCTCCGATTTGAGTTTATTCGCAGAGGCGTGGAATTGGGTCAACTCTTCATTGCTCAGCTTCAGGTCCAGCACTTCGCGAACGCCGGAGCGGTCCACAATACTCGGCACTCCGAGGTAAACGTCGGATACCCCGTTGTAATCGGTCAGCAGCGTCGAAACGTTCAGCACGGACGCTTCGTTTTGCAGGATGGAGACGATGATCCGGTCCAGCGCAAGCGCAATCGCGTACGACGTGGCGCCTTTGGCGTTAATGATCTCGTATGCGGCATTTTTCGTGCTGTTGAAAATCTCCTTACGATCTTCTTCGGAGAATTCCAAACCAATCCCCGCAACGTTGGCCAAGCTCCAAAGCGGAAGCTCCGAGTCCCCGTGTTCGCCGATAATATGCGCATGGATGCTGCGCGGGTTAATCTTCTTATTTTGACCGATCAAATAACGGAAACGTGCGCTGTCAAGCAGGGTCCCGGAACCGATCACGCGATTGGACGGGAATCCGCTCTTCTTCAAGGTGACATAAGATAAAATGTCAACCGGGTTCGTGGCCACAAGGATGATCCCGTGGTCATTATATTTAACGATATTCTGAATAATGTTATCGAAAATGCCGGCATTCCGTTTCAGCAAATCGATTCGGGTCTCCCCAGGACGTTGGGAAGCACCTGCAGCGATCACGATAACGTCGGCATCGGCGCAATCGCTGTAATCACCGGCCCAAAGCTTTACCCCGCCGGTAAAGGGAAGACCGTGATTCATGTCGAGCGCTTCGCCAAGTGCCTTTTCTTTATTGGCATCGATCAGCACCAACTCGGAAATCCGTTCTCTTAAGAGCAGCGTATAAGCGGTTGTTGCGCCAACCGCCCCCGTGCCGATGATAACAACCCGGCTGGAACGCAATTTGTTTTTCATTTTTTTCATCTCCTCGTCGTATTCTCCAAACCTTAGCTTGCGCCAAGGCTTGCATTCTTAACCTGTTGTTTTGCATGTGTTCAGGTCGCTTCGTCGCTTTCAAGGAGAAAGCGCGATATGTAGTTCGCCCAAATTCCATTGTACCTGAAATAAGCTCAAAATTTAAAGTAAAATGTGGAATATTCAGTTTTAATAGAATAATTACATAATAAATATTATGTAAACTAAATATCATTATCCAAAACATGTTATCACTTTGTAACCAACGATTAACGATTCTGTAAGGACGAAACTCTCGCTTTATATTATTCTAGTAATTAGAAAAAGAGAGAGGAAACCGGTGAACGATATGTCGCCTTACGGAAGACGAAGTGAAAAACATGGAGAGCGCACCGCACGTTCTGGTTCAACACGACCGGTGAAGCTCGTGATGACAGCAGCGATCGTCCTGGCAGCGTCATCTTTGGCACTGACTGCGATGGCGGTCGCCCCGCTGTTACATGAATCGCTCCCGTTTCAGAAGCCTACCCGCGTGGTTATACCGGCGAAATTGGCGGCTGTAGAAGAGGGGGAGCAAGAGCAGAGCATAGCGCCGTCTGGATCGGAGCCTTCTCAGCCTGCGGTAGAACCCGTTGTAACACCGGTAGAAGACAAGCCGACGCCTCCCGTTCAGCCAACGGTCGAGACGAAACCTCCGGCGGTACCCGATAAAAAACCTAAAACCACAGAGAAGCAGAAAGTCATCTATCTGACCTTTGATGACGGACCTAGCAAATACACGGAGCCGCTGCTTGATATTTTGGAGCGTTATCAGATCCACGGTACGTTCTTCATGATCGGAAATCAACTCAGCAGCCATAAAGAGGCCGTTAATCAGACGCTGGAGGCTGGTCATTATATTGGTTTACATAGCATGACGCACAACAAGAAGAAATTGTACGACGGGAATGGATCTGCTCATTTCGTGGAGGAATTTACGAAAGAACAGCAGTTGTTTGAGAAGCTGACCGGAACTACGCCGAAGCTGATTCGCGCTCCCTATGGCAGCAAGCCGGAAATCGGTGAGAAATTCCGCGGCGACATCGCCAAAGCCGGGTTTAAAATGTGGGATTGGACGGTTGATTCTAAGGATTGGAAATATCCGGATAGCCCCAGTTCGATCCTCAAAGAAGTGAAGCGTCAAACGCACCGCAACACAGAAGTGATTCTCCTGCATGAGAAAGCGCAAACCATAAAGGTTTTACCGCAAATTATCGAATACCTGCAAAGCAAGGGCTATGCCTTTGCCGTGTACAAACCTGATCAGCATGTCACGGTCAACTTCGGGAACGATCCGCGTCTATAACGGCGGAAAGCGCCTATGGTATAATGAGAGACGAACTAGATTATGCAGAAAGCGAGGTGGTTCGGGTTGAGCTTGTGGCACAAGTTGACCGGAACCGCCCTGGTGTTGGTCCTGCTTCTGACGGCTTGCACGTCTGAGATGCCTCCGGCTGCCGCTCCTGTTCAAGATGATCCTTCCGAGGAAGGGCAGACAATTACGGTGATCAATCCGGAATCTTCCGAAAACCAGGGAAATCCCGCCGCCACTTCGGCGGAGAACAAAAACAACCGCTACCAAATTCAGACCCGTCTAACCGACTTTCAGTTGCTCAGCGCTACGACGGGGTTAGCTTGGGGGAACACGCGAAACGAGCTTCGGCTCTACATTACGGAAGACAACGGCAAAACGTGGACCAATATTTCTCCCGCCGCATCCGTGCCGTTTTCAACCACGCCCGAGTATGGTAAAGATATCTTTTTTCTTGACCCGGATCATGGTTTTATCGTTCGTAATCCTGCGGGTTCCGGAGATACGATTGTCCTGCGTACGACGGACGGCGGAGTGACCTGGAAGGTCACTTCGTTCCCCGGAACCGGGGAGGTGAAGGCGATGGTATTCGCTGACTCGGCCAATGGATGGATCTTATCCGAAGGGTCCCCTAGGGAGGGAGGCCAAAAGTCACTCTATGCCACTGATGATGGAGCCCAATCCTTTGAAGCTTTGCTCGGGGGAACCGACCCCGTGAGCCTTCTGTCCTCAGATCACCCTGCAGGAACCTTAGGCACGGATCCATCCATGGCTTTTACGAGTCCACTCCGGGGGTTTGTTAGCGAGAAGATGGATGGGCTTCCGACGCTGTATATGACACAAAATGGCGGATTGACTTGGACGCAAAACAAACAGTTCTTCAGCTTGGACAAGTATAAAACCTGCGACAGCTTTACGATCGGAAATGTATCCTTCTTCTCGGGCAGTACCAAAGAGGGGTGGATTCCCGTTGGCTGCAGCCGTGGAAATTCTACGAAATTCAATGGTTATTTCACCGAAGATGCCGGTGACACATGGAAGTTAGCGCAGTTCAAATTGTCTTGGCAGACTGGATTAAACGAGAAGCTGACCCCAACCTTCTTGACCCGAAACGAAGGCTGGACGATACTCGATTCAACGGTCTATTATACGTCGGATCAAGGAACGAGCTGGGAGCCGCTGCCGGATAATGAGAAACTGATCGAGACGCTAAAAGGTTACCCCGTAATCGTGAAGCTTCAGTTCTTTACCTCCCGCGTGGGATGGCTGCTGGTTGCCAAAGAGGATCAACAACGCTCACTGCTTATGCAAACGAAAGACGGGGGACGAAGCTGGCAGGTGTTGTAGGTTCAACGATAATATCAAGCACGGCACGAGGTGTCGTGCTTTTTTACGCGCAGAAACAAAGAAAAATAGTGACGTTCATCATATTGTGAAATTTATCACGTGTGCAGCTTAGACTTTGTGATATATTTAACTTGTAAGAAAGATCAACAACAAAAGGGAAACAAAACGGAGCCAAAGCTCCCCAATACGATAGGAGTGGAACCCTAATGAAAACGATAGCTCAAGAGGAAACAGTAACTCGCAACTACCTTCAGTTTTGCTACAACTGCGACGACGCTCACCTGTGCACGACCGAAGAACAGTGTAAAGCTTGCTGGGCAGAGAAAGGGCTTGACGAGGCGTTCGAAATGGAAGCTGATGGCGCCGAAGAAACCCGTCAACTGTTGTTCGAGTACTATGCATAATTCTGATCCATCCGATTTGGTACCCAATTAACCTCCGGTTCGCAAGTGCGAATCGGGGGTTTTTGGTTTTTCTAGGGATATCTTGGACAAGAGTGGCATATTTTCTGGACACGTTGAATAACAAGTTTTATTTCGCGTCGGCATATACTTAGGGGGAAAGGGGAGAACAGCGGGTACGGAGCAACCTCTTGAAGGAGGGAAAACGTGATGCAGTCTTGGACGGAAATGTTTGGCGTAGTGGAAACGGCGTTGCCGATCCTGTTTGTGGTGATCATCGGGATTCTGGCAGCTATGGCAGCTAGAGGGCTTCTTCGCACCATTGGAAACAACCGGCAACCGGTGCTTAGCGTCCAGTCCGTCATCGTCAGCAAGCGGACCGAGGTTAGCCATCGCCATGACACCGACACCTCGGTGAATCGGTCCGACACGAAGTATTATGTGACCTTCGAGGTCGAAAGCGGCGACCGCTTGGAGTTTGCTGTATCCGGGACGGAATACGGGCAATGTGCGGAAGGAGACGAAGGAAAGCTGACGTTTCAGGGCCGCCGTTACCACGGCTTCGAGCGGGTTGGTCGAACCTACCGGACCGAGTTGCAGGAATACCGGAAGTCGCATAGCTCCGGGTAAGTCAAGGATCGAAGATCCGTCAAAATGACAAGAAAGGCAGGCAGGGTAAGGTTGAAACCGATCGAACAACAAAAAACAGAAGCGTAACGGATAGTCAGACCTCTTCGTCGACTCTTGCGAATACGCTTCTGTTTTTGTTTGTATAACCTCTTTAATAGGATAAGGCGTTGGTTTGCGCTTGCTCCAGAATCGACTGAGCGACAGCGCGGCCGCTGGAGAAGGCACGCTCGGCTAACTCGCCTTTGCCTTCGCAGCCGTCTCCACAGAAGAAGAAAGGTACGCCAGCTAAACGATTCGGCAGCAGCTTGTTGGTGTGAATATTCTTGACGCTGGCGACCATCGCTTTCTTGGACACCCGCTTCACTTCCACAAACTCGCGCCAGTTTGGATAGTACGTATCAAACAACGCTTCCATTTGTTGGGTCTTCTGCTCCAGGTATTGCTTCTTCTGCTCCTCGTCCGTGAAGTCATCGTTCAAGTAAGCAATCCCCTGCAGTAACTGTCCATGTACGGGGGCCACGGTATAGTCGGTGGCAGAGACATCGCTGATGAATATTTTATGATCCATATCGCTGATATAGTGGAATGGACGGGCTACAACTTTGGTAAATCCAACATCGTAAACGAGCACTTCGGTCGAAGTGTTATTCTTGTAGGGATCCAGAGTACTTGCCCAAGGTGTGTCTTCCAGCAGTTTGGTCACTTGTTGGACCGGCATTGCGAAGATCACTTGATCGTATACGAGTTGTTGCCGGGTCTTCGTATTTAACACGAATTTACCGTCTTCCATCGTAATCGATTCGACCGGTTCCTTGACGGCGATGTCCCAAGCGTCGTTGGCGCCAATTTTATCGATCAGTTGATCGGTAATCGTCGCCCAACTGCCAAGAATGTAGCTAACCGGTCGGCCGGAGAGGAATAGGTTGTGATAGTATTCGGCGATAACCTCGCCGGACACTTTGCGCGCTTCCTCCGGGGTAATGAAGAAGTTGGAACATACGAGATGTTCCCACAATTCTTTGACGTCCGCCGAAGCGTGCGAGTGGTCCAAGTAATCGCCGAGAGTCCGATGCTGTTTCAAATGATGGATGTTACCGATCACAGCGGCGATTTCGGCGACGAAGCGGACTTTCTCCCTTGGCGTTAGTACATCCGTTTTCATAATGTTGACGAAATCGAGCGGGGCAGGGGTTAAATGCCCGTGTTTGGCGTACACCACTTTACGCTTATCCACCTGTTTGCTCTGGAATTTCAAATGCAGCTCTTCTTCCATGGAATGGAGCGTATGTCTGTCGATGCCGTATACTGCGTGTGCTCCGTAGTTCAGAGTAAATCCCGATTTTTCATAAGTGAAGGCCCGTCCGCCGAGCTGCGGGCTCCGTTCAAACACTGTTCCGGACGTGTCACTGTCCGACAGGTATGCAGCAGCCGTAAGCCCGGCCAGACCGCCGCCAATAATCGCGATTCTCATGAGGTAACCTCCTAAAAGGTAAAATGAAGCAACCGTTTTATAACGAAACCAGCAAAAACGTATAAATAAACGTTATTCATCTACAGTATATGCTATTCGTGTAAGCGCGTCCATAGAAATAGTCACGAAATGTTCAATATTGTAACCGTATTCACATGCAAGCGGTTAGTCGGGTACTTGACACCGAATTTTTTCCAGTGCTAAGCACCAAGATAGGCGGATGCACATAGGATATATCGTTCAGCAGAGAGGGAGGGGGAGCCAAATTGGCCGTCATTAAAGCAAACTCCGAAGATGTTAGACTGCTGGCGCGCCTGATGCGCGCGGAAGCGGAAGGGGAAGGCGAGCAGGGCATGCTGATGGTCGGCAATGTCGGCGTGAACCGGATCTTGGGCAACTGCCTTGATTTTCAGGATATCCGTGACATGAACCGAATGGTGTTTCAAAATCCTGGCGGCTTCGAAGCTACGGTGAAGGGCTATTTCTACCAAAGGGCTCGCGACCGCGATATTCGATTGGCACAGCGCGTCATCAATGGTGAACGGATTTGGCCAGCATCCAACGCCTTGTGGTTTTTTCGGCCTGCGGGAGATTGCCCGGCTACCTGGTATAATCAGCAGAACACCGGCCGGTTTAAAGCGCACTGTTTCTTTTCTCCATCCGTGGAAGACTGCCCTTCCGTTTATTAACTTCAACCTTTCGTTTGACCAATCATGAGGAGGAATGGATTGCATGTTTACTCAGCAATTTCGGCCGGCAGCTTATCCCGCAGGCCATGGTACTTATCCGACAATGCCTGGATTAGGCGGATATCCGCAGCAAACGGGAGGGGCAATGCCGCCGCAAGTGCCTAGCGGAAGCCCGATGACGCCCGGGGGCACTGTTATGCCCATGCCGATTCAGAACTATGAGCAATCGTACATCGAGAACATTTTCCGTCTGAATTTAGGCAAAATCGGCACATTCTACATGACATACGAGAACAACAGCGAGTGGAACGCGAAGGTTTTCAAAGGCGTGCTGGAAGCCGCCGGTCGCGATCATATCATCATCAGTGATCCGGTTACCGGCGTGCGGACGGTCATGCTGATGGTTAATTTTGACTATGCGACGTTCGACGAGCCGCTCGTCTATCAATATCCCGGCGTAATCGGTTCGCCGCCGCCGACCAGACGATAAAATTCTTAAGCCCCTTCCAAGAGGGGCCTTTTTTTATTTTTCAAGCCTGCCACGCCTGTTCGTCAGGAATACCGCAGCGTTTGACTGTGTAGTGTATAATAATATAATTAAGAAGAATTCATCATACAGGATGCAATTGCATGGCAAAAGGAGATGGATCCCTTGGGAAATTAACGCTGCAGTTCTCATATGAAAAGCAATGGAAGTTCGATGATTTTAATCCACGAAGGAGGTGCACCTATTCGTCGCCAAACCGGCGGGAATAGGAAACGTATTGGGTGACCCTTTACCGAGTCTTTATTCTGTAGGATTTATGGTGTTATTGGTGTTGCTAAACGGATTTTTCGTATCGGCCGAATTTGCCATCGTGAAAGTGAAGAGCTCCCGGATCGAGGCTTTAGCCGATGAGGGGCGAAGGAATGCAAGGATCGCTAAAGAACAGTTAGGCCGATTAGAGGGGTACTTATCGGCTTGCCAGGTAGGGATTACCCTCAGTTCGCTTGGGCTCGGCTGGCTAGGAGAACCGGTGGTATCCCGTATGCTTGGGCCGCTGTTTGAAATGATGGGTTTGGGTGATAGGCCAGGGTTTATCGTTTCGTTAGCGGTTTCGTTTATTCTTATCGCTATTCTTCATATCGTGTTGGGGGAGCTAGCCCCAAAAACGATCGCCGTCCGCAAGGCTGAGGCCATCACGTTATGGTTCGCCTGGCCGATGCGAATATTTTACCGTCTGATGTACCCGTTCATCTGGCTGTTAAACGGATTGTCCGCCGGTCTCTTGCGATTGTTCGGCATCGCGCCGGTGTCGGAGCAGGACTCGTTGCATACAGAGGAAGAAATTCGAGTGATGATGAAAGAGAGCAGCGAAAGCGGATTGATCGACAGCACGGAAATGTCGTTAGTGGATAACATTTTTGAGTTTGCGGATACCACCGCCCGGGAAATCATGATTCCTCGGACCGAAATGATTTGTTTATATACTCAGCATTCGCTGGAAGAAAACCTGGAAATCGCCCTGGAAGGCACAAGAACCCGTTATCCCGTATGCAATCAGGACAAAGACCATATCATCGGATTTATTCATATTAAGGATTTGATTCGCTCTCAAACCCGCAATCTTCGCGATTTGATTCGTCCGATCATGGCTGTGCCGGAATCCATCCCGATCAGCGATTTGATGAAACGGATGCAGCGGGGGAGAACGCAAATCGCCATTTTAATCGACGAATACGGCGGAACCTCCGGTATGGTCACGTTGGAGGACATCGTCGAGGAAATCGTCGGCGAAATTCAGGATGAGTTCGACGAGGAACGTCCTGGCATCGAACAGTCGGATACCCATGAGTATTCGATCGATGGGTTGATGTTGATTGAGTCGATTAATGACCGATTCGGTCTGGAGCTGGATTCCGACGATTATGATACCATAGGCGGCTGGCTGTATTCACGGATCGATATCCTGCCACCGCAGGTGGGGCAAACGGTGGAATACGGCGAATATACGTACGTGGTGGAGGAAACCGACAACAAGCGAATCTCTCGCGTGAAGCTCATACGCCAACAGCTGTTGCCGTTGGAAGAAGCCGGCGCATAAAAGCAAATAGAACCGGATGTCTCTATTAGATCGAGGCATCCGGTTTTTGTTCTTCCCATTCCGTATTCAGCATTTTTCTAATCCCTTCCCGGGTACGAAATAACCGTTGACGGACGAGATTCTCGCATAACCCCATTCGATCGGCAATTTCTTTATAACTAAGGCCTTGCTTCCAGCGATATTCGAGCAGCATGCGGTATTCTGGTTTAATATGATGTAAATACGAACTGATGGCTTCTTCCAGCAGCTTGGTTTCCACGCACCCCTCGACAGAGTCCTCCGGCCATGCCGTGGCGGCGATCTCCTGTAGTGCACAATCTGTGTCAACAGTATTGTCGTGTTTCCGATTTTTACGCAAGTAGGTGATGGCCATATTCCGTGAGACCGTCCTTAACCATGCGCGTAAGCTGATTTCATTATCGAAAGTCGGTTTCTTGAGGACAACCATCAGGAACGCTTCCTGGATAATATCCTCGGTTGCTTGATGATCCTTGACCCTATAATAAACAGTACCGTATACCAAATCGAAATAGGCGTAGTAGACTTCTTCCTGGACATGTTCGGGGAGCTCCAAATAATTTGCGGTAAGTAAGCACTGTAACTGACTGGACATAAAGTTACCTCTCTATCTCGTATCCTTAATCCCATTCTAGCAATCCACTATCCCAATTTTACTCTACATTCACAATAAAAGGAATGTTTTACCATGAATATTACAAAATGCCGATCTATTTCGCCAGGTTTCTACAGATGACGTAACTGTAGTGATCTATTACAATAAAGGAAGTGTGTGTTCTGCAGCTGTGTAAGGCGAGAGGAGAGAATTCGTGAAGCGTTTGTTTTGGATGGGATGTTGGTCTTATCTACTGATCGGATTGGCGCATGTTGTGGTCGGTTCGTTGATGCCTAGTTTGCTGGAGCATTACGGTAGAACCTACGGTGACGGGGGGATGTTGATCTTCGCCCAGTTTTCCGGCTTCCTTGTGGGAGTATTGGTATCCCCCTTGTTGATAGCAAGACTCGGGAAGTTGAATGGTTTGCTTATCGCTACCGGAATGTTGTGTGCGGGGGAGTTCGTTTATACGCTGCTTCCGCCTTGGGAATGGATGTATGCTGTTGGAGCCGTAGCCGGCTTTGGATTTGGGATGATAGAAGCGGTGATCGGAACCATCATTATTGCTTCCTTCACGGAGAGAACTGCCGTAGCGATGAGCAGGTTAGAAGTCTTCTTCGGACTCGGGGCACTCCTGATGCCGCTGGCTGCAGGTGCCTTTATTCGATTGGAGTCTTGGCGGTATACCTTCCTGTTAGTCTCGGTTCTGGCATTCGTCCTCTTGTTCGCCTGGGGAAAAGGCCGCTTCGGTGATTTTAAAGAGACCCTTCAAGCTAGAGGTGTGAAGACGGCAGAGAAGGGGGATTGGCTGAAACCGTACCAGGGAACCCGAGGGCTGCTGCTCGTTGTCTTTATTGTTTTCTTCTTTGTGTACGTCGGCACGGAAATGAGCTTCGTTAATTTCTTGCCGTCTCTATTGATCGAGAAGCTCGGAATCACTAAGCCAACCGCTGCGTTCAGTGTGACTCTTTTCTGGGTGGCCATGACGATCGGTCGTTTATTTGCTGGTGTCATCGCGGAGCGAATTTCCTATAGCCGTTACGTGACCTTGGGCTGCCTGATCAGTTTCATCGTCATTGCTCTGTTTGCTTGGAGCGGAGGGATGGCTTTGCTGTTCACCTTCATCGTTCTGTTTGGTTTATTTATGTCGGGACTTTTCTCCATCGCGCTCGTCTTTGCCAACAAGCTGTTGCCGGGCTCTGAGGAAACGACCCCCAGCTTATTGATCGCTTCAGGCGGCGTGGGGGGCGCATTGTTGCCCCTGTTGGTGGGAGAGACGATGGACATTGGCGGCGCGGACACGACGGCATGGGTATTGGCCGGGTTCCTAGCGTTGCTGGTTCTCTTAAGTGTGGCCGCTGTGATGATCCAGCGCAGCCGGGCCCATGCGTCATTCATGATATCAGCGAATGTCGAATCCTAAATTAGGATTACATCCTAAAAAGCGCCCCTTGGCAGAATGGATCTGCCAGGGGCGCTTTTTGAATTTCTCAGGTTAGAATGCCCAGTTTCCTTTCGCGAAGATCTGTTCCTCTGTACCGTCCGCGGTAACGCCATAAATATCCATCTCGGCGGATCCGACCATAAAGTCTTCGTGCGCCAGGCTGGAATTTAATCCACGCTGCGACAGTTCGTCCTGGGACATCGATTTCCCGCCGTCTAGGTTAAAGGCGTAGGCATTGCCGATCGCCAGGTGGTTGGATGCATTCTCGTCAAATAACGTATTGTAGAACAGAATGCCTGATTGCGAGATCGGGGAGTTGTGCGGTACAAGCGCCACTTCGCCCAGGTAATGCGAGCCTTCGTCCAACTCGACAAGCTGCTTCAGAACGTCGGCGCCAACTTCAGCTTGATAATCGACGATACGCCCGTTTTCGAAAGTCAACGAGAAGCGGTCAATAATGGTGCCCCGGTAGCTAAGTGGCTTCGTAGCAGCTACTGTACCGTTAACCCCCGTTTTGTGCGGAGCGGTAAAGACTTCCTCTGTCGGCAGATTTGCCAGGAACGTATTTCCCTGCGCGTTGAGGCTTTCGGCTGCAACCCACAGGTGGCCTTCCGGCAACTCGATCGTGAGGTCAGTTCCTGGAGCTTTATAATGCAGCTTCTTATAGCGCTTTGCGTTCAAGTAGTCGGATTTCTGCGTTAAATTGTCGATGTGCTGCTGCCAAGCGGCGATCGGATCCGGCTGGTCCAGGCGAACCGTGCGGAAAATGGCTTCCCACAAGGCCTGAACACGTTGTTCTTCCGGAAGGTTAGGGAACACTTTATCCGCCCATACCTTGGATGGAACCGCAACGATCGACCAGCTGAATTTATCGGACATTTGCATCTCACGGTATTTGCTCATTGCTTTACCGTAAGTTTTCTGATGGTTGGTGAGACGTTCGGTGGAAACGCCTTTCAACAAGTCGGGATCGGATGAAATCACGTGCAGCACAGCCGCACCGTTCTCCACGAATTCCAGCATTTCGCCGGCATACCATTTGGGTTCATCCAGGAAGGAATCCTCCGCAGCCATATCATAGCGAAGACGAGTAACCACATCGTCGCTCCAGTTGACTTTGACGAATCTAGCACCGGCTTCATAAGCTTGCTTGACGATGAGACGGACGAGTTCCGCGCAATCAATGGTCGCGTTGATGATCAGGTTTTGGCCGGGCTGTACGTTCACGCCTATTTTGACGGCCAGTTCTGCATATTTTTCCAGTTTCGTTTGAAAATCGGACATTTACGGTCTCCTCCATACTTTGGAAATAGGTTATTGTCTTATCATACACCATCTCAAAACGAATTTGTAATGCGGGTCGAAGGGGTCAGCCAATAATAATTTTGCCTTCCGGGTACTTCAGCAATTCCTTCTTGGACCTCGAGGTAAATGCATAAGCCAACGTCAACGGTCCGATCCGTCCGAGGAACATGACCGCGCAGAGCAGCACCTTACTGATCTCAGTCAGCTTTGGCGTCACATCGAGGCTCAAACCGGCGGTGGCAAACGCGGAGGTCGTCTCAAAGAGCAGGTTCAGAAACGTAACGTCCTCGAGCGCGGATAATGCCATGGCGACGGAAATGACCAAGAACATCGCCAGCCATGTTTGCGTAATTGCATTTATGATCGAAGCCTTGGGTAGACGTTGGCGGAAGAAGACAATATCCTGCTTACCGCGCATCATCGCATAGATCGCCCCGAGCAAAATGGCGAACACCGTGACTTTGATTCCGCCGCCGGTCGATCCGGGGGCCGCACCGATGAACATGAGCAGAATCAATAAAAACTGGCTCGATTGCTCCATATCCGCTACCGATACGGTGCTGACTCCGCCGGACCGGGAGCTGACGGAATGAAACAAACTGGCGAAGATGCGGTCCATCCAATTCATTGGACCCAGGGTATGCGGATTATTCGCTTCGATCAACAATAAGATCACTGCGCCGACGACCGTCAGAATGCCGGACATCGTCAGGACAACCTTGGTATGTAGGGACAATCGCCGGTTTTGCTTATAACCAAGCAGGTCGGCAATAACGATGAAGCCGATCCCGCCAAGGAAAATCAAAAGCATGAAGACAAGGTTGACGAACGGGTCGCCAGCGTACTCGGCCAACCCGCTAAAAGGCCCGTGAATTCGGCCGAATAAATCGAAGCCGCCGTTATTGAAAATCGAAATGCTGTGAAAGATGCCAAAATACAACGCTTGTCCCAGCGGCATGTCGCGGGTGAACCGGGCGAACAACAGCAGTGCGCCGGCCGCTTCGATCGTTAAGGAATACGCCATGACACGCAGGATCAACGGCATCAAGCCGCCGATCTGATGATGGTTCAGCGATTCCTGCAGTACCAGCCGTTCACGCAGCGAAATCCGGCGGTTGAACGCCAGCGAGATCAAGGTGCCTACCGTCGTAAAACCGAGCCCCCCGATCTGTACTAGCAGCAGGACGACGATCTGTCCGAACACGGTGAAATGCGTGCCGGTATCCACGACAGCCAGTCCGGTTACGCAAGCGGCCGAAGTAGCGGTAAAAAACGCATCAATGAGATCAAGCCGATGGCCCTCCGCCGTTGCGGGAGCAAGCGATAGCAAAAATGCACCCAGCGTGATTACCATCGCAAAGCCGAAGGTTAATATTTTTGCGGGCGAAAGCGCCGTTTTTTTTCGTTTCGGCAAGGGAAGTCACCTCCGTACATGTTCTGCATATTGCTATTGACTTAAAACATGGTACGATATTGCAAGAAGACTGTCCAATATGAATATAAGTAATTGCCGGATAAAGGAGTTGTGATGCATGACCGAGTTGAGTATTGTTCACGCAGAAATGAAGCGAGAGGAGGACGGGTCTTACATAGGCAAAACCGTCTTTGATGTCAGTTCGCACAAAGCAAGCTACGAAATTACGTTTTTTAGCCAAAAGGGGAAGGATTGGGATTACAGCCTTCACTATGCGAACGAGCCCGGAGTGGAAGAACAATTCCTTGCGGTTGATGCGCGGCTCGAGGAGGACGACGATTGGTTTGATATCTTATTGGACGCCGCGCTGGATACACTTCCAGAGGTTTAATCCGTAACTCTTCCGGCGTACCGGGAGAGAGGGAGAGGAGGAACAAACCGTGTGGCAACACCCGTTTTACCGAACATCGCTGGGGATCATTTTGGTATTGACGATCATCTATTTGTTGTCCAAGGTCAGCTTTATCTTTAACCCGCTGGTAACGCTCGTGTCTATTTTGATTGTCCCGCTGACGATTTCCGGATTTCTCTATTACCTGCTTCGACCGATCGTTCAGTTTCTAGAGCGCAAGAAGCTGAACCGGATGCTTTCGATTCTGCTGATTTATCTGATGTTCGCGGGAGTGATCACGATTTTCCTGATCGTTGTTTGGCCGCCGCTGCAGAAGCAGATCATCGAATTCATGAACAACGTACCAAAGTTGATCGACGGCGTACAATCGCAGATGAACGACTTCCGCAATAACCGTTATCTCTCAATGGTGACGGACGAAACGAGTCCGGAGCTGATGAACAAAGTGACGGAATATCTGAACTCAGCCATGGAAGCCATCTCCGGTTATTTATCGCACGTGGTGACTTTTCTAAATGATTTCGTCATTGTGGTTGGTACGGTGCCCATCCTGCTTTATTACATGTTGAAAGAAGACGAGCGGGTCACGCCGTCACTGGTACGGATGCTTCCGGTTCGATATCGCCGGGACGGGGCAGGCGTCATTCATGAGATTGACAATATGCTGAAGGGGTTTATCGCCGGACGGATGATTAGCGCCGTGCTGCTCGCCTTTATGAGCTTCATTGGGTTTTGGCTGATCGGCTTACCGTACCCGTTACTTCTGGCAGTCGTTGGTGCGCTATTTAACTTCATCCCGTATTTTGGGGCATTGCTCGGAGCGATTCCTTGTGTCATTGTGGCGTTTACCGTCTCCCCATCCATGGTGGTATGGGTCATCCTTATCGTGGTGGTGGCGCAGCAAATCGAAGGCAATTTAATCTCCCCGTACATCTACGGCAAAACGATCAATATCCACCCTTTAACAACGATCGTCTTGTTGCTCGTGGCCAGTGACTTTGGCGGCATCCTGGGCATGATCTTGGCCATTCCTATCTATATGATGCTGAAGATCATCGTACTCAAGGCGCATAAGCTGTATTTTGCCGAGAAAATCGAAGAACTGACCGAATAGGTTTTGCCAATCTTATTTCAACAAGACATCCAAGGTGATCAAAATCATATCTCACGCCCCCGTGATTGGGCGATGATTATTCTAATAGGTAGACATTCATAAGTCAGATTGATGACTTGTTGAATTACCTCTAGATAGATAATCATTACGCTCGGGGGATGATAGACATGGCAGTGAATGCCAAAGGCGGGAAGTACTTTTACGCGTGGAGCAAAATTCTTCCCGACGGATCATTTTACCTTCCGGATCAAGCCCTGCATGAGTACCAGATTCGCCCGGATTCCAACATTATACTGATGACAGGTCGGAATACGGCCAAAGGCTTTAGCGTCGTTTGCAAAGAACTGATTGCAAACTCACCGCTTGCCACGATTTTCGCCAGCATTCCTCAGATTCAGCAATTCGCCATCCCGGAAGGGCAGGCCATTACCTTCAAAGAACGCTCGTTCTGCTGGGTTTATTTAAACAGCAAAGGGTATTTTACGCTGCCGCTAACGACGTGGCAAGAATTTGGACTCAAGCCCGGTGATCAACTGCTGAGTTTACGGGCTACCCATCTGGCATTTAACAACTTGTCGGAGGGGCCGTATATCGAGCAAGCCAAACAACTCCGCGATATTCATGTCTACGAATGAAACGAAGCGAACAGAGAACCAGCCAGTCGCCGATCCACAAATCGGCAGCTGGCTGGTTTATTTTTGTTAAGGCCTTAGTAACGATCTCCGCTTACGGAAGTAGGTGGCATCATCTCATCGATCTGGCGTAAATCTTCGGAAGAGAGTTCCACATCCAGCGAACCTATATTTTCCTCCAAATAAGATATCCGTTTCGTTCCAGGAATCGGCAAAGTTAACTTTAACGAATCGGAGGGGAGTATCCAGATGATGAACATTAAAGAAGTGACGCTCATGACAGGAATTACCGCTTCCACACTACGGTACTATGAAACTGAGGGATTGCTTCCCTTTGTTAAACGAGACGATAACGGAAAGCGTCTGTATGATCAGGAAGATTTAGAGTGGGTTCATTTTGTCACCGCGCTTCGATTAACCGGTATGCCCATTGTTCAAATCCAAAAGTATGTACGATTGTTTCACGAGGGTGATGAGACCATTGCGGAGCGTAAGAAAATGATGCTTGAACATAAAGGGGAGATCGAGAAGAAAATAAGCGAACTTTATCGAAACCTTGACAAGATCAATTATAAGTTAGCCCTATACGATGTTCTTGAAGCTCAAATCAACAACACCGATATAAAAATATAAATAAAACCTCCAAGTTTGCTCCCATTCCACTGAATAGGGCAGCATTTCCTGGAGGTTGTTCCCCGTTATCCTTTACTTTAATACTTCGCGATCAAACTCGTATAGGCTTCCTTCGGGCGCAGACCAATCAGCTTCTCTACAGGCTGGCCCTGATGGAAGAAAATCACGGTCGGCATGGACATCACGCTAAATTGTGCGGCCAGAGCCGGCAGCTCATCGCAATTGACCTTCAGTAGGTTAATGGCGCCGTCATAGCTTTCGTGCAGCTCATCCAATATAGGGGATAACACCTTACATGGTGGGCACCAGGGTGCGTCAAAGTCGACGAGGGTCAGACCCGGCGCTTGTAACGCCTGTACAAACTCATTTTCATGTTCAATCCGTTTCGTTGCCATTCTCATTCATCTCCATTTCGGGATTTTCGCTTAAAATATGGCGGATCCGCTCCTCCAGATTCACCTTGATTGCCTGCAGCAGCTCAATCTGTTCACTGACTTCCTTCAGCTTACTGCGGTAAACGGGCATAATCTGGCGGCAGAACGCCTCTTTGCTGGTCATGACGCAATGCAGGAAGCCAGCGATTTGCTCCGTCGTAAGCCCCAGGCTTAAATAGAACTGAATTGTCTTCACCTGTTCGGCGGAAAAGTTATGGTAATCACGGTATCCGTTAGCCAGCCGTTGCGAGGAGATCAAACCTTGCTCTTCGTAATAACGAAGCGAGCGGATGCTGACGCCGGTTGCCTTGGACAATTCACCGATTCTCATCGCCTACGAATCACCTGCCTTCTTGGATTCATTATAAACCCTAACATTAATGTGAGGGTCAACTGCTTTTGTAGAATGCAACTAAAAAACTTCAGCATTGAGTACGACGGCGGGTTCGCGGATCGTGTATAATGTAAGAAATTAGGCGCCTATAAGCGGGCGATAAAGGAGGATCACGCATGAAACCGGCTTTATTGATCATCGATATGCAGCAAGCCTTTTTGAACCATCCGCGAATCCAAAGCGAAGTTGCGGGAGCATGCGAGTACATTAATGCGGTCGCCGACATGTTCAGGGAGGCGGGGCGGCCGGTCGTTGTCGTCCAGGATAAGGATGGGGGCGAAGGGACTCCAGGGTACGAGGTGATTCCTGAGGTGAAGCTGGCTGAATCCGACCTGCGGATTTCTAAAGCATGGAACAACTCGTTTTGGAAAACCGATCTCGAGCAACTCCTCCGCGAACAGGGCACCGATTTCGTGGTGGTATGCGGTTTTGCCGCCGAACACTGCGTCACCTTTACGTTTAATGGGGCGGTGGAACGCGGATTTGGCGCAGCCATTTTGCAAAAAGGCATCCTCGGTGAGCATCCCGATTCGGTTGCGGCGGTCTATCGGGATCGCAGCTTGATCAGCTACTCCGTGATTCGAGCTATTTTGAAGCACTCCTAATTCATGACATTACATAATTAAAATTCATTCATTTGGAGGCGTTTATTTCATGAATGCACATGAAATCGATTATCGGATTATCGGCAATGAAATGCAGTGCGTGGAGGTTCACTTGGATCAAGGAGAAAGCGTGATCGCTGAAGCCGGGAGCTTTATGATGATGGATCCGGATATCCGAATGGAGACGATCTTTGGCGATGGCAGCAATCAAGGCGGCGGCGGACTCATGGGCAAACTGATGGGGGCGGGCAAACGGATGCTCACGGGTGAGGGTTTGTTTATGACCGTATTCACCAATGCCGGCTACAATCGTCAGGCCGTCACCTTCGCTTCCCCGTATCCCGGCAAAATCGTGCCGCTCGACCTGCAAATGCTTGGCGGCAAAATCATCTGCCAAAAAGACGCTTTCCTGTGTGCCGCTAAAGGGGTGTCGGTCGGGATCGAGTTCCAACGCAAACTCGGTACCGGCTTCTTCGGCGGAGAAGGCTTCATCATGCAGAAAATCGAAGGGGACGGTCTGGCTTTCGTGCATTCCGGTGGCTTGGTGATTGAAAGAGACTTGGCTCCCGGCGAAGTGCTGCGTCTGGACACCGGCTGTTTAGTGGCTATGACGTCTTCGGTCAACTATGACATCGAATTCGTGAAAGGCGTAAAGACGGCTCTGTTCGGCGGGGAAGGGCTCTTCTTCGCGACGCTGCGCGGCCCTGGCAAAGTATGGGTCCAATCGCTGCCGTTTAGCCGTTTGGCGGACCGCGTGTTGTCCGCATCCCGTTATTCGGGCCGCAAAGATGAAGGCAGCCTGTTAGGCGGTTTAGGCAACTTGCTGGACGGAAGATAGAAGTCGAGGTAGGATTCCCTCTTCCGCGGTGAGAAAGGCGGTTGACATTCCACTCCTCAAGTAACTAATATGGTTACAAGAAGATGGGAATGGGGGATAGGCTTATCATGACAATCAGTTCCAGATTTTCCGTGGCCATTCATATATTATCCCTACTTGAAATTAACAAGGACGGGATTAGCACTTCGGAGTATATCTCCGGCAGCGTAAATACGAACCCCGTTGTGATCCGCCGAATTATGGGCATGCTAAATAAAGCGGGCTTGGTTGAAGTGCGCACGGGGGTTGCCGGGTCGAAGCTGTCGCGGCCGCTAGATCAGATCACACTGCTTGACGTTTACCGCGCGGTGCATGTCGTGGAGGAAGATGGATTGTTTGCCGTACATGATCATCCCAACCCGGATTGTCCGGTCGGCAAGAATATTCAATCGACCATCGAGCCGATTTTCTCCCTGGCCCAAAAAGCGATGGAGAACACCTTGGCGGCCGTGACGTTGCAGGATGTGGTAAACGATATCTCGGCGAAAGCCCCTTCGGTTTAATCGCGGAGGCTGCAAACAAGCGGAAAGTGTAGAGCCCCCTAGAGCAGGGGGCTTTTTTGATGCAAAATTGACAAGATCACATCCTGTAACTATACTGATTACAACGATTCTTTTGTAACAACCGCAGTTACATTCAAGTGGATTATTGAAACGTTACGATCCGAAGGAGGAAATTGTTCATGGCTTATCCCTTGCCTATTCATCCCGCCGCACAAATCGGCGTTGTTCAACTAAAAGTCCGCGATCTCGATCGGTCTGTCGCATTTTACCAGGAGGTCATCGGCTTTCAGGTGCTGCACCAGAACGGCACGATCGCCGAATTAACCGCAGATGGCAAAACCCCTTTGCTCATTCTGGAAGCAGATCAACGCTATCGGGTGTTGCCCGAGCGGTCCGTATCCGGTTTATATCATTTTGCCATTTTAGTTCCGGACCAAGTGACGCTAGGACTTGCCTTGCGAAATCTCATCCGTCATCAAATCCCGGTTGGACAGGGCGATCATCTGGTCAGCGAGGCGTTATATTTAAACGATCCGGATCAAAACGGCATTGAGATTTACGCTGACCGTCCTCGTGATACCTGGCAAAAAAACGCTAGTGGCGAAGTGAAGATGACCACGGATCCTGTGGACGTGGAAAACTTGTTGAATCTGTCCGAGCAAGCCGAATGGAATGGATTGCCGGAAGGCACCCGTATGGGACACGTGCATTTCCACGTCGGCGATTTAACTCAAGCCGAACAGTTCTACTGTGGCATCCTCGGATTCGAGGTCACCGCCCATTATGGCGCGGCGGCGTTATTCGTCTCCGCTGGCGGCTACCATCACCATATCGGCCTGAACTTATGGGCCGGCAAAGGTGCGCCTCCAGCACCCGAGGATGCGGTCGGCATCCGCTACTTCACAACGGAGCTGCCGGATATTCCGGCACTGGAAGCCGTTGAGAGCCGGTTGGCTGAAGCGAAGGTGGCCTATAAGCGGGAGGGGAATGAACTCCGTTTAAGCGATCCGTTTGGCATCGGAATTAGACTTACCGTTGTTGCCTGAGTCGTAGAGGATCAACTCACGCGTTTTTGACTCTTCCTTTCGGCGTAGTCCTTCACCTATAATAGATTTACGTAAACTCTAGGAAAGGACCGGTCGTTATGAAATTGTTCCCTCAACTGGAAACGGAGCGTTTTGTACTGCGAAGGCTAACTTCGAAAGATGCCGCCGATTTGTTCCATTATCTCTCCAACGACGAAGTGACCAAATATTACGATCTGGATCGTTTCGTGGAGCTCCGGGAAGCCGAAGAGTTGATCCAAATGTGGAACAGCCGTTATTTGGAGAAGCAGGGCTTCCGTTGGGCAATCACGGTCAAAGCTGAAAGCGACCGGGTGATCGGCACCTGCGGATTTCATAACTGGTCGAAGAATCATTATAAAGCCGAGGTCGGCTATGAGCTCAACCCGGATTATTGGCGCCAAGGCGTTATGACCGAAGTACTGCAGGAAATTCTGCGTTTCGGGTTCGAGGATTTGGGGCTCAACCGGATTGAAGCCTTTATCGACCCGGACAATATTCGGTCCAGGTACTTGCTGGAGAAGACCGGCTTCCACGAGGAAGGTTATCTAAAGGAAACGTTTTTTGAGAAGAACCAGTTCGTTGACGCCATTCTATTTGCGCTACTGAAGAAGCAATACGAGGCCAAACGGAACCGGATATTTCGGTAAAAAAAGAGATTTGTTCCTGCTGATCGAACGGCGGAGCAAATCTCTTTTGTTTCTTGCGTTATCGACCGAGAAACTCGGTTTCATAGATTGTTCGTACCTGGTTCAGCACATGTTGGGCATGCTCCCGGAACTTCAGCTCTACAGGCTGATCCTTCATCAGAAAGACGCCGGTATGGCCTTGGTGCTTACCACGTGCGCCGGCATACAGCAAGCCAGCCCCGTGGGTCGGCGGGGAGAAGAAGAATTTCATGATCGGCTTTAACCAGATGGGGAGTCCCGAGCGTTTTCCCTTCCGCAGGGTATTGTTACCTCCCGGATCGACGCTGCGAATTTCGATGCCCTCAGCCGCAAGCTTGGGGGCGATGGATTTCGTCCATAAGGAGAGCGCCAGCTTGGATGTGGCGTAAGGACCTAATAGCTTGCGGAATGTTGTCGGTCGCGCTAGTTGGTCCGGATCAAAGGACTTGACCCTGCTTACCACAGCGGAAGAGGTATTGATTACGGTTTTTATCCGGCCGCTTTTTAGCAAATCCATCAATTCCATCGTGACGATATAGGGGACGACCGTCATTAACTCGTAGTGAAGCTCTCGTCCTTGCTTCGAATACTCCAATTCCGGAAAACTGCGGCCGGCATTGTTAAACAGCACGTCAATTCGCGCTTCGTTGGCTTTAATCAGCTCCAGCGCTTGCCGCAGGCTGTTAAAGTCGGACAAATCCGACGTCTTGTAGGTTCTTAGCTGCCCTTGGCGAGCGGCGGACTGGAGTCCCTGATCTTCCGCTGGCCAATCGGAACGGTTTAATCCGACGACTTGCCATCCTTCGTTCAGCAGCTTGCGGGTTAACTCGAGTCCGATCCCGGAGCTAGCCCCCGTTATGAAAGCGACATTTTCGTTATTGGTATGCACCATGATCATTCCTCCTGAAATCGTTTTGCAGACCCTATTGATGTCTTCTGGCCGATTCTAGATCTTGGAGTCGACTCCAAGTCAAGCTGTTTTTATGAACGAAAATGAAATTTGACTTGGAGCTGACTCCAAGTTGTATAATTCAGATTAGACACTTTGTTAGGAACAGGAGGATGAACCATGGCGATCGAATCGCTAGATAAACTCACCTTTACCATTAAGCAAGTCGCGGAGCTAACCGGGATAACCGAGGATACGATTCGATATTATGAGAAAATATCGCTCCTGCCTCGAGCCGAGCGAAAAGAGAATGGACACCGCGTTTATCGCAAGGAGGACCTGGATACGATCCGATTGGTGAATTGCCTCAAGAAAACCGGGATGCCGCTGGACGAAATGCGGCCCTTCCTGAAGGTGTCCATCGATGCTGATCCCGGAGAATATCCGGAGCTGGTCGAGCAGATGGTTCAACACCGGGCCAACATCGTTGAGCAAATCGCTTCACTGCAGCAGGTTGTCGATTTTATCGATTTGAAACTTGCGCAGGGCAAGTACCGTTCTTCGGACTGCGAGGTCGAGAGCGGCAATGGCAATCGCGCGGATGGCAAGAAAGACGCAACGCAATCGAAACCGTTGTCGACAGCCGAACTGCGTTATTTTTCCGCAGCACCGAGTGAAAGTGGTCATTGATGATTTGGTTTTCTTTTGCCATAATAAGCGGAGCAGATGACTCGTCCGAAGTCTTGGGGGAGTCTTTAAATTAAAGGGGGAACTTCGTTTGAAGGGGATTATCACCGTACTGGGCAAGGACAAAGTGGGCATTATCGCCAAGGTTTGCACCTATCTGGCCGATAATAACGTTAACATTCTCGATATTTCGCAAACGATCATTCAAGGCTATTTCAACATGATGATGATTGTCGATATTTCCGCGCCGGCCAAAGAATTCGAGAAGCTGGTCGAAGAGCTGCAGGAGCTGGGCCGTACCATTGGCGTGGAAATCAAGCTACAGCACGAGGATATTTTTAATACGATGCATCGGATCTAAGAAGAAGGGAGGGAATCGCATGATTTCACGCGTAGAAGTACAAGAAACCAACTCGATGATCCGTGAAATGAACCTCGACGTACGTACGATTACGATGGGGATCAGCCTGATGGACTGCGCTCATGAGGACATGAACGTATTTAACCGGAACATCTATGATAAAATCACTCGGTCGGCAGAGCATCTGGTCAAGACGGGGGAGGATTTAGAGAAGCAATTTGGCGTACCGATCGTCAACAAACGGATTTCGGTAACTCCCATTTCGATAGCTGCCGGGGGGCTGAAAACGGGTACGTTTGTGCCAGTGGCCGAGGCACTTGACCGAGCCGCCAAGGAAGTGGGCGTCAATTTTATCGGGGGGTTCTCGGCCCTTGTGCAGAAAGGCTTTACGAACGGCGATCGCGTACTGATCAACAGCATCCCTGAAGCACTGGCCGTCACGGACCGGGTCTGCTCCTCGGTGAACGTCGGCTCCTCGCGCAGCGGGATCAATATGGATGCCGTCAAACAGATGGGCGATATCATTATCCGTACGGCCGAGCGGACGGCGGATCGGGGTTCGATCGGCTGCGCCAAGCTGGTTGTATTCTGCAACGCGGTGGAGGACAACCCGTTTATGGCCGGGGCCTTCCACGGGGTTGGGGAGCAGGAATGCGTCATCAACGTGGGTGTCAGCGGACCTGGCGTAGTGAAGCGTGCGCTGGAGGAAGTGAAGGGCAAGGATTTCGAGACATTATGCGAAACCATCAAGCGGACGGCGTTTAAAGTGACCCGGGTAGGTCAGTTGGTTGCGCAAGAAGCCTCGAAGCGGCTGGGTGTGCCGTTTGGCATTATCGACTTGTCGCTTGCCCCAACGCCGGAGATCGGCGATTCGATCGCGGAGATCTTCCAGGTGATGGGCTTAGAGGAAGCGGGTGCACCGGGAACCACGGCCGCTCTGGCGATCTTGAACGACAACGTGAAAAAAGGCGGCGTCATGGCCTCCTCCTACGTCGGCGGCCTGAGCGGCGCCTTCATCCCGGTCAGCGAAGACCACGGGATGATCGAAGCGGTGCAGCGCGGCGCGCTGACGCTCGAGAAGCTGGAAGCGATGACGTGCGTCTGCTCCGTCGGGCTCGACATGATCGCGATTCCCGGCAGCACCCGTGCCGCGACAATATCCGGCATCATCGCCGACGAAGCGGCGATCGGCATGGTCAACAACAAGACGACCGCCGTCCGGATTATCCCGGTCATCGGTAAGGACGTCGGCGAAATCGTGGAATTCGGCGGCCTGTTGGGCTACGCGCCGATTATGCCGGTCAACGCCTTTAACTGCGCGCCGTTCATCGAGCGGGGCGGACGGATTCCGGCGCCGATTCATAGCTTTAAGAACTAGGCGGCGGGGGACGCAACCATGTATAAAACGATAGGATTGCTGGCGCATGTCGACGCCGGCAAAACGACCTTTGCCGAGGCTTTGCTGTACCATACGCAAACGATCCGCAATCGAGGCAGGGTCGACCACCGCGACGCTTTTCTCGACAGTCACGAAATTGAGAAAGCGCGTGGGATCACCGTTTTCGCTGATCAGGCCGAAATGAAATACGGCGAATCGACGTATTTTCTGTTGGACACGCCCGGTCACGTCGATTTCTCCGCAGAGATGGAAAGAGCGCTGCAGGTGCTCGATTACGCGATCATCATCGTCAGCGCGGTGGAAGGTGTCGAAGGACATACGGAGACGGTATGGGAGTTGCTTCGAACCTACGGGATTCCGACGTTTTTCTTTATCAACAAAATCGATCGCACCGGCGCTGATCCGGATCAGGTCTTGCAGGACATAGGCCGCGAGTTGAGTGGTGATGTGCTGGACGTATCCAGTTGGGCAGAAAGCGGGCGTATGGACGATACGCAAAAGGCTTGGCTAGCTGAGCGGGAAGAAGCACTGCTGGAGGCGTTTTTGGAAGGCTCCGGTACCGCGGAGACGTGGAACGTGCACCTGGCTCGGCTCTTTCAGAGCGGGCAAGTCTATCCTTGCTTGCGAGGTTCGGCGCTGCTTGATATCGGTATCGACGCTTTTCTCGGCGCGTTGGAACGGTTAACCCGAACCGCGTATGATCCGCAGCTTCCGTTTGCTGGTCGAGTCTACAAAATACGGCATGATGAGCAAGGAACTCGAATTACGTTTCTCAAAGCTCTGCAAGGAACATTGAAGGTCCGTGATGAACTTGCTCTTGGTCTAGAAGGAGACCGGCGAACGGAAAAAATCACCGGCATCCGCAAATACAACGGGCAGCGCTTCGTTCAGGCGGATTCCGTAACTGCCGGTGAATTGTTCGCGGTAACAGGATTAACCGAAGCTCATTCCGGTGAAGCCGTAGGCGTTTTGCATGATCCGATCCGACGTGAACTTGTGCCTACGCTACAATCCAAGGTGCTTTTTGAACCGCCTTTGCACTTAAAGGAAGTTCTTCGCGTTTTCCATCTGTTGGATGCGGAGGATCCTACCTTGGGGACCCGATGGGATGAAGCGTTGCAGGAGTTACATATCCATGTCATGGGTAAGATTCAGCTAGAAATTTTGGAGCAGGTGCTGCTGGAGCGTTTTCGGATGAAAATCGCGTTTGGGCCGCCGGAGATTTTGTATAAGGAAACGATAACCGCTCCGGTTGTGGGCTGCGGACATTTCGAGCCTTTAGGGCATTATGCGGAGGTTCATTTGCGGCTGGAACCGGGAGAACGGGGAAGTGGCGTAACCTTCGTTAACGCCTGTCATGCGGATGATTTAACCGTTGGTTATCAGAACCTGATCGGCCAGCATGTGCTGGAGCAGGAGCATCGCGGCTTGTTAACCGGTTCTCCTCTGACGGATGTGCGCGTGACGTTACGAACCGGACGGTCGCATAACAAACACACCAGCGGCGGGGATTTCCGCGAGGCCACCTACCGTGCACTGCGACAAGCGCTGGAGCAGGCGGAGAATGCGCTTCTGGAACCGGTATATCAGTTTAAAATCAAGGTAGGATTGGATCAACTCGGCAAGGTATTGACCGATATCCAGCAGGCTCACGGCCGATTCGATCCGCCAGAGACGGGTGCCGAGACGGCGATCATTACTGGCGTTGTTCCGGTAGCCACTTTTATGGATTATGGGGTAGAGCTTGCATCCATGTCGCACGGGAAAGGATCCATCATGCTGAAATCTGGCGGATATGAGCCATGTCATCAGACGGATAAAGTGATCGCCCGAAAGAATTACAACAAGGACGCTGATCCGGCGTACACCTCGTCTTCGATTTTTTGCGCGAAAGGACAAGCTTATTCCGTTTCCTGGGAAGAGGCTCCGAATAAAATGCATGCCTCAGTGGAACGTTAAAATACATCAGCCCCCGAAGCAAAATGTTGACAATCCACCGCCACGTGCATATAATAACCAATAATTCCATATGCCAAATGTGTTGATTAGAAATAGTAAAGATGACTTGACCTTTCAGAGAGCCGTTGGTTGGTGCGAAGCGGCAGTGTCCGTCATGTTGAACTCGTCTATGAACAGCTGCCTGAAATGTAGGGCTAGCCGGGATTCCGCCGTTACAAGGATAGATGGTGTTAGCCATCGAAGGAGATCATTTCATCACATGAAATGAATTAGAGTGGTACCGCGAGTTAAACCTCGTCTCTATAGCAGAGACGGGGTTTTTGTGTTGATTAAATTCCGGGTTTAATCAACCTCGCTTGACATAGATGCAAAGAAAGGTGACTTTAAACCACAATCACAAATCAAGGAGGAACGCACAGATGGACCGTTACCGCAACATTATCGTATTGGATACAACGTTACGCGATGGGGAGCAAGTTCCCGGCGCCAAATTGAATGTACGGCAAAAGCTGGAGTTTGCCCAGCAACTGAAGCGCCTCCGTGTAGATATTATCGAAGCGGGCTTTCCTGCCTCTTCGCAAGGAGACTTTGAGTCGGTGCAGCAAATCGCCCGAGGTGTAGGGGATAGCGTGGGAATTACGGCTTTGGCTCGAGCCGTGAAAGCCGACATCGACGCGGTATACGAGAGCATCCGTGAGGCGCAGCACCCGTTGATCCATATCGTTCTCGGCGCTTCCAACGTACATGTGGAGAAGAAATTCAACCGCTCGCAGGATGCCGTTCTGCAGATGGGCGTCGATGCCGTGAAATATGCAAAGACGCTGCTGCCCGATGTTCAATACTCCACGGAAGACGCATCTCGTGCGGACTTCGAATACTTATGGAAGACGATTGAGGCTGTCGTCAAGGCCGGAGCGACGATGATTAACGTCCCCGACACCGTTGGCTATGCGGAGCCGGAGGAATTCGGCCACCTTATCCGACGCATCCATGAGCGGTTGAAGAACTTAGACGAGCGGGTCATTCTTAGCGTGCATTGCCACAACGATCTGGGCTTGGCTACTGCGAATACGTTAAGCGCCATCAAGAATGGAGCAGAGAAAATCGAGTGTACCATCAATGGACTTGGCGAACGGGCCGGCAATGCTTCGCTTGAGGAGGCGGTGATGGCGTTAAAGGTACGCGAGGCGCTGTACGGCTGCCGCACGAATATCGATGCGAAGGAGCTGACTCGCACGTCGCGGCTGCTCACCCATTTGACGGGACTTGACGTGCAAGTAAACAAAGCGATTACCGGTGACAACGCATTTGCCCATTCCTCCGGCATCCATCAAGACGGTTTGCTGAAGGATAAACAGGTATACGAAATCATGTCCCCCGAGGATGTGGGGGCTGAAAGCATGGAGTTAATACTGACGGCCCGCTCCGGTCGCCATGCCGTCAAGCATGCGGTGGAGAAGCTGGGCTTCGATTCCTCCGATGCCGTGGGGTTCGAACGGCTGTTCCAGCAATTCTTGACATTGGCTGATGCGAAAAAAGAAGTCTACGACCACGATCTCTACTATCTGCTGAGCGAACAGCAAGTGCAGAACGAATCCAGCCATTCGCTGTTCGAACTGGTTTCATTCCAGGTCATTACCAATGAGATATGCCCGACCGCCACCGCCGTCTTGAAGATCAACGGGCAAGAACGAAAGGGCAGCGCCATCGGAGACGGTCCGATCGATGCGTTATACAGCGTGATCAAGTCGTTAACCGGCATCGACGCCAAGTTGACTTCCTATAAGATTAACAGCATCTCTCACGGCAAAGAAGCCATCGGCCGCGTGAATATTCAGCTTGAAGCGGGAGGAAGAACCTACACGGGACGTGCCATGGATACCGATATCATCAAAGCGAGCGGTCAGGCGTTCCTGGCAGGGATCAACGCGATGATCTTGGCTGGCACCCATGATATTGACATAACATATATTATGTAAACTAGAGAGGTTCGGAAATTAAAAAGGCAGGCGGGATGATCGAAATCATCTCTCCTGCCTGTCCTTTATTGCTCATTAAGCTGAGATAAAGCAACTTCTTTCTCATTCTCCGGTTGTCCGAGCGGAAAGATCCGCGCGGTTTCGTTCTTCTCGTCGACATGTTGAATGTAAATCGGTACACCGTCACAAGTCACGTCTACCATGGAAGGAGAAGCGACGATCTCTTTGGCCCGTTGGCTGTTCATAGTTAACCTCCTGAATTCATTCGATGTCATCCTGCTGATCATAAAGTACCCGGGCTCCACGGTTCTTATTCTTTAGACGGCTCAAACGCAAGGAAATGTAAATTTTAATCGCTTTTTGTGTTGGAGCGATTTACATTCAAATCTCTACTACTTATATTTAATAGAGTAGTATATCAAAATGTGGTAGAGGAGGAATGGATTGATGATTTGGGGAAATAAAGCTTTCGGTAAACTGCTGGTCATGAGTACCCTTGTTGCCGGACTTGCTTCCGGAGCCGTTCAATTCCCTGTGAACGCTGCTGATGCTGTGGGTTCGGGGGCGAAGGATTATCCGTTGCGCGTCTTACATACGAATGACACGCATGCGCACCTGGATAATATCGCCCGCAGGGTGACGGCTGTAAACGCAGCCAGGAACGATCACACATTGCTACTTGATGCGGGGGATGTTTTTTCCGGTACGTTGTATTTCAATCAGTTCAGCGGTTTAGCCGATTTATTCTTCATGAACGAGATGAAGTATGATGCCATGACGTTTGGCAACCATGAATTCGATAAAGGTCCTGGTACCTTGGCCGAGTTCATCAAGCAAGCTAAATTTCCGTTCGTCAGCGCCAACCTGGACTTTAGCGCGGATGCTAACCTCAGTCATACCGGGGTAGGAAAACCCGGAGAGCAAGGACAGATCTACCCGGCCGTGATTAAAGAAATCGCTGGCGAGAAAGTGGGGATCATCGGCTTAACCACACCTGAGACCTCCGTGTTGTCTTCTCCGGGTCCTGGCATTAAGTTCGCCGACGAAGTCCAAAGCACACAGAAGCAAGTCGATGCCTTGGAAGCGGAAGGCGTCAACAAGATCATTGTGTTGTCTCATCTCGGTTACACCGTTGACCAGGATCTGGCCGAGGCCGTCGACGGTATCGATATCATTGTAGGCGGACACTCTCATACCAAACTGACGGCGCCAGAGGTGCACCATGCGGACCAAGAGCCGACGCTGATCGTGCAAACGGGCGAATATAATCAAAATTTAGGCCAGTTGGATGCCACCTTTGATGCAACCGGGAAGCTGACCGCTTGGAAAGGCGAGTTGATCGCGCTGGACGCGAAAGACGATACAGGTAATTTCTTGATCAAAGGCGATGTCGCCGCGGAAGCTAAGCTAAAAGAATATGCCGCTCCCCTGGAAGAACTGAAGAAGACCGTCATTGGAGAATCAGACGTGAACCTGGACGGCGAGCGCGGCAGCGTTCGCAAACAAGAAACCAATCTGGGGAACCTGATCGCCGATGGCATGCGTTCGAAGGTCATGAGCATCGTAAAGGAAACCGGAATTAAAGGTTACGTTACGATTCAAAATGGCGGCGGTATCCGCGCCTCATTGAAGTCCGGAGATATCACTTTGGGCGATTTGCTGACAACGATGCCGTTTGGCAACAATTTGACGGCACTGAAGATGACCGGGGCAGAAATTCGCGCTGCGCTGGAAAACGGCGTCAGCGGCGTCGAAAATGGCGAAGGACGTTTCCCGCAAGTTTCGGGCCTGCGCTTCTATTACGATTCGACAAAACCAGGCGAAGTGATCGACGACGTTACCGGCGAGAAAACGCAAACCGGTCAACGCATCGTTCAAGTTCAAATCCAGAATGAAGATGGCACTTATACCGATATCGATCCTAAAGCGTATTACATTGTGGCAACGAATTCGTTTATGGCGGGGGGCGGAGATTTCTACGCTTCCATGAAGCAAGCGAAAGACGACGGTCGATTCTACGAACTGAATCTGGTGGACTATGAAGTGTTCCGTGAACACCTCGATAAAGTAGGTACCGTGAAGGCCACCCTTCAAGGTCGGATTACAGACCTGAATGGGGCCGCGCTTCCGGCGGAAGCCGGTGGAGCAACACCGGTGGACCAAGGATCGACTCCGGAGAAGGGGGCGTCCGGATTCAAGGATATTTCCTCTGACCTTCATGCTGCATTGATCGAAGAAGCGGCTGCAGCTGGAATCGTCCAGGGGTATGGCGACGGAACGTTCCGTCCCGCTGCCGAAGTGACTCGCGCTGAATTTGTGGTCATGGTTAGCCGGGCCTTCAAGGTGCCTGCAGCATCTACTGCAACCGGTTTTACCGATGAAGGCGATGTTCCAACTTGGGCTTTACCGGCAGTCAAAGCACTGAAGGGAGCAGGGGCTCTAGAGGGGCTCGGCGGTAAAACGTTCCTCCCGAAAAGTTCGCTAACGGTTAGTGAGGCTGCCACGGTCATCGCTAAAGCGTCGGGCAAAGAAGTCAACCTGGCGGACTTATCCGGCGAATCCAAAGTTACGCGCAGCGATCTGGTATTGCTGATAACGACCGCTCTTAAATAAGTTGAATAACACACCGCTTCGTCTATTTCTTAGAGGGGCGGTGTGTTTTCGATTTTCGGGAAACGACATGAACCTGAACCCGATGGAGAATAGCCAGTGCCTTCTTGTATGGGTCAAGAGGGTCAGTTACTTAGACTTGGATCCGTTAGATCCCTGATCGTATTCATTTGACAATTCTTCTAGGGACTTGATGGGACCATGCGGATGTTGAGCTTGTTTTCGGCTCTTCATTGCATTTTCTTTGCTTTTTGTGGATCGGGTCATTGTGGGATAACTCACTCCTTTCGTCAAAGATGGGAAGCATTTGCCCTCCATTTCGATAGGTTGTTTCGTGCGAGGGGCAAATATACAAAGTTGGATGATCAATGGCATGCTAGTTCGAATAAGGTAATGGGGAAGTGAAGTTGCGCATAAGGACTAAGAATAGGAAGGAGTGATCACCTGTGCTGCAAAAGTATACTATACTGATGAAATTCGCGTTGTTCGTCATTATTCTGTCGCTCACGGCATGTTCGGGAGGGGCAACTGAACCTTCTGCTGACTCTGATCATTCACCTCCAGTGAAAGAAGAGGTCCCGGCTCCTACACCGGGGAACGAAACGGATAACCATCCTGAGGAACCTCATTTGACACGCCCCGAGGTCGAAAGTTTCGAATTGTTGACAGGGGAGGGAAATCAGACGCTGGAGGCGAAATTGCACCAAGGCGAAGGTTTTAGCTTATATGTATTTGATAATTTCGCCTTTGACGCTGACGAAGGACGTCTGTACCTAAATAGCAACTCCAAATACGAGGTGAAAATCAAACCTCTATCCGCCAATTATGATCTAGAGCAGCTTCAAGTTGAGGGGAGAAAGGAATTAGAGGCACTCGGGAAGGTATCCGATTTTAGTGGAGAACTGGTCGAACATCCTTTGGGTTCAGCCGAAATTTATCTTCAAGCCTCAGGCGCAGACGGCATTAGCGATTATATCGTGTGGAAATCAGAAACCGGTGACGGTTTTCTGTTCCGCCTTCACAATCCAAAAGGCGAAGAGGCGTCGAATTTTGCCGGGCCGGTTCTAGTGTCGTTATCTACGGTTCAAGGCGATTCGTAAATCATTTGTGCTCCACTACAGGATTGGCGAATAGTACAAACAGAAACGGGAGAAACCATTGGATGGCTTCTCCCGTTTCTGTTACTCTGTTCTCCATTTTATTGACAACCGTGAGATCCGAGGAATATACTACATATGAACAAGTGCTCATATATGGTTTTGGATGAAGGGATGAGACTAGAATATGGAGACCGGTAGTCCTGCGGTTAAACGAAGATTGGTGCTGGAAGGCCTGGATTGTGCGAATTGTGCTTTAAAAATCGAGAACGGCGTCCAGAAGATTGACGGGGTTTCGGCTTGTTCGGTGAATTTTGCAAACCAAACGTTGACCCTGGAGATGTCGTCGGACCGTTCGGATGACATTCTCGAGCAGACGAAGATGAAAATTCGTACACTCGAACATGGAATAAAAGTGTTGGATTACGAAGCAGCCTCCAAACCTAATCACGCTCATCATCAGGATCACAGCCATGATCACAGTACCGAAGCGGCAGAAGACGGACATGGACATACCCATGACCATGCCGCGGAGAGTATCAAAGTCATGGTTGCCCGACTGATTGCGGGTCTTGCCATTGGCGCGGCGGCGTTCGCCTTATCTCTGAGCGAGGAGCTTGAATGGATCCTGTTTCTGGTCGCCTATCTGATCGTGGGCGGGGATATCGTTTTCAAGGCGCTGAAGAATATCGTAAGAGGCCAAGTGTTCGACGAATACTTCCTTATGTCGATCGCGACGGTTGGCGCTTTTATGATCGGAGAGTACCCCGAGGGCGTAGCCGTCATGCTTTTTTACCAGGTTGGCGAACTGTTCCAAAGCATTGCCGTTAACCGTTCGCGGAAATCGATCGGTGCGTTGATGGACATAAGACCGGATTTTGCCAACTTGAAGTCAGGTGACGAGATTCGACGGGTGAGTCCGGAGGAAGTGCGGATCGGCGACTTCATCGTCGTGCGGCCCGGTGAAAAGGTGCCTCTAGACGGTAAAGTCATTGAGGGGCTTTCGGCCATGGATACTTCAGCGTTAACTGGTGAGTCCTTACCGCGCGAGGTAGCAGCCGGCGATGACGTGCTGAGCGGATTTATGAATAAGAACGGAGTTCTGACGATTGAAGTCACGAAGGAATTTGGGGAGTCTACAGTTGCCAAAATCCTCGATCTTGTAGAGAACGCAAGCAGCAAAAAAGCCCCGACGGAAAACTTCATTACAAAGTTTGCACGTTATTATACCCCGTTTGTCGTCATTGTTGCCGTATTGCTGGCCATTCTGCCGCCGCTGCTCTTCAGCGGCGAAACTTTCGCAGATTGGGTGTACCGGGCACTGGTGTTCCTGGTCATTTCCTGTCCTTGCGCCTTGGTGGTTTCCATCCCGCTGGGCTTCTTCGGGGGCATCGGCGCTTCCTCCAAAAACGGCGTGCTGGTCAAAGGTAGCAATTACCTGGAAGCGTTAAATGACGTCAAATACGTCGTGTTTGATAAAACGGGAACACTGACCAAAGGCGCATTTAAAGTTAACGGGATCTATCCGCAGAACGGTTGGACCGAGCAAGAGCTCTTGCGCCATGCTGCTTTTGCCGAAATGCACTCCACCCACCCGATTGCCCAGTCCATCAGGGAAGCTTACGGTCAGGAATTGAATGAAGAATGGGTAGCGAGTTATAACGAAATATCAGGACACGGCATTCAGGTTAGGTTCGAAGGCAGGGAGGTACTGGCCGGGAACGCGAAGCTTATGAATCAGGAAAATATTAAATTCACCGCACCTTCCGAGCTGGGAACCATCGTGCATGTGGCGATCGACAAACAATATGCCGGTTACCTGGTGATTGCCGACGAGGTGAAAGCGGACTCGGCGCAAGCGATTCGTTTACTGAAAAATCTCGGCATAAAGAAGATCGTCATGCTGACGGGCGATATCAAGGCAGTGGGCGAGGCAGTCGGTAAAAAGTTGGGCGTGGACGAGGTCCGGTCCGAACTGCTGCCGCAGCATAAGGTCGAAGAACTGGAGAAGATCGACCGTCAAAAGTCGAGCAAAGAGAAAATCGCATTCGTCGGCGACGGGATCAACGACACCCCGGTGTTAGCCAGAGCCGATGTTGGCGTGGCCATGGGCGGTCTCGGGTCCGATGCAGCCATTGAAGCCGCGGATATCGTCATCATGACCGACGAACCTTCCAAGCTGGCTTCCGCGATCAAGATTGCAAAGAGGACCCGGCGGATTGTATGGCAAAACATCATTTTTGCCATGCTGGTTAAAGCGGTTTTCCTGCTTCTGGGCGCGTTCGGAGTTGCCACGATGTGGGAAGCGGTATTCTCGGATGTGGGCGTGACGCTGCTCGCTGTATTGAACGCGATGCGCGTATTGAAGATCAAACCGAATTGAATGGAAATGAACACAAGGACTGTCCCACACGGGGCAGTCCTTGTTATTTGCGGCACACTTTATCCATGGTTCGTGTGCTGGAGGGTTTGTAGAAAAATCTGCTCGATATGCCCGTCGTCGAGTGAATAATAGACGGTTTTCCCAACCTTACGCCGTTTAACGATTCGGAGATTACGCAAATATCGCAGTTGGTGAGAAACGGCGGATTGACCCATTTTGAGGAGTACTGTCAGGTCATGTACGCATAGCTCATGTTTTAACAGGGCGCTGATGATTTTGACACGCGTCGGATCACTGAAGGCCTTAAACCAGTCCGCAAATTGAACGGCTGCTTGGTCATCGATCAGCTCTTCCTTGATTACGTCCAAATCCGCAGTTGTGCCCACGCAGTTCGTTTCGCATTCTTCCACCGTATTTATAGGCTGTGTCATTCATGATCACCCTTCTATTAGGCGTTTGCATCATTATATCAAAAAGGATGGGCTAAACGAAATTATTACAATTAAGCGGCTATTGTCATCACAATAACATATAAGGATATAACGAACAAGACAGCAAATCAGGATGCCACATGTGTGACATTCCGGAACTGATCTGAATGGAAATCAATTCAATTGATCTGATATTGACAAGGGACTCCCAAGTCTTTATTATACCTATAGGGGTATAGGTAGGTGATCTTTCCGAAGAAGATGCATTCCAGGCTAATGGCAGTCATGACCCTAGTAGAGAGGCCGTGGAACTGCTTGTTAAAAGTAGATAGTAGATAAATTGAAACAGAAGAAGATATCAGGAGGCTGGAATATAAAATGGCATTTAAAGCAACAACTCCAAACGAAGTGGCAGAGCGTCTTAACAAAGGGGAAACCTTGTCTTTACTCGATGTCCGTGAACAGGACGAATGGATGGAAGGTCATGTAGCCGGAGCTAAACACATTCCTCTGGGTGAACTGGATTTAAGACTCAACGAACTCGACCCGAACCATGAAATGATCGTCATTTGCCGCAGCGGAAATCGCAGCGGAATGGCGTGTGAGTTTCTAAGTGAAAGAGGATTTCATGTTGTTAACATGACGGGTGGGTTAAACGCGTGGACCAGCAATCTGGTTCGAGATTAATGGCAGGCAGGTGAAGAACAAGTGAATTATCTATTTTATGCAATCCTATTCCTATTCGTTCTCTGGATGCTCTATAGACAGTTTGCCCCCGTAAAGGGATTGCGAACTTTATCTGCCGAGCAGTTCCAAAGCGAATCCAAAGGCAAGAAAGTGATAGACGTTCGGGAGATTCATGAATATAACCGCGGGCATATTAAAGGAGCAATCAATATTCCTTTAAGTCAGCTCCAGCAGCGAATGGGTGAGATTACTAAAGATCAAGCGGTTTATGTTTATTGTCAGAGCGGAATGCGGAGCAAACAAGCCGCCAAGTTGCTCGGACGTCATGGAATCAAGGAAGTCGCGGATCTTCGCGGCGGAATCATGTCATGGAGCGGACCCACCCAAAAATAATGATTCAACAGAGTAGTTAGTCAACCAGAACTAAGGTAGATAAGAGAGAACGAAAGGGAGTCCTTTCGTTCTGTTTTTTTATCATTTCTTAACCTAGGAACGAGAAGATGACCGTAAAAGCGAGGAAGGGTTAGAGGAGCTTTAGATTGTGTAGAAGTTGAAGTCGTTGGTAGCGATGCAGCGGAAGAGGGTACGATGACTTGCGAAATATATATCAATCTGATATATTAACATCAGATATATATCATTTTGATATATAGATGTTTGGTGAAAGGAGCGAAATCCATTGAAAATTCAAGGAGTCATTCTCGGTATTTTAAACTCAGGTCCTCATTCAGGGTACGAAATCAAACGCCAATTCGAAGAACGTTTCTCATTCTTTTTCAATGCCAGTTATGGCTCGATCTACCCAACCTTGAGTAAACTTGAGAAGGATAAGTTGATCACCAAAATAACCGTGAGACAAGATGGAAAACCGAATAAACATGTTTATACAATATCTGAATCCGGAATCGACCTCTTTAACGAGTACTTAAACGCACCCATGGAACTGGATATGTTTCTTTCAGACTTTTTAACTCATTTATATTTTGGGGATATGGCCAGCCAAGAATCAATGGAGACTTTACTTCGCCAGGGCTTGAAGGGAATTCAAGAACTACGTGATAAGTTAAATGAACAATACAAGCATTTTGAAAATTCACCGTTAACATTCCAGAAATCGTGTATAGAGTTAGGATTAACTCATTATGATTCGTTTATAAAAAAAATAGACAGCATGCTGACCGCTGTTGAACGGAAGGAATAATTGCCTGAATCCTTAAAAAAGCGATTAAAGGAGAGAACAAACATGAGCGAACAATTTTTCAAACTTGGATTCTCGAATTTAGATAAAGAATTGAGCGCCGTTCCACTAAAAACAAAAGGTCAAATTCCTACTTGGTTAAATGGTACATTGTTCCGCAATGGCCCTGCCAAATTTACTGCAAATGATAACTCAAGTTGGCATACGCATTGGTTTGACGGACTTGCCATGCTGCATAAATTTTCATTTTATGAGGGGAATGTTTTATACTCTAACCGCTATTTGCGTTCGAATGCTTATTATTCGACATTAGAAAATGGACAATTTAATATCGGATTTGGTTCCAAGGGAGGGACCAAAATCAAGAACGCCAATAATACGAATATTAATGTGACTATTCTTGATGACCGATTTGTTGCTCTAGCAGAAAGTCCCGCGATCATAGAGTTTAACCCGGTAAATTTAGAAACCGTAGAGGTTTTCAATTTTGACGACAGCCTAGGCGGTCAATTGACGACGGCACACCCTCATTACGACCTTCAAACGAAACGCTATATCAATTTCACAACCGAATTTGGACAAGCACATCAATATCATTTATATTCAGTGGCTGCACATCGTCGCAAAAGAGAGCTGATCGCATCGGTTCCAACAGACCGACCGGCTTACATGCACAGCTTCGCAAACACGGAAAACTACGCTATCATCACAGAATTCCCGCTTGTGATTGATCCTCGCGACATGGGGAATGAACACAAAGCTTTGATCGAAAACTTCACCTGGAAGCCGGATCAAGGAACATTATTCCGAGTTGTACGCAAGTCGGATGGGGTGATTTTAAAATCGTTCGAGGCCGAAGCTTTCTTCTCGTTTCATCATGTGAACGCATTCGAAATCAATGGCGGTTTAATATTAGATATTTGCGCACTAGAAGACGATAGAACAGTCAATCATTTACAAGTCAGCAATTTGAAGGGGGAAACAGGTGAACCTATATTCGTTCAATTGAGAAGATATACGGTAAAGTTCAATTCTCAGAATGTTTCCTACGAAGTGTTGTCTCCAGAGTCCATTGATCTTCCGACAATCCATTATTCCCGGTACAGTGGGCGATCTTACCGTTACATGTATGGGATTAGCACCAACAGACATCATTACGAAAATTACCCGAATCAATTAGTTAAAGCGGATGTACAAAAGGGGACAACAACGATTTGGCGACAAGACGGTTGCTATCCAGGTGAAGCGCTATTCGTCCAAAGACCGAATGCAACTAATGAAGATGATGGTGTTATCTTGTCGGTTATTATGGACGGTCACAATTCACACTCTTTTTTGCTCGTTTTAGACGCGCAAACTTTTGAAGAGCTTGGAAGAGCGGACGTAGTTAACCATATTCCTTTTGGTTTTCATGGTATGTTTACTGGAGAGCAATATATGTAAGTGAAAAAAGTGCAGTCTTCAAGAATGAAGAACACCGCAAAACCCGAAGCAGCAGCAAAAATGTATAAGAATAGCCTTATCAACTAAATCAATATTACAATAATCGATCAAAATATGAGATGAAACAAAAAGGCCGAAGTTCAGGCTTTTTTTGTTTGGAATATATAATATATGAGGTATGGTTTTTCAATTCATACTCAGATTTAATATTACGTAAATTAATAATTTGACGAAATTATATATATGGATTATTCTAGAATCAGGAGGTGCGTGTTCAAATGGATAAAATTACGAAATCGCATTATATGAGCCGCATCGATGAGAAATTAACGGATTTACCCTGGTATGTTGCTGAATACATAGACACACGCAAACGCAAGCTCTCGCACACTACGCTATTAAATTACTGCCACGATTATATTATCTTTTTTGATTGGCTCGTGGCTGAACGTTTTGCCGCTTCCAGCCGCAAAGAAGTTGAATTGTCTGTCCTTGAGAAACTGACTGTTCGTGAAATCGAAAGTTTTTTGACGTTCCTGGAATATCAACTAAGCAACTCGAAGTTGACGATCAACCGGAAGCTGTCTGCGCTTAAGTCGTTATTCGATTATTTGCAAAACAAAGCCGAAACCGTTGAGCTCAAGCCTTATCTCGAACGTAATGTGATGGCCAAGATAGAATTTAATGCCATGAAAGAAACCCAGGAAACGATCGCTAATCGGATTGAAGGCAAAATCCTGCGGGCGGACGATTTTGAACTATTCCGGCAGTTTGTGGCTTACGATTTCGGGGCGCAAAACCGCGACAACAAGCGGCTATATCAGTTTCACGAATTTAATCGCGAGCGTGATACGGCGATAGTTTCATTGATTCTTGGATCCGGATTACGTTTATCGGAAGTCGCCGGCATCAACCTGGAAGATCTCGACATGAACAAAGGTTTGGTACGGGTCATCCGCAAAGGCAACAAAGAACAATACGTGTATTTTAGCGAACAAGCAAAAGCGGATTTGGATAATTATATCAAAGTTCGCGAAGCTCGGTATAAACCGGAGAAGTCAGAAACGTACTTGTTTTTGGCAGCGCCAATCGGACGCAAAGGCAAAAACCGGCGGTTAACGCCTAGATCAATCGAGAAACTAATCGAGAAATACGCAACGGCTTACGGTAAACCGGCCTTAACGGTTCACTCGCTACGGCATTCCTTCGCAACGCGTTATCATCAGGAGAACAATGACGTGCCGCGTCTGAGGAATCAATTGGGCCATTCGTCCATTCAGACGACGATGATCTACACGCACTTAACCGATGAGGAAATGCGCAAAGCAGTTAATAACATGGACAAGTAGAACAGAAGCAACAGACCGCCGGAAGCAACCAAAAGTGGTTCCAGCGGTCTTTCAGCATCGACTTTTTCACAAAACCCGTATTTTGTACATATGTAATCAAACCGATTTTCAGCCCTAGTTGTTCTTGAATTACTTGTCTAACGACACAAATGTCCAGACATAAATGACACAATTGTCGGGACATTCTCCCCATAACCCTCTGCTTGCTCCGCTGCTAATTAAAGAACAAATAAGCGTTTCATATCGAGGAACTTGCCGACCATGTTGAGAAGCAGTAACTCTACCCACGTTGGGCATGGATTTATCCCATTCCATTACTCCATTGATTCGCGGCCTGTTAAGAGATAATATTCTTGCCATCCGACAAGTTTAGTGTCAAACACCATATAGCTCAATTTTTGCTTAGTTTTTTATAAGTTCCCTTTCTGTTCCCTTTCTTGCAGTAAAAAAGCAATTAATCTGCGTTTCGCACTGCCCACACAACCCTCAGTATCCTTCTATTACGCATAATATCTTTAAATCCTCTCCAAATATGTTTATGGTCACGGTCAAGTATTAGTAAATTTGCTCATACTTGACCCATAACCGGCCTCAAGGTCCTTACTGAATTAAGCTTCTGTAAAATCGAACGTTTTTACTACTTCGTACATGCCTGGGTCAAATGTTGCGATTGTCAAAGCTTCTTTAAAAAATGGCAACGGTCTTGGATCGTTACGCATCGCTTCGTAATGCTCCAAGCTTTTCCATTGCGCGTACATCGTGACTTTCGTGCCGTCAATGCTTTTGTGTAATGCACAAGAAATAAATCCAGGCGCAGAGTTAACGGAACCTTCTGTTGCCGCAGTCAACAGCTCGATAACACGCTGTTGGTTTTCTGGCTCTACTTTGAATACATTAATGAAAGTCAGAATTGATTCATTTGCATTAATTTGTGTCATGTTTATTTCCCTCCTACATCACAAAGATAATATAGGTTGATCCTTTAAGGATTGAAATATGCATGAACAACATTCGTCCAAGAGTCTGTGGCCAACTAACAAAAGAGACCACTGTACACAAATATGTACAGTGGTCTCTTTTAAATGAGGATTGCTTTCCATGATGCCTCGATTATTTGTTGAATTTGCAGTTCGTTTAATGGGTATTTATTTACAAAGTATCCTTTCAAAATCGAAGAAATGATACCGTGGATCAGCTGATGGCAAAGATGTGAATCCATTTCTTTGATTATGCCCTGTCTTTGACCATCGACGATCAAATCCTGAATGATTTTACTGGAATGATAATCATCATCCTGATTGCGCAGTTTAGGTGATATATAAGGAGAAAAGGAATAACTGTCGATAAATAAAAAATTCTTTGGAAAATGCATACCGAATTTCAATCGATTCATTTGAAGACACTTAAATCGTTCGTAAAGGCTTGCATTAGGATCATAACCTTGAATAAGAAATTCACCCATTTTTAAACGTGAATCTCTGTATACCTCATTTACTAAGTCTTCTTTGTTTGTGAAATAGTTATAGATCGTGCCCGATCCGACGTTCGCACGTTTGAATAATTTAGAAAAAGTTACAGACTGCAGCCCCTCTTCGTGAATCAAGTCGAGTGTGGCCGTCATAATATCTTGCTTTTTGCTCATATCCCCACCTCTTAAACTTTATTGTAAACTCATTTCCTCGATTTCGTACAGTGTCGATTCGCGATTTCGGATCATTTTTCGTAAATAAGAAGCAAATTCGCGGTTAATATCCCCATTTTCAAATAACTTCTGTACTGCATCACGTTCGGCTTGCACTGCAATCCAGTGAAGCTCCCTTCTGTGTTGAACATAATTTTTGTCTTTTCGTTGTGCACCTATGGCAAATTTGCGTAACTCTTCTAAAAGAGTCCTATAATAATCCAATACGGTTTCTGTCGCGTCATCGCTTTTTCGCTTACACTGCACTGAAAGCTCGCTGACAACTGCTTGGGAACATTGAATTTTCAGACCCCATATCTCGGGATTTTCGCTGAGATACCAATATTAAGATGACGATATCCAAAGCCGAGTCCCAACTTTCGATTTTTTAAATGTCCTCTGTTTCCATTTTATTATGAGTTAGGTTCTTCCTCTTTATGACAAAGAATGAGATATATCTGCTTTATACTTTAGGGCTACCACCTCATGTCTATCCCTCCCTTCCGCTGTAACACCATAAAAATATCCCCTCCAAGATTCACTCTAACCCCCAAGTAACAGGACAGTTTGTTGAGTGTTTAGTTGAAGGGGATCATGTATGGCTTTTTTATAGCTAGCAAATGGACATTACGCCAGCAAATCGAATCCAGTTATTGTTTTTGTCTCCAAGCAATCTTTCATACCGTGTATGCCATATTCACGACCGATCCCGGAATGCTTGAAGCCGCCAAATGGAGCTTTCATTTCGAATCCGGCGCCGTTAATAAGCACAACGCCTGCTTGAATGAGGGAGGCCAATTCGTTAGCTCTCTCCAGATTGCCCGAACTAATATAAGCGCCAAGGCCGTAGTCTGTGTTATTTGCCATTTCGATCGCTTCTTCTTCGGTTTTGAACGTCAATATCGAAAGAACTGGTCCGAAAATTTCTTCTTTAGCGATCGTCATATCTGGAGTTACGTTAGCAAAGATCGTGGGTTTAACAAAGTTTCCTTGCTCTAATCCTACAGGGTGGCCTTCTCCGCCCGTTACCAGCTCAGCACCCTCTTGAATGCCGGCTTTAATAAAGTACTGGACTTGATTATATTGTTTCTCTGTCACGATTGGTCCAAGCACGGTGTCGGATTCGGATGGCAAACCGACTTTCATCGATTCCGCGGTTGCGCGGGCAAGCTGCTTCACTTCTTCCAAACGATGCTCCGGAACGAACAATCTTGTACCTGCAACGCAAGCTTGACCGTTATTCGAAAAACACGATTTAACAGCAGCTGGAATGGCTTTGGAGAAATCCGCGTCATCAAGAATAATGTTAGGCGATTTCCCGCCCAACTCCAACGTTACACGTTTCATTGAATCTACTGTCGCTCTGCGGATTTCTTTACCGACGCGAGTCGAGCCGGTAAAGTTGACCATTGCGACGTCTTTATTGCGAGTCAATTCTCCTCCTACTGTCGAACCAAGTCCATTAACGACGTTAATTACGCCAGCCGGAATGCCAGCAGCATCGATACATTCCGTCAGCAATTGCGTTTGCAATCCACTAAGTTCACTTGGCTTGATTACAACCGTACATCCGGCAGCGATCGCCGCACCAAGCTTGGCCGTAATCTGTGAATAGCTTGCGTTCCATGGTGTGATGATACCCATAACGCCTACAGGTTCGGACACGATTTTGGCTTTACCGATATAGTGAACAAATTCGTATTGCTCAAGTGCTTCTTTGCTAATTATTAAATTCATTGCTGCCAATTGAACACGTCCGGTAGCCGCCATCCGAGGTGCGCCATATTCAAGAATGTTAGCTTCTGCAAGCTCGTCGATTTTCGACAATATTGCATCGTTCAGACGTTGCAGCATATCTGCTCTTTCTTGTACCGTTGTTTTTGAAAACGCCGGGAATGCGGCTTTCGCTGCCGTAATTGCAAGCTTAGCGTCTTCTTCGTTGCCAAGGACTACACTTCCGATAACTTCGCGTGTTGTAGGGTCTACCAGTTTTTGACGCTCAGTGCCTTGAGGAGTGACAAACTTTCCTTTAATGTAAATTTGGGTTATATTTCTCATATTTTTAGACCACCTATTGTCAGTTTAGTTTACGAAACGTCTGTCACTGTTTGATGCATACTGTTTCGAGAAAAAAGTAGGAATCCGACAGCGACAGCAACCAAGGCAACAGCCACTGCCATGAACACGTCTCGCGTAGAATTTGAGTATAAGAGCAGTTCGATCCCTCTGACGAACAACGGGCTCAGGAACTGACATGTGTAGACGCAAGCCAGCAATAAGGATATCCCTGTTGTCAAAATTAATTTTGGAACAACTTCCGAGGTCTTAATGAATGACAGCGGGAATAGCACTCCTTCGGATAGGCCAATCATGAATACCCCCAAGGCGACTGTCCACACCGCATGTGCGGAAGAAATAAGCAGGAATCCCCCAGCCATTAATACCAGCTCCAGTGGAACGAGTCTTTTCTTCAATGCACCTGTTAACCTCGTAACAGAAAGTCCACCTATAAAAACACCGATTAATGAGAATGCTATCAAATAGCCAGCTGAAGAAATGCTGCCGATACCGTTATTCGCAAGAAATAACGAAAGGTTCGTCGGAATCAGAGCAAACATCATCGTATGCAATCCTCCCGCAAGCGCTACTGCGTAGAAAAACTTCGGTATCTTTATGGATGACTTCGCCGATTGACTCACCTGAAGCGGCGGGAATTTAGGAAGAAATGCAACGACCATTACTAATAAAATGACCGCGTAGAAATACGTCATAAAGACGTCTCTCCACCCAAGCGTCGCGATAAATCCACCGATAGAGAGGAAGATAGCCCCGCCTATCCCGTTGATAGACGTTTGAATGCCGTTCATGCGCGAACGTGCTTCTCCTTGAAAGTTCTCCGCAATTAATGAGTTGAATGTCGGCGAAATTAAGCCAATACTTAGGCCTAAGAGCGCCCTACAAGCCAAGATGAACGGAAATGAGTTCATAAAGGCTGGTCCGACGCCTCCAAATAAATATAAGACTAGACCCGTGATCAAGATGGATCTCCGATTAAACTTTCTGTTAAGAATTCCTGACAAGAACAATGTCGGCAAAATGAATAAGGAAGATAACGTTACGACCCACTGTACTAACAGAGCGTCCGTATTCGGAAATGCCACGGCAAGCGGTTTAAGAGCCGGCGCTGCCATCATTGTTCCGAAGGTAGTCGTTACAGCCATCGACAATAATGCGATTCTAGCACTTACTTTCAATGTGACACCCTCTTTCTGCTATATTACGACTGTTCGGAGAACGGCATAGATTACCGCTTCCGACAGTCGATACAATAGGACAAATATGCAATGGCTTAGAAATCTGTCGAGCGACTAAGTTTTTCCCAACGCTTCGTTTCTTCTAATTTTCCGTTATCCATCGCATTTGCGAGCTCGACGGCATCGCTCCCAAGCAGTAAGCGAAGCGGCGGGTTTTCTTCCTTAACGATAGTGAGGATTGCTTGTGCAGCTTTCGCCGGATCTCCACTCTCTTTTCCAGTGTTTTCACGGAAATAGGTCATCATATAGCCGACAGTGTTTTTGTATTCGTCACGCGGCTGGATTTGTTGCATCGAAGAGCCTGCCCAATCAGTACGGAAACCGCCTGGTTCGATTAATGTAACCTTAATTCCCAACGGCTGTACTTCTTTCACAAGCACTTCAGAGAAGCCCTCTACCGCCCATTTCGCAGCTTGATAAGGTGCAAGGCCTGGAGCGCCGATACGACCGCCAATGGAAGAGAACTGAATGATATGGCCGTGACCCTGCTCTCTGAGCAAAGGCAGCGCGGCTTTTGTTACGTTGACTACACCCCAAAAGTTTGTTTCAACTTGTGCGCGGAAGTCTTCCATCGCTGTTTCCTCAATGGAGGAAATATTTCCGTAACCTGCGTTATTAACAAGAACATCCAGTTTTCCGAATGTTTCGAATGCGGCCTTAATGGCTGCTTCAGCTTGGTCGTAATTATTCACATCCAATTGCACGAGGCGAACTTGGTCTCCGTAACGGTCCGCTAAATCTGCAAGCTGTTCTGTATTGCGAGCTGTTGCGACAAGTCGATCTCCATTAGCGAGTACCGCTTCCGCAAGACTACGACCAAACCCTCGGGAACTACCAGTAATCAGCCAAACTTTATTCATAAGAATATTCTCCTTATCAATGTGTATTGGAATATTCATTCCACAGTTGATATAGCTCTAAGATCCAACTTGGTCAAGAATAAATGGAATGTATATTCGGGTAAATTTCAATAAAATAGACCATATATCTTGAATTATTGAAGTTATCACGACTAAATCGGAATAATAATTCCAACTATTATATTTTTCCATATTATTATCGTTGTGTCACAAAGCTTGAGACCGCCTTTATTTATGCCCTTAATCACCTTAAATTTGGTAATTAAGGGCACTAAAAGGTCAAGTTGTCAGATACTATTAGATATTGATTGCTTTATGCTCAACATAGGCACCAAGACCGACAACGCCAAACTCACGTCCGATCCCGCTGGCTTTGTATCCGCCGAATGGGCCCTCGTAAGAAGCCATTGCTCCATTAACAATAAAGTAGCCTGTGCGGATTTGACGAGCGATTTCGAGTCCATGCTCAAGTGTGCCAGACCAAACGCCACCACCGAGGCCAAATGGCGAATCGTTGGCGATGCGTACGGCATCTGCTTCGTCATCGTAAGGGATAACGACAAGAACTGGTCCAAAAATTTCTTCTTGGGCTATACGCATGCTGTTGTTCACATCCGCGAATACCGTTGGTTTGACGTAGAATCCACCTTCCAATCCTGCAGGAACATCCGCTCCGCCAGTAACCAGGCGCGCGCCTTCTTGAATACCCAGTTCAATATAAGATTGAACACGTTTCTGTTGGTCTGCTCTCACCATAGGTCCGATGAAAGTCCCCGGGTCGGCAGGGTTACCAACGACGAGGCTTTCCGTCATTGTCTTAATAAGCTCGACTGCTTCTTCATAACGTTTTTTCGAAACAAGAATGCGGGTATGCGCTACACAGCTCTCCCCGTTGTTAACGAAAGATGAATACTTCAAGCCTTGAACTGCCGCTTCTAAATCCGCGTCATCCAAAATGATTGCTGCGGATTTGCCTCCGAGCTCCAAGCTTACGCGTTTTAGTTGTTCACCTGCGATCGATGCTATACGGCGCCCAGCTCCGGTCGAACCCGTAAATGCGATTTTATCGACTCCTGGATGGGATACGAGGTATTCACTTGTTTCGCGACCAGCCGGCACAATACTAATAACGCCTTCAGGGAATCCTGTTTCAGCGAAGATCTCGCCTAACAATAAGGCGTTAAGGGAAGTTTCTGGCGATGCCTTTAAGATAACTGTATTACCTGCCAGTAATGCAGGGATCATTTTAGCAAGAGCCGATTGATGTGGTGCGTTCCAAGGTATGATCGCTGCGACAACGCCAACCGCCTCACGACGAATCATCGGACCTTTTCCATCGTTCAAAGTTTCTTCCCACCCATACGATTTGGCTGCGCGAATGTAAGCATTCGCTTGCTCGGCGAGCGAGTGTTGCAAACCGTTCGTAAACCAATTAGGTGTGCCGTTCTCAGATGTAATTAAAGCAGCAATCTCATCCGCACGCGCAGCATGCAATTCATTGAAGCGAGTGACAATGTCCTGTCGTTCGCTAGGCGTCATTTTCGGCCACGGACCGTTATCGAATGCTTTTCTAGCTGCAGTGACGGCTAGATCAATATCGTCTGGGGAAGCCTGTGCCGCTTTACCAACTAGAGATTGATCATGTGGAGAACGAATCTCGATCACTTCTTGATTTACTGGGGCTTTCCATTGACCACCGATAAACAGCTTGTCATATACTTTCATTTTTGTTACTCCTTTGTGATTGTCTTTTATTTGATATGCTTTTGTTCGACTGTTATCCAATTCATTGAATTTGCTTGTGCATTTCGCCTCCCTCATTACGTTGGAACAATCGTTCCACGGGATTTATAATACCCTCGGATCTAGTGTTAGTCAAGGCACTTATGGAACATTCATTCCATTTAATATATGTAAATAAACACCTAATCAGCTGATAAAACGATTAATAAGGGCCGAATTAATTAAATTTAATTGAAATAGCTGAATAATTGTTCCAACTTTCAGTGCAAGTATTTAAGACGTAATATGCTGCAGCATGCACTTATACAAGAGCAATTCTCAATGTAAAATCCTCTCCTGTCCTGTCCATCTCCTGAACGTGGCAAGCAAAGCTGGGTAGTTTTCCATGCCCTCGATTGAATTATTCTGCCCGTTAGGATTCCTGTAGAGAGTTATATTTGCGCTTTGCACAAAAACGAGCGCCTCCTTTACGATGGGGTAACACGGGTCATAGCCCGTTATTCTCGGTGAAACTGGCGACCTCAGCAGCTATGCACATGGTAACGCGTTGCTACAGCATGCCGGCCTCAACCTGGCTGAAGCAAGTTCAGGCAAATGGAAAGGCCAAATGTCCAAGTCCATCAGTAAACGTGTCGACCAAGGCTTCGGCATGCCCAGTTCATGGCAACCAGGGCCCATATTATGAATGACGTAACGTTTAAACGACAGCACGAAGTGAATGTAAAAACGAAAAGCATGAAACCGATGCGCTTCCGTCATGAAGCTTTGCGGCAAAAATGGCACGCTGTTGGTTGCCATGGTACAGAGTGGCGAAGCTTACGAACTGGATCGAGATCTCCCTATGAAACACGTTGCTTAACCGATTCTCAACTAGCATGACTCGTACCGTTAGGATAACCAGCCTCCACCAACCGGATAGGCGTAACGAAGGAATGAAGGGGCATTGAACCGTCGAGAAATGGGAGTGAAAGCCTCCGGAGGTACGTGATGCAGCGTGCAGTAGAGCAGTACAAAAAGGAGCGAAAACTCGCCCCTTCTGTTCACGCATGCGCTTCGGTTGACGAATTTGACGGTACATCCCTCTTCTACTATCCAGATAGCAATGTTATCCATTAGATAGATCCTGCGAATAGGCAAGCATTCGGGAGAAAATCACATTTTACCGAGAGGTTTCATTGAATTTCGGCTGGAAATTATCTGCTGCGGCCTACATTAATGCGCTTTCCAAGCTCTTACTACATCCTCAATGACGTATCCATCCCTTTTTCCAAAGCTAACTCAAAGCCTTTTCTGCTAAAATTTGCGCTGTCATTTCTTTTTTGTTTTCACGTAAATTACGTTTCATCATCGTTTTGTTAAGTTAGGAATGATCTGCAACATCTAATTCAGATACAATTTTTTTATATTCTCGTCCATCATCCTTGCTTTGAATAGGGCTCCACACTTGGGCGAAAAACGGTTCACGTTTAGCGCGTTCTTTGTAATTCCAGCTTTCACGTTCACATTGAGGGCAGAAATGTCCTCCCTCAAGAACCAGTTTGGGACTGGCGCTAAACGTATGTCCGAATGCACATTTGAATTCAAGTTTTTCTGCCCAATCCCCCGTCGCCATCTCTGTAGATAAGCATTCACCGCCGCGGAATGTTGCAGCCCCTTCATATCTTCAATATTTAATTGTGAAGCCGGCTTATTCTCATCATAGCCATGATCGAGCTTTATGACTTTGTTCCAATAAGTGAATTTCTTCATCTCGGATAGTTTTCCCGGAATCGACTCCCAATTTTTCTTACTGCCCCAAAAAGCTTAGTTATTTCCCAAACGCCTTCTTAATGAAATACTCAAGAATATCGATAGTCAGCTTCAACTCAACGTACCCGACAGGTTGAAACGTTATACCTATTCTTACTTGGTCAATGGAAGCTTAGCGATCATACAAGAATGGATACAAGAAGGATTTATAGTCTCCAGTTTAGAACTGGCAGAGCTCATCTTTTCTTTAGCTGACCATTCATTATTGGCGTTTGACCCCTTAGAAGAGAAATGAGTATTCCCGTAACTCCCTTAAATTCACCACTGCTCTTCTATGTATTTAGATTATAGGAAAATCTTAAAGGGCGAATCGTACCAAGGGGAAGGAGATGTCCTTTTGGGAAGAAATTGAACAGCATAACTCTTGGAATGTATAATGGGCATGCAATAGAAAAAACATTATCCCGACATCTCCCAAAAGGGAAACCAAGATAATGTCAAATTTCTACTTGGAACAAGTAATACATATAAGGATAAACCTCCATCGACAGCAATTCCTCCTCCGACAGTAACGACATCTCCGGAAACCATAGCTTCTCCAGACAGTACATCATGCGAATTCGTAACCTTTGTCAACTGGCTTCCGGGAATTTTTAGCTCCATGGGAGCTGCGCCTATGGCCACAATACTTTTACTTCTGAAACGTTATGGGACTATGTTCTTGTCCTCTGACAAATTTCAATCAACTATCATCGTTCTCTGTTAGCGAGTAGCTTGTTCAATCCCTTTAAAAGAACAGTAGCAGATCATTTGGGAAAAACCTCTTTGAAGAATTCATTTCCTAAATCGGTTAAATCAGAGCTTCGCAGTTCCAAGTCGTCCTTGAGCGAACCATCCTCATGGAATGGTTCTATACAATTAATTGGTGTTCCACTAGAAATTTCATTAGCACCTCTTCCTTGATCTTACCTCCTTCAGATGAAAATGCAGTTTATGTTTTCAGGCGTTTAGTCAAATCAACGTGACTTAGGCATCTCTCTTACGGTAAAATACAAAAGCTGCAGCAATCAAGATCAGTGCCCACAACATCAATATTCCTGTCCCCTGCACAGGTGTAAGAGCATTTATTTCATCTGTGGAAGACAGCCTATACATAGATTGCCCCGCCGCATCCGGTAAGTAAGTAATAAAGCTTCGCAATAAGCCTTTCATCAATGGACTGACAATGAAATAATAACCAAGCAGGATCACTAAAGTTGGAGTGGTTCGTCTGATTATAGCACCTACAGCTGCACTGAGTAGTGTGGTTAAGGTTAAGTAGCCTGTCGCTCCTATTATTACCTCAATCAGGGTGTCTATATCAACCCCTACTGCTGTGTCTCTCATTCTTATCCAAGTATATAGCATACCTAAAACAACGATTATAAACCCCGCGGGAATAGTCACCATGGCCAATGCTAAATGCTTGGTGGTTAATTGTAGGCTACGCCAAGGTATCGCAGTTAATGTAGTTCGAATCTGTCCACCGGTGTACTCTGAACAGGTTGTTAGGATCCCAAGGATAATGAATCCAGCTTGAAGATAACCCATAGATGAAAGCCCAATGATCAATATCCCCTGCGTCCCTGCTTCCCCTTTTAGACCAACCGAAGTAAAAGCTGCAACAACTCCTAGATTAAGAATGAATGTACATATAAGAGTAATCCATACCGAGGGTAGCGTTATTAATTTATCCATTTCAGCACGAAGGGTTCGTGTGAACCTTTTACTAGAAGAGACACTCATGCAGCAACGTCCCTCCTATTAAACACAATGGTTGCAGTAATGAAAAGGACGACCACCCAGGCAAACATAGCTAACCCGCCCATGAACGGGGAAAGAAATTGATCGCCCGTTAACATAAACATTTCAATTCCAACTCGGTCTGGTAAGTATAACGCCAGCTTTGTGACCTTGGACAGCAGGAAACTAAAGGACACAAACGATGTATTAATGATAAGGACCGCAAGCGGAATCGTGCCATTCTTGGTAAGAACCGTAATCCCAAACGCTAAAAGAGCAGTAAATACCCAGTAACAAACTACACCGAACAGCTTGGACCATTCAAATGCAGGAGTATATTCACCAAGAACAAGATACGTGGCTGATATCGTTGTCATTATAGCCAGAATACATAGCAGTATGCTGACCACGATCACTGCCCCTGCTTTTGCCAGTAATAAATGAAGCCTTGATGAGACAACCGTTAAGCTTGTTGTAATCTGTTGTCCTCCACCCGATTCACTGCTCTCTATCGAATACTCGCTGCTGACAGCAAGCACACCGAGAATAATGACACCTTGCACCCCAAGAGCGAATCCAATATAGCCAACTTCCGAAAGTCGTGTGCTAATTCCAGCAATGATTTCCGCTCTCTGTGCCATGCTGTCTAAGGCCGCTATGAGCGCTGGAGCGAATGCCCCAATAAGTAAGGACAGCCAAATCCCCGGTAGGGAGAACAATTTAGATAGTTCTGCGTTGAAGGCTCTCATCCCATTCCACCTGCTTTGTCAGATGTTAGGGCAAAATAGGCTTCCTCCAGCGAGGAATGATACCCTGTTACTTCCTCCAGTGTTCCAGAGGCAACAATTTTTCCATGCTTCATGATGACCACATCGTCAACCGTCTCTGCAAGCTCTCCTATGAGGTGACTGGATAATAATACGGTGTTTCCAGACTCAGCACGTTCACGCAGAAACGTCCGAATCCAGCGTATCCCTTCCGGATCAAGCCCGTTCACGGGTTCATCCAAAATCAATATCTCTGGATCACCCAATAATGCGGCTGCCATTCCGAGTCTTTTCCCCATTCCCAGAGAATACTTCCCTACTCTTTGACCCGCTGCTTTTGTAAGACCTACGATTTCCAAAACTTCCTCGACACGTGAGGAAGGCAATCCTGCGGCACAAGCCATCCAACGCAAGTGTGCTCGTCCTGTTCGGCTACGATGCGCTCCAGACCCATCCAGAGCGGCGCCCACTGTTGCTAATGGATGATGCAATTGTGCGAATGGCTTTCCATTAATGAGTGCGGTCCCTGAAGTCGCACGATCTAACCCAAGCAATATGCGAAGGGTCGAACTCTTCCCTGCCCCATTTGGACCTAAAAAACCAGTGACTCTACCTGGTCTCGCCTTAAAGCTGATCCCAGATAAGATATCTTGAGCTCCGCGACGCTTAACCAAGTTCCTAATTTCAAGCAACCATAACACTCCCTTTCTGTTATGGTCCAATTATATAGAAGCAAAGTTACATCCCGGCGATCCTGTGGTTTACTTCTGGGTTACCTTTAGGTTAAGCTCGACCAATTGCTACTCTTGTACCCTTGTCATTGGATGTAATATTCGCTTTCAGCATCATCTTATTTAACATATAATCACAAGTCGATAACCCCATCCCTACCCCACGTTCATAGGAAGAGTTGTCCATACCGGGACCACGGTCTGCCACAAGGATCTGTTCTTTTGCTGCATCAACCACAATGTTTGCATATTTCCCTTCAGCCGCATGGCGAATAATATTCTGAAATAAATTATCCAGCACCCGTGTCATCCATTTCGGATCTACTTCCCAATAAAAAGTTTCGTCTGCCGGCAAATCAACATCCAGTTGAATTTCTTTCTCCTCAAAAACAGGATACCACGCAGCAACAGAAGCTCTGACTAAACGTCCAATATCCGTTGACGCGGGCTCAAATGGATATTTCCCTGATGTAAGCAATGTGTAAGACAGTAAATCATCCATTAGCACTCCGACTCTAGTAATCGTATGGTCCATCTCTGTTAAAGAGAGTTGCCCTTCTAGACTAACGGACTCATGATTTAATCGGGTGACATGTCCTCTCAAAATCGTAAGTGGTGTTCGTAAGTCGTGTGATAAATTCGCAATAAGTCGATGTCGTAATAATTCCTCTTCATAGGCTCGATTGCGACTGTCCTCAAGCTGCTGCATCATCCAATTAAATGAACTTCCTAACTGGTCGATCTCATCCATACGATCCGATTGAACAGATACGGGTTTAGGAAATGCGCTGTTTCTAGCTGTCATTGACATGACTTCTTGCAAGTGAGAGAGACGTCTCTGAAGTTTCAAGAAAAACAACCACGATAAGATCACAAACGCGACAATAATCAAACCAAACAAAAATACGGTAATATAAAACAGATTTAAGGGATTTATTTCTTTTTTAGGGATACCAGAACCCCCAAAAAAGGCACTGAAGAAAATGAGAATCATCGGAGGTAAAAAGATGAACAGAAAATGGACTTTTAGAAAACGACGAAATAAGGATCCTGTCTGCTTCATAGTTTCACCCGATAGCCAATTCCCTTTAGCGTCTCTATAATCTCCGGAGAATCCGGGTCACGTTCCAGTTTTTGACGTAGTCGATGGATATGCACCTGAATTGTTTTGTCACCCGTAATATAGGATTCTTGCCAAATGGCTTCATAGATTTGCTCTTTGGGTATAACTTGATTAGGATGCCGCAAGAAGTACATTAAGATTTGATGTTGTTTCCCTGTCAAAATAATTTCTTCTCCCGTGCGTTTGTCATAGACCATTTGGCCTTCTGGATCCACTTCAATCTGATTCCCCAGTGAAATACGTTCGGTAGGTGTTCCACCCGTTCGACGGATTAGCACTTCTAATCTAGCAACCAATTCTTCTGTATGGAACGGTTTCGTTAAATAGTCATCGGCAAATTGTAATCCATCCACCTTGTCCTCGATCGAGGTTCGAGCAGATAACAGCAAAATAGGAATAGCAGGAGCTGCCTTTTTCAATCGTTTTCCCACCGTAAATCCATCTAACCCCGGTAACATAATGTCCAAAATAACGACGTCCTGCTGATTAACTTCTTTATCGGCACCCTCACCAGAAAGCAACCACTGAACTGAGAATCCTCGCTGCTCCAATTCTTCTTTAACCCAACTGCCTATTTTCTCATTATCTTCAATATATAGAACATTTCTTCTCAAGCAACATCCCCCGCTTTAATGGTGTTCTCTATTTAATAGATTAACACACACTTGTAATCCCTCCGAATCAAAAAAAGCCGCTCGTTATGAGCGACTCTTCCGTCATTCTATTCATTATTCAGTCATGCCAATTGAACGGCGAGGAATTCATTACTCCGAAAAATCGCTTCTGAAGGCAAGACCTACTCTTTTGCCTTTAAACAGACCTCCAAGTTTCAGATGGTCCAGCATACATTTCGCTACATCGTCATAAGCAACAGACAATTCTTGTAGCCGGCTGAACAAGTGACCGGCTATTTCTGCTTCGGAAAATTCCTTGATTGTCTCCGGAATCGGGATTGGCAAAGTTTCGGTTGTTACATGCAGATGAACCAGATTGAGATGATCTATCGAATCCATCATTGTGCCCGGACACATAATGGACCAATCGAGCTTTGTTTGCTGTAGCCGATCGAAATTCCGGTTATGATTTTTATACTCAGGCGGGAAGCCAGGCAAATTGTTGCCGATCAGATCGGTGTAAGGAATATCCAGCAGTCCGGCACCTCCCATGATCCATACCCGCCCAGAGAATGTGGGTTGGAATTCACATTGGCTTATAATATTATCAATCATACGAACGAACTCTTCTCCCTGACCCGCATGACCAGCTGCAACTATAGCGGCGTCTTGATGCTTGAGCGCTTATCTAACTATGGCAGGGTCAAGAATATCGTCCGCGATCACCTTAACTTGCTGTGATGAAATCTCACCTAATTGTTCGTAGAGCTTTTCAGCATTTCGCACAAATGCGGTCATTTCATACCCCATTCGTATCCCTTGAGCCAAAACCCTTTTTCCTGTATTCCCAGTCGCTCCAAAAACTAAAATTTTCATAGTCCCTTCCTCCATTTCATGATCCTAAATTCGAGTTAACTTTAGCATAGCATCGCTTCAAATTTAGGGTAAGAACCCACTATTTAGTGGGGTACTTACTTAAAAGTAAGCATGGCAAAAAGGAAGGCCGGGAGAACAGGAACCTGAATTTATGACCAATGGATCCGCTTTAAGACACTGATTCAGTGTACTTCCGTTGATTATGTTGTTCTCCCCAAGCGCACATCACTTCAGCGACAGGAATCAATGTTTTCCCGTATTCACTTAGGGAATATTCTACTTTCGGAGGGACAGTAGGATAGACCGTTCTATCAACTATGCCTTCGCCTTCCAAATCTCGGAGATGTTGTGATAACATTTTTTGAGACACATCAGGTATAAGCTTCTCTAAATCGTTAAACCGCTTTGTGGAATCAATCAAATTCCACAAAATCATGGGCTTCCATTTGCCAGCTAAAACATGAATAAGTGTCTCAATTGGACATTCACGCTGATGGATCATGTTATATCATCCCCTCACCTTGACTAAAGTGCATGCACTGCACGAATATTACACTTATCAGAAGTCTACTAAAGAGACAAAAACCTCGTCAACTGATATTGACGAGGCCACAAATTATTTTGTGAAAAATCCGTAAATAGCCATTACTTCGTTGTAACTGGCAACACGCCACCGGCTTCCGATTGGCCAAGCAACACCTTAATCCCTGCGTTGGTATTCGGCTCCTGCTTCCCATAAACGGCAAGGCCCGAGCGCACGTTCTGCACATAGATCGTTTCGTACGGATTGCCGAGCGATAATAGCGCGTACCGCTTATTTCGCTTATTCAGCGAATCGATGATCGTTTGGATCTCGGCCCAACCGAATTGACTGGCCACGTTACGGAACTGGTAGGAGGCCAAAATGACATAATCCGCTTGCTCCATCGCCTGAAGCGCATCCGATGTTTTGCCTTGACCGATCACGGTAATTTCCGGCTTTAACGATGGGTTGCTTGCAACGCTCGTTAGTTGTCGCTGAAGTTGTTCTGCCTGCTCCTGACCAGCAGCAGCAATGACGACCCGGTCGTCTGGTTGTATGAAATCCGGATGGGCTCCGTCACGACTGGCCAACAAGGTGACTGACCGTTCAGCAATTTCCCGCTCCACGGCTCGATGCTTTTCGGAACCGATGACATTAGTTAATGCAGTTAACTTCTGAGCAAGGTTGTTTTCCTGGTCAAACAAACCATATTTCGATTTCAATTCCAGGATGCGCTTAACCGATTTATGGATGGTTTCAGACGGAATCGTCCCCCTCTTTACCGCTTGAACCAACGTTTGATGGGTAGCCTCCGGATCCTGCGGCATCAAGATGATATCGACACCGGCGTTGACGGCTCGTTCCACCGCTTGGTTCTCTCCAAAATGCTCCGCAATTGCATTCATCGTGAAGGCATCCGAAATGATGACCCCCTGATATCCTAGTTCCTCCCGGAGAAGTCCGGTTAGCACCTTCTTCGATAAAGTCGCGGGAATCGGCACACGGCTCCCGTCCTTGAGTGAAGTCACGTGTTCATTATCGACTGCTGGGAAAGCGATGTGAGCGGTCATGACCATCTCCACCCCACCCTCGATCGCCGCCCGAAATGGCTTCAATTCCACCTCATCGAGCCGATTACGACTATGCGTCAGCACCGGCATTCCCAGATGGGAGTCTACCGTCGTATCCCCATGCCCCGGAAAATGCTTCACAGCCGCGATAACCCCGGATTGTCGCAGCCCCTTTATTGTGGCAAGTCCAAGCCGAGATACCAGGTCCGCATCTGAGCCAAAGGAACGGATCCCGATGATCGGATTATCCGGATTGCTGTTAACGTCAAGCACCGGGGCAAAATTGACCTGCAGCCCAAGCGCCTTCAACTCTTCGCCTGTGAGCTTCCCGGCCGCTTCGGCCAGCGCCGCGTCTCCGGTTGCGCCAAGCGCCATTTGACCCGGCAGATTCGTTCCTCCAGGAATTCGCTTAATTACGCCTCCTTCTTGGTCAATACCGAGAAAGAGAGGAATGTCCCCCGCTTCGTTTTGCAGATCATGAGTCAGTTTTACGACCTGACGGGCGTCGACAATATTTTTGTCAAAAAGAATAAGCCCACCCAAGTCCTGATCATGAATGCTGCGTTTCAATCCTTCATTAACGGTGGTGGTAACTTGGCCATTCCATTGTCTAATGTCAGGCATCAGCATTTGGCCAATCTGCTCACTGAGGGTCATATATGAAATTAGCTTGTCCCAATCCTCCGCCTCTATGGCAGCTTCGCGTTCAAATCGAATCACCCTTGCCAGAAATACGGAAAACTCGGCCCGTGTAACAGATCGATCTGGTCTGTAAGTGCCATCCGTATATCCGCCGATGAGCCCGTTGGAGCTCATCACGAGAATAGGCGCCGCCGCCCAATGTTGATTTACATCTCTCAAGCTAACGGATTGCTTGCCAGCGGCAAGAGAATACGCGCGTGTAAGAAACGCAGCCGTTTCTGCACGGCTCATCGCCATATCGGGATGGAAGGTACCGTCGGGAAACCCGCCCGTCAGCCCCTTTTTCTCAGCAATGGAAATTTCACGATAAAAGGGATGGGTTGTCGCCACATCGGTATAGCTCGCGCTTGCCGCACCGGATTGTAACTGTTCAGGGTAGAGCTCCCGTACCAGGAAAGTCACGGCTTGCGCTCTTGTGACTTGCTTCTCAGGAGCAAACTTCCCCTTGCCATATCCAGCAACGGTTCCTCTTTCCGCCATATAATTAATGCTGTCTGACGCCCACTTCACAGACTGGAGATCGGTAAACCGTTCTGCCGCAGCCGCGCTTCCTGCCGAAATGAGCATGGAACCGAGAACAACACCCAAAATCGTCATTACTTTCATCTTCATCTGACTACCTCTCTAGTTGTTTTTCTAGTTAATTAGACGCTTTTGGGTATGGTTTGTTGCGCGACGGCTTATTTCGGATATGACTTGGCGATCATGAATCCCCTTTCCGCTGCAAATCACGAATGGTTTTCCAAGAGATTAATTTAAGGTTCTGCCGCTTCATTTGATCCTTTACATCTGGATCATTGTAAAGCTGAACCTCCATCTCACGATTCTCATCATACGGAGTCAGTTCTTTCAATTCATCCGAGATAAATGCCGGATGTGTAGTGAATTGTGTAATCCCAGGTTTCAGATCATTCATTTGATTAATTAAATCTCGCTTAGCCCCTTCATAGCCCCCGTCACTCGAAAAATGATAGTCAAGTCCAGCAAGATCGTCGATACAGAGGATACCAAGTTGATTAGCTAAACGGATCCTTTGACTAAATAGATGTTTTTGTTCCGAACTAAAATTGGGGTGCTCCAGAATCCGGATCGGCAAACAAAATGGAAGTGCGTACTTTACACACAATTCCAAAATCACTTCTAAAAAATCACGATTGTGATAAAGGCCTAATACACTCCCCGCATGGCTATCTAAATGGGTGGGGTCGATTCCTAAAGATATGGCCCTTTGAATTTGCGCCTCAACTTCAATTTTCACCTCGGCGGGGTCTGCAAATTTCTCGAAATCAGATGCCTCATCATAAAAGTACCCCTGTTCATCGGTTAAACTTAACACTTTTTCTTGAGTCGTGATGGGTTTATAGCGGCGACTTTTGTGACTGGTTAAAGTAATATGGATTCCGACGCTCAGTGTATGAATCCTAGAACATTGCTGTGCAGCTTCGTAAGCAGCATCTGCCGGAACCATGAGGGAAGTGGATGTTATGGCACGACTTTGAAACATCTGTAGAATGGCTTGATTCGTAGACCGCGTCACCCCTAAATCATCGGCGTTGATGATAATCACCCGATCGTTTGGACTAAACCCTAGTTCTTGGAGCACTCTGAACAACCTCCCAAATTGGAATTGTGAAAAAAATAAAGGAGCACAACTTGGCGTTGTGCTCCTTCTTGTTTTCGATGAAAGTTATAGTTTATCGGTATTATACACCTGTTTTTCGGAAAGTAAATAGCTAGAGGTGCTTCAAGTCAAACCGATCCGCATTCATGACCTTGACCCATGCGGCGACAAAATCACGCACGAATTTCTCCTGGTTATCGTCCTGAGCATATACTTCGGCAAGCGCACGCAGAACGGAGTTGGAGCCAAGCACGAGATCCACTCGGGTGGCCGTAAACACAACTTCCCCGGAACGGCGGTCACGCAAGTGATATAGGCCGTCTTCCACGGGCTCCCACGCCTTGTTCATGTCCAGCAAATTCACGAAGAAATCAGGGGTAAGGACGCCGATGCGATCGGTGAATACACCGTGTTTCGTACCGCCGAAATTGGTGCCCAGAACACGCATCCCTCCTATCAGAACCGTTAATTCCGGGGCAGAAAGATTCAACAATTGGGCTTTGTCCAGCAAGAGTTCTTCCGGGCTGACGCTAAATTGCTGTTTCTGGTAATTACGGAAACCGTCGGCAACCGGCTCGAGTACGGCGAAGCTTTCTACATCCGTCTGCTCCTGCGTGGCATCGCCGCGTCCGGGAGTAAATGGAACCGTGACATCATAGCCGGCATCCCGTGCGGCCTGTTCAACGGCAGCGCTGCCTCCCAATACGATTAAATCGGCCAGGCTCACATTCTTCCCGAAATCAAACTGAATCCCTTCCAGAATGGATAACACTTTGGTCAATTGTTCGGGCTGGTTCACTTCCCAATCCTTCTGTGGAGCCAGACGAATACGGGCGCCATTCGCGCCGCCCCGATGATCGGAGCCGCGGTAAGTGCTGGCGGAAGCCCACGCCGTCGTGACCAGTTCGCCGATCGTAAGTCCCGAATCGAGGATTTTCGTTTTGAGATCGGCGATCTCTGTTTCGGTTAGAACATCATCCACAGAGGGCACGGGATCTTGCCAGATAAGCTCTTCAGCAGGAACCTCAGGCCCTAAGTATCTTGCGCGAGGACCCATGTCGCGATGCGTGAGCTTGAACCAAGCACGCGCAAACACCTCAGCAAAAACATCCGGATTCTCATAAAAACGGCGCGAAATTTTCTCGTATTCCGGATCGATACGCAAGGCCATGTCCGCGGTGGTCATCATCGTCGGAACGCGGATTGACGAATCCTCCGCATCCGGTGCCAGATGCTCCGCAGCAGGATTCACGGGAGCCCATTGGTGAGCGCCGGCTGGACTCTTCGTCAACTCCCATTCGTAACCGAACAAGAGCTCGAAGAAGCCGTTATCCCACTGTGTTGGATTTGCGGTCCAGGCGCCTTCAATCCCACTGCCGATTGTGTCGCGGCCTTTGCCGGTGCCATGTGTACTGCTCCAGCCCAAACCTTGAGCCTCAATCGGAGCTGCTTCCGGATCCGGGCCAACGAGCGCAGCGTCACCAGCACCGTGAGCCTTGCCAAACGTATGGCCGCCGGCGACCAATGCGACGGTCTCTTCATCATTCATTCCCATGCGTTTGAAGGTCTCACGAATGTCGCGAGCGCTGGCAAGCGGATCCGGATTGCCATTTGGACCTTCCGGATTGACATAAATGAGACCCATCTGTACAGCGGCAAGCGGATTTTCTAATTCACGCTCGCCCGTGTAACGGTTATCGCCAAGCCATTCTTTTTCCGCACCCCAGTAAATATCTTCTTCCGGTTGCCAAACATCCACTCGGCCGCCGCCGAAACCAAACGTCTTGCCACCCATCGATTCGATCGCAACATTCCCTGTCAGAATGAGCAAATCCGCCCAGGAGATCTGATTTCCGTACTTTTGTTTAATCGGCCACAACAAACGGCGGGCTTTATCCAGATTCACGTTGTCCGGCCAGCTGTTCAGGGGAGCGAAACGTTGCGTTCCGGTGCCAGCCCCCCCTCGGCCGTCGCCCGTACGGTAAGTCCCTGCAGAGTGCCATGCCATACGTATAAACAATGGCCCATAATGTCCATAATCGGCGGGCCACCAATCCTGTGCGTTTGTCATTAGTTCAAGGAGATCCTGCTTAAGAGCAAAGTAGTCCAGCTTTTGAAATTCCTCGGCATAATCGAAGTCCTCTCCCATCGGATTCGATTTGCGGTCATGTTGATGAAGAATATTCAAGTTCAACTGATTGGGCCACCAGTCTTTATTCGTCGTACCGCTAGTTCTGGGACTGGTAGCACTTCCATGAAATACGGGACATTTCCCGGCATTCGTCATGGCCTTTGCGTCCATAAGCACCTCTCCTTTAATTAAAATGGTTGGGGCTGCGTGTGACAGAATAAATCCCTCTATTTCCTTGATAAAGGAATTTACTAGAGAAATCAACCATTTATGACTTATTCATTAAATCTTCATTCAGATCAGAGCGATCTCTATTTGCCGTAGTTGATTTTTTCAGCCTGCGCGAATAACATAGACCCTATATTAATCCATTCAATAGGGAGATAGAACAGACATGCTGGATTCCAATACGATTAGCCAGTTAAAAGCAACTCTCAAAGCAAGCCTCGACCACCATGAAATTGCCGGAGCCAACTTCATGATCATCAAGGACGGAAAAGAAGTGTTTTATCATGAAGACGGTTACGCGGATCTCGAAGCGAAGCGGCCTATTTCAAGAGATTCGATATTTCGGTTATATTCGATGACAAAACCGATTACCGCGACCGCGATCATGATCCTTCTCGAAGGAGGAAAGATCGATCTATTTGATCCTGTGAGCGCTTATCTTCCCGGTTTTAAGAATCAACGAGTTGAGAAAAATGGTGAATTAATCCCTGCCACCCGGGAAGTCAACCTTCATGATCTACTGAACATGACCTCAGGACTGATCTATGATGGCCCCAACCAAACCGGTCAGCACACGCAGGCTTTGTTTCAAGAGCTCGGAATCCGGTTGTTTGGACAAGATCCCATGAGTACGACGGAATTCGCGAATCGCCTGGGCCAGGGGCCCCTTGCCTTCGAGCCCGGATCATCTTGGGCTTACGGGACGTCGGCGGATGTGCTTGGTGCAATCGTGGAAGCAGTGAGCGGCATGCGTTACGGAGATTTTTTGAAGAAGGAAATCTTTGAACCCCTCGAGATGAATGACACGGGCTTCTGGCTGCCTGAAGAGAGCAGAAACCGCCTGGTTCATACCTATCAGGATAACGGTGAAGGCGGGTTAAAGCTCTATAAGGATAACCATCTTGGCATCATCCATGAAATGGATCGCAAGCCCGCCTTCGAATCGGGTGGCGCGGGACTTGCCTCCACCATCGAAGATGCTGCAAAATTTACCACAATGCTTCTGAACGAAGGTAGCCTGTATGGCATACAACTTCTGCGGCCAAGAACCGTTCAATATCTGACATCGGCTTCTTTGTCCGATGCCCAGCAAAAGAGCTTCGATTCGTGGCATACCCTATGCGGACATAGTTACGGCAAACAGATGCGTATCCTCACCGATGCCGGACAAGCCGGGGTCATTGGCAGTCAAGGCGAATATGGATGGGACGGTTGGCTTGGGGCGTACTTCTGTAACAGTCCTCAAGATCGCTTGACGTTCTTATTTATGGTTCAGAAGAAAGACGCCGGCACCTTACCGATCACCCGCAAGCTGCGCAATATGGTGTTTAGCTCCCTTTAATTAACTTCATCTAAGCAACGTCTGAAACAACTAAAAACAAAAAGAGCACTACCGGATCAACGGCAGTGCTCTTTTCTGTTGCTTGGCGGTGTCCTCCGATAGTTACAAAGTTACTTCACTAATTATTCATTGGTAACGATGCCGATCGTATTGGTTTTGGAATCGAAGGTGATTGAGATGCCCAGCGCTTCTGCAATATCGCGAAGCTTAAAGTAGTTGTTTCCTCCAATGGTGTAAGCGGTAAGCTTAACTTCTTCATCGTCAAGGTACACTTTTGAAGTAGATAAGGTCGCCTTCTTCGCTTGTGGATGGGCAGATACCGCAAGCTCCCCGCCTTGAGCAGTATACGCTTCGCCAGAAATCATGTTTATGGCATTATGCTCGCTGTTCCAGCCAACTTCAAAGGTCTTGTCGGTTCCGTCCACAGCCTTCGCAATATCACGAAGTTTAAAATACGTGTTGTTGTTAATAATGTAGGCTTCAAACGGCACCTGCTTTCCGTCAACTAAAACCTTAGAAACGGAAGCCGTTGCGGTTACTACCGCCGTTTGCACAGGTTTAGCGGCGGGTTTCTCTGATGGCTGATTCGATCCGGAAGTTGTATCGGAAGAAGAAGTCGAGCTCGGTTGTTCCGTTTTCGTCGTTTCGGGTGCCGAACCATCGGAAACCCAGTAAATGATTTTCGTGCTTTGATCACCCTTCCCGATTTCAAGCACAAAATAAAGACCACCCGTAAAGCCGCCATAATTTTTATGTAGTGTGGTACTTGCGGTTTGGTTGGCGCCAATTTCATTCACGGCTTCCTCTGAACCGTCAATCGTCCAGAACAGAGCGCCGCCATAAGCACCATCCACCGTATAATAACTTACTACAGCGGGCATTTTCTCCTTGGGGGTGAATTTGATTTCAGCTCCTTCCTTGACGAGAACGATTTTGTAGTTTTTCTCTGCAAGAATATTTCTGAAATTTTGGTTATCATCAAACTCTTCAAGTTCAATTCGGGTTGACTGCGTCCCTATTTCTCCGGACAAAGAATAAGCGTACTTGTCCGCAGGAACGTCTGAAGCGAATGCAGGTAATGAGGCGAATACCAACATGAGGACTGGGAGCAATAGAGCGAAAGAGACCTTCATTTTTCTTTTCATTAAACTACCTCCCGCAATTTTTTAAAAACTGCTTCCATATTATCCCTATCTCTTTTGTGTAGTCAATGAACCTTGATTCAAACCGGAAAATAAATGACGAATTATGTAGAAAATATGGAGACAAAAATAACATTATCATGTAATAAAATAGGATAATGTTATTTTTGTCCTTACTTACTGACTTATGGTATTGTTTAGCGCCCCTCTTGGATGTGCACGCCAGGATGGGCTTTTCCTTCAGCAATCGGGCGATCAGATCAACTCTATATACCCCTCCGTGCCATTCACGCGAATGCGTTGCCCGTCTTTAATCCGCCGTGTCGCATTTTCCACGCCGACGACGGCAGGAAGGCCATATTCTCTCGCAATCACGGAGCCATGGGTCATCAGGCCGCCTACCTCGGTGACTAATCCTCGAAGCGATACAAACAGGGGCGTCCAGCTAGGATCGGTAAATGGGGTGACTAGGATATCCCCCTCTTCCAGCACGGCATCTTCCATTTTCGTGATGATACGTGCGCGTCCCTCGACCACGCCCGAAGAAACCGCAAGGCCAACAATCGCGTCGGCGGGGAAATTCTCTCTTTGATACTTTCCCCGAATGATTTCGCCATCTGACGTCATTACGCGAGGAGGAATGAGTTTATCATAGAGTTTGTAATCTTCTTTTCGTTTGGAGACCATCTGTTCATCCAATCGGTTCGTCCGTACGGTCTCTCGAAGTTCTTCGAACGAGAGGTAGTAGATGTCTTCCGGGTCTGAAATGACCCCCGCTTGCGCAAGTCGTTCGCCTTCTTTCAACAAGGCTTGCTTATATATAAAGTAGCGATAGATCATGCCGTATTTCGGATACTCCCGATAACCCGAGAAATTTCGGATGAGGTCGATCATTCGTTTGGTTTCGATGGCTTTCTGTTCTCCATCCGGCAAATGCCTCAGACGTTCCAAAAGCTCTTGTTCTTTGTTCAAAGCGACTTGACGTCCCTGCTCAAATTTCCGCCGGTTGGCATGAGGTTCGAAATGTCTGATGTTGCCCAGAATCACTGGCACCAGCATGTTCGGGCTTTCGATCCAACGCGTTCTCGTCATATCGATCTCTCCAGGGCATCGCATCCCATATTTGCTAAGAAAATCGTGGAAAGCCTCACGTACATCCGCTCCTCCCTCGAACCTTAAGAGTTCATCCAAGAAACGAGCGTCGTCTTCTGCTTTCTCCAAATAAGCGATGATCTCCGGATAGGGACGAATTGCGTCAGCGACATCCATAAGCGCAAGGCCCATTTCCGAAGTAATATTGCCTGGCACGGATTGCGAGATATAATCTGCAGCGTTTTTTTCGCCTAGCCACTCATTCATTTTGTCGTTTATCCATTTGGATGCATTCATACTGGCCATAATCACCGCCGAGCTTTGCGGATCAAACAAAATTTTCTTTAATTCCGCGAGGTCTTCCTGAATGAAATTCATCATTTCCATTCCCGACTTCTCACGGATGTTTTGTTTTAACGCTTCAATCGACGCTTGGCTCCGTTTGATCAAATTCGATACGAGGCTTGGATCGGTCTCGTCGATCCCGAACCGATCATCCGTCCCTGGCAGGGGCGTTCTCTTTCCGGAGTTCGATCCATCCTGATCAGGAGGGATCGATGGAATGAAGTCGCCTCGTTCAACTACGGTCATTAACGCATCCTTCATCAGCGGTTCTGAATCTCCAATGGTGTCGAGTAGCATTTGCCTGCTGTCCGGCGAAGCAAGCATAGGCGCCACATCGACAAACAGCCTACCGCCTGCTGTACGTATCGGTGCCGGAGTCGTTAGTAAATAGAATGACAGACCCAACGGCTTCATGGGGTCGGTCATCATCTGCTGATGTCCGACAGAAATATAGACGTGATTCCCCTGATCCGATTGTTCGGGGATCGGGAATAGCGTCGTGATCGGACGGCTCTGGACGATATAAAACGTATCCTCCGACAAACACCATTCGATGTCTTGAGGCTGGCCAAAGAAGGCTTCGATCCGTCTACCAATCCGATCTAGGCGTAAGATTTGCTCCTCCGTGAGGACCTGAGCCTCTTGCTGATCGGGATCAATGGATTTCGTCTCTATACCGCCATCCTTTCGGCCATAAACCGCCAAGGTCTTTGCTGCGATCCGCTTCTCGATGATCTTTCCTTCCTTTACTTTATAACCATCTGCGGACACCAGGCCGGAAACCAAGGCCTCTCCCAATCCGAAGCCAGCATCGATGGTGAGTACCTTTCGGTTGGAATTAACCGGATCCGCCGTAAATAAAATCCCGGAGGCTTGCGGGAACACCATCTTTTGAATGATCACGGATATGGAAATGTGACCGTGATGAAATCCATTCCGCAGCCGGTACATCACTGCGCGATCCGTGTAGAGGGAAGCCCAACATTTGCGTAAATGCTCCAGGACGGATTCATAACCTATAACATTCAAATAACTGTCTTGTTGACCGGCGAAAGAAGCCTGCGGCAAATCTTCAGCCGTTGCACTGGAACGTACGGCATAAGCCTGAGCTTCATCAAACCGGGAGAGATGGCGATACACTGCTTCTGCTAGTTCTGGAGGAATCGCGACTTCCATCAGGATCTGACGAATCTGACGACTGATTTCGCCGAGTTGTTTAAGATCCTCAGTTTGAAGCTGCATCAGCTGATCTAATAAACCACGGCAGGTTTCGTTAGATTCGACGGCTTGTTGAAAAGCTGCGGTTGTTACAATAAAGCCTTCAGGGACGTGAATTCCATCAATCGTAGACAATTTGGACAGATTCATTCCTTTTCCGCCGACATGCGATAGCTGCGCTTGGTCCAACTCCCGTAGCCCAATAACCAATGATTTCACGAGCATCTCTCCTTCGATTCATTTAAAAAAAGTTTGACAAGATTTCGACTGCATGATAAGATTAAATTGTAAGATGGGTGACTACGCCTTGTTTATAGTGGTGACAGTCGTCCTTCGATTATAACATCGTTTTTTCTGCTATGCAATAAACAAAGGAACCCAGATTATTCATGGGTTCCTTTTTCGCATTGTATTTACTCCGCCCCCACTACAGGATGCGGAACATACGGCTCTTCCAGATAAGTAATTTCCTCTGCACTTAGATTAACTGATAATGACCCGACAGCATCTTCTAGGTGCGAAATTTTCGTAGCTCCAACGATAGGTGCAGCGACTTGATCTTTCTGCAGCAACCAAGCCAGCGCGATATGTGCACGGGGAACGCCATGCTTCGTCGCCAGATTCGCTACTCGCTCAATGATGAAGCGGTCTGCTTCTGCGGTCGGATCGTACTTGGATTTTTGAATCGCATCGGTTTGGGATCGAGGGGTTGTTACCGAACTATCGCGAATCAATCGACCGGAGGCTAGCGGGCTGTAAGGAGTTACCGCGATGTTTTGGTCTTTGCATAGCGGCATCATCTCCCTCTCCTCTTCCCGGTAAATCAAATTGAGATGATTTTGCATGGAGATGAACCGTGTCCAGCCGTTTTTCTCCGCGATGTGCTGCGCCTTCTGGAATTGCCAAGCGTACATAGCGGAAGCGCCGATATACCTGGCTTTTCCCGACTTCACTACCTCATGTAAAGCTTCCATCGTTTCCTCGATGGGCGTATCGTAATCCCAGCGATGAATGATATACAGGTCCACGTAATCGGTCTCCAGCCGTTTTAGGCTTTTGTCGATTTCGCTTAATATTGCTTTCCGGGATAACCCCGCTCCATTCGGACCTGGATGCATACGTCCCCACACTTTCGTGGCGAGCACGATTTCATCTCGATTCGCAAACTCCTTGAGAATCCGTCCCGTGATCTGTTCACTCGTCCCCCCTGCATAGACATTGGCCGTGTCGAAGAAGTTGATGCCGAGATCAAGCGCTCTTCTGATGATCGAACGACTCTTCTCCTCATCAAGCACCCAGGAATGCCAGCCGGGTACCACTTCACCGAAGCTCATGCACCCCAGACAAATTCGGGAGACGTCCAATCCGGTATTTCCGAATTTCACATATTCCATATAGAAATCCTCCGACTTTCAAGATATTTATAGTATACCCCCTGCTTCTCTCACCAATGATTCACAGCATGCTCGATAAAAGCAACCATATTGTTGATCTCGAGGACCTTCCCGTCATCCAACACAGCTTTCCCATGAAACGTACCAAACAACTGGTGGCATTTGTTGTCGATAAATAACAGTTTGGTGGCGGTTTGCTGATCATAGATCGGCATGAACTCCATCTCAAATCTACCGTCCTCGCTCGTAACTTGTTTTCGGGACATGTACCCTCCCGCTGACAAATCATAGTGAACCTGACCCAATTTGTGAGGGGTGCCATCATAGAAAAGGATATTTTCCGTTGCGTTTGAGGTGTTGCCAAATCCATGCCCAATATTGAATCCGAACCGTTTCCCTTCGATATAGCAACTCCCGTTTCCCCAAAACCATTCATGCGAGAAGGGCCATACGCCGCGACCCCAGTCCAGCAAACCAAAGGCGGATTCCGGCTCAAACCGATATTCCCGTCCATCAACACGCACGAAGCCGCTAGCTGGCATACTGTTTATTTTATGATTGTAATAAAAGTGGGACGGATCTTCATCAAATGGAGTAGCCATCACGATCGACGTCTTGTCGGGTTGGGATAGTTCGATTTCGAGCTCCATCTTAGGTAGCTGTTTCCCCATTGCACGGCAAATGAGCTTCCTGCCGCCTTCGAACACCTGAAATTGCATGAACATATTTTTTCGGTCAACCGTTAAATCACCTTCGTCTGCCGATAACGGCATGCGTAACGAGTTGAACGGCAGGACCAGCATTTGAGTCACTTCATAATGTCTGCCGGTCGCAAATTCAAATAGTTTGACGGAAACACTCCCTGCATAGGAGACATGCCCGATCGTCAGTTGCAGGCAGAAATCGTTGTTAGAGACTTGATAGAAATCCCACTCTTTGATTCGCCAAGGCCGTGCCTTAATATTGTCCCGGTTATAAGTCAGAATGGCCTCTGTCGAGTATCCCTTCTGTATCAACACCCCATTGGAATCTAGCAGATCCCCTGGCGTACGGATCCAATTTTGCTGCATGGCTACCCCTCCCATTTAAAGAATGGTTTTGCGTTAGAATGAGGACTACGGAGGACACGGACACTAGAATCAGAAACTTAGTAGGACCATGCCCTCCATCCCGTCTCAAAGATGTTAGTTTAATCTTAGCGGGAATCGGTAAATAACACCATCGATTTATAGCGGTGCATATTTGAGCACGTTCTGACGTATCGTAAAGTCTGAAACCGACACTCCACACACGAATTAGGGAGGTACTACAACAGCGATGGCATCTAGCAGAAATCATCAAGGGGCCCATGGCATTGGCCAGATTGAAAAGCAATTAAACCAACAGATGGAAGCCGCGGCCGAAATTCAAGGCGAAGCCGGAATCGATCAGCGGGTCAAACAGAAGGCCAAACGTCCAGCCAAAGCATCCAAGTCAGAGACCAAATAGGTCTCTGCTTCTCCTATTTTACCGCGCGCTCACCTCTTCCTTCACTTGTAGTAAAGTGCTAGAATTAACTTTTAGCTGACAACAAGCAACCGGAGGATGAACCAAGTGGGTTATTTACGAGCTTTAAACCAGGAGATGCAGGGATGGTCCAGAAATATCAAATTATTTTTCTTGGCGAACATCCTCTATCAAATCGGCACTGGTATGTTTGGAGTGCTCTATAATTTATATATACAAGGACTGGGTTACGATGACGCTATGAACGGACGCGTTGTCAGCATTCAGTCCTTTGCTACGGCTCTGATGTTCGTACCGATCGGCATCTGGGGTGACCGAACAAGCCGCAAAAAAATCCTCGTATTAGGCGCTTTGCTTAGCGGCGTCGCTTTCATTCTTCGCTCTTTCTCCTCCGGAGACACCGCGTTGCTTGGGTTTGCCGTGTTTACCGGCCTATTTGCTTCTTTCTTTCAAGTCATCTCAATCCCGTTTTTGGCCGAAAATGTCACCCCCGCGAACCGGCTCAAAATGTTCAGTTATTTCTCCTCCCTAGGCCTTGCTTCACAAGTGATTGGCAGCTTAGGCGGCGGCGTGTTCGCTGATGTCCTTAAGTCTCTCGGCTTCGAAAACTTGCTTAGCTTAAGAACCGTATTGGTCATCGGTGGAGCCGCAACCTTGGCCGCCTTTATACCGATGTTGTTCGTGCGCGAACGCAAGGCTTCGAGCTTGAAACCAAAGACGGATGACCAAGCGCCTTTGGAGCCGGAGGCTTCCCTTCCCGCTCATATCACGAGCGCCGATGCCGCCGATTTCCGGATCATTGCCCGTTTCGTTGCTGCACAGCTGCTCATCGGTTTAGGCTCGGGCCTCGTGGTACCCTATCTAAATCTCTACTTCACGAATCGATTCTCCGTTTCCTTGTCATTGATGAGTCTGTTAATCTCGCTGGGTCAGGTCATGACGATCTTCTCCATGCTGATTGGCCCATCCTTGGCGAGTCGGGTGGGACAAGTTAAAGCCGTTGTTCTCTTTCAAATGTTATCCCTGCCGTTCCTGCTGCTTACCGGATTTACGAATGGATTCGCCATAGCCGCCGTAAGCTTCCTGTTCCGGCAGGCGTTGATGAATGCCGCCAATCCGATCCAATCCGCCATCATGATCGATCGCGTAGCCGACAAGCGGAGAGGTATCGCTAATTCGCTAACCCAAACGGCGTTCATGTTAGGCTGGGCCACAATGGGCCCCGTTCAATCGCATTTGGTCACCGCCTACGGAACGTATTGGGGTTACGCCATTACCTTTAGCATGACCGGTTGCTTATATACAGCTGCCTCACTCCTGTACTATTTCATGTTCCGGGGGAATACCAAGAAGCCAGGCGAGAAGAAATCCATAGAAAAAAGACGTTTGCAAATGTAATCTCATGCAAACGTCTTAATCCTGTCCCTCTTTTAGAGCACGGTATCATCAACCCGATTCAACCATGCTTCGATGGTTCCAATAACCGAAGTGACGCAGCCATCTTCAAACGGTGAAATTAAGCCGGCAATCCCCACCAAATCCGTGAAGGAGTGACTCCCCCCCTGTCTGCATAAGAGCAGGTAATCGGCCCATGCCGCTTCGCGGTCCTCGTGCATCTTTTTCCAGAACTGAAACGCACAAATTTGCGCCAGCGTATAATCGATATAATAGAACGGTGAGTTGAAAATATGACCTTGCCTGTGCCAGAATCCGCCTCGTTCCAAATAATCGTTATCCGCATAGTTCCGGTAAGGCACATATTTGCGCTCGATCTCCCGCCAAGTTTGCTTGCGTTCCGCAGGCGTAGCCTCCGGATGTTCGTAGACATAATGCTGGAATTCATCGACCGCCACGCCGTAAGGAATAAAAATGAGTGCGCTGGCTAAATGATCAAATCGATATTTATCGGCTTGTTCTTCAAAGAACAAATCCATCCACGGCCAGGTGAAGAACTCCATGCTCATGGAGTGGATCTCACAGGCTTCAAGCGTTGGAAATTGATACTCCGGAACCTCAAACCCCCGGCTTTCATACATCTGAAAAGCATGCCCGGCTTCATGCGTCAACACATCGATATCGCCGGACGTGCCGTTAAAATTCGAGAAAATAAACGGCGCTTTGTATTCGCTAATGAAAGTGCAGTACCCACCGCTCCGTTTGCCTGGTTTGGCGACAAGATCCATCAGTTCATTTTCCGTCATAAAACTAAAAAATTCATCCGTCTCGGAAGACAGTTCCGTATACATCTTCGCCCCGTTCTTCACGATCCACTCGGGGTCGCCCTTTGGGGTCGCGTTTCCCGACTTGAAGGCAAAACTCTCGTCGTAATACAGCAGTTGCTCCACATCGATCCGGTTCTTTTGCCGCTCCTTCAGCTTTGTGGCAACAGGCACAATATGCTTCTGCACTTGGTTCCGGAAGTTTGCTACCTTCTCAGCATCATAATCCGTACGTGACAACCGGGCATAACCGAGTTCAACGAAGTTGCGATATCCAAGCTTCTTGGCGATCTTCGTTCGCACTTGGACCAACTCATCGTAAATGCGATCAAGTTCGTCCTCATGCTCGGCTAAGAAACCATACGCCGCTTCAGCCGCACGCTTGCGAATCTCCCGATCCGTCGATTGCTGAAAGGGGACCAACTGGGATAAATTACGCTCCTCGCCTTCAAACGGGATTCTCGCAGAGGCAATCAGCTTGGCGTATTCGGTCGTCAGTCTGTTCTCCCGCTGTAAATCCTCAATCACTTCGGGGCTGAACGTCTTCAACGAAAGCTCGGCGATCTGGAACAGTTGACGTCCCCATTGCTGCTCCAACTCCGCGCGGAATTTTGAGCCAATCAACGCCCGGTAGTAGTCCGAAATGAATTCTTGGACAATCGGGTTGTTCTCATCGTAGAAGTCCTGCTCCGCCTGATAAAATTCGTCGTTGGTGTCGATGGTATGCCGGGCGCTGGCGATCTCCTGCATCGAGTCAAAGCCACTCCGCAGTTGATTGATTTCTCTCATGATCCGGCCCTGCTCTTCATAAGTATCTGCCGCTGCAAACGCGTCAAGTAGCTCCTTGAATCTCTGCCTAAAAACTTGGACATCCGGGCGTTCATAGCGGTATTCGCTAAACTTCATGGCATGCACCTGCCCTTTCAAGAGAATCGTATTCGTCGCCCCATGTTGCTAGATTACGAACATTATACTAATCCTCTTTTGGGAGTGCAAACCAGTACCGGCGTTTAGAGCATCTGACCGCCTGATACCTCGAGTCGCGTCCCGTTGACCCAGCCGAACTCTTCCGTGCAAAGGGAAGCGATAACGCCTCCAATATCGTCGGCCTCGCCTACTCTGCCGAGGGCAATATTATTTGCGATAAACCCTCGCATCTGCTCATTATCCCGGACGGAGCCCCCACCGAAATCCGTAGCGATAGCCCCCGGAGCGATCACGTTGACACGAATCCCCCGCTTGCCCCATTCTTTTGCCATATATCTCGTTAATACCTCGATAGCGCCTTTCATTGCCGAATAGGCCCCGAACCCTTCGATGACAAAGCGGGTCAGACCGGTGGAAAGATTAACGACACGGCCATGGTCGGCGATCAAAGGGTACAGCTTCTGCGAGAGGAAGAAGACCCCTTTAAACTGAACATTCATCAGGCTGTCGAACTGTTCCTCCGTCGTTTCCGCAATCGGAACATGGATCCCGAATCCCGCATTATTCACCAGGATATCGAAGGTATCGCGGTTCCATCCTTCGTTCAGAATGTCCGTCAACTGCGAAACGAAAACATCAAACGAGGAGACTTTACCGGTATCCAGCTGCAGCATGGCCCCCTTTCGCCCAAAGGCTTCGATTTCTTGAACGACCTTCTCCGCTTCCTCCTTCCGGGTATGGTACGTCACAATCACGTCTATTCCTTTACGTGCGAACGCCAGTGCGCTATTTCTGCCAAGACCACGGCTGCCGCCGGTTACCAGCGCGATTTTCTTCATGGGTTTCATCTTTCGATCACTTCTCCTCTTCGTCGTAATTCGCCACTTGATCTGTGAGATGCTGTGGACTATAGTGAGTATATTGCTTCGAGTTAACTCTAAGTCAAGGGGGAGAATATGAAATATTCCATTCAAGAAGTTGCGGCAATGTTCGGCTTAACTGCGCATACCCTGCGTTACTATGATAAGGAAGGACTACTGCCTTTTATCGGTCGGGAACCCTCCGGCAACCGGATATTTATGGAGAAGGATCTCGACTGGTTGGCCATGATCTGTTGTTTGAAGGATACGGGAATGCCCATCAAAGAAATCAAACAATACGCGGATTGGTGTGCCAAAGGAATGGAAACGCTGGAGGAACGGAAAGCCATGTTGGCGGATCATCGTTTGCAGGTCCTCAAGCAAATGGATGCGTTGCAACAAAATTTGGATCTGATCGATTCGAAAATCGCCGTTTACAATGATCCTGTGCTGGCCGAACAAAGGTATGGGAATTTCAGCGAGACAAAATAAAAAACGCGCCTAAACCCGCGCGTTCTAGATTTTCTAGGGTTATCCCGTCTTTTGAGTCTTCAGGTAACCGTCCACCTTCGCTTTCATCGATAAGATGGTGGTCTTACGGTATTGCAGCGCTCGCCGCAGAACTTTGAGCTGCTGCGTACGGGACAATTGCTTGAAACGAGGTTCTTGCCGCATAAACTTACGAATGATCGACCAGCTGTTCGCCGAAGTCCGCTCCCGCTGGAGACGTGGTGCTTCATAAGGTAGATTCGGCTTTCGCAAACGAAGGATGAACGAGTTTAAATGTGATGAAGCTTTACCTTCATCGACTAAACAGGGAGCAACCACATTTTTGGTATGTTTTCTTAAAAAATCATAATGGTGATTGCCGCTGACGATCACATAGCCTCCGTCCTTCCGACTTTTGCGTACAACCATCAGATGCATGCAATCCTGCGCGGCTTTCCGAAGATTCTTGATTCGCTGCGTAAGTTGAATGGATATTCCGGGCTTAAGCTTATTCAGAGGGATATATTGCACCGTAATTCTCATGGAGCCACCCCTTTCTGGGTTACTTATGTATATGTATATGCCCCAATCTCCCTGATTGCGTCCTTCGGAAATGGATTGATTTTTTTAATAAATAAATGTTAATCTAATAATATCAGTGTGCAGCAAAAACGCAGGGCCATCTGAATGGCTGTGCGTTTTTTTGTGCTAATCGGCTCGTCTGCCATCTGAATTCATGAATTTGGGAGATGAAACCATGTATAACGAAATGAGACTGCCACGCAATACCAAAGAAGGCCTATTGTTTATGTTGATCGTATCGATAATCTCGGTCAACACCATTGCCCCGCTGATTATGGGGTATGAGTTTGGCTTCAACAAGGAAAATTACTTTAAGACGCTGCGAGTCATCCCGATCATGTGGATAATCGTACTGTGTTTGGTCAACTTGGTCGCAAGGCCCCTTGTAGGTAAACTCATGGCGAAGTTTACCAAACCAACGGATAGCTTTAATGCCAAGACCTTGTTTAATATTTTCTTCAGCGTCACGATTTTGTCGATCTGCCTTACCGTGATTGGCTCCTGGGTTGGCCAGCGACAAATCAGCCTGGACCCGATTCGAGAATTCTTCTACCATTGGCCGAAGAACTTCTTCATCGCTTTCTGGATTGAAACTTTGTTGGCCCAACCTATCGCTCGGTTCGTCATGAAGAGACTGCACGCGAGACAGGCCGCCAAAGCCGCGGTGGAGAATGTAGAGATGTAAGGAGCACCGAATAAACCAAACAAGGCAACCGCGAAATGAACTGCACCCCGTCAAGTAGACAGTATAAAAAATAAAAGCTCAATTAGGCGGCCTTGGTCCTATACTCCATCGGACTGAGGCCGTTTAATTTTCTCTGTAATCGTTCGTAATTGTAAAAGTGGAT
>NZ_BOSK01000015.1:0-85369 GCF_018403305.1 Paenibacillus sp. J53TS2
ACTCTCCCACTGAATTTGCAGTGAAACTGGAGAGAAACGAAGTAAACGCGTTTAGAATCGCCGTATAGTTGAGCCGAACTAAGGTTTGATCCTAAAGTGTCCAATATTCGGGGGCCTGGCCGATTTCTTGGTGTTGTCGCCACTCTGAGCATAAATGTTGCTAAAAGCACAGCATTCTAGCCCGTTATCTCCAGCAACTCGATTTCGTCTCCACTTGCCCGCCCCCACAACCAGCTTGGTAGCCTCTATTCCCCCTCCCACCAAAACCACGAGTTAGTCAGAAATACGCTCCCCCTATCCTCTCCTAGCACTTTACGCACTTACGCATCTTCTCCGCCCATTCGCTCTCTCTAACACCAGCTCACTTCCTCACGATCCACGCACGTATACTTTCTCTACTTCTACCTCAAACACTTAACCAGCTTCTACTCCACATCCATTCCATCAAACGCCCTACGCACCTCTCCACCTCTCCCTCCGGACCCCTTTGGATGCCCCTCCAACTTGTCAAGTAACTTTGACTTCATTCACCTATTTACAATATATTGCAAAAGTGATATCATAACAGTATCAATTCAATATGCAGCTGAAGGAGTGTCATTCATGATGAAAGAAAAAGAGATTTCGTACCTGAACGGTTTTGTCGCCCTGCTGTTCATTTTGGGATTTGCCGCGTTGGGGACTTACCTTATTACGCTGAACGAGGTTTTACCGATTGCGGGCGGAGTGCTCTCCTGCGTTATCGCTCTCGTGCTTTTGACCGGTCTGACGACCGTGCAACCGAATCAATCGGCAGTGGTCACCTTCTTCGGCCGTTATCTTGGCGTCATCCGGAAGAACGGTTTCTATCTGGCGATTCCATTTTCGACCCGCAAGAAAGTGTCGCTGCGCGTTCGCAACTTCAACAGCGCCAAGCTGAAAGTCAACGATGTCAACGGGAACCCGATTGAAATCGCTACTGTCGTTGTGTTCTCGGTCGTCGACTCCGCCAAAGCGCTGTTTGAAGTGGACGAATACGAAACCTTCGTCGAAATCCAAAGTGAAGCCGCGCTGCGACATGTTGCCAGCAAATATCCGTACGACCAGTTGGATGACGTCGGATTCTCCCTCCGTGCCAATACGGAAGAGATTGCACTGGAGCTGACCGGCGAATTGCAAAACCGTCTGGCCATCGCCGGGGTTAAAATCATCGAGTCGCGTCTGACGCACCTGGCCTATTCGACCGAGATCGCCAGTGCAATGCTGCAGCGTCAGCAAGCCGAAGCGATCATCGCAGCCCGCGAGAAAATCGTCGACGGTGCCGTCACCATGGTGCAAATGGCCATCGAACGGCTGCAAGCCGGCCAGGTTGTCGAGCTGGACGACGAACGCAAAGCCGCGATGATCAACAACCTGCTCGTCGCCGTCGTATCCGACCGTTCCGCCCAGCCGGTCATCAACGCCAGCACGTTGTACTGATTAGGGGCATCCATTCACGATGGCCAGCAAAAAGAGCTTCCCACTTCGCCTTGACCCGACTCTCTATCAGGCTTTGGAACGCTGGGCAGCGGACGAATTCCGAAGCGTGAATGGTCATATCGAATACCTGCTGCGAGAAGCTTTGCGCCGCGAGGGAAGACTGCCTTCCACCCGGGCGCCGGGCAAGGAGGAGGAGAAGCATGACACAGACGAAAGAAATCCGTAAGCCGTGGTGGGAATCCAAGTCGACAGCCCTGCTGAAGGAGTATGCCAAAACCTCCGGGAGTGCTTACACCGCTGGGAAGTTCAGTGGCTGGAGATACAAGAGCCAGCATGTGCGCGTGCCACTCCCCCGCAGCTTCGGCAGCTGCGAGGTGGCGATCACCGATCCGAGTAACGACTCATCCGGTAATGAGTACGTTATCTCCGTGAAATACATTTACCGGCCGCGCCGCAAGCTGGAGTTTGTTTTATTTTCAGCCAAACGTCATCTCTTAGCTTGGTTAACCGGAGGACTCCGGGAAACGCCGCTCCCGAACTCCGCCATGAACAAGCGGTTTCAGGCCAAGGCTTCCCATCCCAGTCTGCTCCGGTCGGCATTGAAGCATGAGGGGCTTGAGGAGCTCCTAGACATTCATCCCAACGTGCATTTTCGATTACGGATCAAGAGCGGACGCGCCACGTTAACCTGCACGGAGAAGTTCAAAAAGCCCGACGTGCCTGCCATCGCGGCTTCCGTCGAGCTGATGAAGAAAATGATCTTCGCCTTGGAGGAACAAGGAATCGTCGGCGATTCGCAACCCCACTCTCGCAAATAAGACAAAAAAACAAGCCTTCACGGCGCAAGGCCGGGATCAACCCGGAAACCTGCTCCTGAAGGCTTGTTTTGTTCTGTTACAGCTTCACCCGCTGCAAGCGGAGCGCGTTCAGCACCACCGAGACCGAGCTGAGCGCCATCGCCGCACCGGCCAGCCACGGAGCTAGGAAACCGGCTGCCGCCACCGGGATGCCGATCGTGTTGTACGCGAGCGCCCAGAACAGGTTCTGCTTGATGTTACCCATCGTGCGCTTGCTCATCGCGATTGCGTCCGGTACGCCTTCCAGGTCGCCGCGCATCAGCGTCACGTCGGCAGCCTCCATGGCCACGTCGGTGCCCGTGCCGATAGCGATGCCTACGTCGGCTACGGCCAGCGCCGGGGCGTCATTGATGCCGTCGCCAACCATCGCCGTCTTCAGGCCGCGGGCCTGCAGCTTTTTCACTTCGTCGGCTTTGCCTTCCGGCAGCACCTCGGCCAGCACCTCGTCGATCCCGACCTCGGCGGCGATCGCCTTAGCGGTGCGCTCGTTGTCGCCGGTGATCATGACCACGTGAAGTCCCATCTCCTTCAGCCGCGCCACCGCGGCTTTGGACGTCTCCTTCACCGTGTCGCTCACGGCGACCATGCCGGCGTAGACGCCGTCCACCGCCACGAGCAGCACGGTCTGGCCGGCCGCTTCCAGCGCGGCCATGCCGGTCTCCGCGGCGGCGACGTCGACGCCTTCACGCGCCATCAGGCGGCGCGTGCCGGCGAGCACCCGGCGGTCTTCCACGACCGCCGCAATCCCGTGCCCGGGCACCGCTTCAAAAGCGGTTGCCTCGGGCAGCTCCAGGGCGCGCGCCCGCGCCCCGGCCACCAGAGCATCCGCCAGCGGATGCTCGGAGCCGCGCTCGGCGGCGCCGACGAGCCGGAGCAATGCCGCGTCGTCCCAGCCCCCGGCCGGGACGACTTCCCGCAGCTCCGGCTGCCCTCGCGTGATCGTGCCGGTCTTATCCAGCACGATCGCCTGCAGCCCCTGGGCGGCCTCGAGATGCTCGCCGCCCTTAAACAAGATGCCGTACTCCGCGGCCCGTCCGGACCCGGCCATAATCGACGTTGGCGTCGCCAGCCCCAGCGCGCAAGGGCACGCGATGACCAGCACAGCGATCGCCTTTTCCAGCGCCTCGGCAAAGCTGCCCGGCGCCACGAAGAAGAACCACACCAAAAACGTGACCACAGCAATCCCAACCACAATCGGAACGAAGATCCCGGAGATGACGTCGGCCACCCGCTGGATCGGCGCCTTTGAGCCTTGCGCCTCTTCAACGACGCGGATGATTTGCGCCAGCGCAGTTTCACTGCCAACCTTGGCAGCCTGAACGCGCAGCATGCCATGTTTGTTGACGGTCGCGCCAATGACCGCGTCGCCTTCCTTCTTCTCTACCGGGATGCTCTCCCCGGTCAGCATCGATTCATCCACCGACGAAGCGCCGCCGACCACCAAACCGTCGACCGGGATCTTCTCGCCCGGCTTCACAATCAGTACGTCACCCGGTACAACCGCTTCGATTAGCACCTCGGTTTCGACGCCATCCTTAAGGACGAGCGCTGTTTTCGCCTGAAGCCCCATCAGCGTTTTGATCGCCTGGGAGGAGCGGCCTTTGGCCAACGCCTCAAACCACTTGCCAAGCAGGATCAGCGTAATCAGGATCGAACTCGTTTCATAATACAGCTGGGGGGTATGCCCGTGCGGCATCGATAACGAATCCAAGCTCAAATACAAACTATAGAAATACGCCGCCGACGTTCCCAGCGCGACCAGAACGTCCATGTTCGCACTTCGGTTGCGCAGCGCCTTGTAAGCTCCGACGTAGAATCCGCGCCCGATGACGAACTGCACCGGCGTCGCCAGTACGAGTTGGAACCATGGGTTCATGAACAGCTCCGGCGTCCAGATCCACGAGGTGAAGGAGAAATGCCCGGCCATCGCCCACAGCAGCGGAAAGGCAAGTACCGCCGAGACGATCAGCTTATTTCGCTGTTTGCGGACTTCCCGCGTGCGGATATCCTCGGACTCCTGTTCGGACGGCTTCAATACCGCACCGTAGCCTAACTGGCTCACTTTCTCAATGATCTGATCCAGCGAGACTTGAGTCGGCTCAAACCGCACCTGCGCAGTTTCCAGAGCCAGATTGACGTTAGCCTGCTCTACTCCAGGTAATCGGTTTAGTCCTTTCTCGATCCGGGCGGCGCAAGCCGCGCAGGTCATTCCGGTAATTTGCAGCGTCGTTTGATTCGGATCCCCGCTGCCGATGGGCAATGCATTTTCCATGACCATTCCTCCATATCAATACCGATAATAGGTACCCCTAGGGGGTATATAAGAGGCGAACGAAATTTTCGCCTTCCGGAACCGCCGCATCCCGGGCCTGAGGCGCAAGGGGAATGCCGCACCCCAGTCCCACGATCCGCCGCAGCGGATTAAACGACGTCGTAACCTTGATCCTCAATTGCTTCTTTAATTTGCTCTACCGTCACTTTCGTTTCATCGAAAGTCACATCTACTTTCTTAGAGGCTAGATCGACTTTCCCTGTAGCACCAAGCCCGGCTACCGCCCCTTCTACCGACTTCACGCAATGATTGCAGGACATGCCTTCCACGTTTAACGTAATATTTTGCATCGCAAATTCCTCCTAGAGTAAAAATAATGGCTTAACCTTGCAGCGTACCCCTCTGGGGTTCCGCTGTTATTTCATGAGCTTGTTGACCGTGACCAGCAGTTCGTCGAGCACTTCAGTCTCGCCGGCTTGAATCCGCTCGATCACGCAGCTCTTCATGTGTCCCTCCAGCAGCAGCCGACCCACGCTGTTTAGCGCGGACTGCACGGCGGCGATCTGGTTCAGCACATCGTCACAGTAAGTATCTCTCTCGATCAGCCCTTTGATACCGCGGATTTGCCCTTCAATCCGGTTCAAGCGACTGGTCAGGTTGCTCTTCATCGCTTCGGAATGGTGGCTGTGTCGTACCAGCTTGCCATTCTCCATTACGTGTTGTCCCTCGCAATGCTCCTCACAGGACGCGGACGACGGATGTTCATGCCCCTCAATCTTCGCCATACGTCTCTCCTTTCCAAACCAGCGTGGTTTGCTGTGGTAAGCTCATTATAATATACCCCCATGGGGTATGTAAAGAGGTGATTTTTATTTTTCGCAATACGAATTGCACAGTGCTCTATCCTACGAATAGATTCTCATTTACACTAGATGTTGGGTTTACTTATCCCAGGTAAGCTGCAACTCCCAAGAAAGCTGGTGCCTACCTAAATATGAACCGTCTGTTAAAACCATTGCCGCTTCTACTGATGATGTCCCTGCTCTGTGTTCTTGGAGCCTTCTTGGCTCCGGTAACCGAGAAATTGTTCTCCCTTCTGCTTGATATCCTTCTGGCTTTCTTATTCGCCATCTTCGTTCACGAGTCTGGACACCTGCTCGTTGGACTCTCCTTTGGGCTAAAGCCGGAAGAGATGATCGTTGGTCCTTTTCGGCTCCTCTTTACCGGACGTACCCTCTCTTTCCAACCCAACAAGAACTGGCAGCGCTTTGGCGGGACGATGCGCTTCTCGCCTTGCTCTACAAAGCTGACAGAGATCGCCCGCAAGTGGTCCTGGATGGCCTTGGGAGGTCCTGCATTCAGTTTACTTACCGCTCTGCTTATTCTGGTCATCCACCGCTCATCACATCCATTAACAGAGCTGTTCATATGGTTCAGCTTTGCGCTTGGTGCGGCTACGCTCGTCCCTCTAACCAATGGGGTTAACCCTTCTGACGGCAAGCTCTTTATGCTCCTGCGCCAGCGATCGGCAAGGGCCGAACGATTGATGGCCGGGGTGATTTTGCAAAAAAGCTACTTATCCGAAAAGCGACCATGCGAATGGAATTCCGAAGTCATCGCCTCGGCAGCCCGGCTGCTAAATGATTTATCGGAACGTTCACCCGAGCAACTAGCCGAGGAAGCTGAGCTCCGAATGTATTTGTACCTCCACTTTGCCGACACGGGACAACCGGAGGACGCACTAACCTATATTCGGCCGATTAGTCAGTCAAATCATCCCATTGCGTCCATCCCGGTTACCCGCCTCATGATCGACAGCCTATATGCCTGCCACCTACTATTGAACCCTTCTGGCTTTCATATCCAGGGGAATGCCCAAGCGATAGTTGAAGCGATGCCAGACAAGGAGCCCTACAGCTACCACAAAGCATGGGCGGCGCTGATGTCCGTACAAGGGGAAAACGAAAAGGCGGCGAAGCATTTATCCCAAGCTCGAAGCCTGTTGGAGCGATGGTTCAAACCCTTTGGCACCTATCATTTTGAACAAGCGATCCTATCTCGTATCGAAAGACTGTCTTATCCACCACCTAGCGACCAAACCAACGTCAAAAAACCCGCTGCCACGAATACGTGACAACGGGTTTCTTTTCAGATCACCGACTATGCTCTTACTGATAACCCCAAATCATCGTCAACAAGGTCCCGAATACGGTAACCAGTCCGACGAACAAGGCGTACACAAGGTTGGCATACAATGCGCCTTTGCTGCGGTTCTCACCGATGTGCATGAACAGGAACAGCTGAACCGACATCTGGATGGCCGCGCAGACCAGCAGGATCGACATGCCGACGCCAAACGACATATCCCAGAAAACCACCGACAGCGCTACGGCAGAAAGGATCAGTGAGAACACATATCCCATGACGTGCTGAATCGGGAACAGTTTTTTCATGTCACATCAGTCCTTTCAAGTATACGAAGCTGAAGATGAAGATCCAGACGACGTCCAAGAAGTGCCAGTACAGCGAGAAAATAAACGATTTGTTCGCCGTATCATGGGTAAATCCTTCACGTTTCACCTGAAGCATGAGCCCGCTGCCCCACAGCAGACCCATCGTCACGTGGGCACCGTGGGTACCTAGCAGGACGAACAAGCTCGATAGAAATGCGCTGGTTTGGATCGTTGCACCTTCATGAACATAGGTGACGAACTCGGTAATCTCGATGCCAAGGAACCCAAGGCCAAGCAGCAGCGTGATGGCGAAGAAAGCCATAAACGGTTTTCTTAGCCCCAAGCGCATGCTGTGCACCGCCAACCCGCAGGTGAAGCTGCTCGTCAACAATAGGAACGTTTCGCCCAGAACCGGTCCAATTTCGAATATCTCCGCGCCGCTCGGTCCGTTACCGGTCCGATTCCACAGCGTCAGATAGACCGAGAACAGTGTGGCAAAGAGCACGATTTCCGCACCAAGGAACAGCCAGAACCCGAGTACCCGGTTACTGTTCTCTTCCGTTTGATATTCCAAAGGCAAAGTATGATCTACTTTCATGCGTGTTCACCCCGCAATCCTGCATCCGTATCCATCCGATCGGCTAAAGCCCGCTCGGTTTTGATGATTTCACTGACCGGAATGTGACGCCCATGGTCGCGTTCGAAAGAACGTACCGCCAGCATGACGACAATTCCCAAGCCGGCGATAATCGCCGGTACCCACCAGCTAAAGACCATAAAGAATCCGAAGAACATGAAAATCATGCCGAGGATAAACGGTTGACCACTGTTGTTTGGCATATGAATCTCTTCGATTTTATCCGTGAACAGCGGTTTTCCGCTTTTCTTCGATTCCCAGAACGCATCCAGCGAATCCACTTTCGGTACGATCGCGAAGTTGTATTCCGGAACCGGAGAATGCGTGCTCCATTCCAGCGTACGAGCGTTCCAAGGATCTCCGGTAGTATCCCGTTCCGCATAGCGGAAGCTCCAGTAGATGTTGTAAACCAGAACGATAAACCCGATGGCGAGCCCTACGGCCCCGATCGAAGCGATCAAGTTCAGCGGACCAAAGCCCGTACTTTCCGAATAGGTGTACATCCGCCGAGTCATCCCCTTCAAGCCGAGGAAGAACAACGGTAAGAACGTAACGTTAAAGCTAATGGCGATAATCCAGAAGGCCAGTTTGCCCTGGCGGTCGTTCAGTCGGAAGCCGAACAGTTTCGGGAACCAGTAATAGAATCCGGCGATGACCGCGAATACCGTCCCCGGAATGAGCACATAGTGGAAATGCGCGACCAGGAACATCGTATTATGATATTGATAGTCGGCGCTCGCCATCGCCAGCATGACCCCCGTCACCCCGCCGATCGTAAAGATCGGAATAAAGGCGAGGGAATACAGCATCGGCGTCGTAAACTCGATGCGCCCCTTTTGCAGCGTAAATAGCCAGTTGAAGATCTTGACCCCGGTTGGAACGGCAATCGCCATCGTCGTGATCGAGAAGATCCCGTTGACCATTACGCCGTGTCCCATCGTATAGAAGTGGTGCGCCCATACGACAAACGACAGCAGGGAAATGACGACCATGCTCCATACCATGGATTTATAACCATACAGATTTTTGCGTGAGAAGGTCGAAATGACTTCACTGTAAATCCCGAAGGCCGGCAAAATGACGATATAAACCTCCGGATGGCCCCATACCCAGAACAGGTTGGCCCAGAGCATATCCATCCCGCCGTTGGCCATCGTAAAGAACTGCGTGCCGAACAGCCGGTCGAACATCATCAGCGCCAATGCTACAGTCAGTACCGGGAATGCGAACAAGATGATGACGTTAGTGATTAGCACCGACCAGGTAAACATCGGCATTTTCATCAGCTTCATCCCTGGCGCACGCATCTTCAGAATCGTCACCAGGAAGTTCACTGCGGTCATCAGTGTCCCGATCCCCGCAATCTGGATGGCGATCGAGTAATAGTTGTTACCCACCGTCGGGCTGAACTCGATGCTAGCCAGCGGGAAGTATGCCGTCCATCCGGCATCTGGGGAGCCCCCGATGACGAAGGAGATGTTAAACAACATCGCTCCGGCAAAGAACAACCAGAAGCTGACGGCGTTCAATCGTGGAAACGCAACGTCGCGCGCACCGATTTGCAGCGGAATGACTACGTTCATCAAACCGACAACAAACGGCATCGCCATAAACAGGATCATAATGACCCCGTGTGTCGTAAAAATTTCGTTATAGTGCTGCGCGTCCAGCAATCCGTTCTCCGGAATCGCCAGCTGAGCCCGCATGAGCAGTGCATCCACGCCGCCCCGGAATAACATGATCAAAGCCGCAATAATATACATGATGCCGATCCGCTTGTGGTCGACGGTCGTTAACCATTCACGCCACAGCCAGCCCCATTTTTTAAAATAGGTTAGTCCGATGAGAATCGCCAGCGACACGACCACGATGCTAACCATCGCGCCGTAAATCATCGGCTCACCCGTGACGAAAAATTCGTCCCATTTCATGTTAAGCTTCTCCCTTCTCGTTGACTAGTTATGAGCTCCGTGTTCGCTAGATTCCGTCATGTCCATTTCGGAATGGTCCATCGTTGAATGATCCATTTCGGTCTGTCCGGACTCTTCAACAGCGCCATTCTCGCCACCATGATGATGGCCGGCATTCTCCCCTTCCGGTGCAGGCCGGAAAGCCAAATGGGTGGAGGTATAAGTTTGGCGGCCGACATGTGCGGTCTCCAGCAATTTGTCAAACTGCGGTTCGGTCAGTTCAGAAGCCGTGTCCTTCACTTCTTTGACCCATTCGTCATATTTAGATGGCGTCATGGCCAACGCTTCGAATTCCATATGCGCGAAGCCCTCACCCGAGAAGTTGGAGTTCTTGCCCATGTACGAGCCTTCATGCTCGGCAACGACGTTCAGCGTGTTGACCATGTCGCTCATCGCGTACTTTTGGCCAGCCAGTTGCGGAATCCAGAAGCTCGTAATCGGCCCGAACGAATACAGCCGGAACTCAATCGGACGGTTCGTCGGGAAGTTAACGTAGTTAACCGTTTCGATGCCTTCCTCCGGATAGCTGAAATGCCATTTCCAGTTGGACGAGGCCGCATAAATCACAAGCGGTTTTTGATCCTCATAACCTTCAGGCACCTTTTCCACCGCAGAGGTACTGCGCACGGTCACGACCGAAAGAACGGCCACGATAATGATTGGAATCGTAATCCAAGTGATTTCCAGCCATTTGCTGCCTTCGACATGCGGCGGTTCGTAATCCGGAGCCGCTTTAGAGGCGCGATATTTCGTTAGCATGTAAATGTACAGCGTGTAAACGACCAGCAAAATAAACGCCATCGTTAAAATAGAAAAAATGATGACTTGCGATTGGGTCTTGGCCACCGGACCTTTCGGATTCAATACCGCCAGTTGGTTGCAACCGGTCAGGAGGACAAGAAGGGCCGAGAATAAAGCGAGCAGCAACCCTTTCCTTTTCATAGGATACCGATACCCCTTTCTTCATTATGAACGCCATCCCCTAGCTTAGAGGATCGCTTCGTTCGATCAGTTACTTTCATGTTAGGAAAGGGGCGGTTGAATAACAATTCATAGAGATTGTTATATCTGTAAATTTATTACAGTATAAAGTGTGATTTTTGTCCTATACATCGCAGTGAAAGTTGATTGACGGCGATTTTCGGCCATTATCCGTCAAATTTGCCGATTTTGATAATTGTTCACAATGCGCCCCTCCCTCGTCAGAGTTCGCAGAATTGTCATATAAAATCCGTTATTTGTGATCTTGTTCACAAAATAAACTCTGGAGACTTGCTTCGCGTTGCACACTCTTCCCTCTTACGTTAAGGGAATTTACGACATTTTCGTGACATTTTCCGTTTGTAATAATAGAAAAGAGGCTGTCCCAAGCAGCAAACTCACCTGCCCTCGGGACAACCTCTTAACTCATGCTTCAATTCTCTCTCAAGCGGACGGAACAAGAACCGCCCAGCATAAGGCTGAATATTCGACTACAGCAGCTCTTTGCGAAGCTGTTCCGGCGATTTCGGCGACAGCAAGCCAAACGGAATATCGAAGACGGTCTTTGCTCCCGACTGGCCAGCTTGCGACAGCTTGTACGCCGCACGAGCGTAAGCGACCAATACGCTAGCCGTAAATTCCGGATTGCTATCCAACTTCAGGCTAAACTCAATCAGCTGTGTGCTGTCCTCGCCAGTCCGACCGCTGCGCAGCACCATGCCGCCGTGCGGCATCGCGGAGTGGTTCGCCTTAAGTTCTGCATCACTAATAAAATGTACGGTCGTGTCGTAATCCGAGAAGTAGTTCGGCATCGACTTGATCTCTTGCTCAATCTTCGCCAGATCGGCTCCTTCCTCCGCAACCACGAAGCATTCACGCAGATGCTTCTCGCGCGTGGACAGCTCCGGATTTTCACCTTGGCGCACGCGCTCAACTGCCGCTTCCACCGGAATTGTATACTGAACGCCGTTCTTCACGCCCGCCACGCGGCGAATCGCATCGGAATGCCCTTGGCTGACACCTTTGCCCCAGAACGTATAGTCGTTCCCTTCCGGCAGCACGGACTCGGCCAGCAGCCGGTTCAGAGAGAACAAACCCGGATCCCAACCGGTCGAGATGACGCTAACCGTTCCCGCTTTCTCGGCAACCTCGTTCACCTTCGCGAAGTACTCCGGAATTTTCGCATGCGTATCAAAACTATCGACGGTATTGAACATGGCCGCCAATTGCGGCCCTTGCTCTGGCAAGTCCGTAGCCGACCCGCCGCACAAAATCAACACGTCGATGTCGCCCTTATATTTTTCGATCTCGGAGATGTGAACCACGCCGCTCGCCGACGCCACCGCGTCCGGTTGTCTGCGTGAGAAAATCGCTTTCAGCTGGAAATCCGGATTTTGCTTCAACGCCAGCTCCACGCCCCGTCCCAAATTTCCGTAACCTACGATACCTACCCGAATTGTTGCCACTGTATATCCTCCTTCATTATAGTCAATCTCGTCTTATGCTATGGACTAACCCCCATTGTAATTTACCCTTATCACTTTTTAAATAGTTAACATGCAAAGTTAGTCTTTTTGTTTAAAAAATATGTGCTTTTGTGCAAATGACACTGTATTTTTATGCAAATCTTAATTTCGACACTTCACAAATCAGTCACAATTGAGGTGCGATTTCTTTACGATATAGCCCATTCTAGTCATACCCACCCCTTATTAATCATTGTAAAATGTTAATCGCTGTGATGAAATTCATAGACTATTCCGAATAGGAGCTAGATTCGTTTGAAAATTCGGCTGTACAAATGGAGTTTCATGGCGGCGGTAGCTTGCGCTGTCCTCTTTGTTCTGGCTCCGGTTTCCGCTTTTGCCCATGCCTACGTCGTCTCTTCGGACCCGGCGGCCAATGTGATACTGGACACTTCGCCCGCTGAGTTTATGATCGATTTTAACGAACCTCTCGAGGAAGGGTTTCACGAAATCGCCATCATAGGCCCAAACGGGGATAACGTAGCCGACGGGAAAGCCGAGATCGACCCCAACAAGCCTTCCCGACTGAGCGTCGCTATGCTGCCGGACTTACCAGAGGGATTGTATACGGCCAAATGGAACGTCGTTTCCGGCGACGGCCATGCCATCTCTGGAACGATTCCGTTCCAAATCGGGAAGGAGGCTTCAAACAGCAACCTTCCGATTCACCCCTCTACTGATGGTGGCAACTCCTTCCCGGACTGGAGTCTCGTACTAGTCCGCTGGCTGTTCTATGGAGGTACAGCGGGGTATCTTGGGGCTGTCGTATTTCATGCCTGGCTTCTCCCTCGCCGGAACAACACCTGGTCCGAACGTTTGAGAAGACGTAGCCGAACCGTATGGCTAACTGGCTTTATCGCTTCCACCACCAGTGTCCTGCTTAGTTTGCCACAGCAAACGGCTAGCGATGCCGGGGGAGGATGGCGGGAAGCGTTCAACCCCGTTCTTTGGCGTCAAACACTGGCGTATACGACCTTCGGGGAGATCTGGAAAATTCAGCTTCTGCTGCTTGGAGGATGGCTCTTGTGGACTTTGTTCCTTCTCCGTGCCAGCCGAATGACCCGGCCACGTCTATTTCCGCTGGGCGGTGCGATGGTATTGAGTTTGGGCCTGCTCCTCACCAAGGCCTTCATCGGACATGCCGCCACCGCCGAGGCGCAGGGGATCGCCGTTACGGCGGACTTCCTGCATTTGGCCTCGGCGCTGATCTGGCTGGGCGGCGTTGGCGCCTTAGCGTACTTGCTTCCGGTGACAACTCAACACGCCGCTGCAAGCCGTGATCACCCGTCCGTATCGCCTGAGAATCATTTGTATTGGCGTGCGATCCGGCGCTTCTCGATCCTTGCCTTCTTCATGGTCGCCATCCTGTTGGGGACCGGCGTTTATAGCAGTCTGTTGCATGTGCCGACCTTATACTCGCTTACGCATACGGCGTATGGCCGCATCCTGTTGGGGAAGATTGCTCTGACACTAATCTGCCTGCTGCTTGGAGGTTTATCCTTCCTGCGTGGACGACGGGCAGAAAAGTCGCTAAACGCCGGCGTATGGTACGAATTCGGAACAGGTTTAGTGGTGCTCATTTTGGCCGCTGTCCTGGCAAATTTACCGACGGCCGCAACAACCCCAGGTCCTGCCAAGCTAACGGAGCGGTTGGATGACGGGACAAAGGTGACGATATACGTTACTCCAAATGTCGTAGGAACCAACCTTTTTCAAGTATACGTTCACGGGCCAGACGGAAACCTACGCAACGACGTAGAGCAAGTGACGCTTGAGTTGACTTCAAAAGAAATGGATATGGGCAAAACGGAAATCATTTTCCCCGGCGATTCGCCGCCGGAAGCCCGTGAGCTCATGACAATGGGCGGCCGTTGGAACGTTCATGTCCATATTCTGAAGAAATCGCTGGATCGCTACGATTACGATACGGAGCTGACGGTAGGAAATCCATAGGAATCACCGATTACCGAACTATCCATTTTTCAATAAAAAGGAGATTTAGCCATGTTCAATCCCACTCGTTCTTCCGGTAAGCGTGTTTGGCATTATGCCGCCGCCCCCGCTATCGCTTGGATTCTGATATTCACCATCTTCACCGGGACAGCCAGCGCACACGTTACCGTTAAACCAAGCCAGTCCACCCCAGGCGCCTGGGAAACTTACAGCCTCAAGGTACCTGTTGAGAAAGACATCCCCACCGTCAAAGTGGCGCTCAAAATCCCAGAAGGCGTTGCCTTTAAACAATACCGCCCGGTACCGGAGTGGTCCGTGGATCTAACGAAGGCGGAAGATGGAACGGTCACTGCCGTCACCTGGACGGCCGAAGGCAACGGGATCAGCGCCGGGGAGTTCCAGCAGTTTGAGTTCGTCGCACAGAACCCCAGCGAGAACGCGGAACTAGCCTGGGACGCCTTCCAGTATTACAGCGACGGCAGCGTGGTGGAATGGACTGGGGCAGAGGGTGACGATCGGCCGCATTCGCTGACGGTCGTAAGCGCCGCGGAGAGCAGCGAACAGGGCGAACATTCTGCCGCCGGGCATGATCACGGCAGCACCAAGGAGGATGCCACGACCAGCAACGTGGAGGCAAGCCCCGCTACCGTCGAAGCTCCCGGTGCCGCCTCCTCAAGCGGCAGCAGCTCTTCTGCCGGGACCGTGGCCCTCGTGCTCTCGGCATGCGCTCTGCTTGTTGCACTCGCAGCCTTGTGGGCTGCACTGCGCGCCGGACGCAAACGCAAGACAACCTAGTCATTCAAAAAAGCAGCGGTTCTCTCGGATACATCGTCGCATCAGAAAGTCCGCTGCTTTTTTTATGGCAATATATCGATTTATCTCATGCCGACTGGGGGTTGATCGTAGGGTTCCCTGCCTATCTTCTGCCGTTCCCGGGGAACAACAAGCAGGCAGCACAGTGCCAGCAGCATCCCGGCCGATGCGCTGATGAACAACGCCGGGTAGCCGAAAACGTCAATCAGCCAGCCAAGCAGCGGCGGCGACGTAATCGCAGCCAAGGAGGACACGAAGTAATAGATCCCTGTGCGCGTCCCGATGCTCTCCTCCCGCCCGGTGGCAACAACCCAAGGGTAAGAGTTAATGTTGATGCAAGCCCAGAAGATTCCTCCGACAATGAGCAGTACCCGCAGCCATAGGACAGAATCAACGAAGATCATCGCACCGAAAATGACGAACAATCCGGCAACCCCGATCGAGATGATCATCTTCTTCCCGAAGCGCGCTCCCAGCCAGCCGCTCGGCAGGGCAAACAGCAGGAAGGCTAACGAGAAGAACGTCAACGAAAACGAGGCCTCCGCATCGCTCATGCCGACCTGTTTCGTGCCGTACAACGTGAATAAAGCCTCAACTCCCTGATAAGCCACAAACCAGAAAAAAATTGCCGCCAAAATCAACACGGTCGTCTTGTCCAGCTGGTCCTTAATTCGAATTTGCGGCTTCGGTTCCTGGGCCGCCGCGGCGTGCCCTGCTGACCCCAACCCCAACGCGGCCGGTTCGCGAATGACCGCCTTTAACACAAACAAGCAAATGACCATCACGACCCCAGCAAATAGAAACGGTACATAGGAGCCGATGCCATAGAGCTGGGAGCCGATCCCGAAGGCTAGCACCGAGCCGATGCCGCCCATAAAATTGATCACGCCGTTGGCTTGGGTCCGCTGCGGTTCCGGCGTAATGTCCGGCATCAACGCGACCGTCGGCGCCCGGAACAAGCTCATCGACAAATTCATTAATACCATAAACAATACCAGAGTCACGAATCCGGTATGCCACGGAATCAGCGTGGCAAACACGGCGCCCAGTGGCATGCCGATCAACAAATAAGGCATCCGCCGTCCGTACCGGGTATTTGTCTTATCGCTGCGGTGTCCGATCCATGGCTGCAATACAATGGCGAAGTAATTATCGATCGTCATCATGAACCCGATCATGGCGGCGCTCTTCAAATAGTCGTCCAAAAAAAGCGGAACGAACGCATTGTACAACGCCCAGGTCAAGCTAATGCTAAAAAAACCAAGTCCCAGCAGCCATGTTTTTTTCATCCGCTACACCCCTTGTTTCGCCAGCAGCTCCGCCAGGCGGTCCGGGAAATCGGTGATGATGCCGGCTACGCCAGCGTTAATCAACGCCAACATCACCTTCGGATCGTTTACGGTAAACGGGTGATACACAACCTCGTTGGCTTTAGCCAGGGTCACGAGCTCCGGTGTCAACGCGTACTGGTAAGCATGGAGCGCTTCCGCGCCGATCCGTTTCGCATAATCCCAAGGCTCGTACAAGCCTTCCATGTACAGAATGCCAGTACGAATGTCCGGAGCCAGTCTTTTGCATTCAACCAGGGAGTAATGATTAAAACTTGAAATGATGACCCGTTCGCTCAAACCATAATGCCGTACCGCATCCACCACTTTCTGCTCAATGCCGGGATAGAGCACGACGCCGGTTTTCAGCTCGATGTTCACGATCGTGTCCGTGCCGCGCACGAGGTCCAGCAGCTCCTCCAGCGCCGGGATACGTTCACCCGCGAAGTCTTCATGAAACCAGGAGCCTACCTCCCGTTGCTTGATTTCGGCCAACGTCAAATCTTTGACCCACTCCGACGTTCCTGCCGTCCGTTGCAGCGTTTCGTCATGAATCAGAACCAGCTGTCCGTCGCGAGTCATCTGCACGTCTGTCTCGATGCCGGTTGCCCCCATCTCCAGGGCTTTGGCAAATGCCAGCATCGTGTTCTCCGGGTAATGCCCCGCCGCCCCGCGATGCGCGAAATTGATGATATCGGTCAAAAGGATCATCCTCCTAGGGATTTTATTTAAAATTAATATTATCCATCCCTATAGTATAATCCTGCATTGTTAGGCCCATATAAAAAAAGCTACGCGATTTCCGGCCTTCTCCCAACGAGATTTGACCCTTTGCGCCTCTTTGCACGATTATCCCTTTCATTCAGGAATAGGGGATCGAGACCACAACCTGATTCAACGGGATAATCGTCAAGAGAGACCCCCTAGCCTGTTTGGCCTAACGAAAACGAACTTTTTCTCTACTTCGAAAAAAAACGTGCGACTGCCAATGCAGCCGCACGTCCCGTTCTCGGACAGCCCACTCGTCCAATCACCTGCTTTCGTCCCGTCAGGAACGATTTACCGTCACCGGCTCAGCCTTCCGCAGCTCGGCGTTTAACGCCTCGGCGTCGCGAACCGCGCGGATATCCTTCAGCACCTCACCCGGCTTGCTACCTTTTCCAATCACGTAACCGGCAAAGGTTAAGCCGACGAAATCAAATGTATACTGCATCTGCTGAATGAGCGGCAGCGCTTTGATTCGCGGATTGTCGCCGCCAACCACGATGGCATATGCCGTTTTGGCCTCCATCCGCTCTTTGAAGTTGAAGCGAACGTCACGAAGGCTTTGTGACCAGCGATCGATGAAGTTTTTCATTAGACCCGATGCTCCGTACCAATATACTGGTGTGGCGAAGACCAGAATATCATGCTCCAGCACCTGCAAGATGAGATCGTCGTAATCATCATCCACCGGATCAAACCCGCCTTCTTCGTGACGTTGGTCGTGAATCGGCTTGATTTCTTTCTCCCGCAACACGATATTCGTAAAGGGGATCCCCTCTAATGCCAGTCGCGTCAACTCCTCCGTATTCCCTCCGGTCCTTGCACTTCCTTGAATGACTGCAATGCGCATTCCCCTGCACTCCCCTTCTTCATTCTCAAGCGAAAACTTCCCGAATTACGCCTACTTATGTTATACGATGGGCGGACTCATTTATGCCAATCTAAAAAAGTTTATGGCGGTTTTTCGCGAAACGTGCAGGGGGTTGTCTAGTAATGGGCGGGCATTATGACGCCGGGACCGGATACGGAGTCGTTCCGCTCCATTGACCATACCTCATTTCCGCCGAGACTTACCGGATAAGCTCGGCCGCCGAACTCCAGCAGGCCGTCTACCGTTCGAACGCTCAGGCCAACCAATGACTTGGGCTCGCCGCTGCGGTCCGTGACGAGCCGAGTTCCGTACGGAAAGCGGCAGTAGAGCTCCCCATTCCGGTAAACGGTGCTGCCTTCACGCGTATTAACTAGCTCGAACACTGTTCCGTCCACCGTCCGGGCATAAGCGGTTTCCTCCGCCGGCACTTCGCCGTGATCCATCGGATAAGGCAGCAGTCCGGTGAACCACAGCTCCTCCTCCGGCGTTGGCAAGATGCCGCACAGTCTCTCCACGTAGTCGAGCAGACACAGAATCGCAGGGGAGTAGGTCTCCGTGTATCCTTCTTCTCCCGTCCACGGGCTAAGACATTGCGAGAACCGCTGCATGCGGACCATCGCCGAGAGAATCGGCTGCAGCACCCAGGTCAGCTCCACATACCTTCCGTGGTGCTCAAACGCGTGCGGAGCACGGATCAGGCTAAGGAAGTTCGTCGTTCCCGCCCAAGTGTTATAAGCCGACGACGGATCGAACCGCGGGTCGTCCAACGCGATCGAAGTAAACGGATATTTGGCGAAGAACTTCCGTGAGTTCAATAAATAGCGGCGCAACGACGAAGCAAAAAACTCCCCGTCTCCTACCTCGCAGGCCAATACGCGCAGCAGCACATCGGACTGGATACGAACAAACTGTCCGCTCGCATCCACGTCGTAGAAGAATCCGTCCTCCGCATCGAAGCAAAACTTCATCAGGCTGGACAAGCTCTCCTCCGCTTTCGTCGCCCAATCCATGCCAGAGGCCATCCCGAGCTCTGCGGCGATGTCCGCCAAATAAGTTCGCTGGCAATATACATTGGCCGTCAGGTCCGGCGCCAAGAGCGGCAGCACCGGCGAATCCGGATCGTACCGACGCGGGTCGCCCAAATGCGGCGTATCCGGTACATGCCAGAAGCGCGGGGATAAATCATGACCCGTATCGAACGTGCAAAACGCCTCGACGCATCCCGTCCCCCGCGTATCGCGGAACGCGGCCAACCAGGCGTCATGCCGTTCCATGGCGCGGTACATCTTATCCAGGAATGCCCGGTCCGACCGCCCATTCAGCCGGTAATGGTTCCATACGGAACGGGCCAGCGGCGTGACCATTTGAATTTGCCGATACGCCGGCCCGGCTCCGGTCACTTTGTACGGCATCAGGCCATCGGACCTTTGGTAGTCGGCGAACAAAGCAAAGCTCGCTTGCGCCACCGACGGCACGAAGCGGCTGAGCAGCTCGGCATTGATCGTCCCGGTACTTTCCAGCCAGGTACCGAGATATACGCCGCCTTCATGCAGCACCGGCACGCCGCTCACCGACGGCACGATGCAGTCGAGCAGTTTTCGCACGCCGGCATAATAGACGATCTCCAGCGGACTCCCTTCGTTAGCTGCAAATTTGACGCCCGAGGCGGCAAACTCTTCCAGGATGGCGCGATCCGCGTTTTTGCGCAGCCCTTCTTCGCTTACAGTCGACAGTACATCCAGCTTGCGAAGCCGCTCTAGTACACCCGTCTCGCCCACCTCACATCCCCCCTTCTTTCGGGAACGCGCTCAATCGTCCGCCCCGCTCCTCCACCGGAATGAAGATCGGACGCTCATTCGGGCTATCGTTCGGCGTATGGATGGCCAGGCGCAGCTCCCCTGCGAATGTCCGGAATACCATGCCGTGTCCGCCGTCTCGCTTGTACAGCGGTTCAGCGTCCTGCACCCAAGATCCATCGATATCGTCTTCAGCCTGCCGGGCGCAGCCGATCGTATAGCCGCCGTCGCTGAAGCTGGACCAGAGCAGCAACAGCTCGCCGGTTCCGGCACGGTAAAGGAACGGACCATCCGTGACATAATTGGCCCCGCCGCGAATCCCCTCGGCCCATGGCGCCTCGGAGGCCCGGAACAGCAGCACAGGCTCGGACACTGCCCGATCTAGCTCACGGCTCAAGCGGACGGCGCAAATCTCCCCGTCCTGCACTTGAACCCATTCATGGGAGAACACCATCCAGGGCTCTCCATGCCGATCGACATAAAACGTTCCGTCCAGGCATTCCCAATCGCGCGGCGTTAACGGCCCATCACCGAGCGGCCGAAACGGGCCAAGCGGGCCTTCCGCCACCAGCGTTTGCGTGCCCCGGCATCGCCCGTCCGCCTTGAAGGTGGCGAACATGTAGTACCGGCCTTGCCACTCGTGCACCTCCGGTGCCCAGTAGTTGAAGTCCGACCAGAAGTCCGGGGCCGGCCGGAACGCCGGGTACGGGCCTTCCCAGACCACCAGGTCCGTGCTCATGTAAACGTCGAACCCGCGCGGCTTTCCTTTCCAGCATGTCTCACCAATCGTGCCGTACATATAATATTTGCCTTCCGCTGGCTCCGGCAGAACAAACGGATCCCGGATATGGATGTCCGATAACATTAAGTTCACAACAGTTCCCTCCTATCCTTACTTCAGCCCCGTCGTGGAGATCCCCTCGACGATATAACGTTGGAAGATCAGGAAAATCACGATCACCGGTGCGACCGCCACGGTCGACATCGCCATCAGCGAACCCCAGTTCGAGGTGCTGGTGGAGTCGATTAACGAGCGCAATCCGATCATAACCGTAAAGAGCTTCGGACTGTTCAGGTAAATCATTTGCCCGAAGAAGTCGTCCCATGTCCAATAGAACGTGAAGATCGACGTCGTTATGACCGCCGGTACGCAAAGCGGCATGATGATTCGTAGATAAATTTGCAAAGGTCCGCAGCCATCGATCCGGGCGCTTTCGTCCAGCTCCAACGGTAAACCGCGAATAAACTGCACCATCAGCAGCACGAAGAACGCATCCAGCGCAAAAAACTTCGGCACGACCAGCGGCAGGAACGTATTCACCCATCCGAACGTATGGAACAGAATATATTGCGGAATGAGCGTGACCTGAAACGGCAGCATCAACGTCATCAACATCATGCTGAACCAGAATTTCTGACCGACAAAATTCAAGCGCGCGAAGGCAAAGGCCGCGAGCGAGCAGGAAATGACATTGCCGATCACCGCAAGTGCCGCGATGATAAATGAGTTCATTAGGAAATGCCCGAACGAATACCCTTGAATCCCCCGCCATCCGTTCACGTAATTGGACAACGTGAAGGAGTCCGGCCACAGGCCGAGGTCCGAGAAGATTTCCGCGTTTGGCTTGAACGAGCTGCTTATCATCCAAAGCACCGGGTAAATCATGATCATGCCGATCACGATCACCACCACATGTCTCCACAATTTGCTTAAGCTTAGCCTCAACACCATCTCTCTCTCAGCCCCTTTCGTCCTTGCCGTCACCGTAATAAACCCAATACTTGGAGGAGGCGAATACGACCGCCGTAAAGATGCCGATAATGACCAGCATCACCCAGGCCATAGCCGAAGCGTAACCCATGTTAAAGTACGAGAATCCCTTCAAGTACAAGTACAACGAGTAAAACATTGTCGAATCAATCGGCCCACCGTGCCCATCCCCGATAATGTACCCGGAGGTAAACACCTGGAACGAGCCGATCATGTTCATGACCAGGTTAAATAGGATGACCGGGGACAACAACGGCAGCGTGATCCGCATAAACTGACGTGTCCGGCTGACCCCGTCGACCGCTGCGGCCTCATAGATTTCGCCCGGGATTTGCTTGAGGCCGGCCAGGAAGATAACCATGGACGAGCCGAATTGCCAAACCGACAGCGCGACGATGGAGTAGATAATGTAGCCCGGATTCGCCACCCAATCGGGGGCATGAATATGAAAAATTTCGAGGAACCGGTTGAACAACCCGTCACCCGAGAAGATTTTTTTCCATACGACGGCAATCGCCACGCTCCCCCCGAGCAAGGAAGGGATGTAATAGACGGTTCGGTACAACCCAAGCAGCCGCAACCCTTTATTCAAGATAATCGCGACCGCCAATGCAAACACCAGCCGCAAAGGGACCGAGAGGAACACATACTGGAACGTCAATTTCAACGAATGCGTAAACGTGGCATCGCCGGTAAACATCTCCGTAAAGTTATGAAGCCCGATCCAATCGGGGGATTTCAACATGTTATAGTTCGTAAAGGACAAATACAGCGAAGCCAGAATCGGCCCGATCGCCATGCAAAAAAATCCGATCAACCAAGGGAGCAAAAACAAATATCCCGTCATGTTCCGTTTCAAGGATCGACGTTGCTTCCGTTTCACGCTTGCTTGGGTCGCCACGCCTGTCACTGAATTCATAAGTAGGCACCTCCGAATCAATCTATCCTCAGGTTCAGAAAAAGGGGAACCAAACGGATCCCCCTCTCCTTGTGACAGACCTGTTATTTTGTCGTTGAGCTCAAGTTCAACTGCAAGATCTTAAGCCCCTGCGCGTAAAACTCTTCTGCGGCCTTCGCAATATCCATTCGTCCGAAGGCGACGTTTTGGCTGGCTTTCAGCAACTCCTGCTTGAATTCGTTTGATCCCGGAACGTTGTACAACAAATCCACGTCATCAACGGCTACGATATCCAGGTAATCATAAACGACTTTATCCGTTTCGGAGGCTTCCGCCTTCAGGACCGCCCGCATTTCCGAGGAGACGGGCACGCCGCGGTTGTTACCGAGGATTTTAGCGGCATCCGGATCGTTAACCCAGAAGTCCATCAGCATCGCCACTTCCTTCGGATGCTTGGTATTCGCATAACCGACGATGTTCTGGCTCGATTGAACGGAGATCATGCTTCCGTTAGGCCCCATCGGAACCGGAATCAGGGTCAGCTTATCCTGGGACATTTTCTGGAAATCGGCAAACTGGTTGGTCGGAATAAACTGCATCGCTACTTGGCCTTTCGTGACCAGGGACATACTCGTGTCGTCCGGATCAGCCGAAATCTGCAGCTCCGGCGTTACGATGCTGCCCGCCTTGCGCATGCCTTCCCAGAGGGTAAACCACTCGGCTACGTCCGCGGCCTCGAAGCCCAGTTTCTGTTCGGGCTCATTGTAGATCATCTTGTCGCGTTGAGTCAGGTAGACGCCAAACTGGTCCATCTCGCCGGAATAATCGTATGACCCGTAGATCCCTTTGCCTGTCGCGGCGATTTGTTCATTGATCTTGATAAAATCATCCCAGGTCCAATCCTTCGTCGGCATGGTTAATCCGGCTTTCTCGAATAGTGCCGTGTTGGCCAGGATGGCCGTGGAGTTTGCTCCAATCGAGATCCCTTGCAGCTTGCCGTCAAAGGTATTCATGTTGATAAGCTGCGGTGAAATCTTGCTGGTATCGACCTCATTGCCGACGTACGAATTGATGTCCAATAGCACATTTCGTGTTGCATATTCCAAGATGTTGCTCCCTAACGTAAACAGGTCTGGCGCTGTTCCCGAAGCGAGCTGCGTATTCAGCTTGTCGAAATATCCGTCAAAAGGAGAAAACTCGGGAACCACTTTGATGTTCGGGTGCTTCTCTTCGAATTTCTTCAGCATGGCCGTCGTGATGTCAGCTCGGGTTTGGTCCCCCCACCACATGACGCGAAGCTCAACTTGTTCCTCGCTGGAGGCGTTACCCGCCGCCTCCGACGGCTGGTTTGAATTCCCGGCCCCGGTCGTTGCGCTGCCCGCATTGTTGTTACCGGACCCGCATGCCGAAACCAAGATGGCGGTTACGAGAAGCAAACTAGCCAACAACATCGCCTTGGTCTTCTTCATCTATACCTTCCCCCTTATGCTTAATGGTCTTGCTGGTTAAATGGTAGCGCATACAAAAGAGGAGAAGAATCCAATTTCTTTGGACATTGCACTTATACTTTTTTTAGCTTTTGTCTGATTGCCGGTGCTCCGAGGGACTGATTCCAAACACCTTCTTGAACTTCGTGCTGAAATAACTGGCATTGGAGAAGCCCGTCAGTTCCGCGATATCGCTTAAGGCGAGCGGCGTCTCATCGAGCAGCTGCACCGCTTTGTTCATGCGAACATCCGTCAGATATTGGAGAAAGGATTTCCCGGTTTTCGTTTTAAAGAGATCGGACAAGTAAGAAAGGTTATAGTGATATTGCTCCGCGATTTGCGACAAATTGAGATCATTCATGAAGTTCAGCTCGATCATTTCCTTCATCGCTTCCACGATGGAAGGTTCTTCTCGGGTGCCGCAGCCCTTCTTCAAAGCAAATAGTGGATCGGCCAGGCCGTAAAGAAAACGGCAGGCTTTAGGTACGGTTCCGAGCCCCCATACCCACTCCGGATCGATCCAAATCTCATCCTTGTCACGCAATGCGAACCCCAGGGTATCCGCAGCCAATTCAATCGACAAGCAGCATTGAAAAATCAGCTTCACGAACTGCGGATGCGAGAGGGCGAGGGCTTTGGCGAGTTCTTCTTCAACCAGCTTCTCGAACGCTTCTTTACGGCCGTCGGCCAAATGACGTTGCAGCAGCTTCAGCTTATCCTGCATCGCCAGCTGGGCCGGATCCGCCGGGCCACGCATGGACTCGCCCTCGGCTTGCTGCGCATGCTGCCCCATATACCAGGCCAGCACAGAGGAGAGGTAACCTTCACGCCAGGCCTCAAGACCCTGCGTGGGTTCGCCCGCGGTAACAAGAGCCTCCCGTTTTAAGTAGCGGCGGACGATGTCGGTCACCTGAATCGAGAAGCGCTGCACGACCTCCAGATCGCCCGGCACGATGGCAAACAGCATATCGGGATGCTTCGCTTCCCGAAATACCGGAATTCCGGGCCCGGTGTCGGACGTACCGGCGAGTTCTCGGCATAGCAGTTCAAACGGAAGACGAAGACCGGATTCATCCGGGGTCTCTAGCGGCGACAAACCGATCGCCACAAAACGCACCGGTTGCACGGCGAACTCGCTCAAGCCGAACAACCGAATCCGCTCCTGCCATAAATGACTGCCGCCCGGGTAAGCTTTGATCACGCTGTTGACAAACTGCTCTTTCATTTCCTCCAGGTAACGGGACAGCTTCCACTCGGCCAGCTTGCGTTCCTCTTGTGCCGAACGTTCTTGGTCCAGTTCGGAGGCGACCCGGTTCAACGTTTCAGCCAGCTCGCTTCGCGTCACCGGCTTTAGCAGCAAATCACTGGCCCGATTTTTGATTGCTGCATGCGCGTACTGAAAATCGTCGTATCCCGTCAGCACGATAAGACGAATGGAGGGATATTTCCGGGAGCAGCTTTCGAGCAACTCCACCCCGTCCATAATCGGCATCCGCATATCGGTAATAATGATGTCGCATGGCTGGGTTTGGAGCCACGCCAGCGCCTCCTGGCCATTCCCTGCCTCCCCGGCAATCTGCAAGCCAAGCTGCTGCCAATCGATCTTCAGCCTTAAGCCTTGGCGGATTTCCCGTTCATCATCAACCAATAACACGTTATACATCGGCATTCCCCTCCCCAATCGGCAAACTCAGCGTAATGGTGGTCCCTGCTCCCGGCGCAGATTGGATCGAAAACGCAAAGCCGGCCCCGTAATAAAGTGCGCAGCGTGCCAAAATGTTCCGGAGACCGATCTGTCTTCCCCCGGTGCTTAATACCTGCTCCAACTGCGAATGCTGGTACTCCGCGTTTAACTGCCGTACCAGTTCCGGCTCCATCCCCACCCCATTGTCGGTCACCTGCAAGAGCAAGCGTTGTTCCTCTTCCCAGATCCGGATGCGTACCACGGCGACGTCGCTTTTGACTTGGCTGTATTTGACCGCATTTTCAACGAGCGGTTGCAAAATAAACTTCACGATATAAACCGGACGATCGGGTACGGCGTTCTCCATCGACAAATCCAACTGCTCGGCAAACCGGTGGTTCAGAATAGCCGCGAAAGATTCAGTATACGTCACCTCGTCGCGCAGCGGGATCAAATCGCTCTTGGCATTCAGCGAGAAACGCAGCATTTTGCCCAGCGACTCGATAACGTCGACGGCATCATCCGTTCGCCTCTGGATGACCAGACTGCTAAGCAGCTCCAACGTGTTGAACAGAAAATGCGGGTTGATCTGCATCAGCAACGCCCGATATTCCGCCTGTTGCCGTCGCAGCTTCAATTCGAACTCGCTCTTCAAATGGGCCCGCAGCCTAACGATCATATTGCGGAACGTGGCTGTAACGAACCCGACCTCATGGTTCACCTGCTGACGCTCGGGGATGCGCTGCTCGGCTTGGGCGAATTCCCCGCGTTGGACGAGCCGCATTGCCGCTACCAAGCCGCCCAACGGTTTCGTGATGCTATAGGAAATCCAGACAGCCGCAAGGACGGCGAACACCAGCAACGTCCCAGTCGCGACCAGAATCCCTGATTTCAGATTGATCAGGTTGGCCAACAGTTCCTTTTCCGAGACGGCGCCAACCAGCATCCAATCGTTGAATTGCAGTTTTTTGTACACATAAATCATGTCTTCGCCTTGAGGTCTGGCGTAGAAAACGCCCTCCCGGGGGCCATGCCCTCGAATGTCCATCAGCTTGTTTAAGACCGGCTCGTCGAAATCCGACAACGGCTGACCTAACAACGGTTCGCCTTCGCCGCTGAGCAAGAAGATCGTGCCATGCGTCCCGAGATGGACCTGACTGAGCGGATCCTTGAAGTATTCCGCGCGAACGTTCACCTTCATGACGGCAGTAGCTTGCGAAATGCTAAACGTCCCGATGGGGATCAAGAAGCTAATCACCTCATGCTGCTTCAAGCGAACCGGTTCATAAGGATCCACGCTCGCTGGAGCCCAGTGCTGTTCAGACTTATAAAAATCGGTATACCAGTCCGCCTCCAAAAACGAAGGATCCTGCAGGATTCGATTGTCTAAACCGACGTAAAGCCCGTCCTTGCGATAAATCGAGGCGGTGGCGATGATGGAATAGTTATTCACCGTACGCGTCAGAAACTTGCTAAGTTGAATGTTCTTCAACATTTTCTGCCCGTCGGACAGCTTCGGATCGGAGACGTATTCGCTCCACTCGTTCGTGATTTCGCTGTTATAGATAATCGAGGAAAAATCGTAGATTTGGCCGATGGTGGAGTTGATAAGCGCGGTGTAGGCCGTCATTTTTTCCAGTGCCGCCGTTTCACTGTCGGAACGCAGGATGGCGCTGGATTTGTTATAGCTGATCAGGAACATGACGCAAAAGGATATGACCAATAAGACGACAAATACGGCAATCAGCCGATTGCGCAACGAAAAAAACATCGGCGCCCCTCCCTTATGCACAACACTATAACCAAATCGGACAATTCTCGCAATAAGCGCTTACATAGGCGTTACGTCAAGCTTTTTTTCATCGTACCTGCCAAGAGTTCCTCGGTGTTGAAGCTCCTGCCCCGACTTCCAGACGAGGAGCCAACCCGACCAAGGTCCAGTTCACAAACCGTCCCCAGCCCGTTATGCCTTGCCGTCATTCCCGGTAGAATGAAGACATGAACAACGGATAGGAATTCGTTAGATCGAAACCTTGACCCCAATGATCCTGTGACATGTAAAAATAAATGAAAGCGAGTGGTTGATCATGAGAAAACTGTATCGTTCGGCAACGGATAAGCAAGTAAGCGGCCTGTGCGGCGGCTTGGCCCAGTGGCTGGGGGTTGACTCCACAGTCGTGCGGCTGGTGGCCGTCATTGCGGTATTCTTCAGCGTCGGCTCGGTCGTCGCCTTGTACCTGATCGCCAGCCTGGTCGTTCCGAAGGAACCGATCGGCAGCTACAGCTACGATGATCCGTTTTCCCCGTTTTGATCTGTAACGTATCGCAAACATTATTGAACTTAAAGGAGAGATTCGAATGAGTAGCGTATTTGATCGCATTGCCAATCTGGCGAAAGCTTCGATCCACGAAGTATTAAACAAACTGGAGGACCCGGTTCTGATGACCGGCCAATACTTACGCAACCTGGAGGACGACATTGCCGCCGCCGAGAAAATGATCAAGGAGCAGCAAATGACGGCTACCGTCCAGGACCGGAAAAGCACGGACATCGCGCATCTCGCCAAACAAAGCGAAATCCGCGCATTGACAGCCCTGGAGCAAGGCGATGAAGTTACGGCACGCCACGCTGCCGCGGAGAAAATCCGTTACGAGGAACAAGCGCAGCAGTACGCCAAGGAAGCTCAGGAAGCCCGCGATCGCGTAGCCGAGCTGGAGATTCGTCTTGCAGAAGGCAAAGCGGAATTCGCCCGCTTGAAGGAAAAACGGAACGAGTTAGCCGCCCGGGCCCGCAAAGCCCAAGTCAAAGCCGAAGCAGAACGGCCGAACTTCAGCCGCGGTATCGAAAGCGGCGCAGCGGCTCGAGGTTTCGAGCGGATGGAAGAGAAAATCCTGAACTGGGAAGCCCAGCAGGAAGTCTCGGCTAGCTATGGGAACGCGTCCGGCGTCGCGGATGCGGGCGGAACGCAATCCTCCGCCGTTAACGAAGAACTTGAACGCCTGAAGGAGCAATTGTCGAACCGGCATAACTGAGCCGTTGATATATAGAGAACCGCCCGATCGCATCTCATCGGGCGGTTCTTTAGGTTAAGCCAGCACAGAGCCCAGCTTTTTCACTTTCTCCAGCCATTTGAGGCGTGTGGATTCCTGAGAGAATGAGACCCTGTTGAACTCCGTAATGCGCACCGTCTTGATCCCGCAATAACCCAAAATATTGTTTCTCATCACTCGGTGCCCTGCTCGTTTATAGAACCAGCGATTGTACCAGGAAGGAGTGTCCATCGTCACGATCAAATGCGCGGTTTTCCCCTTGAGGAGTTTGTCCCAGAGCAAAGAGTTCGGTTGGTGCTTGTAGGCGAACCCGGGCAAGAAGACGCGGTCGAAGAACCCCTTCAATACAGCCGGCATCGTCCCCCACCACGTCGGATAAACAAAAACCAGATGATCGGCCCAGCGAATCAACTCCTGCGCCTCCCTCAATTCATCCTCGAGCTCGGTTCTTTGACGATAGCCGTATTTTAAATTCAAATCAAAGGCACTCCCGCTTAGATCGATTTCTCGGACCTTTGCGCTGGCTTGAGATGCGGCGGCGTCCCGATAAGCACCTGCCAGTGCGGTGCAATAACCCTCGGGATTGGGGTGCCCATTAATGACCAAGACATTCATTTGGTTGTCCTCCTTCGATTTGGAACTTTCGGTGTCATCGGCTTGTGAAGAATGGTATCTTTAGCATAAGGCGAACATCCGAGCGGCGAAATGATCGATCGCGTAAAAAAATTGCGGATTCGCGCAAAGGAGGGAAACGATTCATGGATCCCCTTGGTTTTGCGGTATCGATGGTATACCCACTTCGCAAAGCTATCGCCAGAAAGGGACTCAGTTTCGAATATCTCTGCCAACTGGCGGAATTTGATATTCATTTGCTCAGCGATGTGGAAGCGCGGATCCGTGAATCCGAGCTGGAGCGGTTAAACCTTGCGGCGGCCAAGTATGCGGAGGATGAGAACTTCGGCTTACATCAGGGGCAACTTACGGACCTCGCGGATCTAGGCATTCTTGGTTATGTCATGATGCATTCGGAACGTATCCTGGATGCCCTCCAGGCTTATCAAAGGTACCATGTCATTTTGTGCAGCGGTTACAATCTCGAATGGGAGGAACAAGGGAACGACTTGGTTCTTCGGATTTGTAGACCGCATTCGCTTCCGATATCCCGCTATTGCTTGGACGATATGGTGAGCTCGGTTTACCATCTGCTACTCCGGATGAGCCAGCGTCCTGTTCCGCTTCGCGAACTGCAGCTCACTTATTCCGCTCCGGAGGATCTCAGTGCGTATATTTCGTTGTTTGGGATTGAACCCAAGTTTGGCGGTAAAGAGGCCTACTTCCGGATGGATCGGGAAGTGCTGCAATTCCCGATGATGTATTCGGATCCGAGGCTGCTGAAATCCTTTGAAGCGATCGCGGAGGAAATCAAGACCAAGCTGGTGCGCGGAAAGTCGTGGTCCGATCAACTTCGCGAGTGGATGTTGACCTGCTTGCCCGGCTATTTTCCCACCCTGCAACAATCGGCAGAGGCGTTTGCGATGAGTCCAAGATCGCTGCAACTGAAGCTGAGTGAGGAGGGAACCACCTACCAGCAATTATCGGCGAGCATACGCATGGAGATGGCTAAAGCCTATTTGAAGCACCATGAATATTCCTCCAGCGATATCGCCTATTTACTGCATTTTTCCGAGCCCAGCGCCTTCCACAATGCCTTTAAGAAATGGACCGGGTTTACTCCGGGACAGTACCGGGCGAAGGAACTTAGAACCGTTTAGACGTGAAAAAGAGCCCGGCAAGAACAAACTCTTGCCAGGCTCTTTAGGTTACATGCACTTATTTGCCGTCTTTGCCGGCCTTGAAGACTTCGCTGATGGCGCCGAGGCTTCCCAGCGTTTCGATCGCATTCGATGGGATGAACACCTTGTTCGCCGGTCCCTTGGCCACTTCCTTCAACGCCTCGAAGGATTGGTACGCCAAGACCGCTTCGTTCAGGGCAGCATCGCGCAGCATTTCGATCCGCGCTTTTTCGGCAGCGGCAACCGACTCAATCGCTTTCGCCTGACCAAGCGCTTCGAGCTCTTGGGCTTGGCGGAAGCCTTCGGCTTCGCGAATCCGCGCTTCCTTGTCGCCCTCGGCTTTCAGGATTTTACTTTGCTTGTCACCTTCCGCACGCAGGATCATATCCTGCTTCGCAGCTTCCGCTTCCAGCACGATGGCCCGTTTGTTCCGTTCGGCCTTCATTTGTTTGTCCATCGCTTCTTGGATATCTACCGGCGGTCGGATATCGAGAACTTCCACCCGCTCGATCCGTACGCCCCATTTCTCCGTCGCTTCGTCCAAGGCGATCCGGATATCGGTCGAAATCTTCTCCCGACCGGACAACGTTTCGTCCAGCTCCATCTTACCGATGATTTGACGCAGCGTTGCCGTCGTAATGTTCCGCACCCCGTAGACAAAATCGGAGATGCCGTACGTCGCTTGCTCCGGATTCACCACTTGATAGAAGATGATCGTGTCGATCTGAACCTGAACGTTATCCTTGGTGATTACGGTTTGCGGAGGCACATTGGTTTGTTGAATCCGCAAATCATGATACGTCCGTACCTGGTCGATGACCGGGATCAGTACGTTAAGCCCCGGCGTCAGCAAGCGGTTGAATTTACCGAGCCGTTCGACGACTCCCACCCGTTGTTGCGGTACGATTTTGACCGTCAATGAGATAAATACGACGACAACAACGACAATGATCGCAATAATTGCCCATTGCATTAAGAAATTTCCTCCCATCGTTCTACTTCGATAATTGTACTGCCTCGCTCCAGCACCCGGACCTTCTCGTCCCGGCCGATCGGGACAGTCGCCGTAGCGCTCCAAGAATCTCCCCCGACCTTCACGATGCCGTATTGCCCGGGTTCGATCGGTTCCACCACAATGCCTTGCTTCCCTACCAGTTCGGTACCGATATCCTTAAACCCTTTTGCTGCGCGAAATTTTCTGGAGAGCGGTTTCGTAAATACCGTCAGGACCAAAGCGACCAGACAGCCCGCAACAACCTGCCAGAAATAAGCTTCGGGGGCCACCAAAGCCACGGCTGTCGCAACCAGCGAACCGATGCAGAGCCATAGCAGGTAAAAAGTCATCGTCATCATCTCAAGTACCAATAAGATTCCGGCGACGATGAGCCAAATTGCCCACATTTCCATCCCCCTGTTGCACCACCTTTCAGCATTATAATTATGTATACGGTGAACATAGCAGAAAGTATCAGGGAATGATAGGGATTTGCAAAAAAAAGCACCCCAGCGCCACGGCTGGAATGCTTCTTTGAGCTCAAAGGGTTTATGGCATTGCCTAATTAACGATATAAAGCCAATATCTGGAGGACGGCCGCTTTCGTGCCTGTTGCTTCTTCGTCCCCATAGTCGAAGGATTGGACGACGTAAAGCCGTTCAGCATCTTGCAGAGCTGCGGCGAAGCTTTTGACCTCGGCCAGCGTCCCCTTCAAGTTAAGCCGAAATGACATTACAGTGAACCCCGCCGAGTTGATGTCGGCTTCATTCAGCGGTCCGGGAGCGTCCATCGGCGTAGTCTCAGCCGAGGCAGCGGACGATTCGCCGATCCCGGACTCTTCGAAGACGACCTCCCTGATCTGCACACCGGAAGACTTGGCTGCCTGTTCTAGGTCAAGCAAAGTCCCTTCCCGATCGGGTTCATCAGGTACGGCCGCCTCTTGCTTGGCCGTGTCGGCAGAAGCGTTCTCCGCCGCCAAATCCGCTCGTTTGGCATCCGTGATCGCCTGGGTCTTTTGTAGAAAGAGTTGCTTCTCTTCGTGGTCGGACTCCAAGTTCACCGACTTCGCCACCTCCGGTCGGTAACCGAAGAAATAAAACGATCCTGCCGCCAGCATCACGAGGGCAGCAATCAGCATCCAGCGGGCTCCGGCAGATCCAGACTGATGTTCCGTCTTCATTCTCCGTCACCTGCCTGTTCCGTCGTTCCCGTCCCCGACCTCAGTTCAAACGTACCGATATATCCGCGTCCCGGCAACTCCTTCACCGATTGAATCAGCTCCCCGCTTAATTCCGGCTGTTCACGGAGCGAAGATGAATAAGTGCTGGCTTGGCCCAAGCTGGTGAACAGGCAGGTCCAGGCCAGACCGGCATCGCCAAAGCGAACCGTCTCCAGCGTGCTGCCGGTGGGCAACGGAGCTTCCAGTCTGCCGACCAACGTCTTCACATCGGGCCGCTGTTGTCGCAGCTTCTCGATCAACTCGACACCCGCGGCTCCGATTCCTGAAGCCCCCATGCTTTGCAGCTCGTTTTGCAGCTCTGCTTGCTGCTGCTCCGTTTCAGCGATCGAGGTTCGCAAAGCTGCCGTATCTTCCTGCACCCCCCAATACTCGTAACCGAGGTAGGCGCTGATAGCAAGCCCTGCGAGCAGCAACAAAACGGGCAGAACGAGTCCGGTTGATGCCGCACGGGGTTTGGGAGGGAGCAAATTGATGTCGATCATCGGCGTTCCGCTCCCTTCATCGCCAGGCCGAGGGCTATCGCATAACTGCCTTGGTCGGCCATGTCTTGCCCGACAAAATAAGGCGATACATCCACTTCGGACACGCTCACCTGATCAAAGGCCGCCGACAGCTGCCGGGCGATCTCCGGCTTGTCCGGCGCCGCGCCCGCGATCACGATACTTTGTACCCGTTCATGTCCTTCGTGCAGCGTATATTCGTAGAAGTTCATGATTCGGGTTACCGAGGAGACGATTTCTCCGTACCGCCACGTATTCAGCTTGTCCCCGGACATCGGCTCCAGCGGAAACGTGCGTACGAAATCGGGCAGACCGTGGTGGTACGTGTAAATCTCAGCTTCCTTGGCCTTAAAATTAATAGCCATCACATTGCTGGTCTCCCCGAGCAAGCGCTGCTGCCGGAGGATTCGCGATAGCGCGATTGCGGCCAAATCGACCGCTTCCATACGTAATCCGGCGGTTTCCAAAGACGAAACCAGCCCTTGTACGACCGGACGGGGGACGGCCGCAACGAAGGTGAGCAGAGTCTCCTCCTGTACGCGATCCTCCATCCAATGGTAATCGATCACCGGATCCTCAAAAGGCAGGCGAATGCTACCTTCGATCTCCAGCTCGGTTACGCGGCGCTGCTGTCTTTTGCTTACCTTGGGGACGTGGAGCAAACGAATAAACGACTGGGAGGTGGGGGCCGCCAAGCGAACCTTTTTCCCGGTGAGTCCCCGGCGGTTCACCCAGCGCTTCACCATATCAGTTACCCCGGTCACATCGGGAACTCCGTCCTCGTTCAGTTCGGCATCTACCGGCAGTAAGCCGGCCCGTTCCACGGTACCCCGTTTGGGGTTGTATTTGACGTAACGGATGCCATCCTCATCGATGGTAATTCCGATATGGGCCGGCCGTCGGCTCAGTAAAGAGGGATGACGTTTTGCAGATACCAATGGATGATCTCCTTTCCATACATGTAAACCACCAGGGTGCCGATCGCCAAAAAGGGACCAAACGCCAGCGTCTGGCCGCGGTTCCTGCGGCCTCGCGCCAGTTGCAGCAATCCGGCGGCCGCGCCGGCCGCGCTGGCCAGAAATAAGGCAAGGAGCACGCCGGGAAAGCCGATGACCCAGCCGAAGACGGTCAGCAGCTTCACGTCGCCCATCCCCATCCCCTTCCCGGAGGTGAGGAGGGCGATCAGCAGCAGCAGACCGCCGCCGCCAAGCGCGCCCAGCGCTTGGCTCCACAGCGGGACGCCGCCCGCCAGCGGGGCGGCGACGAGCAGCACGGCGCCAAAGCCCATGACGGCGCCGTTGGGGATGATGTGCGCGGTCAGGTCCGTGACCGCGCACATCACGGCCAGGGCGGTCAGCAGCAGGCCGACCGCCCATGCGCCCGATGCACCGAACTGCAGGTGCATCAGCGCGAACAGCGCCGCCGTCGCGAGGGCGGCGGCGAGGTCTCCGGCCCGGCGCAGCCGGCCGGAGGCGGGGGCGGCGGCGCTGGCGTCAGCCGCGCCGCGTGCGGGCTCGCCCGTGGCGGCTGCTTCGCGCGCCGCCGGGCCTGCGGCTTCGCCGCCGACGGCGCGGAGCAGCCCGCGCCGAGCGACCAGCCGGCGCCCGTATCGCGCCAGGGCCGGCCCCAAGGCCAGCCCAGCGGCCAAATTCAGCGCCGTCAGGAGCAGATTAGCGTCCATTATGGCGCCTTCGCTGTACCCGGTTTACCGTTCTTCAAATCTGATGCATTAAAGTTAATGGTATCGCCACCTGTAACGACGATCGTTACAACCGTTGCAGTACCTGTCGCTCCCAAGTTAACCGTTGTCGTATCAGCTAATGGGCTACCCGATTTCGGATCCGTAAGCCCGCTTTGGATGTACTTGTCTGTAACCAACTGCGCCAGCGTATGCGTTCCTGAGATCTCCCCATTATTCTTTGAAATCGATCTCAATCTCGCCGCCTCATACAGCTGATTCGCCGTCGCCGATCTGGCGTTTGCTTTCGTATCGTCCAGCAACCCCGTAATCAACGGCACCGCGATGGCGGCGATGACGCCGATGATCACGATCACGGCTAGCAATTCGACGAGCGTAATCCCCTTCTCTTCCTTGCGTAAACGTTGCAAACGTTGGATAAGTGCTGTCATGATTGATTAACCCCCTTAAATAATTCGTATCCTTTGAACCAAGATTAACTAATATTCCGATATAAGCTAAGCATCGGGATCATCACCGAGGCGATAATAAACCCAACTACACCGGCGAGCAAAAGGATCATCACCGGCTCGATCAACTGCTTCAGCTTGTCCACGGTATTCTCTACGTCGCGTTCGTAGAAATCCGCTACCTTGCCCAGCATCGTATCGATCGAGCCTGTCTCTTCGCCAACCCGGATCATCTGAGTCACCAGCGGCGGAAATACCCACGACTGGCGCAGCGGCTCAGACAGGGGCCGGCCTTGGCGCAGCGAGGTCTGGCATTCCCGGAGCGTAGCTCCGATCACCCGGTTGCCGACCGCCTTCTCCACGATGGCCAGGGCCTGCAGCACCGGCACCGCACTGGCGAACAAGGAGGACAACGTCCGTGTCAGCTGGGCGATCGCGCTTTTTCGGTTGAGCATCCCGAATACGGGGGCTTTGAGCTTGAGGTAATCCCAAGCATAGGCACCTCGCTCCCACCGCAGGAGCAGATAGACGGCGGCGACCGCCGCCAAAGCGGTCAACAGCCATAGGATCCAATGCTGCTCCAGGCTGCGGCTAAGGGAAAGCGTAAACTTCGTGATCGCCGGCAGATCCCCACCCAGTTGGGCGAACATCGCCTGAAACCGCGGAATCATAAATTTCAGCAAAAAGATAATGACAAACACGGCCATCACGCTGACGATCAGCGGATAAGTCATCGCCGACTTCACCTTTTCCCGCGTAATATGCGCCTTTTCAAAATACACGGCCAACCGCTCCAGCGTCTCCTCCATGCTGCCCGCCTCTTCACCCGCACGGATCATGTGCACGAAGATCGTCGGAAAGATCCGCGGGTACGCCGAGATCGCCCCGGAGAATGTATTGCCTTTGCGAAGCTCGGCCGTCACTTCGGCCAGCGTCTTCTTCAGCGGTTTGCTTTCAGATTGCTCCGCCAGGATCGCGGTCGCCTCAACGATGGAAATACCCGCCTTGATCATCGTGGCGAATTGCCGGCAAAACACGACGAATTGCTCGTTTTTGACCGGACTCCCTAGGTAAAACTCCTTATTCCAAACGGTCTCCCGCTTTTCGCGCAGACCGGTTACAACGATTTGCTGCCTCTTGAGCTCGGCAAGCGCGGCGGGTCGATCCGGAGCTTGCAAAGCCCCTTTGCGTTGTTTCCCCACCCCATCCTTGCCTTGATATACGTACTGGGGCATCTGGCATCTGTCCTTCCGCTTCTCACATCTGTCTTTGCGCCACTCATGAATTAGAGCGTGCTTTCCGTCAAGTACGGTCGGGCTGAGGCTTCATCCACCGCGCCGAGCCGCAACAGCTCACGCAGGCTCATCTCCAGCGTGTGCATCCCAAGCTGGAAGTTCGTTTGCATCACGCTTTTGATCTGGTGCACCTTCTCCGAACGGATCAGGTTGCCGACCGCCGGCGGATTGAGCAGCAATTCCGTCGTGCAAATGCGCCCCTTCCCGCTGCGGGATGGCAGCAGCCGCTGAGACAGGATCGCCAGCAGCACCGAAGCGAGTTGAATCCGAATTTGCCCCTGTTGAGCCGGCGGAAAAGCATCGATGATCCGATCGATCGTTTGTGGCGCATCGGCGGTATGTAAGGTGGCAAAAACGAGGTGCCCGGTTTCGGCCGCCGTGATCGCCGTCCGGATCGTTTCCGGATCGCGCATCTCCCCGACCAGAATAATATCCGGGTCCTGGCGAAGCGCTGCCCGGAGGCCGCTGTCAAACGATACCGTATCCAATCCCACCTCACGCTGATTGATGATCGACTTATCATGGCGATGCAGATATTCGATCGGGTCCTCCAACGTCACGATATGCTTGCGCTGCGTATGGTTGATATGGTCTATCAACGAGGCCAGAGTCGTCGATTTCCCGCTTCCGGTTGGGCCGGTAACGAGAAACAAGCCTTGCGGCTTCTGGGCCAGCTTCAGCAACACGGGCGGGAGATGTAAGGTTTCGAAGGCCGGGATGGATGGCGAAATGACCCTTGCCGCGATACTGATCGAGCCCCGTTGCCGGAATACATTGATCCGGAACCGGGAGATCCCAGGCACGCCGTAAGAAAAATCCAACTCCCCTTGCTCCGTGAATTTCTTGTACTGCGCTGGGCTCATCAACTCCTGCACGATCTGCTCCAGCGTGGACGGCGACAGCAGCTCCTCGCCCAGCGCTTGAAGCACCCCGTCGATCCGCAGTACCGGCGGCGAATTCACCGTCACATGCAAATCGGATGCACCGGCATCAAAAGCGTGTTTCAACAGTCCGTTAAACGTATCGTCCGTTACGATAGGTTCCTGGTTCATCGTTCTTCCTCATCTACTTCGCGGATGATTTCCTGCAGGGTGGTTCGTCCCTCCAGCGCTTTCTGAATCCCGTCGGCAAACAGTGTCGTCATTCCTTGCTCCTTCGCCATCTGGCGTAGTTCAGGGATTGAACAGCCGTCCACGATAGCCGAACGAAGATCATCGCTAATGAGCAGGGCTTCATGCACCGCCATCCGGCCGCGGTAGCCGGTTTTGCCGCAAGTGCCGCAGCCGGCGCCGCGGTACAGCTTGTCCGTGCGTATGCCAAGCCGCTCCAGGTAAATCATTTCCTGCTTATCTGGCGTATAGGCGGCTTTGCAATCCGGGCAAATGCAGCGCACCAGCCGCTGAGCTACGATCCCGATTAGCGAGGACGCGATCAGGTACGGTTCGATGCCCATGTCGCGCAACCGGACGACCGTACTCACCGCATCATTCGTATGTAAGGTCGAGAATACAAGATGGCCCGTTAACGAAGCTCGAATTGCAATTTCCGCCGTTTCCAGGTCACGTATTTCTCCCACCATGATAATATTAGGGTCCTGCCGCAGGATCGAACGCAGCCCCCTGGCGAACGTCAGTCCGGCCGCAGGATGAACCTGCATTTGGTTCACGCCGTCCAGCATGTATTCCACTGGATCTTCGACCGTTATAATGTTCGTTTCCTCTCGGTTCAGGTGCTGTAATGCCGAGTACAGGGTCGTCGTTTTCCCACTTCCCGTTGGTCCTGTCAGCAGGACCATACCGTGCTGCTTTTCGATCATTCGCCGGAACAAGCTTAACGAATGCTCCGTCATGCCCAGCTTGTCCAATCCCTTGACGCCGTCGGCGAGATCGAGCAGCCGCATGACGATTTTTTCCCCATGAACGGTAGGCAGCGAAGACAATCGAATATCAATGGGTTTACCGTCCACCAGCATCTTGATCCGGCCGTCCTGGGGCAGCCGCCGTTCGGCTATGTTCAAGTTGCCCAATATCTTCAGTCTGGCGATGATCACGCCTTGCATCGACTTCGGAACGGTCCGCTCGTTGCGAAGCTGTCCGTCGATCCGGTAGCGGATCGCAAGCTGCGTATCCATCGGGTCAACATGGATATCGCTGGCCCCGAGGCGTACCGCCTGCTCAATCATTTGTTGCACCAGCCGGACGACGGGCGAATCCTCGCCCAAAATCACCGAATCTAGGGCATCGATTTGAGCGACGCCAGCTCCGAGATCCTTAATCATTTCGTTCATGGAGTCCTGCAGGCCATAGAGCCGGGCAATTCCTCGCTGCAGCTCTCCCCGTGAAATAATCGCCGGTTCGATCATAAAGCCGGTGCTCATACGAAGGTCGTCGATGACAAACAAATCCAAAGGGTCCGCCATCGCGACCATCAGCTTACGTCCGTCCACGCGGATCGGGAGCACTTGATAACGTCTGGCCATCTGCTCCGGAATGACCTGGCTCAATTTGGCATCGATTTGAAACCTTGACAACGTGACATGCGGGATACCAAGTTGAAACTCCAACACCTCGATGAGCTGGTGTTCCGTCAGGACGCCTTGCGCCAGCAACACGTCGCCGAGTTTTTTCTTTGTACGCTGCTGTTCCTCCAAAGCGGTTTGCAGCTGCGGTTCCGTGATGATTCCGGATTCCAGTAGAAGTTCACCCAACCTTTTTTTGATCGTGTACATGGTTCACCTCATCACTGTTGGAATTTTTAAGAGAATCTGAGAGTGCATGTGCTGAAAAAAGCTGTTACGAGGTTAGTTCCAAAGGCCTAATCCAGTACGTTCAGGTCATTTGATAGATTACACGAGGGAAATTTATGCAACCTTAATTTCATAACGATTATATACCTTTCGCAAAAACGATGCTATCATTTTTATAGTAAAATATACCTAGAATACATAGCTCGACAGGACTCTCCATCGACTAACAAGACTCAACATTTTTTTATACCGTTTGAAAGCGAGTGGATCGTCATGAAATCCGCCTTAAACCCCAAAAAATCTTCCCTTCGGCATACGATTGCTCGGGAAGACGGTCTGACGCTACTCGAAGTGGCCCTTGCGCTAGTTATTCTCTCGATCGTCAGCTTATATTTTCTATCCTATTTCACGAACAGCGCCACGCAGAGCAAGCTTACGAACCAACGCCTGTCTGCGACCCATTTGGCCAACGCCCATCTGCACGAGATTCAGGCCATGGAGTTCTCAGTGCTGCAAACCTGGGCCAACCGCCCCCCGGGTACGCTGCCTAATGCGACGAAGGACATCTACCTCCTGACGACAGAGATCAGTGACCGCAATTCAAAATACGCTTCCAATCCCGACATTCTGTACATCACCGTAACCGCCTATTGGCAGCCCGATCCGTCCCAAGGAGCCGGCAAATATAGGCATAACGTCTCGATTACTGGCGCCGTCAAGAAGAACTATGCGACTGCTGCGGGAGGGAGTTTACCATGAAGCTTCGGATGGAGCTGATTCGCCGTGAAGACGGCATCACACTCGTGGAGCTGCTGGCCGCTTTGGCTTTGTCCGGTCTCCTGGTCATTTTGGTGTCCACCGTATTGACCACCTCGCTGTTCGCTTTTGGACGAGTCAACCATGAAACCGAGCTGCGAAATGAAGCGATTACGCTGAGTTCCGCGCTCCAGGCCAAACTGAGAAACGCCGCGGCGATCTCAAGTTCTGGAAGCAGCTTTACCCAATTTCAGGCTGAGGTGGTCACCGACGCGCTTTCGGAGGCAACCCAGACGATCCGCTTCCAACTGAACGGTGGACAGCTTCTCCTTGACGGTGTCCGGTTCAGCGACGAAACGCTGGATTTAACCGGCACCACGTTCACCAAGGGACCCAACGATTTACTTCTGAACCTGAAAGTTGCGCTCAAGAATGAGCCCAAGGTGGAACCCATCTATTTATTCGTTTCGATAAAACTTATATCGTGAGGTGCGTAGGGATGAAAGGACGAGGACAAGCCGCTTTTCGCCAAGAGCAAGGTTATGCCTTGATCTCCGTATTGCTTCTGGTTGCCCTCCTTCTCGTGGTGGGCACTTTGGTCATGCAGTCGGTGACAAACTCCCAAGGCATGGTGAACGTCTCTGAAGATATCGTCTCCGCTCAAGCCGACGGCGAAACGAAGCTGTTGATCAAGCTTTCCGAACTCAGGGCTGCCGTGATGGCGCTGATGAAGAAGGACAAGGTCACGCTGGAGGATGTCAAAGCTGCCGCCGCTCCTTATGTAGAGTCAGATACGGTAACTTTGGACAAGGAAAACCAGCGATATGTCGCCATTGTCAAAGCCGACGGGGTGTCCGACAAAATTACGCAAACCTTTCGGCGGAAGGTGGCAATTACGCTATCCTTCACCCCGGGCGATCCTTCCCCGGGATCCGGAACGGGCGGGTATGCCGTTGTTAGCTTTGGAGCCCTGGCGTTGAACGGAACGACGATCAATGGCAACGTCTATTCAGCAGGTGCCGTCGCCAACAATCAGTCCAAAATCAACGGAGTGCTTGTATCCCCTACCATTCCGGGCGGATCTGGTTTAACTCCACCGGATAAGCTGGATATTTCCTCCATTGTCCATCAGGTTGATAAGGAAATGAAGACGACGAAATCCGCCCTCTTTTCCACTCCGGCCACACCCCTGGATTTCGAGGTCAAAGCCAACGCCAAGTACACAAAATCAACCGTATTGAATTCGATCAAATTGATGCCCAATGTCACTTTAAAGGTGGATGGCGATCTTTGGGTGAACGGCGGGGTAACGATGGAGGCTAATTCCTCGATTGTTGCCAGCGGGATCATCTACATTAGCGGGGACTTGCTCATGAACAGCGGGAACAACATGAAATTACAAGGCAGCCGGATAAAAGTAAACGGCACAACCAATTTTAACAGCGATCCTACGGTGAACATAACTGGGGATTTCTACGGAAGCACGTTAAACACGAGCGGTACGTTACTGGCGAAAAACATCTATTTAACGGGAACCTCAAACGGCAACCTCAATGGCAGCAATCAATTCGCCTTGTTCGCTGCGGGTTCGGTCAACCTGAATAACGGGAACTCCCCTTCGACCCTAGCGGGCAGCGTCTATACGAACGGAGCGTTAAATATCAACGGTAACGACAAAGTCATCATCAACGGCTCCACCGCTCCCCCTACGCCCCCCGACAAACCGTCGGAGATCAAGTTTGAAGAGAAGAACGTTGTGATCAACTGAATGGCCTCAGCGCGGAAACACTTTATGCCGTGAAATAGCGCACGGGAGCGCTCGAGCTATTCTAACGGACTCCAACGCCGTTATTTCGGGATAACAGCCAGCTATAAAAATGTAACGGACCCCAAAGACCTTATTTGGCGTTTTTGAGCTACATGCACGGGATTTTCGGTCAAATAATGGCTCTACGGTCCGTTAGAATTTGGAAAGGCCCAATTTGGGGCAAATAAGGTCTCTCAGGTCCGTTAGAGTGACCACTAGTGACCAATAGCATGCGATGAGCCGATGAGCCTAACGCAGCGCACAAACAAACCGGCCGCCATCGCGAGCCGGTTTGTTCTTTGCAATTTACTTCAAAGACTCCGCGATCCGGATCAATTCGCTTTCGTCTAACCCTTTGGCGATCAGATCAAACATCACGCCATCCGCCTCCCAAGCAATCGAATTCCCATTCACGATGATAGCATCCGCACCACCGATCTTGGTCTTCTTTACCGCTCCCTCCGTAGAGCTGGCATAAGCGGTTTCTTCCTCGGCTAGCCGCTGCTGAATGTAAATTTCATTTCCGTTACTCGCTTCGGCAAAATACAAACTGATGTATTTCGGGCTCGCTGTCCCCTGTTCGTCGAGATATTGTTCGGCCCGTTTAAAGGCGTAACCTTCTGGCAAGAACGCTGGCATTTTGACCTGGAATGCGGTGTGTTGACTCAAGGCTTCCGGGTCGGACAACGTAAGAATCCCTTCCTTCACCTCAGCTTCCGCTTGGGCCTTGGTCACGATTTCCTCGTTGTCAAATCCGGCGATTTCCTCGCCATCCGCGGTATACAACGTCCCTGTATGCGAGTTCATCTCGTAGACGGGTTTACCGTCCTTCGTGAACACTTTGCCCTGCAATGCTTCCGGCAACGGGATTAACGCTTCCTCCGAAGGAGATTCGACCTGATAGACGGTGATATGTCCTAACGTAACCGTGGAAATAATCCGATCGAGCAAGCCGCTGGCAAACGACGAAGGCGTAAATCCGATCCCGATGACCAGAATCAGCGCCGCGGCAACAGCCACCGCTCCGGCAAGCTTGCGACCCGTAAAACCTCGGACGGCGCCGCGAGCAGAAGTAGGGTTCGTGATCCGCTTTTTTACCGCCTCTTTATGAATTCCCGCACCCAGTTCGGCAGCGGCAAGCGCTCCTCCGAAAGCTACCAACTCGGCGTACTCTCCGGTCTGACTCACGGGATCCTCGCGTCCTTCCAGCAGTGCGTCCACTTCAGCTTCAAAACGGCGGTATTGTTCTTGGTTGTCCATCCTTATCCTCCCTTTCAAGTTCCAACTTTAACTTCTTCGTAGCGCGAAACAGCATCACACCGATATGGCTTTCGCTTAAGCCTATAAATTCGGCAATTTGAACATTCTTCAGACCAGCACCGAATTTGAGGGCTATCAAATGTCGTTCCTGGGGCTTTAACGTCTGCAAAGCTCGACTCATTTCCGTCTCCGCTTCTCGGACGAGGGTCCGGTCCTCCGGCCCTTGCTCTCGAGATGGAGACTCTTTAAACAGATCCAGGGAAAACCACTTCCGTCTCTGCTGCTTACGGTAATAATCGTTTACCGTATTGCGGGCTATGGCGATCAGCCATGCCTCAAACGGGGAGCGATCTGCCCGAAAGGTACCATAGCGGGTCAATACCTTCTCGAAGACCTGGCTGGTTAAATCCTCTGCCGTATAATCGCAGTCCACCCGGAAGCGAATATATTTAAAGATTCGGGTATAGTAGGTTTCAAAAATCACTTCAAACTCCGTATCGGCCGATACGGCTGTCCGCTCTTCTTGGTCTCGCTTGTCCTGCTCCTTCACGGATGGAAACAGCGCGCGCTGCTGCAGCATGTTCCTTTCCCTCCTTTCTTCAAGGGACGGATTTCTTGGGGCCACTTCCTCCGCGCGGCAGGATGCCGCCTCCAAGCCATCCGCATGTTAATACGTTTAAAACCCGGTAATCATTACACTTGCCTACAAAAAAACCGCCGGGCTTACGCCCAGCGGTTCGAATTCGGATTTATTCTCATTGCTTTAGATTACGCAGTCACGACGTCCAGATCCACGTCGCGTTTGAATGCCTCGGTGTCGTTCTCGCCGAGGATCTTGCCGGTGATCACACCCGCGGTGATCGAGTCATTGACGTTCAAGGCAGTCCGGCCCATATCGATCAACGGCTCAACGGAGATCAAGAGGCCTGCCAAAGCGACCGGTAAGTTCATCGTCGACAGCACGATCAGCGAAGCAAACGTCGCTCCGCCGCCGACGCCGGCGACTCCAAACGAACTTATGACAACAACCAGGATCAACGTCAGAATGAAGTCCCAGCTCATTGGATTAATTCCTACGGTTGGGGCAATCATGACGGCCAGCATTGCGGGATATATCCCGGCGCAGCCGTTTTGCCCGATCGTTGCGCCAAATGAAGCCGACAAGTTGGCGATCCCTTCCGGTACGCCCAGACGTTTAGTCTGTGTTTCCACATTCAGCGGAATCGTTGCGGCACTCGAACGCGAGGTGAACGCAAACACCAGCGTCGGGAGCACTTTACGTACATATTGGATCGGATTGTAACCAAATACGGCCAACAGGATCAGGTGAATAATAAACATCACGATCAATGCCACGTAGGAAGCACCGACGAACTTGATCAGCTTCAAAATCTCTTCCGCATTGGTTGTGGCCGCGACGTTCGTAATCAATGCCAAGATGCCGTAAGGCGTTAAACGCAGCACCAGCGTAACGATCCGCATCACGACGGCATAAACCGCTTCAACCACTTTGCGGAACGTATCTGCCTGCTCCGGCTTCTTCTTATCCAACCCAAGCACCGCTACCCCGATAAATGCTGAGAAAATCACGACCGCCAAGGTCGAGGTGCTCCGCGCGCCCGTCATATCCGCAAACGGATTGGTCGGAATGAAATCCAGCACTTGCTGCGGAATCGTCTTGTCTTCCACCGTACCGAGCCGTTCCTCAAGCGCCGTCCCGCGCGCCTGCTCCCGTTCGCCCGCCTGGATTTCGATCGCCTTGAGATCGAAGCTCAAGCTGGTCACGATACTGACGCTCGCCGCGATCGCCGTCGTAATCAACAGCACCGCGATAATTAGTCCGCTCATTTTGCCCAAATTCTGCTTGCCTTTCAGGTTCATGATCGCTGAGATGATCGATACCATGATCAGCGGAATCACGACCATCTGCAGCAGCCCTACGTAACCTCGGCCAGCCAAGTTAAACCAGTCGGTTGACTTCGCAATAACCTCCGAGCCAGCCCCATAGGACAACTGCAAGATAATGCCGAACACCAGCCCAAGGCCCAGCCCGGTAAATACCCGTTTTGTAAAAGAAACGTGCTTCTTCTGCATCCAAATCAGAACGCCGATCAGCACCAGCATGACAGCTACATTAATGATGATACGCAAGGTATCCATAATCAGATCTCCCCCTGAAAAAATAATACATAAATTCGTCTTCGCACCCGCTGGGCAAACGCCCAGATGCGAATTACAAATCGTATGATATCACATATACGAGTATTTTGATAGGATTAATTTTTACAGAGCTTGTCATGGAATTGAAGACGTTCCATCCTCTCGTATAAGACCGTAAACCAGCGGCCATACCATACAGTGAATCCGTTCATCATAGTCGAGTTCCAACGTTTGCGCATTATTATTAGGTGATGATTTAACGATTATGGCTTATTTTAAGGTAAATGAATAGGATTGTTCTATATTCTATCCCTTAAATCAGCACTATTTGAATGAAGTAGGGAGTATTACTGAGAAATTAGAAGGTAATGATGAGTATTATTAAAAAAACACCGAATTTTCATCGATTTCATTTGTGCAAACGTTTTAATAATGTCATGAAGTCAGGTATGATGGTGAAATAAAGGGACTATTCGGAAAGGAAGATGATCCATGCAAACCACAGGCCTTCTCCGACGTACGAAGTTACGGCGGATTGGAAGCGCTGTCCTCATCCTGCTGCTGCTGGCGGGTTGCACCGGAACGCCGGACGGCAACGCCTCAACCCCGAAACCAAAGGACAACAACACGGGAACAACGGCAGATTCAAGCCATAACTCGGACGGGGGTGCGAAAGCTGTTACAGCCGATGCCGTAGATCCCCAACCGTCTACGGTATTCTATGAAGTCTTCGTCCGTTCCTTCGCCGATTCGAACGGCGACGGCATCGGAGATTTCAAAGGCTTGACCCGCAAGCTCGACTACTTGAACGACGGAAACCCAGATACCAACTCCGATCTGGGTATCGGCGGGATTTGGCTGATGCCGATTAACCCTTCGCCAAGTTACCACGGCTATGATGTGACCGACTATCAGCAGATTAACCCGGACTATGGTACATTGGACGATTTCCGTGAGTTTCTGAACGAGGCGCATAAACGCGGGATCAAGGTCATCATGGATTTGGTCGTCAACCATACCAGTAAGGAGCACCCTTGGTTCAAGGAGGCGGCTGCCGATAAATCCAGTAGTTATCGGGATTGGTACGTATGGGCCGAGGATAGCGGAACGGCCACGTCCGGCTCCAGCGCCGCTGGAAGCGGTAACCCTTGGCATAGTGTGCGAGGCGACCACTATTTAGGTATATTCTGGGAAGGGATGCCCGATCTCAATTTTGATAACCCGAAAGTACGGAAAGAAATCACCGCGACAGGTCAGTTTTGGCTGAAGCAGGGTGTGGATGGGTTCCGACTAGACGCCGCAAAGCATATCTATGAAGATCTGCAGACCGATAAGAGCCAAGCGACCACGGACAAGAACGTTGCCTGGTGGCAGGAGTTCCGTAGCGGGTTAAAGGAAGTTAAGCCTGACGCCTATCTCGTGGGGGAGGTATGGGATCCTTCGGCGGCGCTAATCGCTTCCTATTTGGATCAGGCGCTGGATTCCGGGTTCAACTTTAGCTTAGCCGAAACCATTCTCAGCAGCGTCAAGACGGAAAAAGATGCGAATATCCCCTTCACTCTGGAGCGTTCGTATAAGCTGTATGGCGAGAAATCCGGCGGCCAATTCGTCGACGCCACGTTCCTGACCAACCATGACCAGAACCGGGTCATGACCCAGCTGGAGGGGGATTTACCGCATGCGAAGATGGCGGCAAGCTTGCTGCTGACACTTCCCGGCAACCCGTTTATTTATTATGGCGAGGAAATCGGCATGTATGGCGCAAAGCCTGATGAGCTGATCCGCGAGCCGATGCGCTGGACGCAGGACGACAGCGAAGGGCAAACGACCTGGGAGACCGCGGAGTACAATGCCGGCAAGAAAGGCCTTAGCATAAGCGAACAAGCCGGTGACCCGGCTTCGTTGCTGTCGCATTACCGCAAGATGATTCAGATCCGGAACGAGTTTCCCGCGCTCAAAGACGGTGCCATTCAGGAATATGAAACGGACCAGCCGGGAATAACGGCCTTTGTGCGCATCACGGAGGACCAGGCCGTACTGGTTGTTCACAATCTGACCGGTGACAAACTTACGTTCACATTGGACCCGAATCAAGCGGACGGTAAGAGCTTCGCCAAGCTGCTGGCTGAAACGAGCATTGGGGCGGAGCTGAGCGGGAACACGCTAGGAATACCGGCATATTCGACGGCCATTTTGGAATAAAGCTCGCTGCTTTATCGCAACCGAGTTGCCGCTGCCCCAACTTGGTGTCGCTCCGTTCCGACTTCACATACCGCAGTTACATGGGCCTCGTAACGGCCCGTAACGGACTGTAATGACGTTATTCTATCCTATAATGCGAAATTCTTGACGTAACGGACTCCAGTGACGTTATTCGGGCCAAATCGAGCATTCAAAGCGAATCGAAACCCAAATAACGTCTCCTGAGTCCGTTAGCTGCCTGCCAAAAATATAAACGCTCCGGCGGAAGGAAGCCTAGCTTTCCTTCAACGCCGGAGCGTTTTTAATTATGCAAACTAGTTAGTGGCTCCCCGCTCGTTCTCCCTGAAACGCGCTAAGCGAACGTTGCAATTGAGCTGCCAGCTCTTCCAGCCGAGCTGACAGATCGACCAGTTCGGCGCTAACCCGATGCTGCTCCTGAGACATCGAGGCAACCTCCTCAGTGGAGGCGTTGGTTTGCTCCACAACGGAACTGACCGTATCGACGAAATCATGCAGGATCGATTGCGAATGCAGCAGCTCCTGAACGGAGGTGGATGAACTCCGGATCTCCGTCACAAATTGCTCCATCTCCCTTTTGACGTTCTGGAAGATGCCGGCCGCCTCTTTCACGGCTTCCGTTTGCGCGGCAAACAACGGGGAAATGCCTGTCAGCACCTCAACGGTTTGTCCGATCGCCTCTTGGATCTCCTCGGTGATCGCCGACACCGTCTGGATCGATTCGCCCGAAGCTGCAGCCAGCTCGCGAATTTCTCCGGCGATGACCATGAATCCTCTGCCGGCCGCCCCGGCTCGGGACGCTTCGATCGAAGCGTTGAGGGACAATATATTCGTCTGCTTCGTCATTTCAACCATCGGGGCGAGGATCGATCGAATCGAGCGGGTGCTGCGGCTCAGCTTGTCCGAATTCTCCTCCAGCAAGGCCGTCATACGCGCTACCGATTCGGTCTTCTCCACCAGCTGTTCCATATACGATTCCCCTCGTTGGCTCACGTCGATGACCCGGCCAGCCGATTCGTCCATCGCCGCGTTGACCTGAGCCACCCGGCCCATCTGGTTGCCGATTCTCTCCGCCGTCTCGGTTCCTTTCTCCGCTTCCACGGCCAGGCTTTCCGCCCCGGCTGCAATTTCCCCGGTTGCTTGCGCAATTTCAGCAGCGGTTTGCGACGTGTCGCGCGAGGCTCTCGTCAGATTCTCTGCCGTAGTCAACAATTCTGCCGCAGACACGTTCGTTTGTTCCACCAGCCGAGATATTTGCTCTAACATCCGGTTAAAGCTGTGGCCCAAACGTCCGATTTCGTCTCGTCCCTTGAAATGAGTGCGAACCTGCAAATTCCCGCTTTCGCCTTCCTCCATCAAACGGCAGAGCTTCTCCAAAGGCCGGCCGACCATGCGCACCAGTAAATAGCCGATCAGCACGGCAACCACTACGGCACCCAATAGCACAAATAACATCACGACCAGCAGCCGGTCCGCCGCACTCAGAAAATCACTCTCCGGGGCATACCCCACAATTCTCCAGTCGACCGTCTTTAGTTGTCTATAGACGACCAGTTGCTGTACCCCTTGCTCATCCGCGGCTTGGAATGAGCTCTCTCCCGATTGTGCATGCTTCGCGTCAATCTGGATCACAGAATCCGTTTCCAAGAGGGTCTTATCCGCCGCATGGACAATACGGTTATCTGCGGTAAGCACCCGAACCTGACCGCTCTTTCCAATTTGCAGGTTACCCAAAATGTCGCCCACTGCCTGCGCTTTGATCTCAAACAGCAGGATGTACTCCGCCTCCGGGTGATTCATGTTCCTCAGCAACCTGGCCATCGTAATCGTCGGCTCGGTGTAGGCGCCAAAAAAGCCCTTCTGCAACGCCGGAAACCATACGGGTTCTCCTTCGGCCTCCAGCACCGATTTCACCCGCGCTTCCACCGCCTCGTCCGTACGCACCGAGCTGACCCCCGAGGACTTATACGATTTCACATCCTCCAGACCTTTGGTGACCAGACGCACCCCTTGAAGTCGATCGTCAGCCCCTTTCAACGTATCGAGTTTCTTACGAATTCGATCTTCGGCTTTCGTTCTGGCGACGGTTCCGATCCCCGGTTGGTTAACCGTTTCCAAATCGCTCCGCAACGTTTGATCGACGGCTAACTGCCGCGAGGACGCCTCATATTGGTCAAACAGAAAGTCCAGCTTGTCCGCGGCCTGCTCCACCGCCTGAGTGGATGCCGATGCCACCTGCTCACGGATAATTTCCCGCGACGCCCGGTAAGAACTGAATCCTAGTACTGCCGACAACAATACAACTGCAGCAAATACAATCACAAACATCTTCAAACCCACGGAATTCCAATGCCACTGACCGCGAAGCTTCTTCATACCCCGCATCCCCTTTTACAATATATGTATACAAAAAAAGGGTATAGCCCAGCTCGACTGAGGCTATACCCGGGTGTCTATTCTCTCTTGCTGCGTTATCCTTTGCTAGCGCCTGATGTTAAGCCGTCAACAAGCAACCGCTGCAGGAACATGAACAGGATGGTAATCGGCAGTGCGATCAGAACCGCCCCTGCGGCAAACAAGGTAAAGTTACTGTTTTGGTTACTGCTGACCATATCCCACATGCCAACCGCCAGCGTCCAGTTTTCCTTCGTCCGCAGCACGAGCCGAGCAAAGATAAAGTCAACCCATGGACCGACAAACTGGGTTAACGCCATATAAGTCAGCATCGGCTTGGACAGCGGGAGGATGATGCGCCGGAAGATCAGGAAGTTGCTGGCGCCGTCAATCCGCGCTGCTTCATCAAGCGATCGCGGAATCGTATCGAGAAAGCCCTTCGCGATAAACGTACCACCGAGCGGGGCCCCTGCCGCATACACGATAATCAGCGCTATATGCGTATCGAGAAGCTGCAGCTCCCTGAGCAGCAAGTAAATGGCGATCATGCTCATGAAGCCCGGGAACATCCCCAGAACAAGCATCCCGGATAGCGCCGTTTTGCGTCCACGGAACCGAAACCGGGATAACGCATAGCTGGTGAGCAGTGTCAGCAGCACGCCCAGGAGCATGGAGAAAACAGCGATTTTCAGCGTATTTAAGTACCAGGTGCCAAACAAATACGTTTTCGATGTAAATAGTTCGGTATAGTGATCAAACGTAAACTTCTCCGGAATCAGCGTTTTGCTATATAGCGATTTACCTGGCCGCAAAGAACCGAAGACGACCCATAGCACCGGGTAAACGGCGGCAATGCACAGTATAACCAGCATCACGTAACTGGCACCCAGCCGAATCGCGTTTCGTATTTTCCGTCCGCTCATTGGATCATATCCTCCTCTTTAAACGACTTGGTTCTGCGGTAGTTGTAAATCGAGAACGAAGCGATAATGATGAAAATAATGATCCCGATAGCAGAGGCCATGTTGTATTTGTTTTGGTTCAAGGTCAGTTTGTAGAGCCACGTAACCAGGAGGTCGGTAGCCCCGGCGTATTGATAATCGCCTTTGACCGGATCACCGCCCGTTAGCAGGAAGATGGCGTTAAAGTTGTTGATATTACCGGCAAATTGAGTAATGAGCGTCGGTGCGGTCGTGAACAGGATCATCGGAAGCGTAACGATTCTGAACTTCTGATATCCGGTAGCTCCGTCCACTTCGGCCGCTTCGTACAGATCCTTCGGAATCGTGGTCAACACGCCCAGGATCAGCAGCATGGAAACCGGAATCCCGACCCACATATTGACGACGATGACCGTAACCTTCGCCCAGAACGGGTCAGTCAACCACGGTAATCCGCCTAGCCCGAAATATCCGAGGTATTGGTTAATCGGACCAAACTGGCCATTAAACATATTTCTCATGACAAGCAGCGAAATCAGCTGCGGAATGGCGTAAGGAAGAATTAAAATCGTTCTCCATAGCCCCTTAAAGCGAATGCCCTTCTGATTGATAAGCAAGGCCACAAGCAACCCGCCGAAATAAGTCGTTACCGTCGACAAAATCGCCCAGATAATCGTCCAGGTTAAGACGCCGTAAAAGGTATGGCTCCAGGTTTTTAGCGCCACCAGATTCTTAAACGTTCCGAATCCGACCCAATCAACCAGCATGGCTGGCGGAATGTGCTTCGGCGCCGAGTAGTTGGTAAACGCGAGCAAGATCATAAAGATGATCGGCATCACGGTAAAAAATAAAATCCCGACAGCGGGGATACTCAAAAAAGCAACAGCGAATTTATAATCTAGCACATAGCGAACCGATTGCTTAAAGTTATTTGACTTCTTGCCTTTATCTCTCTCTTCCCCGATTTTGCGGGCGTCTCTGACGTTCATGACGTATACAAGAATGAACACCGCCAAGAACAGTAAGGTAATCAGGCTCTGAATCATGATGAAAATAGAGTGATCTCCATCCACCCATTTTCCTTTGACAAGCATTCTAGGCACTTCGCCAAGCGTAATCATACCCCAAACCGCATTGCCCAAATTACGAATAAAATAAGTGATCCCGAACGCTTCAATCAGCATCATCAACAAACCTTTGATGATCTGCCGATTATACAGCTGACCGAGCCCCATGCACAGTATCGACAGGATCGTCGCGTTTCTCTTGTGTCGGTCCATTTCCCTTCCTTCTCCTCTCCTACGGGAAATTAAGGAATGACCCGCCGCTAACAGCGGCGGGCAGATCGCTTCCCTCGTACGTCGTTTACTTATTCAGCCGCTCCGTTATTCAAATCCTTAATTTGCGTTGCGGCCTTTTCCATAGCTTCTTTCGGATCGGCATTATTATTCCAAATCTCCGGCAGTGCCGCATTTACAGGAGCCCATACGTTAGCCATTTCCGGAATAGAAGGCATTGGCTGCGAGTTCTTCGCTTGCTCAGCAAACGCCGATACGTAAGGATTGTTTTTGATTTGATCAGTTTCCAGCGCTTCAAGGTTCGTAGGTACTGCGCCAACTTTTTCGTTCAGCAACAATTGAGCGTCTTTCGTGGAAGCAAAGTTCGCGAACAATTTCGCTGCGTTCGGGTATTTCGTAAAGGAGTTCACGACCCAAATTTTAATCCCGGAGAAAGTGATCGCCGTTTTGCCGTTAATGGACGGATAAGGAGCCAGACCCAGGTTGTCGCCGAGAGCTGCCTTGTAGCCGGCCAATTCCCAAGGACCGTTGATGTCCATTGCTACGTCGCCTTCGTTAAACAAGCTGCGTTTAATGTCCGGGTTGATGTCGCCGCTATTGATCGGGAGAATTTCTTTCAAGCTTTGGAACACTTTCATACTTTCGATGGCTCCATCGGTGGTTAAGCCGATATCGTCAGGGTTTGTGCCATTATCGCCGAACAGGTAGCCTCCCGTGCTGGCAATAAACGGATAGTTAAAGTACATGTTCCCAACTTCCCACATGATGCCGTATTTATTCTTCGACTTGTCGGTGAACGTTTTGCTAAACTCGATAACGTCACTGAAGTCTTTTGGCGCTTCGGGAAGGATCGATTTATTGTAATACAGAGCCATCGTTTCGGCTGCCCGCGGATAACCATAGAGCGTACCGTCGAAAGTTGCGCCTTGGATCGAAGCTTCTGTATTGTTCTTCGTCGTTTCTTCGGCAAACACGTCGTTCGCCAAAATCAGACCGGAGGTTGCTGCGTTGCCCAAGTGATCGTGAGGAACGATCAGAACGTCGGCAGCGAGACCGGATGGTCCGTCTTGCGTCAATTTACCGATTTGATCGGTTGGAGCTACTTCTTCGATTTTTACGTTTACGCCGTATTTCTCCGTAAATTGTTTGGCGATTTCTTCTGTAAATACTTTCTCCTCTTTACTTTCCCAAACGACCAGTTCCGCGCCGTCTTCCGGAACGATCGACTCTGCGGAAGCATTGTCAGTTCCCGCATTTCCAGTGTTTTCGGTTTGGTTCGCCGGAGCATTCGCACTTCCGTTGTTGCCACCGTTATTATTCGATCCGCAAGCTGTGATGGAAATAACCAAGGACAGCGCCGCAACCAAGGTCAATGCTTTTTTGAACTTCATTACAATAACCCCTCCTAAATGTTTATATAGACGTTTTTCAAGAATTTTGCGCAAACGTTTTCAGAAAGTGCTTGAAACTATTTCGCCGTTGCGACTTCTATCTCCAATAGTTTAGCATTTCCCGCCCGAAAGCGCTTTATCCACGTAACACATCATACATCATGGCATGCTACTTGTAAAAACGTTTGCACAGTCCTAAACTGGGGGTAAATCATTTCTTTTCTCCTTCTCTCTTTTATTTTCTCCGATATTCGCATTTTTTATGTATTCACGACTTTGCCATACGCTAGCATTCGAGGCATGTTTTCGCGTTTTCCCCCTATGTATCAAGCGGTATTTGTCCTTTTTGTCTACGATTACTTCCATACTTTCATTCAATACCACTCTCTTTGTGCCTCTGTCTTGTGCAATGGTTTGAACAGTGTTATAATCCGGATCAATGAGAGCAATACTAGCTTTGCCGCTCGGTTCAATAAGTTGAAGGCGCTGTTATCGAAAGGTACATCCTCGGCCCGTTACTTGGCTTGGATGTGCTTTTTTTGCTTATGCACAAAACAGCCGGGGACGGAGCCTGGCGGACGAAGCGATCTAAAAACCGATTTAGGAGGAATTTATTATGTTACTCGAGGCCGTATATCATCGTCCCAAACTCAATTGGACTTATGCTTACGACAACAGAACACTCCATTTGCGCCTGCGAGCCAAGAAGAACGATCTCACCGAGGTTTATGCTTTTGTTGGAGACAAATACATGTGGGATCAAAGCAAAGAGCTGATTCCGATGACCCTCATGATCAGCGACGAGATGTTCGACTACTGGGAATGCGCTTATCAACCGCCGCTGCGCCGGACGAGATACGGCTTCCTGCTGAAATCCGGCGAAGAGCAAATCTGGATGACGGAAAGCGAATTTACGAAGGAACGTCCGGCCGGTCCTGAACGGCTGTTCGAGTTCCCGTTCATTAATCCGATCGACGTGTTCACGCCGCCTGCATGGGTGAAGGATGCCATCTTCTATCAGATCTTCCCGGAACGCTTTGCAAACGGCGACCCGAGCAACGATCCGAAAGGGGCATTGCCTTGGGGCGGCAAGCCGGAACGGGATAACTTCTTTGGCGGAGATCTGCAAGGCGTCATCGATCACCTTGATCACTTAAGTGAACTGGGCATTACAGGAATCTATTTCACCCCGGTCTTTGAAGCGACAACCAACCACAAGTACGACACAGCCGATTATATGAAGATCGATCCGCATTTCGGGGACATTTCCACGATCAAGAAGCTGGTGCAGGCTTGTCATGAACGCGGCATCAAGGTGTTGTTCGACGCGGTGTTCAACCACTCCGGTAAGACGTTTGCTCCCTTCGTGGACGTGATGGAAAAGGGCGAAAAATCCCGCTACAAAGACTGGTTTTACGTGCGCGAATACCCTCTGCAAGTGAAGGACGGCGTACCAACCTATGATACGTTTGCGTTCGAACCGCTGATGCCAAAATTGAATACCGAAAACCCGGAAGTCAAAGAATACTTGTTGAAAGTCGCCGAGTTTTGGATTAAGGAAGTCGGAATCGACGGCTGGCGGCTGGACGTAGCTAACGAAGTGGATCATGCTTTCTGGCGCGATTTCCGCAAAACGGTAAAAGCTGCTAACCCAGACGCCTACATCTTGGGCGAAATTTGGCACGAATCCTCCGGCTGGCTGCAAGGGGACCAATTCGACGCCGTGATGAACTATCCGTTCACCGAAGCCGTGCTTGATTTCGTCGTGCGCGGCACGCTCGATGCGGAAGGTTTCGCCAATGCGATCGGCAAGCAGTTGTCCCGATACCCTCTTCAGGCAAGTGAAGTGGCATTTAATCTGCTTGATAGCCACGATACCCCTCGCCTGTTGACGTTATGCAAAGACAACAAAGCCCAAATGAAGCTGGCGGCCCTGTTCCAGTTTACTTACAGCGGAACGCCTTGCATTTATTACGGGGACGAAGTTGGCCTTGACGGCGGGCAGGATCCGGATTGCCGCAAGTGCATGGAGTGGGATCCGAAACGTCAGGATCGCGACTTGTTCGCGTTCTACCAGAAGCTGATCGCCGTTCGCAAGCAGCTCGCTCCGCTACGCACCGGCAGCCTGAAATTCCTGCTCGCAGAGAAGGAAGGCTCGAAGCTCGCTTATGAACGCGTATTGAACGGAGAGAAAGTGCTTGTCCTGCTGAACAACTACGATGCCGGACAGATCCTCGAGGTTCCTGCGGCCGGGCAAGCTTGGCGCGACGCCTTCAGCGGTCAAACCTACGGCACGAACGACGGCAAGCTCGCCGTTAAGCTTCCGGCTTACGGTTATGCCGTGTTGACTCTGGCGTAAACGATCCTTCCTACGCTAAATCAAGCTTCACCTTTTTTGTGACCGGCCTAATTCCTTCTGGAAATGGCCGGTCATTTTTTTGGGTAAATCGTTTGCGCAATTCGAACAGTTATTTACTCCCAATGATGTTTAATTTCGATGAAAAAACCCTGATCACAAGGCGGATGTATGCGATTTATCCCCAGATTCTCTATTTACTTTCCGTTTTCTTTAGATTAAGATTACAGTGTAAAGCAAACGGTTCCACAGAGGAGGTTTTTTATGGCTGTCACCATTAAGGATGTTGCCAAAAAGGCCGGAGTATCGCCCTCTACCGTGTCCCGGGTGCTGTCCAATCACCCCAGAATCAGCGCGGAAACCTCGCGCAAAGTGAAGCTCATTATGGACCAGCTTGGCTACCATCCAAACATCATGGCCAAGAGTTTGGTCTCCAAAACGACAAACAGTATTTGCATCATGCTGCCAAAGTCCGCAGAGGAATTGTTCTCGAACTTCTTCTTCATGGAACTGATCCGCGGCATCGTAACCCAGGCCAGCCGCCTAGGCTATGATGTACTCATCAGCTCCGGAGCCAATGAGAAGGAAGAACTCGAAAGCGTCTCCAGACTTTTGAACGGACGCCGGGTGGACGGGGTCATTTTGCTGTATTCACGGCAGAACGATCCGGTGATCGATTTCCTCCATGAGGGGGGTCACCCGTTCGTGTTGATCGGACGCAGCGAGGAATATCCTGATATTTTAACGGTGGATAATGATAATATCCAGGCGTCATACGACGCCACAAAACATTTGATCGCCTTGGGACATGAACGGATCGGGTTCGTCAGCGGACCGCCGGAGCTCGTCGTCTCCAAAGACCGGTTGAAGGGCTATCAGGATGCGCTCAAAGATTCAGGCTTGGAGTGCCGGCCCGAATGGATTGTCGAAGGTGAGTTTTTACAGGACAGCGGCTATCGGGCCATGTCGTTCTTCATGAATCTTCCAGACCGTCCGACGGCTCTGGTCATGATTGACGATGTTGTAGCCTTTGGCGTGCTTCGCGGCTTGCATGAACTGAAATTCAAAGTGCCTGAAGATTTGTGCCTGGTCAGCTTCAACAATATCCCGCTGTCGGAGCTTTCTACGCCACCGCTCAGCAGCATGGATATCGGCATTTACAACTTAGGTTACACCGCTTCTCAGGTATTGATTCAATCGATTCAAAACAACAGCGACAAGGTGTATCCGAAGCGGCAGATCATTCCGCACCGCCTGATCGTCCGCGATTCGTCCATGTATTCGGTCCCCAAGAAATCCTAAGGGACGCATGGACCTGTTGGTGAAAATAAACGGGAGCTGAAGCTTCCTTTATTTTTCACCTTTTGTTCAAACGTTTGCGCTAATCGATGACCTTACAGGAGGTTGGTTATGAATCCCATTCAAGCTTGTTTGTTTGACCTCGACGGCGTGCTCGTCGATACCGCGAAGTATCATTTTCTGGCCTGGAAACGGCTAGCTGCGGAACTAGGCTTTGAATTCACAGAACAGGATAATGAGAAGCTCAAGGGCGTAAGCCGCATGGCTTCGTTGGACATTTTGCTTGGTGTTGGCGGCCTTCAGCTGGAAGACAACGTGAAGCAGGAGCTGGCCGAACGCAAAAACAACTGGTACGTCGAATACATTTCCCGGATGGATGCGTCGGAAATTTTGCCGGGGGCGCTCGAGTTCCTGCAGCAATGCCGTGAAAACGGGCTGAAGACCGCACTGGGGTCGGCCAGCAAGAACGCGCCGATCATTTTGCAAAACACCGGGCTGACGCCGTACTTCGATGCGATTATCGACGGTACTCGCACTTCCAGCGCCAAACCCGACCCTGAGGTATTCCTGCTCGGCGCCTCGGAACTTGGCGTTCCCCCGGAAGCTTGCGTCGTATTTGAAGATGCGGAAGCCGGAATCGAAGCTGCTCGTCGTGCCGGCATGCGCTGCATCGGCATCGGATCGCCGGCAACGCTTGGCGACGCCAACCGGGTAGTCTCTTCGCTAGGTGACGTTTCGGTTGCCCTGCTTCAGCAGCTGGCTGCCGAATAAGCATAAGAGGCCCATAGTACAGCTTCGAGCAACGTGACTCGCCATTCGCCAATAAAAAGCGAGTCTCTTACGGCGAATAGCTCTCGTTCTTTTTTTGCATAAATAATCTATTAGAAAGACTAAAGGAGCGGTTAGAGTGAAACAGTATTTAAAAGTGGATCCTTGGTCCATCCTGGAGGAATCCTTTGATCCGGCGAATCATGAAATTTCTGAAAGCATTTTCAGCATTGGCAACGGATATATGGGCCAGCGTGCAAACTTCGAGGAGCAATACAGCGGTCCTTCCCTGCAAGGCAGCTATATGGCCGGCGTGTATTATCCGGACAAAACGCGAGTGGGCTGGTGGAAAAATGGCTATCCCGAATACTTCGCCAAAGTGCTCAACAGCACCAACTGGATCGGCATCGGCGTGTTCGTGGACGGCGTGGCGCTGGATTTGGCCGAGTGTCAGGTCAAGGATTTCGTCCGCGCGCTCAACATGAAGGAAGGTACTCTCTCCCGCCGTTTTACCGCCGTCATGAAGGACGGCAAAGAACTGGCAGTGGAATCCGTGCGTTTCGTCAGCATCGTACGCCATGAAATCGGGGCGATCCGTTATGCCGTGACGCCGTTGAATTTCAGTGGTGAGCTTCGTTTTGCGCCTTATCTCGATGGGGATGTGAAGAATAAGGACTCCAACTATGAGGAGAAATTCTGGCTGGAGGTGGAGAAATCCGCCGGTGCCGACCTCTCCTACTTGACCGTGAAGACGAAAAAACTCGACTTCCACGTGACATCGATCATGGCGTTTGATGTGGAGCAAGGCGGGAAACGCCTGGAGCTGACTCCCGCGTTCCACGAACAGGAGAAATTCGTCTCCGCCGAAGTTGCCGTTACCGCTTCTGCGAACGAAACGGTTACGTTGTTCAAATATGTAGCGAATGTGACCTCTCGCGATCACGGATTGGGCGATCTGGTGAAGGCCGGAACGGAAGCGCTCCGCTCTGCGAAGCAAGCCGGGTTCGATACGCTGAAACGCGAGCAAGCCGAAGCCTGGGCAAAGAAATGGGAAATGAGCGACATCATCATCGACGGCGACGAATCGGCGCAACAGGCGATCCGCTTTAATATTTTCCAATTGAACCAAACCTACAGCGGCGAGGACGACCGTCTGAACATCGGACCGAAGGGCTTCACCGGGGAAAAATACGGTGGCAGCACCTACTGGGATACGGAAGCATATTGCCTGCCGTTCTACCTCAGCACGGCCGAGTCCGACATCGCCCGCAATTTGCTGATCTACCGCTATAAACACTTGGAGAAAGCCAAGGAAAACGCTCGCAAGCTGGGCTTTACCAAAGGTGCGCTTTACCCGATGGTCACGATGAACGGCGAGGAATGCCACAACGAGTGGGAAATCACGTTCGAAGAAATCCATCGGAACGGGGCGATCGCTTACGCGATTTTTAACTACGTAAATTATACAGGCGATAAATCCTACCTGGGCGAATATGGCCTCGAGGTGCTCGTGGAAATCTCCCGCTTCTGGGAGCAACGCGTGAACTTCTCGCAGGCGAAGGGCAAATACGTGATGCTCGGCGTAACCGGACCTAACGAATACGAGAACAACGTCAACAACAACTGGTATACGAACCGGATCGCGGTCTGGACGATGGAATACACGCTGGAAGCACTGGGCGAGGTCAAAGCACAGGATTCCGCACACTATCATGCACTGGTCGAAAAGCTGGGCCTGGAAGAAACGGAAACGAAGCAATGGCAGCACATCATCGACAACATGTATTACCCATACGATGAAGAGCGCGGCGTATTCCTGCAACAGGACGGCTTCCTCGACAAAGAACTGATCGCTGTGAAGGATCTGGATCCGAAGCATCTGCCGATCAACCAGAACTGGTCTTGGGACCGGATCCTGCGTTCGTGCTTCATTAAGCAGGCTGACGTGCTGCAGGGCTTGTTCTTCCTCGGCGACCGTTATGACCTGGACACGAAGAAACGTAACTTCGACTTCTACGAGCCGATGACCGTCCACGAGTCCTCCCTCTCCCCTTGCGTGCATGCGATCCTCGCCTGCGAGCTTGGATATCAGGAGAAGGCGTACGAGATGTACCTGCGCACCGCGCGCCTGGACCTCGACAATTACAATAACGACACGGAAGACGGCTGCCATACGACCAGTATGGCCGGCACGTGGATGGCGATCGTGCAAGGCTTCGGCGGCCTGCGCGTGAACGACGGCGAGCTGGTGCTGCGTCCGTTCATCCCGTCCCACTGGACCTCGTTCTCGTTCAAGGTGATGTTCCGCGGATCCCTGTTGCAAGTAAATGCAACCGAAGACAACATCATCGTTACGAACGAGTCGGATGCACCGGCGGCGATCCGCATCTACGACCAAAGCTACACGGTCGCGGCGAAGAGCCAAGTGCAAGCGCAGCGTCTGGAGCCTTCGGCGCTAAGCTAAACGATTCTAACAGCCCCCATCGGCTTGGCCGTGGGGGTTGTTTTTTGTGTGAGGCGGGGCGTGTACGGCCCCGAGTGATATAGCGGTAAAAAATGGCCTTATTTCTGGTGATTGGAGTTGCGATGAACAATTAACGGTAAAAAATGGCCTTATTTCTGTCCGACAGGGGCAAAACCGCCCATTTGGGGGCTCCTCTGGAGAAATAAGGCCATAAAATACCGCTATTTTGTTCAAGAGGGGCCCTTCCGCAGAAATAAGGGTATTTTTTACCCTTATTTGTTGGGGCCGCTGCAGCGTGGCGATGCCTGTAGCGGCCGAGCCACCTGGGCTGGACGCAGGCCAGCCCCCAGCGCCGGGCTGCGCCGCGGCGCTAACCCAAGGGCCGCGGGACGGCGAGTACCACGACGCCGACCCCGCGAACCTCCAGCCGTGCCCCGGCTGGAGGCAGCTCCGCTGCAGCGCCCGCAGCCGCTGCAGGGCTACCGCTCGCGCCCGCTTGCAGCGCGAGCACATGCTCGCCGCCGAACCGGACCTCCCACGGTCCGAGGGCGGGCAGCTCCAGCGACAACGCGCCGGGGTTCGCGTTGTAGAGCACGTACAGGTGGCGGTCCGGGTCGCCACCGGCGTGGTCGCGCAGCGTATACGCCACCGCATGGGGCGGCGCTGCTTCAAAGCGCAAGTGCGAGCGGATCTCGTCCGCCGTCCGCAGGCGGAACGCGGGATGCGCCTGGCGCAAAGCGATTAGGCTGCGCATATAGGACACGTCGTCCTGATGCGCAGCGCAGCGTTCCCAATCGAGCCAGTTGATCTCGATCGGCGATTTGTAGCTGTTCTCCACGCCGCCTTTCGAGCGCAGGAATTCCTGACCGGCGTGGAGGAACGGGACGCCCTGGCTCGTCAACACGATCGCCGAGGCAAGCCGGTGCATCGCCCGGCGTTCGTCGTCCGAGGCGCCCGGCGTGGACAGCTCGATTTTGTCCCATAACGTGTGGTTATCATGGCATTCCACGTAGTTGACCGACTGAATCGGCTCAACGGCAAATTGTCGAAGCTCCGCCCCGTCATAGTCAATGCCCCCGGCTACGCCGCGCTTCACCCCGTCCTCGAAGCCTTCGCCGGCGCTGATGAATCCTTTGCGGTCAAAGATGAAAATATCCCCCTTCACCGCATCCCGTAGCCCATCATTAAACATGCCGATGCCCGGTACCTTCCCGGCGTTATCCTGGTTGGCCCGGCGCTCTTTGGGAAGCACCGTCTCCATCATCCAACCTTCGCCGATCGTCAGGATCGAAGGATCGATCTCGTCCAGTTGACGGCGAATTTCATTCATCGTCTCGATATCGATAAGTCCCATTAGATCGAAGCGGAACCCGTCAACATGGTATTCGCGTACCCAATGCAGGATCGAATCAACGATATATTTCGTCATCATCGGCCGTTCCGAGGCGCACTCATTCCCGCAAAACGCCCCGTCCGAGAACGTCCGGTCCGCCTTGTACCGCAAATAATACCCCGGCACCAGCTTAGTAAAATGAATCAGGTACCCATCATATACGTGGTTGTAAACCACGTCCATGATTACCCGGAGCCCGCGAGTATGCAGCGTCTGGATGAGGTGTTTCAACTCGGCGATGCGGACATCCGGAAGATAAGGGTCTGTGGCGTAGGAGCCTTCCGGCACATTATAGTTCTGCGGATCGTACCCCCAGTTGTAATGGGGGTCTTCCAGACGGCTTTCATCCACGCTCTCTCGGGAGTAATCGAAAATCGGCAGCAGTTGCACATGCGTTACGCCCAGCCCGGCGATGTGGTCGAGACCCGTCGGAATCCCGTCCGGCCCCCGAGTTCCTTCCTCAGCCAGGCCCAGGAACTTGCTCTTCTCGCGGATGCCGCTGCTAGGGTGAACCGACAGATCGCGAAGATGCAGCTCATAAATCACGGCATCCACCGGCGATTCGAACGGCGGCTTCACATCTTGCTCCCATCCTTGCGGGTCGGTGCTCCGCAAATGGAGGATCGCCGCTTTCTCCCCGTTCACGCCCACTGCTCTTGCGTAAGGGTCCGCCGCCTCATTCCATTGCTTCCCAACCTTGACCCGATACGTATATAATAATCCCCGGCAATCTTCCGCTACCGTAAGAGTCCATGTCCCTTGTACATCCCGCTGCATCGGCAGCTCATTCACCGGCGTGCCGTCCCACCTGTCGTATAAAACAACCTTCGCCTCTGACGCCGTTGGCGCCCATAAGCGAAACCGGGTTTGCTCCGGCGAATAAACCGCCCCCAGATCATCCCCATCATAGTCAAACTTCTCATCAAACTCGGCGTCAAACACCGAGATTCCCTCGGTGACCGCCAAATCTCCGTAATCGATGGTGCCTTGGTATTCTTTTTGTACCGACATCGTTCATCACTCCCATCCCGTCAAATTCGGCAGCACGTCTTCCGTATAAGCGCGAAGGATTTCGCCTACGCTCCAAGCCTGCGTAAAGCAACCGCGCCCGGTGCAGGCAAACTCCCCGTCAAAAATCTCGGCAATGCCGCCAAGTCCGCCGTCATGCATATGATCCTCAAACACGCTGCACATATCCTTCGCCGTCCGTACGGCTTCCCGGCTGTAGCCATTCACTTTGCAATAGGCCGTGATGAACCCGCCAAGCGGAAATGCCCACGTCGTTCCCATATGATAGGCGCCGTCTCGATCGATCAGCTTGCCGATATAGCGAGGCTGGAACCGTGGGTCCCGGTTGGACAATGACCGAAGTCCATACGGCGTGTACAAATGCTGATACACCGTTCCCACAACCGCCTTCTCCTGTTCCGGAGGCAGCATCGTAAACGGCAGCGATACCGCCCATATCTGGTTGGGCCGAATCGAGGGGTCATCTTCCAAGCCGCCGCCGTCTTGCGGCACGTCCACTACATCGTAAAGGCATTGATCCGCCTCATTCCAGAACCGGCGGCAGAACGATTCCTGCACTTTCTGTGCTAATTCATCATATGGCAGCTTATCCTCAAAACGTTCCGCTAAATGTGCCATGATCCGCAATGCGTTGTACCACAGCGCATTAATCTCCACCGGTTTGCCGTGCCGCGGCGTAACCACCCATTCGCCAACTCGCACGTCCATCCAGGTGACCTGATCGAGGCCCCCGCCGGCATGAATCAGCCCATCCTCATCCATTCCGATGGAAAAGTCCGTGCCGTCCCGGTAAGCAGCGATGATTTCTTTCAGCTTCGGATAGATTTTGTCGCGAATGAACCTGTAATCATCTTCCCCACCGGTATGTTTCAAATATTCATAGACGGAGTGAACATACCATAAGGAGGCGTCAACCGTGTTGTAGAGCGGCTCCTGACCGTCGTCGGGGAACATGTTGGGGATGAGCCCGCGCCGCACGTAATGGGCAAAAGACTCCAAAATCTCGCGGGCTTCCGCGAATCGTTTGGTCGCCAGCGCTACCCCTTGAAATGCAATCATCGTATCCCGACCCCAATCGGTGAACCAGGGGTACCCTGCCAGAACCGTCTTCAACCCGGTAGACTCCCGATCCACGATAAAATGATCCGCTGCCTCCACTAGGCGGTTGGCCAGCCGATCGCCGTAACCGGCCGTCTGTACGAGCTGCTCCATCCGTTCGCGGTATTCCCGCACGATCGTAAAGCCATCCTTTCCGTCCAGGGCCAATGGTTCAGTGGAGCATTTGAGATACACTCTCTTACGCTCATATGGCTCAACGGTCACCTGAATTTCATACGGTGTATAGTGATTGTCGATGCCCAAAAAACCGTTCCGGTTCTCGAAGGGGTAATAATGCCCTTCTTCGATGACATAATTCGGTGTCGCCATCGTTACGGGCAGCGTGGAACGATCCAGAAACTCCCCTTCCGAAGCCAGGAAAGAGATCGTCACCGCCGGATCCCGTTCGGGAATAAGCTGCAACAACCGACCTTTCAGCTGCTTCTCGAAGCGTAAACTTCCTTTCTCGGACACATCCCCGGGCGAACGGTAATTAAACAGCGGAACCAGCTTGATTCGCGCCGGCTCCTTGCCCCCGGTGATGTCATAACAAACTGCGACCGTATTGTGGCCGTACTCCAGTGCGATCGTTTTGACGATACGCACGTCTTCGACCTGGTAATCGTATTCCGGCACAGTATCCAGTTTGAAGCGGCGCAGATGGCGTTGTCCGTTTTTTTGCCAGTTGATGTATTGTTGGGAAGTCAGGTCATAGCTGCGGTTACCGATGTCCACCTGCTCCTGCGAACGCGTAAACACCAGCATCCGGTTCACCGGCGCTTTCGCCGAAGCCACCAAATAACCATGCGACATCCGGTAACCGCCGCCCGGTACAGAATGATTGGCATATCCGCCGATGCCATTACCGATCAGCCACTCCCGCTCGTTCCCTTCCTCGATTGTCCTCCAGGCGTTGCGTCCCAGGACGTAGGCCCGATCGTTTGCCAACTCCTTGACGAAGGCACCGCCTTCCTCGATTGCTCCTTGCATGAACTCGTTCTCCATATGCCAAGCTCTCTCCTTCCGCTTTCCAGCGAAGCGAACAACTGCTCCAAACCAACGTTGCCCACACTTAGGCTAGTAAACGTTTACTTTCCTCTATTGGCAGGATTATATCACCGCTTTTAAGGTTAGGTCAATCGTTTGCACAATCAGGTGAATCGAGCTTGGCTGACATAGTCTACCCCTTCACCGCCCCGGCCGTAATCCCGGCGATAAAGTATCGCTGGAGCAGCAGAAACAGCAAAATAATCGGGAGCACGGCGATCAGTGAACCTGCGAACACGATGCCCCATTGCGTCGTATATTGCCCTTGAAAATTTGCCAACGCGATCGGCAATGTCCGTTTTAGCGGATCATTGATGATGGTCAGCGCCCAAGGGAATTCCTCCCACACCGTCAGTGCGTTAAAGATGGTGGCCGGAACAAATGCCGGCTTGGAGAGAGGCAAGATGATCGAAGCGAACAACGTCCAGGCGCCTCCTCCTTCCATCTCGACCGATTCATCGATGTCGCGGGAAATCGAGTCGAAGAAGCCCTTAAGCAGGAAGGTGGTAAACGGTATCGCGCCGGCAGCGTATACGACGATGAGTCCCCACCGCGAATCGAACAAGCCGAGCTGACGAATCAGGACGAATTGGGGGATCAGCAGCGTCAAACTCGGGATTACCAAGCCGCCCATGATGATCGCAAAGCTCAGACCTTTTCCCTTAAAGTCAAAACGCGAGTAGGCAAAGGCCAACATGGAAGACAGCAGAAAAATGAGCGCGAAGCTAGCCAACGTCACCCCAACGCTGTTCAACAAATACAGAGCGAAATTTTGGCTTCCCCAAGCCTCCCTGAAGTTGGACCAGGTCATTTCCGAAGGCAAAAACCGGGGTGGAAATTCGAATAGCAGAGTCATGGGTTTGAGCGCGGTCAAAAGCATATACACTAACGGGTAAATGGAGATTACTCCGCCCGCAACGAGCAAGACGTAGACGCAAAATGTTTTCAGCGAGCGCATATGGTTCGCCCCCTATTCCTGTTTCTTCAGACGGAACTGTACATACGTTAATCCGGCAATGATGACCGCAAACACGTAGGATAACGCCGATGCGTAGCCCAAATCGTATTCGGAGAACGCCTTTTGGTACATTCTCGTCAACATCACTTCGGTCTGGTGCAGCGGCCCGCCATTGGTAATGAGATAAACGGATGTAAACACATTAAACGCGCCGATGATCAACATCATTTGAATAAAAAACGTCGTATTTCGAATCGACGGCAGCGTAATATAACGGATTTGGTTCCAAGCGTTGCAGCCGTCTAAGGAGGCCGCCTCATATTGATCTTTGGGTACTCCCTGCAGTGCGGCCATGTAGATGACCATCGCCCAGCCGACCCCTTTCCAGATGCCCAGTGCCCCGATCACGATCATGGCTTTTCCCGGTTCGCTTAGCCAACTGATCGTACGGTCCGTAAGGTGAAGCATATCCGTAATCGCATAATTCAAAAAGCCCTGATCAGCAAATACATACTTAAAAATTAAAGAGGCGACAACCCAAGACGTAATGACCGGCAAAAAGTAAAGCACCCGAAATGTTTTAGTCCCGGGACGGTTCTGGTAAAGCGCGTAAGCCACCAGAAACCCCAATATCATTTGGCCGGGTACGGAAATGATTCCGTAGATGAAAATATTCCGGATTGAAATCCAGAAAACTTCATCCCCGAACACATGCTTGTAATTGTCCAATCCAACAAAATCAAGTTGATGAATGTTCGTGAGCCGAAAATCATAAAAACTGTAGATCAAATTCCGGATCAACGGGTAGAGAATAAATAGGGCAAAAAATAGAAATCCGGGCAAGAAGAACAAGTATCCAGCTGCTCCGTTTTTTTTGCGCATGTCGTGTTGACTCCTTCGTAGAAGGGAGCGCCTCCCTTGCGGAAGACGCCCTCCCGAGAATTGACTAATCCTTTAACAAAGCATTGATGGCACTTGCAGCCGCATCCAGCTCCGTCTTCACATCCGCATCCGTCATGAAAATTTTGCTCATTGCATCGTTGATGACACCGTCGATTTGCGGCCAAGCGCTCACCGGAGGGCGCGCCTTTGCCGTCTTCAGCTGTTCAAGAAACGGCGGATAATAATCGATCGCCTTTACATCAGCATTCTCCATCGAAGCGAGATTGACTGGAATTTGGCCGATTTTGCCCATTTCGACCTGTGCCGCTTCCGATACCATGAACTTCACGAATTTCCAGGACTCCTCTTGCTTGTCTTTACTAAAGATCCCGATATCTTCTCCGCCCAGTACCTGAATAGATCCCGTTGACCCTTTTGGAAAGGAAGCCATTTCCACATCAAAATCAGGGAACTGCGACTGGAATTGGGCAACTGCCCACGGGCCTTCCGCCATCATGGCGTAGCTTCCGCTCGCATGTCCTTCCGTAACCGCAACATCTCCCGGCTTGAACCCGGAAATTTGTCCGGCTGCGAAAGCAGTTTTGAGTTTCGTGATAATGTCTACCGTAGCTGGGCTGTTCAAGTAGCCGTCAGCCGTCGTGAAGTCCGGCGAGAGCACGTCGCCCCCGTTGCTCCAAATCCACGGCAGGATGTTCCAGCCTTGAAGGGCTGGTTCGCCGAACCCCCAGCTTTTTTCATACTTGCTTTTAATTTTGCCCAAGGCCTCAAAGAACTGTTCCGTGGTTTCCGGCGCTTGTTCTACTCCGCTTTGCGTCAGCATCTCCTTGTTCCAGAACAAGACCTTGGTATTCGTATTTAAGGGAAGTCCGTAATAATGGTCGCCTACTTTAGCTGTCGAAAGAGGTCCTTCCAGCAGGCCGCCGGAAACCTCGGCAAAATCTTCGAACGCATCAAGCTGCTGCAGCAATCCGCTCTTCTGGAACTCCGGAACCCAGATGATATCCAACCGGGCTACGTCCGGCAATTCGCCGGCACTGCCGCTGATTTGCAATTTCTTATGCAGGTCCTCCCACGTGAAGGCAACAGGCTTGACCTTAATCCCGGGATTTTCCTCCTCAAATTTCGGGATGAGCACCTCTTTCAGCGTCTTCTCTTCCGGAGATGCGGTACTATAATGATGCCAGAACGTTAAAGTGACTTCCTTGTCGGGCTTTGTATCTCCCGAACCTGCGCTGTTAGCAGCCCCTTGCTTGTCCTTGGATCCGCAGCCTGCTAAGACCAGGATCACGGCAAGCAAAATTGGCAATAGTTTACTCCATTTATTTATCATAGGTCGATCTCCTTAATCCCGTTTTTGGAATACCATCGTTTCTCCGGGGCCAATCGTCGCCGGCAAGCGCCCGGTATCATCCGAATTATGAATGAAATACTCGACGTTCAAATCAAACCGCTTCAACACGGCGTCCAACTCCAACGGTTCCGGCGAAAAATTGATCAACAGCACCGCTTCCCCAGTTTCAGCGTAACGCCGAATGACGTAACACTCCGAACCTTCCCGGTATCTGAGTTCCGTGAGCCCGTGCTGTAACACCGGATCCGTCGTTTTACGACGAATCCAGCTGCGGAACTCCCTAAACAACGGTGTTTCCGCCGGGACGAGATGCCATGGCATACTGCCGCGGCATCCCGGATCATTCTCCCCGGTATTTCCCAGTTCGTCCCCGTAATAAACGGTAGGATTGCCCGGCAAGAAGAATTGAAATGCCAGTAGCTGCCGCAATTTGCTCTCGTCGTTCCCGCAGCGAGTCAAAATCCGCTCCGTGTCGTGGCTTCCCAGTAAGTTAAACATCTGATCTAGTTCTGCTAAGGAATAACGATGCAGTAAGTTCACAAGTCTGGAGTGGAACTCGGCAAGCGTCAGGGAGCGATCCAGGCAATAGTCGAACAAGGCCGTTCTCAGCTCATAGTTCATCACGCTGTCGACGCCACCGGACGCCATCAGGCGCTTGGCATCGTCCCAAATTTCTGCAATAATGATAGCGTTAGGATTTAATTTCTTGACATAGGATTTCAGCTCCCGCAAGAAGCTGATCTCCACCTCATCTGCGACATCGATTCTCCAGCCGTCGATCCCCGTCTCCTTCTGCCAAAAGGAAACGATATCGTATACGTATCGCTGAACATCGGGATTCGATGTCCGCAGCTTAGGCATCCATTGATAATAACCGACTGAGTCATAACCGTCCTCGCTCCGTTGGATCGGGTATTGGTTAATATAGAACCAGTCTTTGTAAACCGAATCCTCCCCTTTTTGCACGACATCCTGAAAATAGGGATGATAGAATCCGCAATGATTGATAACAAGATCGAGGATCACCTTGATATCGCGCTCATGGCATTTTCGGACAAGCTCTTGCAGGTCATGCACCGTCCCGTATTGCGGATCGATTTGCAAGTAATCCACCGTGTCGTATTTATGATTCGACGTGGCCGCAAATATAGGATTCAGATACAGCGCGTTAATGCCCAAACCACTCAAATAATCCAATTGTTGAATGATGCCTCGCAGATCACCTCCCATGTAATTGTCCCGGGTCGGCACGCTCCCCCAGGGTTCCGTAGAGTCCGGGTCATTTCCGGGATCCCCGTTACAGAACCGTTCAGGGAAGATCTGATACCAAACCCGTTCCTTGATCCATACCGGAGAACTCACCACATCGCGATCTCCCGCATAAGCGAAGGAATAGCTACCTTTGGTTCCCTCGGACTTTTGCAATCCCTCGGCACCCAGCCAATAGGATTCCCCCTTTTCTACAAACTCGAATTTATATTGAAGGTACCGAATGCGAGATTCCATACCCGTCAATATCGTACGATAATACTTGAATTCTCCCGATTCCGCCCATAGCGTCATCGTTTGCTTTCGGATGCCGTACTCCGGTTTATATTTATTCCAGTAGTTTAACGTCACCTGAGCAGCCTCGGCAGGAAGCTTCAGGCGAACTTCCAGCTCGTTAAGAGAAATTAGGGTAGCATCCACTACCGGTTCGTGATACAGATATTGGGTCATCAACTTATTACCTCTTATGTTTAGTTTGTTCAATCATTTTCCGATTTGCGTCCGAATCGATATGGATGGCGGAACTCCCGGTTCTTTATTCATCAACGAAAATAACATTTGGGCCGCCTGCTTTCCCATCATTTCCAGATCGATTTCCACGAAATGCACCGGGTATTTCAGGTATTTGGACATCGGGAAGCTATCGAATGTAGCCAAAGCAAGCTCCGCTAGTAGAGGATTGCCGTTCTCCCAGTCCAATATCTCAAAAAGCTGTTCGTGCGTGCAGCAGATCAAAGCATCGGGCCGTTGCCCTTCAGATGCATATTCCTGAGGATCATGAAACGATTTTAAAAGATCGGCATGCTCAATCACCTGAGCTTCCAAATGATGTTGCCGCATCGCTTCCCGATAACCGGTCAGGCGATCGGACAGGAATTTGTCCCGCAGAGCGGCTGACCCGCCGGCATAAATCATGATGCTGCGGCAGCCTAAATTCAACAGATGCTCGGTCAAGACCCGGCCGGCCTGAACGTTGTCGATATCCACCCAAGGTACGTCCACTTGAGGCAGCGTGTTTTCTCCGGACACCACAAAAGGCATATTATGTTTGGCAAGCAGTTCATAATTCCGCTCATTGAGCAATGTATTGGGAATAATGACGCCGTCAACCCGGTGCTCAACCACCACGCGCTCAAACGTGGATCTGTCGCTTTTCCCGTCATGATCGCTCATCATTAGGAACATGTGATCACGATCGTATACAACCTCTTCAATTCCCTGAAGGACTTTGTAAAAAAACGGGTTGGCATAGGCCTGTTTATTGGTGTAGTCAAAACAAAAGCCGACCGTAAACGTCTTGTTCGTCGCCAATCCGCGCGCGATGGAATTGGGGACATAGTTATACTGCTTCATGATGTCTTCGACCTTCTTCCGGGTTTTCTCGGAAATGTTCCGATTCCCGTTAATCACCCGCGATACGGTCGCCTTATTTACACCCGCCAAAATTGCAATTTCCTGAATAGTTATCTTAGACACGATTGATCTCTCCTTAACCTGCAACCGGTTGCATAACTTATTATACAAAACGCTTTCATTCTTGGCAAGCCTGGTTTTTTCGTACCGTTCCCTTCCGGAGTGGACCTATGGCAGGGCAAAAAAAGTCGCCCAGGAGTGTGCTCCTGAGCGACTTTTTCATAAACCATGGCAGCGAAGATTACGCCGCCTTCCCCCCGATAACCTCCAAATCCTTCAGCAGCAGCTTGGCGAAGCTTTCCTTAATGGTCAGGCCGCTTTGGACGTTAATGGTCAACTTCAGCGCTTTCAGTTTAATGTCGCGCTCCAGCGATGTTTTCGCTTTTTGCAGAGAGGTGATTTGAGCTAGCAGGCTAGTGGCCGTGCCTTTGGTTTTGAAATAGCCGTGCTCCTTGCCCAAATCCACCAGTTCGTCCAGATGGGCAATGTCGATCGTAACCTTGAACGCAAACTCCACCGTAGCGGTATGTCCCGCCGCATCCGTTGCTTGAACCGCCAGCTTGTGCGTGCCGACCGCCAGGGAGAACGGAACGATTTCCGCGATCCCCGAGATGCTGCGACCGTCAAGCCGGTAGGCCGTAGATTTCGAGCCGCTGACCGCGTCATGGACGGCAATGGTGAACGGAACGCTCGAAGCAACCTGCAGGACTTGACTGTCTCCCCCGAACGTCACTTCGGGCGCCAGGCGATCTACATTGATATACAGCGACTTGGAGGCTTCCTGGTTCCCCGCCTTATCCATGGAGCGGTATTCGATGGTATACTTGCCGTCGGCCGTCAGTACCAGCGGATCGGCATAGGAAGTCCACTCCCCGCCATTCACCCGGAACTCAGTCCGGTCCAATCCGCTGCCTCCATCATCCTCCGCATAAAAAGCCACGGTGACTTCCGTTTGGTTATATACATCCGCGCCTTCTATCCCCGTAATATTGCTTTCCGTCACCGGAGCGGTTAGATCCGCTTCCACCGCGCTAGGCACAACGTGGGCCAAGGCGAGCGGCTTCAGTTGGTACATTCCCCGGAACACCGAAGCGATTCCGCTGATATCCACGCGCGTGCCTGCAGGGTACAACGCCGTAAAAGCATCCATCGCCGCACCGGTTCTCCCGTCGAAGCGTACCCGCGTCGAACTCCCGTCTTCCCGGACGGCGTTGAATTCAAAGGAACCGGTTGGCGCGGCAGCAACAACGTCACGCACCTCCACGTTCGTTAAGGTGATGAATTGCCCTTGATTGGCTTCCGTCACCGCCTCCTGGACTAGCGGCTGTGGCAGCGGGGCCGTGCCTAACTTTTCGATCAGCACCGGATTCTCCAGCTCCACTTCACCGTTGTACAACGTTCGGGTTGCGCTGATTCGGACCAGATCTCCGGCATGGTAACCCGCCGCCGTTTGAAAGACATAAACCCCAGCCGTCTCGTCCTGTAAATAAAAACCCTGACCGCCAAACACACCCGGCTCGGAGGTAATCACCCCCTGCGCCGTAACAACCGTTCCTTCCGCCGCCCCGCGAATTGTAGCAATCGTGCTCAGCTCCGGCACCGGCGGATGATCGCCTGGCAACGGCTCGGCATCCACGTTAGCAATTTCGATTTGCTTCGTGATCTCGTTCGCACTGCCTTGCTTCAAACGCAAATTGGCGCTTGCGGCCGTCACCCCCGGTTTCAGCTGTACGGTCAAGTCTTTGGATGCATGCCCTTGGGCGTTACCCGTCAAGGAAAACGCCGGACTGTAGTTGTAATCCGACCAGCTGCCGTCGGCATTCTTGAACCGGGCAATTTGTTCTCCTCCCGCTAAGTAAATGCCCACGCGCAAATCGGACTCCGTCTGCCCCGGTGTCAAGCCGTCCGCCGTTACACGGAGTTGGAACTCCTGCTGGCTTGGCAGCTGCGTTTGATGTACGAAAGCAAACACCGGCTCCGTTTCTGGCGCTTGCGACGAGCCGTAAGATCCCGGTTTAAAGGTCGCCGGATCATACCATTTGTATCCGGCGGCCGGCTGCGACCAAGGTTCCGGCTGCGGTTCCGTTGTGGCGGCGGGTTCCTCGTCAGCACCCACCACCGTCGGCACGTCCAGCGTTAATCCCGGTACCTCGCCAAAGGAGGTGTAGTTCTCGTCGTACGCCAGCCATTTTACGGTTTGCACCAGGAACAAGCCGTCGTCGACTTCCTTGAATCCGTCATACGTCGTTTTCTTTTGGCCATTCTCTTCCCGCACGTATTTCGGCGTTGCATCTTCTACCGGCGACGAATCGCCGATAAAGGCCGCTTTGCCGAGGCCTAGCTTGGCGATGGCAGCATAAGGACCTTCCGCCCGGCCGCCTCCGTCATAGACTCCTTCGTCAACCGCATTCCCCCAAGCCGGAACGCCGGTCGGGACGTAGACAAGCCCCTTGGCTTTCTGTGGATCAAGAATCGCCACGGTTGACCCCGCATGCATGGCGACGGCTTCTACGCCGGCCGTGATGCCAAACGATTGCGACGGGGTGACGATATCTGCTGCATTGACGTCGCCAAGAGCGTTATAACGGAAACGAACACCAAAGTTATCGGCCAACCAGTCGGAGCTATTCAATCCCTGCATCGCAGGCGAGTTTGCTTCTTCGGCCGTCATCCCCTTGGCTGGATTTTCATAAGCTCCACGGCGATAGCCGTTAAACACCTCTGAAGCGTCCCAGCGGTTCTTGTTTCGGTCGGCATTATAATGGTCCGAGATGAAGAAAACGGCTCCGCCATTTTCCACGTATTGTACCAACGCCGCTTGTTCAGCTGCTTTGAAGGGTACGTTCGCTTCGGGAATAATGAAGACATCGTAAGGTTGCAAAGCCTCATAGGTGATCGTTGTTTCCCCGAAATTGTACGGTATCGGCCGATCCAGCGACTCTACCGTAAAGCCAGTCGCCCGCAGTCCCTCGGCAAAATCCGAGAACCCGCCGTCGATAACCCAGTCCGCAGCGCCGGAGGTTTGGCCGTGAGCATTGTCAAACAGTACCTTCTTGCCGGTACCGTCCGGTAACTGCGGAGTTTCACCTGGATCTGTTCCTTGGCCGGGATCCTCGCCAGGGTCTTCACCGGGATCTTCCGGTTGAGCCTGTGATAATGAAATTGTTGTTACGCTTTTTAATCCTGGAAAATTGTTGTATGCCGCAAGAGATCCCGATACGACCACCGATTTCCCGATCAAATCCGGATGGCTTTGCAGGCCGAACTCCGCTCTTAAGCCGGAAGGGACCTGAACATCGATGAGCTTGGCTTTGTCTCGCTCCCCGGCCGTATCGGCAATGAGAAGGTTGAAGTCGTTGCCGAAGGGAGCGTCGAAATCCGCGGTGAGTGAACCTGTCGCATGACCGACGATCATACCGGCCACTTCCACAGCTTCGCCGCTATTCCCTTTCGCGATCGCTGCAGCAACGCTGAGCGAATCGGCTGCAACCTGCAGGGATGCCTCAACGCTGTCTGGTGCTGTGCCAGCTTCCGAAACCGCCTCGGTCTGCGGAACACCTCCATCCGATAGATCGGACGGCAACTCGCTGCCCGGCACTTGTACTTCCGAAGCAAGCGGCAGCCCCGCACCGTCGTCAACGGTTCTTTCAGTTACTTCCGCCGCTATTGACGGATCGGCAGACTGGGCTGCCGCCTGCGGTGCCCATCCCGGCAGACCGGTTACAATCATCGCACCGGCCAATAAGAGACTCAGCCATCTGTTGCGCCTAGCTTTCGCGTTGCCCTTACCCATAAGTCATCGATTCCTCCCTATTTCCCTATTTATTGGACTACCCTCTCATCATATTTATTATAAAATTGCAGATTATTTCCTTGTTGTAAAAATAATGTAAAATTATTGTTTTTGAATCGACCTCTTCCTACCTTGCAAGGAAAAACAGCACAGCACCACCTCAGTTCTCCCTATACAGTGGTCTTAGCCCGGCTATCCGGAGAACCGCTTAAAGGGGAGTGAACCCTGCCGTATGTTTCGTTCGCTAAAAATAGCTGCTATTCTCACCGCCGGCTTATGTTTACTTGGACTTAGCGGTTGTATGGCTTCTTGGTCCTCGCATGACCAGCCCGAGGAGCTGACGGCGGGACAACCGCTAACCCTGTACGTCGCCACCGATATCCATTACCTAAGCCCCCGCCTGCATGATGATGGGGAGGCCTTTCATACCTATATCCAGGCCGGAGACGGCAAGCAACTGAGCTACATCGACCCGATGAGCGAAGCCTTCGCCGAGGAAGTTAAAGAGAAGAACCCGGCCGCCCTGATCTTGAGCGGCGATCTAACCAACAACGGGGAGAAAGCTAGCCACGAGGACCTGGCCGCCAAACTGAAGCAGATTGAAGCCGCAGGAACTCAAGTCTACGTGATTCCCGGTAACCATGATCTTTCGAATCCTTGGGCACGCCGGTTCAAGGGCGACTCCCAATACAAAACCGAATCGATTACCCCGGAGCAGTTCGTCGAGATTTACGGTGCTTTTGGTTATCATGAGGCCATTACCAGAGACACTTCAACTCTAAGCTATTTAGCTAAGGTTTCTCCCGATCTTTGGTTGCTGATGCTCGATACAAGCCAGTACGATCTAAACGAGTTCGCCGGCTTTCCCCAAACCGATGGGGAGATCCCGCCCGCAACGCAGGAATGGATCCAAGAATGCACCCGCCTTGCCAGTGAGAACGGCGCCCGCATCGTGACCGTGATGCACCATAACCTGGTCGACCACAGCACTGTACCCATCAAAGGGTTTACACTCAACAACAGTAAAGAAATAAACCACTTATTTGAGAAGCTGCGTCTTAATCTTGTATTGTCGGGCCACATCCATATTCAAGATATCCGCCAGACGAATCACGGCCTCTACGATATTGCGACCAGTGCCTTCAGCGTCTATCCGCATCAATACGGTGTGCTGCAATACGATCCAACCGGAAGGACGATCGAGTATGAATCCACTCAGGTCGATGTAGAGGCATGGGCCCGTAAACGGCAGGTTTCAGACGGGAACCTGACGGGTTTCGCGGAATATAGCCGCAAGTTTTTCGCTGAGCATTCTTATCACAAGGCCTATGCCTCCTTGGGGGAGCTCCCTTTATCCGAAGCGGATAAGACGTTGATGGCACGGACCATGTCGGACATCAACCTGCTGTATTTCGCGGGCAGGGCCGCATCAGGGCCCGAACGTGAGCGCCTGCTAGCCTCGCAAGGCTATCGATTATGGGAGAAGGCCGATTCGACCTTTCTGCATGGGTATGTCCAAAGCATGCTAGAACCGAAATCTCCACACAACACCAAGCTGCAAATGACGTTGCAAGGCGGATTGGAGTAGCCCTAACCTCTTCGTACCATTGAGCGGTGACATCGTGTCACCCTCATCCATCCTGAAACTATAAAAATGGGCACGGCTCCTTGATCCAAGGTCCGTGCCCATTTCCGTATCCGTATATGTTCCTATACCGCTCCCACTTTCTCGATCATACCCCTAGCGATCCACACGCCGGCCGCTCCCGCCTGGGCCAGCCCGCGGGTAATCCCCGCGCCGTCACCGCCGCAGAACAAACCGCCGATCTCGGTTTCCAGCGATTCGCTCAGCTTCGGCCGGGCCGAGTAGAATTTCGCTTCCACGCCGTAGAACAACGTATGCTCGGAGGCGATGCCCGGCGTCACCTTGTCGAGCGCCTCGACCATTTCGATCAGACTCTTCATCGTATTGTACGGCAGCACAAGCCCGAGGTCGCCCGGCACCGCTTCCTTGAGCGTGGGTTCAAGGAAGCCTTCCGAAATCCGGGCGGCCGTGGAACGGCGGCCGCGCAGAATATCACCGTATTTTTGCACGATCACCCCACCGCTGGACAAATCGTTGGCACGCTGGCAGATTTCCCGCGCGTACTCGTTTGGCTTATCGAACGGTTCGGTAAACCGGTGCGAAACGAGGAGCGCAAAGTTGGTATTCCTTGAACCCAGCGCCGGGTCTTTGTAAGAGTGGCCGTTAGCCGCCATGACGCCGCTGTGGTTCTCAACCACGACATGTCCGGACGGATTGCTGCAGAACGTACGAACTCGCGTGCCGACCGACGTGTTATAGATAAACTTTCCTTCATACAGGTGCTCATTGATCTCCCGCATGACCACGTCAGAGGTTTCCACGCGGACCCCAACGTCTACCTGATTGTTCGTCATCTTCAGCCGACGCTTCTTAAGGATGTCGGTCAGCCAGGCCGAGCCGTCACGGCCCGGAGCTACCATCACCAGGTCGGCCTCATAGGTTTCGCCGTTCTTTAGCGTAATGCCCCGAACTTGGTGGCTTCCGTCGATTTTTTCCGTGATCAGATCCTCGACCTCCGCCTTAAACAACATATCGACGCGGGTATTCAGATATTCGTAGATCGATTTCAAAATCTCCAGGTTCTGCTCGGTCCCCAGATGCCGTACCTGTGCCCGAAGCAGCTTCAGTCCCGCTGCGTAACCCCGTTGTTCGATCTCCCGCACGGCCTCCGTCATCGGATCGGTAACCGCGGTTGTCGCCCCGTGCTCCAAATTGATCGAGTCGACGTATTGGATCAAGTCCAGCACCTTGGACGGCGCGATATAATCGCTCAGCCAACCGCCAAATTCCGTCGTGATATTAAATTTCCCGTCGCTGTAGGCTCCGGCCCCGCCAAACCCCGCGGTAATGGAGCAGGCCGGCAGGCAGCCGGCAAATTCCTTGCGCCCGGCCGCAGGCGGGCAAAGCGTGATTTTCTCCTCCAAGATCGGACAGCGGCGGCGATAAATATCATGCCCCTTGTCCACCAGGAGCACCTTCCAATGCGGCGCTTTACGGGTCAGTTCATAACAGGCGAAAATCCCGGCAGGTCCCGCCCCCACCACAATGACATCGTATTTACTCATCTGTATCCTCCTGAGGCGATATGAATTCATGCCATAAACATAAAAATTCCCGACCACTCATAGGTATGCGAATGCACCCTATTCGTAGTCAGGAATTTATGGTTCCTTGTAGAGACCCTCAATCCATATTACTGAGGATATACGAATTCGATAGTTTCGTTTCGTCTTGTCTGTGCTTCAGAACAATCTGAGTATAAGTGAAATAAACGGATGAGTCAAGGTGGTTTTTTATTTAATATTCGTGTTTTGTTGATTATTACGTGCAACTAATTGCATTTTATAATAACAATAATATAAAACACGAACATTATATCCGAATAACCCCGACTTTTTACCTAGGGCAAAATTCGCGTTTCTATGGGGTTGTATTATATAATAGTGATAGTTTTATGCCTTTATATTTAAAAATTGAGGAGTAGATGCATCGAATGGACAGTGACAGGCAATTGGTATTAAATTTATTTTTAGTCGCGATTCTCATCGCGCTCACGGCATTTTTCGTGGCGGTCGAATTTGCGATCGTCCGCGTCCGGGGCAGCCGGGTTGATCAATTGATAGCGGAGGGACGTAAAGGAGCCCTCGCCGTCAAACAGGTCACCTCTAATCTGGACGGATTTCTATCGGCTTGCCAGCTCGGAATCACGATTACCGCGCTGGGACTTGGATGGCTTGGAGAACCAACGGTGGAGAGCATGCTGCATCCGTTGTTCCATCGCCTGGAGGTACCCGAGACCGTTGGCAGCGCGCTCTCTTTTATTATTGCGTTTGTCGTCATCACGTATTTCCACGTTGTTGTGGGCGAGCTGGCTCCCAAGACGGTGGCGATTCGCAAAGCGGAAGAAATTGCTATTCTTACGGCCAAGCCTTTGATTCTATTTACGAAGGTTATGCGCCCTTTCATCTGGGCCTTGAACGGATCGGCCAACCAACTGGTGCGCCTGTTTGGCGTCAAGCCAGCTTCCGAACATGAAGAAGCGCACTCGGAGGAAGAACTGCAAATCATCATCAATGAAAGCTTCGAAAGCGGCAAAATCAATCAGAGCGAATTTGGCTACGTAAACCGGATTTTTGCATTTGATAATTTGCTCGCCAAGGAAATAATGGTACCTCGCACCGACATGGTGTGTTTATATACGGACAAGACGCGCCAGGAGAACCTGGATATCATTCGGGAGCAGCAATATACCCGTTTTCCCGTCGTCGAAGGCAGCAAGGATAACATTATCGGCATCGTGAATACGAAGCAGTTTTTCCTGGCTTACGAGGGCAATCCGAACGTCGGTTTCGCCGCTCTGCTGCAGCCGGCGATGACGGTTTCGGAAGTCACCCCGGTGAACGAACTGCTGAAGAAAATGCAGCAGGAAGGCACCCATATGGCGATTCTGATCGACGAATATGGAGGAACAGCCGGCTTGGTGGCGCTTGAGGACATTCTTGAGGAGCTCGTCGGGGAAATCCGCGACGAATTCGATAAAGAAGAGGAAGATCCGATCGTTCAGTTGGATGAGTCACATGTGGTCGCCCTTGGCACGGTGACGGTGAATCAGATCAATGACGTACTTTTGACCGACTTGAGTACCGAGGAAGTCGATACGATCGGCGGCTGGCTCTATGGCATGAACCCGTCTATGGACGTTGGGGAAACGCTGGAGCATGAAGATTTGACGTTTAAGCTGCTAGAAAAGGAACCGCATCGTTTCAAGAAACTCGAAATCGTTAGGCACGACGCCTAAGGCAGGCGTAAGAAAGCGCGAGCGCAGAGGGAATCTCTGCAGGCTCGCGCTTTTTGGGTTTATGTGACCTAAGATTACTGCGGCCAGCGCCGTCTCAACTCCGCCAGTTCTTCGTCAGGAGGTGTTTCCCCGCCGTACCGTACTTGGTAGTATAGCCGAAGCAACGGGCTTAATGCGGCATCCGAGTCCACTCGGACCCGACTGTTCTCCCTCTCCGAATTCCCCGCGCCAAAGCTGAAACGCCGTCTCCCGGGTTTGGTCGCTTTCGTGGCTTCGGACTTCCGCCCTGTTTCCAACCTTAACTCCTTCACCATTTCCTGCGGCGTCAGATAGGGCTTCATCGGATATCCGCGCTCCTGCTCCTCCCGCAAAAATAAACGATACAAGTAACGAACCCTTTCTCGGTTATCCTTCATTCCCTCCCAACGCTCAGGCGGCTTCCCGGAACGCAGCAGGCGGGATCCCATCTTGCGCCATCCTTGCAGAGTAGACTCCCAAGTGAACAGGCTCGTCTCCTCGTCGAGGTAAGCTGCTTGCTCCGTCGTAGCGCCTTCCCGACGCAACAGGGAGAGCAAACGGTCGATCGCCTTACGCCAGATCCCGCCGGCGTTCTTGTAGAGCCAATACAGTAAAAAGCCCAGCAGTGCGGCTATGATCAAGCCACCGAAAGCATAAAAAGCAAAATTTAGGATGCGCGAGAGCAGATCCGGATCGTGAGTTTCCACCGGGATCATGGGCTCCAGCGGCTGAACCCCCACCTCCGGCTGCTCCAACGGTTCGGGTTCTTTCGGTTGCCTAAGCAGCCAGCGTACGACCGCTCTTAGCCATCCTAATAGCAGGCTGCCGATCCAGCGACCGGCTCCGGCCGCTAGCAGCAAGGCGAGTACAAGGATGACGCCGACGAACAAGCGGTTATGGCGGCGGAGACTCGCGGGCAGACGTTCTCCCGAATCACCGGAATGCGAGCTGTAGCGTAAATACTGGTGGTTGGTTACGAACAGGGCGGTGGCCAAGCTGAATACGCCGGCCCAGGTAATCAACGGGACGGTTCCTTGAAGCGCCTCGATTCGCGGAAAAAAAATCCCCGCAAGGAAATAAAGGCCAAGCCCGTCCCAATACAGCCGATAGCTGCCCTGGCGATTGCGGACCGTCATCCCCTGCAGCGAGCAGAGCACGCCGGCGGCAAGCAGCGCGGCGGTTTGCAAGAGAAAGACAGCGACGGAGGGCGCGTTGCCGTAGCCAAGTGCCCCCACTCCGCCGGCCCAGGCGAAGGCGGCCGCGGCAAAGGCCAAGCCGAACCCGAGGGCCACCGCCCCGCGTTGCCACAGCTTATGGAGGCGCGGGCCAGCCAGGACGCCGGCTAGTGACAACAATGGCAACAACCCCAGCCCCGCTACCGGGAACTCCGGCGGCCGGAGAAAGGCCGCGAACAAAATCCAAGCCGGCAGCAGCAGCACGTATTCCATCAGGCAACCTAACCCTATCCGCAGCGTCTGCACAAGGTAAGCGGATTCATTTTCCCCATCACGTTGGTGATTGTCGGCGCGTTCTCCCTTCCCGGCCAGTTCGCGGTCCCGTTCGTCATATTCGCCCCTGTTGCTCATCCGATATCCCTCCCGATCTCCCTGCGAGCGCATCTTCCTTCTTCCCCTCCGACCGGAAGATACTCTTCTTCATTAGCTTCATCATACCACAGAGCAAGGCGCTGCGGGCGTCGCTGAAACCGACGCAAAAAAAGAACCCCGCTCCTCTCGCAAGAGGCGGGGTAGATTCCACTGCTGGCGTGAGTGAGCCGCAAGTCATTTAGATGACTGACGTTTCACTGTAACCGACTCGCTCGACGAGCAAAGGGTTTTTTCGCGCTTCCGTTTCAAATTCCATCATTTCCAACAGTCCGTCATACAGCGAATATCGGGGCTCCCACCATAGGACATCCCGAACTTTGCCGTTGTCCAGTAAGCTCTGTTCGATATCCCCTGCCTGAGCAGGCCGAAATTGCGGCTGGACATTTCGTCCGGAGATCTCCTTCAACATTCCGAGTGCCTCCAGGAGCGAGATGCTTCGTCCACTGCTGACATTCAAAATTTGATTGCCTGAGCTTCGCAGCGCCAGCACATTCGCTTCTGCGACATCTTTGACGTACACGAAATCTCGTGTCTGCAGCCCATCCCCGTATACCTCCAGCGGAAGTCCCGCCATCAACCGCTCCACAAACGCCGTCAGCACCCCATCCTCCCCGGTACGCCGTTCCCGGATCCCGTAAACATTGGCGTACCGCAGAATGGAATAATCCAAGCCGTAGCGTTCGCTGAACGATTGGATATACATCTCCGAAACCCGTTTGGAAACGCCGTAAAAAGACAATGGCTCCGTGCCGTGCGACTCCTTGATCGGCAGATGATCCGGATTTCCGTAGACCGCGGCCGATGAGGCAAACACGATCCGCCGCACTCCAAAGCGTACGCATTGCTGCAACAGCTGAATGGTCCCCAGAATGTTCGTCTCGGCATCGGCCGACGGGTTCTGCAGCGAGCGACGAACGCTCGTTTGAGCCGCAAGGTGAATAACGGCATCCGGGCGTTCCTCTGCAAAAATAGACTCCAGCTCCTCCGAAACGATATCCACCGAGTAATAGGAGACCGACTCGTCCATTTTTCTCGGATTTCCGGTTTGGCCCGTATCGACCACAACCACCTGTTCCCCCTCTTCCAGAAGCCGTTTGACCGTGTGACGGCCAATAAATCCCGCTCCCCCCGTGACTAGCACTTTCATCGTCTCGACTCCCCTATTCCCTAAAAATACCGGCATTTGCCCCGTTTCAACCACCTTATGTAGGCCTAGCCCGAATTAGACTAGGAAAGTGCTGGATCTTCGTCTGTTTGCACGTATTCGCGTATAGAATCCCGATTCCACTAATATACTGCTATGAATTCTTTTAACGAGATCTTGCCTATTTTCGCTAGAGACGGAGTGGAACCCAATGAAAATGAAAATCCGTAAAAAAGTGGCGATACCGGTCGTTCTTCTACTCCTCGTGGCTGGCGGACTGCTGACCGCCTATTTAAAATACGAGCCGTCCCGGCATTTTCGGGAGACCGATATCCCCGTGTTGGCGACGCCGGAGCCAGTTGGCGGGAAAGGGCAGGAGGATCTGTCCGACGGATCTGTCGAGAAGTCGGAACGGTCCGGGGTAGCAAATACGGGGACGACCGGTGAAGCTGCAGCGGCAAATCCCGCACAGACGGAAGAAATCCGCGGTGATCGCGGCAGCTTTAACCTGCTCCTGCTCGCCACCGATGCCCGGGCAAAGGAAGCCTCCCGCACCGACGTGCTGATGCTGGCTCACGTCAATCCGGGACAAAATAAGGTAAGCCTAGTATCGATTCCCCGGGACACCCGGGTCCACCTTCCCGGGATTGGCTTGACCAAGATCAACCATGCGCACGCCATGGCAGAAGCGGGCGGAAAAGGCGGTCACGCCGGTACCCTTGCCGCGATCCAGGCCGTCAGTAATTTATGCCGTTGCTCTCTCAACTACTACGTCAAAACGGACTTCGACGGATTCGAGCATTTCATTGATACGATCGGCGGCGTAGATGTGAAGCTAAACGCTCCCGTCAAGCTAACCTACAATTATCGGACCTTGCCTGCCGGGGAGCAGCATTGGAACGGAGAAACCACTCTCGATTTCGTCCGCGAGCGCAAATCGCTGGATGACGGCGATAACGCCCGGCAGCGAAACCAGGCGCTGGTCGTTCAGGCGATCGCCCGCAGGCTGCTCGTGCCAGACAACCTGGCCCAGCTGCCTGAGCTGATCCGACAAGTAAAAGAGGACATTTTGGATACCAATCTGACCGATGCCGATATGCTTAGCCTGGCTTGGATGGTTCGCGGCATCGATCCGGAGGAGATGTATTTCGTGCAGTTTCCGGGGAGCAGCGGCAAAGCCCATGATCCGCTGGTGAATGCCGAGCTTTATTATTGGATCCCGGATATGAAGGCCTGGTCCGAGCTTTCCCGTGAGATCTTAGGGGATGCGCCCGATGAGTAAATCGACCTCGCCTCTTCCCAACGGCCAGCTGTATCCGGGTGGAGGAGGACCTCGGGGGCTTCAGCTTCGAGTGCTGCTCCTCGTCATGTTGATTCTGGCCTTGAGCTGGGGCCTGTTGCTGCGATGGGGACCTGCCCTCCCCTTCCCTGCGCCTACCTTCAACGTGAAGGAAGCCGGCGCTAAGGGCGACGGGATTACGGACGATACCCGCGTATTTTTGCGCGTGTTGCGGCAAGCGGCGGCCACCGGCCGGGACACGACCGTCATCGTGCCCCCCGGTACGTACCTGCTCGCCTTGGACGAGCCGCTGCCGCTCCGCAGCGGCGTAACCCTCCGCGGCCTGGGCCGACCCGTCTTGAAGTTCCGTGCGGTCTCCGGCGCCCGCTACGGATTCGAGGCCGTCTCGATCCAAGGGCGGAGGATCCGCATCGACGGCGTTGTGATCGACGGCGGCGCACGGCTGACCCGCGGCATCGGCGTTCACAGCGGTTCGTCAGACGTGGCCATCGTGGGCAGCACGATCCAGGACTTGAACCAGCCGGAGGATCCGCGGCACCCGTTGTCCACCACCGTCGTCGCCGGTATCATGATCTATGGGGACACCGTCGACATCAAGATCCTCGGCTGTACGCTCACCGAGATCGCTGCGCGAGAGGCTGCTCCTGTCGCTCGGGGAATTATGACTTGGGGCGAACCCGGGCGAACGATCGCTCGCCGCGTTAACATATCGGGCAACCTCATCTCTTATATTTCCCCGCGGGAGGATGCGGACGGTATTTATTTCGATCAGCCGCCGGGCTCCTCGCCTTTGTCGGATTCCGTGATATCCAATAATATCATCCACCATGCCGCCAAACGCGGGATTAAAATCTCCGCTCCCGGCGTCGTCGTGAAGAACAACCGAATCGTCAACCCTTACTCCGGGAACAACCGCTATCTCACAACGCCTAGGGACGCGCTGCCTCAGGACATGTACGCAGCGATTTCCGTTTATGCCGGCGATGTGACCGTGTCCGGCAATATCATCGGGGGATCCGGCAGCTACTATGCCGCCATTGAGGCTGACGTCGGTGCGGCGGACGGCATCGTCATTGAGAATAACGTCATCGAAAGCGGTGTGAGCCCTCCTTTTCCCGATTCGAGCGGGATCCGCCTCGACCAGATCGGTGGCTTCCGGATCACCGGCAACGCGATAAACGGTGCAGAAACGCCCATCCGCTTATCCGACAATGCCCGCCGGGCGCTCGCCTCGGGAGCGGGGACGCTGACGGACAATATAGCAAAGTAAGTAGGGGGAGTGAAGTCGGGTTGGGTATCGTTTTGGATGGCATCTAGTATGCGTGTTGTGTGTCTGGCGGCTTGGTGGTGTTCGGTGAGTGCCTGGTTAGTGCCTATTGAGTTCCTGGTGAGTGTTCCTGTTAAGTGCCTGTTGAGTTGCAAGTGAAGCTTGATTAGTGACCGTTGAGTGTCTGTTGAGCTAGTTTTGTCCCTTTTGGGCTGTATCGTGCACCTGCTTGGGCTCCTTTTCCCTTGAAAATGTTGCATTATATGCAACATTTCAGACGCTAAACTGCTTAAAAACCCCAGAATGTTGACATTAGTACAACATTCTGGGGTCATTTTACCTGTGGCGCTCTAATTTGTTGTACTTTATGCAACATTTCTATAAAGCCCCCTAATCACTTTGGACACTTTCAGGCTAAACAATATACAATAAATATAGCTGGAGGTAGTCCGTATGAGAGTTCAGCACAGCAAGTTCGACGAATTAAGAATACAG
>NZ_BOSK01000016.1:0-85337 GCF_018403305.1 Paenibacillus sp. J53TS2
TTGAACCGTTTGGTGGCGATGGCGGAGGGGTTCCACACGTACCCATCCCGAACACGACCGTTAAGCCCTCCAGCGCCGATGGTACTTGGACCGAAGGGTCCTGGGAGAGTAGGACGCCGCCAAGCAAAGGGAAAGAGCACTACCGTTCATTCGGTAGTGCTCTTTTTGAATATATAGAAGAGTTAAGGCGTCCATTTAGGGGCATGGCGGTGATGCGTACCTTGCTCAAAGCTATAAGCGTATTTGATTAGCGTGCCTTCGTCAAAGGCGCGGCCCAGAAATTCGATCCCAACGGGTAAGCCTTCCGCGGTAATGCCAGCCGGGACCGTGATGGCCGGGAAGCCGGAAAACGGACTCAGGCGATTGTTGTTTCCAGATGATTGACTCTCGCCAATTAACGCAGGTGGTTGGGTGCTTGTCGGGTAGACGATGGCATCGAGATTGTAGTCCGCCATGACCTTCAGGAGGGATTCTCGGGTCAAGCTGGTGCGCTTTAACACGATATCCTTGTACTCCTGGGTATCCAGGGATTCACGGGCCTCACGGGCTTTCATGGAGGACTCCTGGGTTTTATCATACTCTCCCGAGGCGATGATTTCAGCCAGGCTGTGGTAAGGGGCGTCGTCCCCTAATTCTTTTAGGTAGTCGTTCAACTGAAATTTGAACTCGTAGCCGCTTAAGCTCGGGTACTTATTGATCTCTGCTAAATGGGGAATCTTGATATTAACGACCGTTGCGCCAAGGGAACTTAGCTCATTTACGGCATTAGTTACTACGTTGGAGACGGCTTTTTCTTGATCGTTGCCTTCCAAGAACAGTTCTGTGGCTACACCGATACGAGCGCCTTTTAATCCATTCGCATCTAGGAAACGAGTATAGCTTTCCGGGATACGGCCAACGCTGTAGGCGGTAGCAACATCGTCAGGATCATAACCGGCCGTAGCGTCGAGCAGAATTGCTGCATCTTCAACCGTTCGGGCGATCGGACCGCCAACGTCCTGGGTCAGGGCCAGAGGAATGATACCATCCCGACTGGATAAGCCGATCGTTGGGCGAATACCTACGAGACTGTTGAAGCTAGACGGTATGCGGATGGAGCCCCCGGTATCCGTGCCCAGTCCGGCGACAGCTAAGTTAGCAGCAATAGCCGCTCCAGTACCACCGCTAGATCCACCGGGATAACGGTCCAGGGCATAGGGATTCTTGGTTTGGCCGCCTAACGAGCTGGAGGTCGTAATCCCAAAGGCGAACTCGTGCAGGTTGGTTTTGCCTAGGATGATCGCCCCCGCTTCTTTGAGCTTGGCAATTTGATCGGCATCCTGATCGGGTATAGAGTCTTTTAGACATTGGCAACCGGCAGTGGTAGGCATATCTGAGGTATCAAAGTTGTCTTTCACTAAGATCGGAATCCCGTGTAAAGGCCCGCGTGGACCTTTGGCCGCCCGTTCTTGATCCAACGCTTCCGCGATCCTGAGTGCCTCGGGGTTGATCGTTAAGACCGCCTGCAGGGAGATCCCTTGATCGTCGTATTTGGCAATGCGGTCAAGATACATCTGAACCAGCTGCTTCGAAGTAAGTTTGCCTTGTTCCATCGCCCTTTGAATTTCGGATATCGTGGCTTCAGGGAGCACAAAGGGTTTCAAATAACCGAGGACTCGGTCATGAAGGCGATTAAGATCATTTGCCGTGAGCGGCTCCGCGGGCAGAAATGAGGTGTCGGAATACCCCTTCATGAGCCCGGCCTTAACGACCGCCCCAACAGCCCCGGCGTAAGCTGCCTGGTCCGGAACGTCGCGGAAGGATTCAGCAGACTTCTCTAACCCCAGCCATTCTTGAAGCAAGACAGCGACCTGACTACGGAGCACGCGATTACCGGAGATCTCAGGCATTGTAAAGGAGCCTCCCGCTTCAGAAGCGGCTTGTTTCATCGACTGACGGAATTGCTCGCCGGTGACCAGCGATGGTTTAGCTACTGTAGCTGACAATGGGTCTGAAGCAGCTTGGGCTTGCGGGATCTGTCCGATCCATAATCCGGAGATGAGTACAGAAGCTAGCAAATACCTGCTTCCTTTTTTCCAACGTAGTCGATATCGGTTCATGTGCAATCCCCTCTCCCTTATGAAATGTTTGAAGTTTATGTGACCTATCATAATTTCATGTTAGATATGGTGACAAAGGTCGGGTTTCCTTAATAAAACGCATACATGCTAAGTTATTAAAGAGAATTGAGGTATTTCGCTGGATTGCTTTCATTAATAAAATTTCATATTTGATCTCCATGATGTTAAATAAAGTAACTTAAAACTGACATATATTTTTTAGTTTTCTGAAAGAATACTGAGTTATTTTCAGTTTCTACCAAATGGAATGTAACCAAATTGTTACCGACATGGATACGACACCCGTTATAATAAAACTGGTATGTTAGCATCTAGGGCATTTAGCCTATCCGGAATCTATATCAGAATGACAACAAGGAAGTTTTTTCAGTATATAGGCAGGGTAAGGAGGAATGGATCATGCGGCGAAGAGGGATTAGAATATCCTTATGCTTCATGTGGGGAGTCTTGATGATGATCGTAGTCATCGCAGGCTGTGCATCTTCCGAGCCTTCGTGGACGGATTTTGTGGGATCAACGGTTGAGAAGAATTTTCCCGTCCCCAAAGAGGCCAATCAAACGGAAACGGCTCTTAATAACTCTAAGATGGACTATGTGCATTATAAGCTAACTGGACTCAAAGAGAGTAACGAAATTCCCGAAGCCTATCAGAAGGTAATCGCGGAATGGGGATGGAAAGAGAAAAAAGAAGAGAGCACCGGCACAACCCGAGTGTACGAGAAAGGGAAGCAAATTGTGCAGTTAACAATTCACGACGACTCTTTTACGGTTCTGGTTCCCAAAAAGGAAGAGAAAACGGTCATTCAAGGTTTAGAAAGCAGTCCTTAAATTTCAGGATTCGGATAAGAAGGCAACGCCCGTTACCGGACAAGCCGGTACAAAACGCGATAACAAGCAAAAAAGCCTGAACTCTGCGATTGTTGCAGGGGGCAGGCCTTTTTGCTTGTGTCTATGCCTATCGTTAGCTTATTGCATGTAATAGGCAATTTCTAAACCGGTGATTTTGATCATTCCGTCTTTGCGTTGTCCTCTCAGGGTGGCCAGTACAATAAAACGCGGGATCATTAGCCAAAGGTGCCAGAAAAATAAAGAGAGAACAAAAGAAACTGGCGACCAAGGAATAAGAATGCCTATAATGCAACAACCAATCCAGGCTGAATGAAGATGGACCCGTCGATACACAGGGTAAGCGATGTATTGATCAGGCATATAACCGATCCATGGCATCTGACGGGAAAATTTCCAACGCTTGCGGTAGGAGTGACTAACGATCATTAACACGGAGCGGGAAATCACGTATTGAATCCACAATATGACTGGTATGGCCAGTAGGAAGAAAAAGAGGCTGGTCCAGGATATAAAAACCGTCTCGGCAGCCAGCCATATGACGGGGAGTATCACTAAGCTGTGGATGAGCGACTTTGGCAAAACCTTCTTTTTGAGCAGCGTATAATGATAAAAAGTCGCATGGGTTTCGGTTTCGGCGGAATTCAAGCGTTCGATCCTCCTTCACATCGGTTCCCGCAAGAAGCGGGCAAGCTCTTCTTAATATATCGGACAAAACAAAGAATAATTAAGACGCCGCGTACAAACACCGGGTACTGGCCTGCGGCATAAGATAAAGTAGGAAACGGACTATGAAAAGGTTTAAAATAGTAGAATCTGTGTCATACTGATAGTAAAAACAGACAAGGTGGGATCGGGCATGGATGAGCTGGGCGTCAGAACTTGTATTATTTGCGGGGAGCCAAAAACCGAAGGCATTCATATCGTATCGGAATTTATCTGCGACGCTTGCGAATCAGAGATGGTGCACACCGACGTGCAGGAGGAGAAATACCATTTCTTCATTCATCAAATGAAGCAGATCTGGGTGCAAAAAAATGCATAACAACGCCGGTTAAAAGGACCTGTTCATTTTGGGGAGCGGGTCCTTTTATATTGCTCTACCGGGTAGAATAGCGGTAAAATGAAGCAAAGGTTGCCATACCGATGGAAGAGCAATTCAAATGATCAACCTTAAGTCGGAAGGATTAAGCATAGTAATGGAAGAGGGATTAAACCAAGTAGCCCCATTGTATGAGGCTTTAAGGCGATATCGGGAGAAAAAGGACGCTTCGTTTCATGTGCCGGGTCATAAAAACGGACAAGCATTACGTGGCGACGAGCGTGCGATCCTTGATCTGGCGCGCGTGATGGAAATCGACGTTACGGAAATCACCGGGACGGATGATCTCCATCATCCGGAGGGTGTCATCCGTGAGGCGCAAGGGTTGGCCGCCGCCCAGTTTGGGGCGGAGGAGACGTTTTTTCTGGTTGGCGGCAGCACGGCCGGGAACCTGGCGTTGATCCTGAGCGTGTGCACCGCGCCAGGAGATGTGCTGCTCGTGCAGCGAAACGTGCACAAATCCGTGATTCACGGATTGATGCTGGCAGGCGCGCACGCGGTGTTTTTGGCGCCGCAGCAGGATGCCGGCAGCGGGCTGGCGACCATCCCGAGCGAAGCTGCGGTGCGAGAAGCCCTGCGCCGGTATCCCGGCGCAAAGGGGCTGCTACTCACGCACCCGAGCTACTACGGGATGGGCGCGCCGCTGCGGCCGCTGGCCGAGCTGTGCCATGCGCACGGCGTGCCGCTTCTCGTCGACGAGGCGCATGGCGCCCACTTCGGCCAGCACCCGGCGTTGCCGGAGAGTGCGCTGGCCGCAGGGGCCGATGGCGTCGTGCAGTCGACGCACAAGATGCTGACCGCGCTCACGATGGGCGCGATGCTGCACGTGCAGGGCGGGCTGCTCGACCGCGCGCTGCTGCGCCAGCGGCTGGCGATGCTGCAGAGCTCCAGCCCGTCCTACCCCATCATGGCTTCGCTCGACTTGAGCCGAAGCCTGCTGGGGACGCAGGGCCCCGCCTTCTTCGAGGGCGGGCTCGCCGCGGCCGCGCACCTGCGGCGCGGCCTGGCCAAGCTGCCGCGCTTCGGCGTCGTTGCTCCGCCGGGCGCCAGCGGAAGGGCTGCTGCATATACTATCCAAGATCCTTTGAAACTTGTCATATACGATGCATCCGCAGCCCTCACCGGGTATAAATTGCAGGAGCGGCTTGAAGCCGAGGGATGCGTACCGGAGATGAGCGATGACCGCCATGTAGTTCTGGCGCTTGGCCCCGGCTCAACGATGGAGGATGCGGATCGTTTGCTGCAGGCGCTGGTACGCATCGCCGCCGAGGCCGAACAAATGGGAAATGCAGCGGGCCTCAGCCCTGATCCGGTACTGGCCGATGAACTTTCCACGTGGAACATTACGGCTGACGAGGCCGATCTGTCGGAAGTGTCCGAGCCCGTGCCGTTTGGCCTTACACCGCTGCGTCCGACAGAGATTGAGGCGATCTCCACTCAGGAAAGTATCGGCCGGCAAGCGGCGGAAATGATCATTCCGTATCCTCCGGGCATTCCGCTGCTTTATCCCAGAGAAATCATCACCGAGGCGGTTGGGCAGCAACTGATGAAGCTACGGGATTCCGGAGCCAAATGCCAGGGGCCGGCCGACCCGCAGCTGCGGACGATTCAAGTCAAGAAAAGGGAAAACCAAGCATATACTTGTACATGATTTTTTGAGAAGAAAGCAGGGAACGAACTAGATGAACCATCAAGCCAAAGGATTATTTATTACGCTCGAAGGGGGGGATGGCTCCGGCAAAACGACGGTGATGCGGGAATTGGAACAGGCGTTAGAGGAGCATGGCGTGCCGTTTATTTCTACCCGGGAACCCGGAGGCATTGAGATCGCAGAAAAGATCCGCGAGGTGATTCTTAATCCGCAGCATACGGCGATGGATGCGCGGACAGAGGCGCTGTTATACGCAGCTTCCCGGCGGCAGCATTTGGCTGAGAAGGTGGAGCCCTCCTTGGAGCGGGGAATTACCGTTCTCTGCGACCGGTTTCTGGATAGTAGTCTGGCTTATCAGGGCTACGCACGTGGACTTGGCATTGATGAGGTGTTGGAGATTAATCTTTTTGCCACCAAGGGGCGGTTTCCGGATCTCACCTTTTATCTCGATATCGAGCCGGAAGAGGGTTTGGCCCGTATCGCTGCTGGAGCGGGGCGCGAAGTGAATCGCTTGGATATGGAAAGTCTGCAATTTCACCAGAAGGTCCGGGAAGGATATCGGATTATCGGCGGGATGTATCCGGAGCGTATCAAGACGATTGATGCTTCGCGCAGCAAGGAAGAAGTCGCTGCGGAGATCCGAGGGTATCTTTCCGCGGCAATAAAGGAATTCATGGCCTAGCCGTCAAATAGGTTAGTATGGTACATTTTTATAAAACAAGGAGGTACTGCATATGAAACTGATTGTTGCGATTATCCAAGATAAAGACAGCAACCGGCTATCCAGCGCGCTCGTGAAGGAAAACTATCGGGCCACCAAGCTGGCGAGTACCGGAGGGTTTCTTCGGGCGGGGAACACGACGTTTATGATCGGTGTTGACGACCATCAGGTGGATTCCGTTTTGAACGTCATCCGTACCAGCTGTAAAGTGCGGGAGCAGCTCGTTACCCCGGTTACGCCGATGAGCGGTACAACCGATTCGTATTTGCCGTTGCCCGTGGAAGTGCAGGTGGGTGGGGCGACGGTGTTTGTACTCCCAGTAGACCGTTTCGAACACTTCTAAATATAGTTGTTATTAAAAAGCCAGCTTTTGATCACGAGGTGTCTCGGGAAGAGGATTCGACATCGAATCTTGAACTCAACCGGGACTTCCGTTGCTCACGTAGGTTCGCCTACGCTGCGCTACTCAGTCCCTAGTTTCGTCCAACCTTCTCGGTGCTGAAAAGCCGACTTTTTAATCTTCATCTGAAGATGTTATCAAAAAAGTGATCTTCCCAACACGAAGAGAATCAATGAAGCTAACTCGACGTCGAATCTTGAATTCAGCCGGGCTTTCCGTTGCTCACGTAGGTTTGCCTACGCTGCGCTACTCAATCCCTGCTTCATCCAACCTTCTTGGTGCTGGAAACCTAACTTTTTTGATCTGTACTGAACTAGGTTATTAAAAAGCCAGCTTTTGATCACGAGGTGTCTCGAGAAGAGGATTCGACATCGAATCTTGAACTCAACCGGGACTTCCGTTGCTCACGTAGGTTCGCCTACGCTGCGCTACTCAGTCCCTGTACTGAACTAGGTTTTAAATATTCAACTATCTAATCAACCATAGGCGGTGAACGCTTTGAAAATTGATCCGGGATACCGGCCGCTCAAAAGCGGTTTGGGAGTTAGCGACAGCCCTGCCAAGCCGGTGCAATCCAAAAGCTTCTCCGATGTGATGCAGCAGCATGGCCAGCAAGCAACTCAAGAGGAACTGAACCGGAGATTTAAAGAAATTCAAATGCAAGGGGACCGGCTCGCCCGGTCCATGACCGTTCGAGAGCTGAAGGCTTACCGAATGATGGTCAAGCGGTTTCTGGAAGATACGGTACGGCGGGGCGTTACCATCAAAGATGCGAAAGGATGGGACCGCCGGGGCCGAGGTAAACGCTACAAGCTGCTGGATGAAGTGGACGCTGCGCTGCTCGCGATGGCAGATGAACTGCTGGAGACGGAGCAGGGCAAAATCGACCTGCTGCAAAAAATCGGCGAAATCCGCGGTATGCTGATCAATCTGTGCTTCTAGCTTCGAAAGGACGAGGGCAAACGCGATGTCATTTCAAGAGATCATCGGGCAGGATACGGCCAAACAGTTGTTGCAGAGCAGCCTGAGACGCCAGGAAATATCCCATGCCTATATATTTAGCGGACCGCCTGGAAGCGGGCAGATGGAAATGGCCATGGCCTTCGTCCAGGCGTTGTTCTGCACCCGGGGCGGCGACGAGGCTTGCGGGGAATGTCTGGAGTGCCGCAAGGTGCTGCACGGCAATCATCCCGATTTGTTTACGATCAAGCCCGACGGGGCATCCATCAAAATTGAACAAATTCGTGATCTGCAACGGATTTTCTCTTATCGATCGGAGAGCGGAAATCCCAAAGCTTACATTATTGACGAGTCCGAAAAAATGACGGTACAAGCGGCGAACAGCCTGCTAAAGTTTCTGGAAGAGCCGCCATCTCCGGCCGTTGCGATCTTGCTGTCGGACAATGGACGGGCCTTGCTCCCCACGATTCAGTCGCGGGCACAATGGGTTCCTTTTTCAGCGGTGGATCCGGAGATGATGCTCCAAATATTGGCGAACGAGGGATTTCCGTCAATCTTGGCTCGAAGTGCCGTTCACCTCGCGGCGGGACTGGGTCCGTGCCGTGATTTAATCCAACAGAATTGGTTTGCAGAAATTAGAAACGTAGTGTTACAATTAGGGAAGGAAATCGCAGGCCGTGGCGGTTCTCCTTTAATAACGGCGCAGCAAACGTTGTTCAAATCCGGCTTGATCGATCATTTGGACATGTTGTTCAGCCTTTTCCATTTGTGGTTCAAAGATATGATCCATGCGCTCTATCATAAACATGATCAAATCGTTTTCATAGATGAGCTTCCGTTTATCAATCAGCATGCCGCCAGTCGCAGCGCCGAACAGTGGATTGATGCCATGGCGCAGGCCGCGGAGAGCAAGAAGAAGCTGCGGCAGCATATGAATGCCAGCCTCTGCGTAGAGCAATTTCTGATCGCGGTGGATGGGCAACGATAGCACTAGCCGCAAGGGACAAGACAGACAAGATGTACTTTCGCATGAAACTTTCTCCCCTGAAAGAGCAGGGATTTCTAGTAGTTTCTTCTGAACGCGCGCTTCAATGGGAAAGCGGTTCACCAGTTTTTAGAGCTATACGAGGGGGTTAGTTTTTGTATACAGTAGTGGGTGTCCGCTTTAAGAAAGCGGGCAAAATCTATTATTTCGATCCGCTGGAGCTCCCTGTGGAGAAGGACCAGAGCGTGATTGTCGAAACCGCGCGGGGAATCGAATATGGGAAAGTGGTGGTCGGCAAGAAGAAGGTTGGAGAATCCGATGTCGTCCTTCCGCTGAAGAAGGTCATTCGGATCGCCGATGATTCCGATGCCCGTGTTGTCGAAGAGAACAAATTTGCGGCAAAGAATGCCTTTGCCACATGTTTAAATAAAATTAAAGATCATGATTTGAAAATGAAGCTGGTCGACGTTGAATTTACTTTTGACCGCAATAAAATCATTTTTTACTTCACGGCGGAAGGCCGCGTGGATTTTCGCGAATTGGTTAAGGATTTGGCCAGCATCTTCCGGACCCGGATCGAGCTAAGACAGATCGGTGTACGGGACGAAGCCAAGATGCTTGGCGGTATCGGTCCTTGCGGACGTGTTCTCTGCTGTTCTTCCTGGCTAGGCGACTTTGAACCGGTATCGATCAAGATGGCCAAGGATCAGAGCTTGTCGCTGAATCCAACCAAAATCTCCGGATTATGCGGTCGATTGATGTGTTGCCTGAAGTTTGAGCATGATAACTACGAAAGCACCAAAGAAGAGCTTCCATCCGTAGGTAAAATCGTCGTCACTTCGCTGGGAGACGGCAAGGTCGTCGGACTCAACGCCGGCACCCGCACCGTGCATGTACAGCTGTTTGAAATCGGGAAAGTGAAGGAGCTTCCGCTGGACGATGTCGTCCTGAAATAAGGAGTTTCTTTTACGATAGATTCTAGAGATGACTCTGGGGTGGGAACTTGGAGAACAAGGACATATTCACAAGTATGCAGGCGTTGGAAACGCAAATGGGAAAAGTTCACGGCGATTTGGGCAGCCTCAAGCTGGAGGTCAAGAAGCTGGTGGAAGAGAACCAGCGGCTACGCCTCGAAAATGAACAACTGCGCAAAATCTTAAAGCGAGAAAGCGCGGAAGGGCCATTGTCCATACCCGTGGCGGAGAGAGCCGATATTCCGGCTCTGACCGGCAAGGAAGCAATGGATGTCGTGGGTGAAGGCTACGACAATTTGGCGCGCCTTTATCATGAGGGCTTCCATATTTGCAATGTTTATTATGGGCATCTGCGCACGGAAGGCGATTGCCTGTTCTGCTTGTCGTTTTTGAATAAATAATGAACCGTGGGGGTGTCCCTACGGTTTTTTTAAATTTGTGTTGAAAAAGGATGGGTATCGAAGTCCATGAACCAAGTACCGATTTATGAGCAGGAACGTGTAGACGACTTGCTGACGCATGAGCTACATATCATTCAAAGCGATGAAGTGTTTAGCTTCTCCATGGATGCCGTATTGTTAGCCCGGTTTGCCCCGGTGCCGAAGGTTGGCAAAATTCTCGATCTGTGTACCGGCAACGGGGTCATCCCGCTGCTGCTCTCCACCCGGACAGAAGCGGAGATCGAAGGGATTGAGATTCAGCCGCGGCTTGCAGATATGGCTCGTCGCAGCGTGGAAATGAACGGGCTCTCGCAGCGGATCCTCATTCGTGAAGGAGATTTGCGCGAGCTGGTTAAGGTGACGGGTCATGGAGTTTACGATGCCATCACCGTGAACCCGCCGTATATGCCGGTGACGACGGGCGAGGTAAAGCTTAATGCTCATCAAGCAATCGCCCGACATGAGATTCACTGCAGTCTGGAAGAAGTGGCTGCTGCCGCGATGCGCTTGGTACGGCCCGGCGGTAAGGTGTCGATGGTGCACAAACCCCAGCGCTTGGGCGAAATTGTCACGGTGTTGCGCCAGTACCGACTAGAACCGAAGGTGATCCGTTTCGTACATCCAAGGGCCGGAGCGGAAGCGAATATGGTACTGATTGAAGCACTGCGGGACGGGAAACCGGACCTGCGGGTGCTGCCGCCGTTGATCGTTTATAATGAAAATGGGGCATACTGCGAAGAAATCATGAATATCTATTACGGGCCAAAAGAGGGTAGAGTATGAACGTTCAAGTACAGAAGAGCTTTGAAACATCACCGGGCGGAAGGGGCGAAGCGGGCAGCGGCAAGTTGTTCCTTGTAGGCACCCCGATCGGGAATTTAGAGGATATGACCTACCGAGCTGTCCGTACCCTGCAAGAGGCGGACATCATCGCAGCGGAGGATACAAGGCAGACGCGAAAGCTGTTAACTCATTTCGAAATCTCCCCGGGAAAATTGCTAAGCTATCATGAGCATAATAAGGTTGCTAGTGGCCCAGAACTGATACGCTTTATAATAGAAGGAAAAAATTTGGCGCTTGTGAGCGACGCCGGTTTGCCGGCCATTTCCGATCCCGGAAGCGATCTGGTGAAGCTTGCGTTGGCGGCGGGAATTTCCGTCGTACCGGTGCCGGGAGCCAATGCGGCTTTATCGGCACTCATCGTTTCCGGTCTGCCGACCGAACGATTTACGTTTCTCGGCTTTTTGCCTAGAGACCACAAGGAGCGAGATCTGTTACTGAAGTCGTTGGAAGATCAGGAAGGGACGATGCTGATGTACGAGTCGCCGCATCGGCTGATCAAAACGATGGAGTCCCTGCTCGAGGTTTGGGGGAATCGTCGAATCGTCTTAGCGAGAGAACTGACCAAGCGTTATGAGGAAATGGCACGGGGGACGATTCAGGATTGCCTGGTTTGGCTGCAGGAATATCCGCCGCTAGGCGAATATTGCCTTGTCGTCGAGGGGGCACATCCCGACCAGGTGAAGGAGAAACGTGACGCCTGGTGGCAACCGCTTACGGTGGAGGAGCATGTCCGGCATTACGAAACGGAAGGAGGGATGACGCGAAAGGATGCGATGAAGAAAACGGCCGCAGATCGGGGCGTGGCGAAGCGAGATATTTATAATCAACTGATCTAGATCTCCACATCTCTCCGAAAATAGACATTATTAACCAAAATGCCGAAAAAAAAGGGGCCTTCGCTAGGCTGGGTTCAAGCCTAGGAAGGCGCCAAGGAGATATGAAAAAGGTTAGAATTAACAGTTTCAGTAAATCTATTATATACTATAATTCTTAATTTGTCACAGGGGTAGGAAGCTCAGTAATGCATTCGTGACAAACAATTTTGCCTTTGAAGTAGGTCACGTTCTCAGCATTACCGCAGAAGATGCAAGCTGGCTCATATTTCTTGAGCATGATCCGTTCACCGTCTACATAAATTTCGAGCGCGTCTTTTTCACCGATCCCCAGAGTGCGGCGCAATTCGATCGGGATTACGACACGACCCAATTCGTCTACTTTTCTTACGATACCTGTGGATTTCATCATATTGATGATTGCCCCTCTCACTATAAATTGGAATTGTCATTATTCGACATGATTCTATCTTTTATGATTTTTATAATACCAACCATTGCCAGATTAGTCAACCTATTTATGGTATAGTTCAATATTATTTCTAAATTACAGGGATACATAACTCCGAGAACCGTTATGAAGTCTAGCAAGTTACTAATACTTTATGATTCGACATTTTGGAAATCGTTAATTTGACAAACATCGACATTATTCGACATAACCCGTCGTCATCAGTCAGAATTCCGCTTTTGGTCTCGCATTTATGAAGAAAAAGGAGTGTTGACCCATGCATCGTCGGCTTAGCGAAGAGAAAGTGTTCAAAGATCCCGTACATAATTATATTCATGTACAGGACGAAGTGATCTGGTCGCTCATAAATACGCCGGAGTTTCAACGCCTTCGTCGGATCCGTCAGCTAGGCACGTCTTATTTGACGTTTCATGGCGCCGAGCACAGCCGATTCTCGCATTCGCTTGGTGTTTATGAGATTACCCGCCGAATCATTTCGCAGTTTGAACGGAGCGGGTACGCCGATTGGCCTCAAGGAGATAAATTGGTGGCATTGTGCGCGGCGTTGCTTCACGATTTGGGACACGGGCCGTTCTCCCATTCTATAGAAGAAGCATTCCAGATGCATCACGAAGATTGGACATGTAAAATTTTGCTGGGCGATACGGAAGTTAGTGCCATTTTGCGCGAGGTTGCCCCGGATTTTCCGGAGAAAGTGGCTGCCGTGATCCGCAAGGATTACGAGAATCCGATTGTGGTCAATTTAGTCTCGAGCCCCCTCGATGCGGATCGAATGGATTATTTGCTGAGGGATGCGTATTTTACCGGTGTGAACTACGGTACGATTGATATGGACCGGATTCTGCGGATGCTTCGACCTTTTCAGGGGCGGGTGGTCGTAAAGGAATCAGGCATGCACGCGGTGGAAGACTATTTGATGTCCAGGTATCAGATGTATTGGCAGATTTATTTTCACCCGGTAACGCGGAGCTCGGAGATTATTCTCCGGCAAATTTTGCGCCGAGCTAAGGAATTGTACCAGAACGGGTATTCCTTTGGTTTCCTGCCGCATCCGCTTCCGGATCTATTTGAAGGTAACATCGGGGTCGCTGACTATTTGCAGTTGGACGAAGCTTTGATGCAAACGGCGTTCATGCAGTGGACGAGGGAGTCAGATGAGTTATTACGCGATTTGTGCTCCCGGTTTTTGAATCGCAAATTGTATAAATATGTAGAATTGGACACACCGGAGCTGGAAATGCTGGAGGAGATTCGGGAGTCCTTTACGCGCGTCGGACTGCATCCCGAATATGACATGGAAATTGATTTTCCGACCGATCTGCCGTATGATGTGTTCCGTCCGGATGAGGGGTTCCGTCAGAAGCAAATCTTGCTCTTGGACCGTCAGGAACGGGTACGGGAAATTTCTGAAGTGTCGGATATCGTTCGGTCGATTAGCGGATTACATCGAGGCAAAACGCATTTGTACTATCCGGATAATAAATTGTGTGCTGTAATGGATCGGTTGCCCCAGAAGGTAGCCCGCATATTCGAGCAACGGAATTAGGAGGATGACGATTCGAGATGTTATTTGATACGCATACGCATTTGGATGCTCCCCAATTTGACGAGGATCGCGAGGAAGTGATTGCACGCGCCGTGGAGCAAGGGGTCACGAGGATGATAAACATCGGATTTAACCGGGAAACCATCCCGTCGACCATGAAATTGGCGGAGTCGTATGACTTCATTTATGCGGCTGTTGGCTGGCATCCGCAGGATGCCATTACGATGCAAGAAGGGGATTTGGACTGGATCGCTGAATTATGTAAACATGACAAAGTCGTAGCGATCGGTGAAATCGGGCTGGACTATTACTGGGACACGTCCCCAAAAGAAGTGCAGCATGACGTATTCCGCAAGCAAATTGGACTAGCTCGCAGTCTGGGGATGCCGATTTCCATCCATAATCGCGATGCCCATGAGGATGTGGTCCGCATTCTCCGCGAGGAGAAAGCAAACGAGGTTGGGGGTGTCATGCACTCGTTCTCTGGTAGTTGGGAAATTGCCAAAATGTGTCTGGATTTGGGATTTCATTTGTCGTTTGGCGGACCGATTACGTTTAAAAATGCAAAACAGCCCAAAGAAGTGCTGACCAAGACGCCAATGGATCGTTTATTAATCGAAACGGATTCCCCTTATTTAACACCACACCCATATCGTGGGAAGAGAAATGAGTCTGCGCATGTCCGCCTGGTTGCGGAAATGGCTGCCGAGCTCAAAGGGGTTACTTTTGAGGAAATCGCCGAAATTACGACCCGAAATGCAATGGAACGATTTGGAATCTCGAGGATTTAAGAGTAAATCGGATGAAAAAAAGAGGATTTCGGGAAGATTAATGCTTTTTAACCGTTAAAACCGAGATCATTACATTTTTTTAACCATTTTTTTAAAAAAACGTGGTTGATTCGTCCTTTACAACATGCATCGAAACAGGATAGAATTTTTTCAGTATCGATTTAGTGCGTTCTGGATGGACAAATTGAACGATACTTGGTTCCATGAACCAGTCTCGCTGAATCTCCTTCACGGAGAACGGGGGAACCGATACAGGCAGCGGTTGGCGGCAAGCCTCTCGCGTCGGTATTTGATTTCTTTCCAGGGTCTATGGGGTGAATTCGAGGTCATTGCGCCATGAGCGAATGAACTGAGAAAGGGCGGCTCTCTTTCGCCCGAACCCGACAGCTAACCTCGTAAGCGTATAAGAGAGGTCACTCGTGCAGCTATTACACCAAGACATTCAGGAAGCCACGAAGGAGTTCCTCTAACTCTTTCTTTGGGCTTCTTTTGTTTTGAATAAAAGTAATAGGGTCATCATACTGTTGGTAAACAGGAGGTGACGTACGCAAGAAGACTGGATCAGGATGCAAAATGGCTTGGTATTTCAATAAGAGTCAAAAAGTCAGGTTTTCAGCACCGAGAAGGTTGGATGAAACTAGGGACTGAGTAGCGGAGCGTACATAGGGGTACGTGAGCAACGGAAGGCCCGGGTGAATTCAAGATTCGATGTCGAATCAACTTCTTGATTTACTTCGTGATCAAAAGATGACTTTTTTGACAACCATAGTCGTTTTGTAAAAAGTAACTGTAGTCACGTCAATCGTTATCATGCATCGACCTAGACGGCGGGACTATGAAGGAGGACGGAAGAAATGGGCATTTTCCGCAAAGAGGAGACCCATGAATCACGCTCATCCAGCATGTCTTACGCAATGCGATGGAAGCATGAGAATTTACGTCAGATTGCGCTCGTCGGCGTTCTGACCATCGCGGTATTCATCATCATCCTAATCTGGCTGTTTGGCCAGGCACATAAAGAAGTGTCCCTGATTGTGGACGGCAGCGTCCAATCGGTGGAGACGAATAAATCCAGCGTAGCCCATCTGCTGGAGGAGCAATCGATTCAACTCAGCGCGAAGGATTCCGTATCGCTTCCGCTGGACAGCTCGCTTAAGAACGGTGACCGCATTGTCATCGTACGCGCAAAGCCGGTAAACGTGAGCGTGGACGGCATGAAAAAGGTTCACTTCACAACACAAAGCAAAGTAGAAGGCGTATTGTCCGAGATCGGCGTCACATTGGACCAAGATGACAAGGTCTCACCGACACTGGACAGTAAAGTTACTGCGAACCTGGACGTCAAGATTGTTCGGGTGAGTAAGCAAACGGTGCAGACGAAGGAGACCGTGCCTTTTAGCGTGGTCAAAACGTCGGACGCCAATCTGCTGAAAGGCACGACGAAGGTCGTTCAGCAAGGCAATGCCGGATTGGTCATTCACAACATTGAGAAAACTTACGAGGACGGAAAGTTCGTGACAAAGCGATGGCTCGGCAAAGAGGTCACTAAAAAGGCCCAGCCGAAGGTTGTTGCCGTCGGCACGAAGAAGCCAACCGCCGTTCTGTCGGCCAGCATTAACCGTACCGCAAATGCGGTGAACATTAGCGGGTTGACGACCAAAGGCGGCGTCTCTTTTGAATATAAAAAGATACTTAAAAACGTCACGTTGACCGCCTATTCGGCGGAAGAAGACGGGATTGGCACCCGCACGGCCTCCGGTACCCGCGTGACCGAAGGCAGAACAATCGCGGTTGATAAGGACGTCGTTCCACTCGGTTGGTGGGTATACATCGAGGGGATCGGCTTCCGTAAGGCGGAGGATACCGGCGGGGCTATTGATGGGAACAAGATGGATGTTTATTACGATACCCTGAAGGATGCGAAGAACTTCGGCCGGAAGAAGGGGCGTACCGTTTACGTCATCGGCCCGACGAAGCCGGAATTGAATTAACTCTCGACTCTCTTTGTTTTACAATGCAGAGGGAATGAGATAGTATTAGGATGATGAATAAGACAGTGGATTAGAAGAGGATGTTATCCTCTTCTTTTTGTTATTCTTGCAAGGAAGTTCAAAAAGTCGACTTTTTGAACATCATTAATAACAAAAAAGATAAGCTAGAGCACGAAGGGAAGAATAGATACCATGATCAAAGAGGTTATCGTGGTGGAGGGCCGTGATGACACCGTGGCCATCAAGCGAGCCGTGGAGGCGGATACGATTGAGACCGGCGGTTCGGCCATCGGGGAAGTGACGCTCAAGAAGATCGCTTTGGCTCAGGAGCGCCGAGGGGTAATTATTTTTACTGATCCGGACCATGCCGGGGAGCGGATTCGCAAAATCGTGGCGGCACGGGTTCCGGGCTGCAAGCATGCGTTCCTTCCCGAGGCAGAGGCCACGAAGCGGGGCGACATCGGCGTGGAGAACGCCTCGCCGGAGGCGATCCGCACGGCGCTGTCCCGAGTCCGCAGCGAAGCGCCGGGAGTAGAGGCCGCGATCGACTGGGAGGACTTGATGAGTGCGGGGTTAATCGTTCACCCGCAGGCTGCCGCGCGACGGAAAGCGCTAGGTGAGCTGCTAGGCATCGGGTATTGCAACGGGAAGCAATTGTACAAGCGGTTATCGGTGTTCCGTATCACCCGCGAGGAGTTTGCGGCCGCGCTGGCCGAGTTGGAGAGCAAAGGAGTTTAAGGAGCATGAGCATAAGGGAAGAGGTATCCACGCCGCGCCGAACGAAGGAGATCATTCAACGGCACGGTTTTTCGTTTAAAAAAAGCCTGGGACAGAATTTTCTGATCGACCAGAACATTCTCGGGAAGATCGTCGCGGCAGCCGGCCTGGACGATACCAAGGGCGCGCTGGAAATCGGACCGGGTATCGGCGCGTTAACGGAAAAACTGGCTCAGGAAGCAGGTAAGGTAACGGCGGTGGAGATCGATCAACGTCTGCTTCCGATCCTGGAAGAGGTGCTGGAGCCCTATTCGCACGTGAACGTGATCCATGGGGACGTGCTGAAGCTGGATCTTCAAGCGCTGTTCGCTGCCGAATTCGGCGGGGTGAACGGCGTCAGTGTAGTGGCTAATCTGCCGTATTACGTGACGACGCCGATTCTGATGAAGCTCCTTGAGGAGAAGCTGCCTCTAGAGCATATTGTCGTGATGATCCAGAAGGAAGTGGCTGAGCGTATGGCTGCTGCTCCTGGCGGCAAGGATTACGGCAGCCTTAGCATCGCCGTTCAGTACTATAGCGTACCGGAGCTGATCTGCACGGTGCCGCACAGCGTATTTATTCCGCAGCCGAATGTGGAGTCCGCGGTGATCCGCTTGACCGTACGGAAGACGCCGGCTGTGGCCGTTAAGGATGAGGCGTTTTTCTTCGAGGTGGTGCAGGCCTCTTTTGCCCAGAGACGGAAGACGATATCCAACAATCTCAAGAGCCGCTTCTTCCCCAAAGAGGGGCGCGAGCGACTGGAGAACCTTCTGGAGGAAGCCGGTATCCAGTCTTCCCGGCGGGCCGAGACGTTAAGCCTGGATGAGTTTGCGAAGCTGAGCGATACGCTACTGGACGCCGGGTTGAAGGAACTCCGCGTGTAACCATTCCCTCTTGTCGCCCATACGATGGGGATAGAGGTGATTGACTTGACGAATTTGGGAGACTTGGTCGTCCGCAAATCATACGGTGGAGACGTCACGTTCCGGATCGAACGGATTGTACGGAGCGAAGCTATCATCAAAGGAACGGAATTTCGGCTGCTGGCGGATGCGCCCTTGACCGATCTGGTCAGGGTAGACCCGGCTTCCCCAGGAGAAACGACGCAGCGAGCCCGAATCAAGGCCACGGAGTCGCTGAAGTGGTTGACCCAGGACCGCAAGGACTTGGTAGAACGAAACCGGACGGCGATTGGACGGGAGTTTTATGCGCAAGGGGAACCGGCCTATTTCGAGGTGCCGGGTAAGGTGCTGCATTTGGACGGCGACGAACGATATTTGCAAAAAAGCTTAAGCCTGTATGAGAAGCTGCGAGTGCCGGCTCAAGGCTATTACGTCACGGAGTCGCAAATGTCCCATGCGCTGTATCGACTGCTTCCTGCCGTCAAACCGGATATCGTTGTGCTGACCGGACATGACGGGGTTTTAAAATCGCGTCCCAACGGCGACCTTTACAATTTAACCAGCTATAAAAATTCTAAGCATTTTGTGGAGGCCATTCAAACGGCCCGGCAATATGAACGGAATTTCGATACGTTAACGATCGTGGCCGGCGCTTGCCAGTCGCATTTTGAGGCGCTGCTACAGGCGGGGGCTAATTTTGCCAGCTCGCCCGGTCGCGTGCTGATCCATGCCCTGGATCCGGTCTACATCGCAGCCAAGGCGTCGCTCACCTCCATCCGCGAGACCATCCAGATCACCGACGTGCTGAATCACACGATCAGCGGAGCGCAAGGCGTCGGTGGGATTGAGACCCGCGGCAGCTACCGTATCGGACTGCCCAAACTCAAGGATTTATCGACGCTGAAAGTTGTGCCGTCCATGTGAAAGACCAAAATAAAAATAAAGAGCATCCTTGTTATTTGTCCATGCCGGAAGGATCTGAGGCGAACGCCCCAGGACCTTCCGGTTATTTTATTAGGACTCCCATCGGGTTAAGAGAAAAAATGTCGAAAAATAATCGTTGACACATCATTTTTACTGCTGATATAATTATTTGTTTTGATTTGACAAGGTTGTGACTTTCCTGTATAATGGACAAAGAAAGAAGGTGGTCACAGGCAATGGCTAAAAATGCGCTGTCGGAAATTAAGCATAGTCTCGACGCCCACGTAGGACAGAAAATTATGCTCCGGGCAAACGGAGGTCGCCGGAAGACCGTCGAACGCACTGGAGTTTTGGAGGAGACTTATCCTTCGGTCTTCATTGTGAAGCTGGATCAAGAGCAGCAAACCTTTAAGCGTGTGTCTTACAGTTATGCCGATATACTGACCGAATCCGTTGAAGTTATGATTTGCGACGACAACGATGAGATGAGGATTTCGTATATTAAACCGTGAACATCATGAACCAAATGAATTAAGCAGCAAACGGTTATCGCCCGGTGGGTGAGGCCGTTTTTTTCTTGCCTGCATGAGGGGACTGGCTGCCTCGTGATTTGTTCGCCTTACGTGGACAGACTTTCCATCGTATGCTTGAGCCAGAGCCTGCGTATACTAATCATCGTTCCTATATCCATGACCCCAAAGGAGGAGCACTGACCATGTCGCGAAGAAGACGCAGCGTGATGTCGGAGAACTTGAAGGTCGAGTTGGCGAAGGATTTGGGATTTTATGATACCGTCCAGCAGGAAGGCTGGGGCGGCATCAAAGCCAAAGATGCGGGCAATATGGTGAAGCGGGCGATTGAGCTCGCCGAGAAGGCCGCAGCGAAACAGCAATAACCTCTGCCGCAGCGAAGCTTCCCGTCCGGGGAGCTTCGTTTTTTTCGCCGGATGAAGTAAGATAGAGGGAGAAAAATTTGTCTTTCGTACATAGACGTGGAGGCAATCATTTTTTACAATATAGGAATGTGCCAGATGACCGGATGGATGAGGATTCCACGGAATTGCTGAGGTGGGGGAGCGCCATGAAAATTTACGAAAAAGCACCGGCCAAAATTAATTTAATGCTCGATGTGTTGCATAAACGTCCGGACGGTTACCACGAGGTTGAGATGATCATGACCATGGTGGATCTAGCCGACCGTCTGGAAATGAGCGCCCTCCCGCGGGATACGATTATTATTTCGAGCCAGGCTGGATATATTCCGCTGGACGAGAAGAATTTAGCGTTCCAGGCGGCGAAGCTGATTAAGGAAAGATACAACGTACGGAGCGGGGTATACATTCACCTCGACAAGAAGATTCCGGTTGCCGCTGGCCTTGCCGGAGGCAGCAGCGATGCGGCAGCGACGTTGCGCGGATTAAACCGGCTGTGGGAGCTAGGCATTCCCGAAGAAGAGCTAAAGGAGCTGGGATCGGAACTTGGCTCGGATGTGCCGTTTTGCGTGACAGGGGGCACGGCGTTGGCGACAGGGCGGGGTGAAGTATTGTCGCCGCTTCCGAATCCACCGCAATGCTGGGTGGTGCTGGCGAAGCCCCCCATTAACGTCTCAACGGCGGAGGTATACGGGCGCCTTCATGCGGAGCAGATTGCGAATCATCCGTCGGCTTCCCGGATGCAGGAGGCGCTGGAGAATCGCTCGTTCAACGAGGTATGCCAGCAGCTGGGGAACGTGCTGGAGCAGGTGACGCTTACGCTTCACCCGGAAGTCGCGCACTTGAAAGAAGCGATGTTACGTCTCGGCGCGGATGGGGTACTGATGTCTGGCAGCGGACCGACGGTTTTCGGCCTCGTCTCAAAGGAATCGAAAGTGTCGCGCATTTACAACGGATTGCGGGGATTCTGCAAAGAAGTCTATGCCGTGAGGCTGTTGACTTGAGGTCGGCTAAGTGACCTTGATTTGCTGTACTCATTCGCTGATTTCCAAGGCTTGGACAAATCCGTACAAAAATGTTATAGTTTCATTAAAATATTCGGATTTAGCGAGGGGTACTTCGTGAAGAAATTAAAGAGAAGCGCTCGTTTGGTCGAGATGACCCACTATCTGTTGTCTAGACCCCATCATTTGATCCCATTGACCACCTTTGCGCAGCGGTACGGAGCGGCCAAGTCGTCGATCAGCGAGGATCTGGGCATCATCAAAGAAGTGTTTGAAGGCGAAGGCATGGGGGATTTGCTGACGCTTGCCGGAGCGGCCGGTGGCGTGAAGTATATTCCCCGGGTCGGCTGGGAGCAAGCCAAGGTTTTTATCCGGCAGCTTTGTGAGAAACTGGCGCAGTCAGACCGTATTTTGCCGGGCGGGTACTTGTATATGTCCGATCTCTTGGGGCAACCGGCACTGATGAACGAGGCAGGCAAGCTGTTTGCTACGGCGTTCGGCGATTTGGAGATCGACTGCATCATGACCGTGGAAACGAAGGGGATCCCCCTTGCGTATGCGACCGGGGCAGAGTTGAATCTGCCGGTAGTCCTGGTCCGCCGCGACCATCAGGTCACCGAAGGATCGGCCGTTAGTATCAATTACGTGTCGGGCTCCCATAAGAGTCTGCACACCATGACGTTGTCCCGTCGGGCGCTTAAGGAACGTTCCCGCGTATTGATCGTCGATGACTTCATGAAGGCAGGAGGAACGATCCAGGGGATGGTAGACCTGCTGGCCGAATTTAATGCTGAGGTTGCCGGCGTTGGTGTCCTGGTGGAATCGGGCGAGGTCGCCAGCGAGCAGCGTCTATTGCATGATTACGTTTCCTTGGCGACGCTTCGAGCGGTCGATGCCAAGGAGAAGGAGATCTCGGTAGAACCAGGGAATTATTTTTCGAAATTTGGACAATAAGAACGATGTCGAGATCTTCTCAAATTGTAAGAATTCTCGACGAAACGTGTCGAAAAGCCCGTTTTATCAAAAAAAATCGTGATTTTCGGCCATTTTGTTGATCAAAAAAAAAGGATTTCCGTTTGCTATGTGGAATATTACACCAAGTCTCTGATGGAAAAAGGTGGTGAACACATATGCAAATTACGGATGTAAGACTCCGCCGAGTCAGCTCTGAAGGCAGAATGAAGGCAATCGCATCCATTACCATCGATAACGAATTTGTTGTTCATGACATTCGCGTCATCGACGGGAACAATGGGATGTTTGTAGCTATGCCTAGCAAGCGCACGCCGGACGGGGAGTTCCGGGATATCGCGCATCCGATTTCCTCTGGCACCCGCGAGAAGATTCAAGCTGCAGTCCTAGCTGAATACGAGCGTGCCGCCGACCAAGAGGAAGCGATCGAAGAAGGGGCGTAAGTCGCATTTATTTGAATTCTTGACCAATTGGGGTTCGAGGAAAAGGGAGCCATGCGTACATGGCTCCCTTTTCTTTTTGCCTTAAATGAGATATATTCAGTAATGAGTTTTAATGAGAGAGAACTACTTCTTTAAAAAAAGAGAAGGAGGCCGGGGACTTGAAAAGATTAGCGATCGTTCTTGCCGCGGGTCAAGGGAAACGGATGAAGTCCAAGCTTTATAAAGTGCTTCACCCCGTTTGCGGCAAACCGATGGTCGGGCATGTGTTGAACGCGGTTCAAGAGGTAGGTTGTGAACGCAGCATCGTGGTTGTTGGCCACGGAGCCGAAGCCGTGAAATCCTACTTAGGTTCATCGGCGGAATACGTGTTGCAGGAACAGCAGCTGGGAACCGGACATGCCGTCAAGCAAGCCGGGTCATTATTGGCGGGAGAAGAAGGAGTCACGCTGGTTATCTGTGGCGATACCCCATTGGTTACGGCAGAGACGCTAGAAGCGCTATTCGACCTTCATCATCGTAAGGGAGCGGCGGCGACCGTGCTCACGGCGAAGATGGAGCAGCCGTACGGATATGGTCGGGTGATCCGCGGTGCGAACGGAACGGTGGAACGGATTGTCGAGCAGAAGGATTGCTCGCCGGAAGAAGCCGCCGTGCAGGAAATTAATACAGGCACTTATTGTTTTGATAATGCAAAATTATTTGCCGCGCTGGAGAAAGTCACAAACAACAACGCTCAGCAGGAGTACTATCTTACCGATGTCATCGGCATTTTGGTACAGGCGAACGAAGTGGTGGAAGGATACGCGGTAACGGACGTTCGGGAATCGATCGGCGTCAATGACCGGGTGGCGTTAGCGGAGGCAGAAGCGGTCATGCGTGAGCGCATCGTGCGAGGCCATATGTTGAATGGCGTAACGGTGATCGATCCGGCGTCCACCTATATTGGAGCCGACGTAACGATCGGTGCGGATACCGTGGTTTATCCGGGAACGGTTCTGTCCGGGAAGACCGTGATTGGCGAAGATTGTGTGATTGGGCCGGCGGCAGAAATTGAAGATAGTGTGATACAAGACGGCGCGAAGGTGAAACAGTCGGTGCTCAGCCGGGCAGAGGTCGGTCGGGAAACGACGGTAGGGCCTTTCGCTTATTTGCGTCCGGGGGCGAAACTCGGAGCGCACGTAAAAGTCGGCGATTTCGTGGAAATCAAAAATGCGACGCTCGATGATGGCTCCAAAGTGTCGCACCTCAGCTACATCGGTGATGCGAAAGTCGGTAAGAACGTGAATATCGGCTGCGGCGCGATTACGGTGAACTATGATGGTTATAATAAGTCCATTACGGAGATCGAGGACGATGCCTTCGTTGGCAGCAACGTGAACTTGATCGCGCCGGTCAAGGTGGGTAAAGGCGCTTATGTCGTTGCCGGATCTACGATTACGCATTCCGTTCCGGAGAACGACCTGGCCATTGCTAGACCCCGGCAGGAGAACAAAACCGGTTATGCCGAGAAGATTCGTGCTCGGGCCAAAGCCAAGAAGCAAAGACAACAGGAATCTTAATCAAGGATGTAGTGACCATTTGAATAGACGGGGTAGCTGGGAAGGCGGGTTATTCACATTACGCCCAAACGCTATCTACACAGCACGGAGGGTTTACATTTTATGACTTATTGTGATTCTAAATTAAAGATATTCACCTGTAACTCCAACCCTAAATTGGCTCATCAGATCGCCGACTACATCGGCATCCCGATGGGGGATTCGGAGACGACGAGCTTTAGCGACGGCGAAATACAGGTCAAGCTGTCCGAAAGCGTTCGGGGCTGCCACGTCTATGTGGTGCAATCGACCTGCGCGCCCGTCAACGATAACTTGATGGAACTCCTCGTGATGGTGGATGCTTTGAAAAGAGCTTCGGCCAAGAGCATCAATGTGGTTATCCCGTATTACGGTTACGCCCGTCAGGACCGGAAGGCCCGTTCGCGCGATCCGATCACGGCGAAGTTGGTTGCCAACCTGATCGAGAAAGCCGGCGCGCACCGGGTCATTACGATGGACCTTCACGCCATGCAGATCCAAGGCTTCTTCGATATCCCTGTCGATCACATGCTGGGCGTACCGATTTTGGCCCAGTATTTCCGTTCCAAGCATATTCCGAATCCGGTTGTCGTCTCGCCTGACCATGGCGGGGTGGTTCGTGCCCGTAAACTGGCCGATTTCCTGAATGCGCCGCTGGCGATCATCGACAAGCGCCGTCCAGAGCCAAACGTCAGTGAGGTCATGAATATCATCGGGAATATCGAAGGAAAAACCGCGATCCTCGTGGATGACATCATCGATACCGCTGGTACGATCGTTCTTGGCGCTAACGCGCTGAAGGAAGGCGGGGTTCAAGAGGTGTATGCCTGCTGTACACACCCCGTGTTGTCCGGACCGGCGATGGAACGGTTGGAAAACTCTCCGCTGAAGGAAGTTATCGTCACGGATACGATTCCGATCACGCATCCGAATCCGACGAGCAAGCTTAAGGTGCTGTCTGTCGCTCCGCTGATGGGCGAAGCGATCATCCGCGTGCACGAGGAGCTGTCGATCAGCAAGCTGTTCGAAATCGAATAATAAGGGTCACTGCCACAGCAGGGGTTGCGTCCTCCCAAACGGGGAACGTAACCCCTATCGGTGTATTGGCGTTGTTAATTGGTGAAAAAGGTGCTGTGCGTGCTCGTTTGATCCTACGATCGCTGTTGTTCGCGGATTTCTTGAATTGGACTAAATTCAGAAGTTGTAGAAATCCGCTCACAAAGGCGAACGCTCCGCTTCTTCGGATTCAAACGGCCCGCTCCGCAAATTTTCACCGTATAACCAACACCTGAGCGGCGGCTGCCCCTTTCTGGATGCTTTCCGCAAATACCTGCCATGGCAGTAGGGTAAGGCGGTAGGGGACGACGGGATCGATGACACTCCCCGTCGGGGAATACAAATTAACTGGAATTTCTACTGTTAATTTAGGCGGAATCGGGAGTGTTGGGCGATTTAACGGTAGGTTTTACCGTTAGTTGCTCGAACAGCGGATCCACGTCGAAATTAACGGTACATTTTCCAGTTAATCCGATTGAGAGGTTAGTTAGTTTAACGAAGAATCAAGCACCAGCGGCGGTTTTGAGCTACATCAGAGCGGAGGAACGCCACAGTAACAAACATAACTTGGAGGTACATGTCCCATGAAGTGGATCGTAGGGCTCGGCAATCCGGGAGCCCAATATGAGAAAACCCGGCATAATATCGGCTTTATGGCCGTGGATGAATTGGCGCGTCGGCATGGCATCGAGATCAAGCAGAGCAAATGCAAGGCTTTGATCGGGGAGGGGATGCTGCCGGGCGGCAAAGTTGTGCTGATCAAGCCGATGACCTACATGAATCTATCCGGCGAAGCGGTGCGCGCTTATATGGATTACTATAAGGCGTCGATTGATGACATGATCGTGGTGTACGACGACTTGGATACCGATCTGGGGCGAAACCGGTTGAGATATCAAGGTAGCGCTGGCGGACATAACGGCATCAAGTCGATCATTCAACATACCGGGACACAGACGTTTAACCGAATTCGGATGGGGATTTCCCGGCCGGAGCCAGGTTTTGCGGTGGTTGATTATGTACTGTCGGGTTTCGCCAAGAAAGATAAGCCGCTGCTCGATCAGTCCATTCAAGCGGCATGCGATGCATTGGAATACAGCATGGATCATACGTTTGAACAAACGATGGCTAAGTTTAACGGTTAAGGTTTATAGCAAGGCCGATAGGCTAAAAGCCAAACGCCCGGGGCATACTGGAGACATAAAGAATCTTCAGGAGGCATAAAGATGGCTATAAACTACGTTTGCAAGCACTGCCGAACGGTGATTGGTAGAATTGAATCGCCTCAAGTGACGGAAGCCCAGTTAGGCTTTCATTCCTTGACCCCCGATGAGCGGAGAGATATAATAGCGTATGATTCAAACGGCGAAATGACGGTCCGGGTGACCTGCGATTATTGCAGGGAAGCGCTCGACCATAACCCAGAGCTGATGTTGCTTGCGAATCCTTTGCAATAGCCCGCAAGCCTCCAGCAACAATGGACAAATTCACCGGAATGCACGGTTATAGAGCCTTGGCACGTTTGCTGAGGCTCCTTTTTGGTTCGGGTAAGGAGGACTTACCCTTTTCGTCTAGACATCCATTTTCTATCCATCAGCAGTAAGAGAGGTGCCTCATTTGCTACAAGCACTTATTCAAGCTTTTTCACGCGATACCGATTTTGCATCGACGGTAGCGGGCGTGAACTCGGGCATGAAGGAGCAGCTCATCTCCGGCTTGTCGGGTTCGTCCAGACAAGTGATGCTGGCCGCGTTGCATCAAGATACGGACCGGCCGCTGCTCGTCGTGACCCACAATATGTTTGCCGCACAGAAAATATATGAAGATTTACAGGAAGCGCTATCACCGGATCAGGTGCTGTTGTATCCGGCGAATGAATTGGTTGCCGCCGAATCGGCCGTATCCAGTCCGGAAACGCTGGCACAACGGATCGAGGTGCTGCTGCAATGTTCTCGGGGATTCCGGGGCGTCGTGGTGGTGCCTTATTCCGGCATTCGCCGCTTTATCCCAACGCCGGAGGCTATGGCCGGAGCGGGACTGACGGTGAAGCTTGGGGGCACGCTAGAGCTGGAGCATTTCCTCACCCAAATGGTCGAGCTGGGTTACGAGCGGGTCGAGCGGGTGGAATCCCGCGGCGAGATGAGCCTGCGCGGAGGAATCATCGACTTTTATCCGCTGACCGCTTCCACGGCTTACCGGGTGGAGTTGTTTGACGACGAAGTCGATTCGATTCGGACCTTTGATCCAGCCGATCAGCGGTCCGTGGACCAGATCAAAGAAGTGTTCATCCCGCCTTGCAAGGAGCTGATCGCTTCTAAGGAACGGCTGGAGCAGGCAGCGCAGGCCGTGTCCGAGAAGCTGGAGATTCAGCTGGACAAGATGACCGATCGTCAGGCCAAAAACCGGCTGCGCGAAGAGCTGTTCAAAGAAATGGAAATGCTGCGCGAGCATGTTTATTTTTCAGAAATCTATAAATATATTTCCTTGATTTATCCGGAGAGAAAAACGCTATACGACTACATGCCGAAGGATACGTTGCTTCTGCTCGACGAACCGGCGAGGCTCTTGGAGACAGCCAAGCAACTCGAACGCGATGAAGCGGAGTGGAATTTGCACCTGTTCCAGAACGGGAAGAGTCTTCCCGATCTGCCGCTGGCGGTGGACGTGGATCATCTGATCTACCACCGTCCGTTCCAGACGTTGTTTATGTCGTTGTTCTTGCGCCAAGTGCCGCATTCTCAACCGCAGAACATCGTGAACTTCGTAACGCGGGCGATGCAGGATTTTCATGGGCAAATGAACGTCCTGAAGGCGGAGATGGAGCGTTGGAAAAAAAGCGGCGCCCACGTCATCATGCTGGCCAGCACGGAGGAACGCATGGATCGCATGCGGCGGGTGCTGCAGGATTACGGGATTGATGAGCCATCGTTGTTGCAGGGCAACCTGCAGTCCGGTTTTGAACTGCCGTCCGCACATCTTGTCGTCATTACGGAAGGCGAGATGTTCTCCCAGAAACAACGTAAAGCGCGCCGTGTCGGCAAGAGTATGGACAATGCCGAACGGATCAAGAGCTATACCGAGCTGAAGGTCGGCGATTACGTCGTCCACCAGAATCACGGGATCGGTAAATACATGGGGATCGGAACGCTGGAAGTTGGCGGGATCCACAAGGATTATATGCATATCCTATATGCCGGCGGGGATAAGCTGTCGGTGCCGATCGAACAGATTGACATGATTCAGAAATACGTCGGTTCCGAGGATAAGGAGCCGAAGATTTACAAGCTGGGCGGCAACGAATGGACCCGCGTGAAAAACAAGGTCCGTTCCTCGGTACAAGACATTGCCGACGATTTGATCAAGCTGTACGCCGAACGGCAAGCCGCGCCGGGGTATGCCTTCGAGAAGGACACTCCCGAGCAGCAGGAATTCGAGGGGATGTTCCCGTACGAGGAAACCCCGGATCAGCTGCGGGCGATCGAGGAGATCAAGAAGGATATGGAGCAGAGCCGTCCGATGGACCGTCTGCTCTGCGGCGACGTAGGTTATGGCAAAACGGAAGTCGCGATCCGTGCGGCCTTCAAGTCGGCAATTGAGGGCAAGCAGGTTGCGGTGCTGGTGCCGACAACGATTTTGGCGCAGCAGCATTACGAGACATTCCGGGAGCGTTTTGCCGGATACCCGATTAACATTCAGACGTTAAGCCGTTTCCGCAGCCGCAAAGAGCAGAACGAAACGATCAAAGGCGTTCGCCAAGGGACAGTGGACGTCGTCATCGGGACCCACCGGATTCTGTCGCAGGATCTGGTCTTTAAGGATTTGGGCCTGTTGATCGTCGACGAAGAGCAGCGGTTCGGCGTGACGCATAAAGAGAAGCTGAAGAAGCTAAAAACGAACGTCGACGTGTTGACGTTAACAGCGACGCCAATTCCGCGGACCTTGCATATGTCGATGCTGGGCGTACGGGACCTGTCGGTCATTGAAACGCCGCCGGAAAATCGCTTCCCGGTGCAGACGTATGTCGTCGAACACAGCCAGTCGCTGGTGCGTGAAGCGATCGAACGGGAAATGGCGCGGGGAGGACAGATCTACTACCTGTATAATCGCGTTCAAGGCATTCAGGAAATGGCCTCGCAAATTTCCATGCTTGTACCTGATGCGCGGGTTGGGATCGGGCACGGCCAAATGTCGGAGCAGGAGCTGGAGAAGACCATTCTCGATTTCCTTGACGGCGAATACGACGTCTTGGTCAGCACCAGCATCATCGAGACCGGCGTGGACATTCCAAACGTCAACACGTTAATCGTTCACGATGCCGATAAAATGGGCTTGTCCCAGCTGTATCAGCTGCGCGGCCGTGTTGGTCGGTCCAACCGGATCGCCTACGCGTATTTCACGTATCAGCGCGACAAGTCCCTGACCGAGGTAGCCGAAAAGCGGCTGCAATCGATCAAGGAATTCACCGAGCTGGGTTCCGGCTTTAAGATCGCCATGCGCGACTTGGCCATCCGCGGCGCGGGGAATTTGCTTGGTGCGGAGCAACACGGCTTCATTGCTTCCGTCGGCTTCGATCTGTATTCGCAGATGTTGGCTGAGGAAATCCAGAAACGTAAAATCTCCATGCTTGGCGAGACCGTGCCAGCCGAAGCGACCTGGAATACGACGATCGATCTGGGTATCGACGCGTATTTGCCGTCGGATTACATTTACGATAGTATTCAGAAGATCGAAATTTACAAGAAAACCGCTTCCGCTTCCTCATTTGAGGACGTGTCCGAGCTGGAGGACGAGCTGCTGGACCGCTTCGGCGAACTGCCGGAGGCCGTGCAAAATCTCCTAGCCGTCGCCCGCGTCAAACTGTATGGTAAGCAATATGGCATCGAATCGATGACGCTGCGGGGGGAAGAAGTGACGATCAAGTTCTACGAAGGACGGGAAAAGGTCGTTGTTCCGAACAAGCTCGCGGAAGTTGGCAATCTATTCGGAAGACGTGTACAATTTAGTCAAGGATCCGTGATGCTTATCCGGATAAAAACCAAGGGAATGGACGACAAAGAGTTGATGGGCTTGCTGGAGCAGTTTCTCGGAGCCCTGAAGGATGCGTTCAAAGCGAAAGGGGAACTACAGGATGTTTCAAAGTAAAAGGCGCTCATGGAGAATGCTGCTGATTGCTCTCGTAGCGGTATTGGCTCTCTCCGTCATGGCAGGATGCGGTAAGAAAGAAGCAAGCTCGGGAGGGAAAGATACGAGTAAGGTTATCGCTACGTACGAAGGCGGCGAAATCACGGAGAACGAATTTGACCGCGAGCAGCGGATCGTGTTAGCGCTCCAGCCACAAATGGAACAATTCATGCAAATGGAGGATTTCCGTCAGTATTTGATCAAGCAGGAAATCGCCTATGAATACCTCGAAACCAAAGCCGACGACAAGACCAAGGAAGCCGGCAAGAAAAAGGCTGAAGAGCAGTTCGATCAGATGAAGAAATCGAACGGCGAAGACAACTTCAAACAAATGCTGGACGCTCAGAAGATTACCGAAGCCGATTTCAAGAACTACATGGTACGGATCTATACCGTGATGGAAGGCGAACGGCAGAAGATCACCGAAGACGACGTGAAAAAGGAGTTTGAAGCGACGAAACAGGATTATACGACGGCATCGGTTCGTCATATCCTGATCAACTTCACCGATCCGGACGGCAAAGAGCGCACTTCCGAGGATACGCTGAAGCTGGCGAAGGAAGTCAAATCGAAACTGGACAAGGGTGAGGACTTCGCAGCCTTGGCCAAACAGTATTCCGAAGACCCAGGCTCCAAGGACAACGGCGGTTTGTACGAAAATGTGGAGGTCAGCAATTGGGTTGAAGCCTTTAAGCAAGCGGCCTTGACTCAACCACTTAACCAAATCGGCGAACCGGTGGAGACCGAATACGGTTACCACATTATTCGCGTGGAAGCTCGGACCGAGAAGAAATACGAGGATTTGACCCAAGAACAGAAGGACATGATCCAAACGACACTCGCTTCGAATAAATTGGACGAGTTCATGTCGGGCGATCTGGAGAAGAAGATCATCAAGAAGATCGAATTGCCTAAAGTGGAAACCAGCACCGGTGAAAACGGCACGAATGCAGGAACCAATGCGGGCAATGGAACGAATGCAGGGACCGACGCCGGTAAAAATGCCGGTACCGAGGGTTCCGGCAACGCCGGAACGAGCGGCAATGGCGCTACCAACGACGCTGGCACCAACGGCGGCAATACGAGCAAATAAGCAAGACAAGGAAGCAACGCGGAGGAAATCGCGTTGCTTTTTTGTGCGGGCTTTTTTACCTATACACGGACCTTCGTTTAAAATCATGGTTCATTATGATGAATAAGGTGTTCGCCCGGGATGAATACTATGGTCATAATCACAGAACAAGCCATCCCTGTCCCCACCTTCGGCCGCTCGTTTTGGCGAAGCTTATGGCGCATACATCTGTGTAAGCTGCAGATTACGTATAAAGTCCGATTAGGTGAAGCTTAAAGTAATTCAGCCGTAGTTTAAAACTTCTATGAAAGCGGGGCATCAAGTGAAATGAAAGCTACTGGTATTGTACGCCGTATCGATGATCTGGGCCGTGTTGTTATTCCTAAGGAAATTCGCCGCACCTTGCGGATTCGGGAGGGAGATCCCCTCGAAATTTTTGTGGACCGGGATGGAGAAGTGATTCTGAAGAAATACTCGCCGATCGGCGAATTGGGCGATTTTGCGAAGGAGTATGCGGAGTCGTTGTATGAGAGCACCGGTCATATTACCTTGATTTCGGATCGGGACACGATCATTGCCGTTGCAGGAGCTTCCAAGAAGGAATACCTGGAGAAGCAAATCAGCATGCTGCTGGAGGGCAGCATGGACGGGCGGAAGATCATCATGGAGACCGAATCGGGGTCTTATGAGATGATTAAGGATCATCCGGAAAACATCTCCTCGTTCGTGATCGCACCGATTATTGCCGGCGGGGACCCGATCGGGACGGTGGTTCTGGTCAACAAGGATGATGCGGTCAAAATGTCCGATTTGGAATCGAAAATGTCCGAGACCGCAGCTGGTTTTCTGGCGAAACAGATGGAGCAATAGAACCATAAATATCAATTATGGCGCATGGAGGAACTTACACACACCCGCTGTTTGGGGCGGACTTGATCCGTTCGAAGCTTACGAGGGATGTGTAAGTTTTTTGCGTTTCGCCCGGGGAGAAATGGCGGCAACCCCCCGTTTCGTCTTATAATGGAACCTGTTAGCTTATTGATGAAGCAAAGTAGGTTGCCATGATGGAAACGAAGGAAAATCTGCCCTCGAAGCTGCTGAGGGGAGCGGCCATATTGAGCGGGGCAGCTTTGATCACCAAGTTGCTGGGGATGCTGCAGAAGATCCCGCTGCAAAATATCGGGGGAGACGGCGTATTTGGCATTTATAATACGGTATATCCTTTTTATACACTATTGATTACGCTCACGACATCCGGCTTTCAGGCAGCGATTGCCAAGTTCGTCGCGGAACGACAAGCCCCGGGGTTGGAAAGGGAGCAAGGTGAGGTACTGCGGATTGCGGCGGTCATGATGGCGGTTTTGGGGTTCGCTTTTGCGCTGTTGCTCTATTTCGGGGCGCCGATCCTGGCGCAGTTGATCGGCAGTCGCCTGCTTGTTCCGGCCTTTCGCGGGGCGGCGCCGGCGCTGCTGCTTGTCCCGGTGGCTGCGGCGCTGCGGGGGTATTTTCAAGGCCACCAGAATATGACGCCGACGGCGGCCTCCCAGGTGATCGAGCAGGCCGTCCGAGTAACGGTCATGATCGTGCTGCTGTTGGGGTTAAGCCGATGGGGAGCCGGAGAGCCGGAACTGGCCGGCGGGGCGCTTATCGGCTCCTCGGCCGGTGCGGCCGCCGGGTTGGCGGTCATGCTGCTGTATTGGCGGAGGGCTTCTACTCGCCCAGTAATGGGCTTGCGCAAAGACGCTCTATCGCCGAAACGGGACGGGGCGCTGTTAGTCGATGGGAGTCGGATGTCGTCGCGATTAGGGCATCGAAGAAAGCTTGTGTCCACGCTGTTAAAATATGCGCTTCCGATCAGCCTCGCTTCGCTGGCGGTTCCGCTGATTAGCCTGGTGGATACATTCACGTTGCCGCGGCTGCTCTCCGCCCACGGGGAGGAATTGCGAATCATGGCCCAGGTAGGCATCTACAACCGGGGTATCCCGTTGGTTCAGCTGGTCACGATGTTGGCGACATCGCTGTCGGTGTTGTTTATCCCGGCGATGGCTGAGCTGCAGATGAACGGGGACGCCGGGGCGATTCGGCGTCAGGTACAGGTGGCCTTGCGCTGGTTCTGGTTGATCGGCCTGGCGGCCTCACTGGGCTTGGCTCTGCTGGCTACGCCGATCAACGTGATGCTGTACGAGGATGCGGCGGGGTCGGCCACCTTGGCTTGGGTGGCCTGGACGGCTGCGCCCGGCGCGCTGGTCGCCGTTACGAGCGCCCTGTTGCAGGGCCTCGGCCACGTGCGCGCCCCGGCGCTGCACCTGCTCGCTGCGGCATTGCTCAAGACCGCGTTAAACGCGGTGCTCGTGCCGCAGCTTGGCATCACCGGCGCGGCGATCGCCGGCGTCGCCGCTTACGGCGCGGCAGCGGCGCTGAATACCGCGCTGCTGCTGCGCCGGGTCCAGCTGCGTCCGCGCCTGCGGGACGCGCTGCTGCGCCCGGCGGCGGCCGCCCTGGCGATGGCCGCCGCGGTGCTGGCGCTGCGCCTCGCCGCCGCCGAGCTGCCTGCAGGCCGCGGGGTAGCCGCGGCCGTGAGCCTGCTCGGCGTGCTGCTGGGCGCAGCCGTGTTCGCCGCAGCCGTGCTGCGCACGCGGCTGCTTAGCGCGGCAGAGCTGGGCGCCCTACCGCGGGTGGGCCCGAAGCTGCTGGCGCTGCTTCGGAAGCTGCGGCTGCTGCCGTAGCATGGCTTGGCAGCCGCCACGCTCGGCCCGGCCCGATGATTGGCTTCTCAATTTCTATTTCGACCCAGGCAGTGATATAGTAAGAGGTAGCTTTCAAAGGTCTTTCGGGTCCGCTAGCCTACAAGTGAGCGGATCGATCGGCAAGTAGAACGGACAGGGAGTGAGCAACACCATGAGCGCAACCATTACGGTGGTCGGCCTCGGCTCGGGGGATCCCGACCGGCTGACCTTGGGCAGCCTGAAGCGGCTGCAGGAGGCGGGAGAACGTTACGTCCGAACGAAGGATCATCCGGTCGTGGATTGGCTGGAGCAAACGGGCGTCGGCTTTGCTTCGTTCGATGAGGTTTATGAAGCGAAGGACGATTTTCCCTCTGTATACGAGGAGATTGTCACCCGGCTTTTAGCACGGGCCGAAGCAGGCGGAGATGGGGAGAAGATGATATATGCCGTCCCCGGACATCCGCTGGTCGCCGAAGCGACGGTCAAGCTGCTGCGGGAGCGCTGCCCAGAGAGGGGCATCCCACTCGACATTATTGGCGGAGAGAGCTTCTTGGACGAGGCGTTCGTTCGCCTTGGTTTTGATCCGATCGAGGGCTTTCTGCTGCTGGATGCCTCGGAGGTGGGCGGGGCGGCGATTGATCCTAGACGGCATACGTTGATCGGGCAAGTTTATGACCAGTTGACCGCTTCGGAAGTGAAGCTGGGGCTGATGGAGCTGCTGCCCGACGATTATCCGGTGGTCGTGGGACATGCCCTCGGCGTCGCAGATCAGGAGCGAATTGAGCGGGTGCCGCTATTTGAGTTAGACCGAATCGACGGCTACGGTAATCTGTCACTCGTTTACGTGCCTGCCAGCGAGGATGAATCCTTGCGCATCCGCAGCTTTCAGCGGCTTCATGAAATCGTGTCGATTCTGCGCAGCCCGGGGGGATGTCCGTGGGACCGCGAGCAGACGCATGAATCGATCCGCAAGAACCTCATCGAAGAAACCTACGAAGTGCTGGAGACGATCGACGACGACGATCCCGACCATATGCGTGAGGAGCTCGGCGATCTGCTGCTGCAAATCATGCTCCACTCCCAGATGGAGGAGGAGACCGGCGCTTTTACGGTGTATGACGTTATCCAGGAGCTGAATGAGAAGCTGATATACCGTCATCCGCACGTGTTCGGCAATTTGAGCGCGGAGGACGCCGAGGCGGCGCTGAACAACTGGGAAGCGATGAAAGTCGAGGAGAAGAAGCGCAAAGGTATCGAACCCGAACGCCAATCGGCGATCAGCGGGGTACCGCGGGATTTGCCGGCTTTGATGAAGGCGTACAAGCTCCAGAAAAAGGCGGCCAAGGCCGGTTTCGACTGGGAGGACATCGACGGCGTCTGGTCCAAGCTGGAGGAGGAAATCCACGAGCTGAAAGAGGCCATCGCGCAACAGCAAGATCCTGAGTCGCAAGAGCTGGAGCTGGGTGACGTGTTGTTTTCGGTCGTGAATGCCGCCCGTTACATCGGGGCCGACCCGGAGCAAGCCCTAACTCGAACAATTCGCAAATTCACATCGCGCTTCCATTACGTTGAGGAACGGCTTCGCGAACTGGGGAAACCCCCCGGCGACAGCACGTTAGCAGAAATGGACGTTTTATGGGTTGAGGCTAAGTCGAAAGAACGGGAATGATGGGAGAAAAGGCCTAAATTTCGGTTTTTTTGCGAAAAAAACAAAAAAAAAGTTCCAAGCAGTGCAGGATTTTTAAAATCAAGCAAGAATACTCATACAAAGATAACCATCTGGCCCTGGACAGGCCTAGTGCCTGTAGTGCCAAGGTATCACCTATTTCTTTTATTATTGGGAGGCATTATTAATGAACAAGACAGATCTGATCAACAACATTTCCAGCAAAAGCGGTTTGACAAAAAAAGACGTTGAATCCGTATTGAACGGTTTCCTCGGTGAAATTACCGATGCCCTTGCTGGCGGCGACAAAGTACAATTGATCGGCTTCGGTACGTTCGAAACTCGTAAACGCTCCGGTCGTACGGGCCGCAACCCGCAAACCGGCAAAACGATCGAAATCCCGGCTTCCAATGTTCCAGCATTCAAAGCGGGTAACAAACTTAAAGAAGCTGTAAAATAATGCGTCTTGATAAATTCCTGAAGGTATCGCGGTTAATTAAGCGGCGCACGGTGGCCAAGGACGTCTCCGAACAAGGCAGAGTCCTCATTAATGGGCGCGAATCCAAGCCGAGCAGTACCGTTAAAGTTGGCGACGAAATCACGGTTCAATTCGGCCAGAAGCTGGTGACCGTGCGCGTTGAACGACTTGTCGAAACGACTCGTAAGGATGAAGCTGCGACCATGTATACCTTAATCAAGGAAGAGCCGATCGCGAAGGATACCGGTCTGGACTGGTCCTGAAATAGCGAAGCTCAGAGCATGTTCCGTTAACTCGGGACATGCTTTTTTTATCTCCGACTAGGTTGTAAAAAATATCCTAGCTAAACTGTGAAATCGTGGTAATATATTAAATACACATTTACTAACGTTTTCGATTAAGCACACCTGCTTCTTAGAAAACACCTCTGATCAACCTCATGTCGAAATTCAACGACGCTGCAACCGTAGCACGCATCTACGAACCGAAATCACACCCATCGATCAAACAACAGTCGAACTAACGATCCTATTCATTGTACGGAACAAAGTATGAAGCAACAAACGAACCCAACGACATGCCCATTTCTTCGCTCAGACTGCAGCTTTATCCTGAAACCGGGGTGATCTTATTCGCGAACATTAATTAAAACGCTTACAAAGTGAAAATATTCACAATTACTTCATTCATCATTTTTCATGACAGCCATAGGGTATACAAAGGTCCATAATCCAGTTTATCCAAAAGGGATGATCGACTGATGAAACAGCTTGTGCACAAGCTCTATGCCCGGAGAGAGCTCTCCAAGGATGAGCTCGTCTATTTGCTGGGGCATATGGATGTCGAAACCCGCGGGGAGCTCTTCCGATTTGCTCGTCTGAGACGGGAAGAGGCTTACGGGAACAAGGTGTACATGCGCGGCTTGATCGAATTTTCGAGCTACTGCCGGCAGAACTGCTTGTATTGCGGGTTGCGGGCCGGCAATCGCGACGCTGAGCGTTACCGGCTCAGTCCCGAGGAAATACTCGAATGCTGCCGGGAAGGGTATGGGCTGGGTTTCCGCACATTTGTGCTCCAAAGCGGCGAGGACCCCTGGTATACGGCCGATCTGCTGGCTGCCTTAATCCGGGAGATCAAATCGGAGTTTCCGGATGCGGCTATCACCTTGTCGATTGGCGAACGGGAGGAGGAAACCTACCGTTTGCTGTATGAAGCGGGGGCGGATCGCTTTTTGATGCGTCACGAAACCGCTTCCCGAAGGCTATATCAATTTCTGCATCCATCCATGTCTTTTGATCACCGGCGCAAGTGCCTAGAGACGCTACAGTCGATCGGTTATCAGGTGGGTGCAGGGTTCATGGTCGGGCTGCCCGGCCAAACCGCGGAGGATTTAGCGGAGGACATGAATTATCTGAAGACGTTAAATCCGGATATGATCGGCATCGGGCCGTTTATTCCTCATGATCGGACCCCGCTTGGTGAGGCGAAAGCTGGATCTTTGGAGGATACGCTGATCATGGTGGCCCTAACTCGCCTATTCATTCCCAATGCTTTAATTCCCGCAACGACCGCACTCGGCACGTTAAACCCCGAAGGCAGAGAATTGGCGCTGAAGGTTGGGGCTAATGTGGTCATGCCTAACCTGTCCCCTGTCTTCGTTCGCCAGAAATATGCCCTGTACAACAACAAAATCTGTACGGGAGACGAATCTGCGCAATGCAGGCACTGCCTTGAGCTCCGGATTGGAGCCGCGGGATTCTCCGTAGATATGGGAAGGGGGGACAGCCTGAAGGCGGCAGGTACGCGCCGCCATGCATAATATGCGCATTTGTGGGCGGATTGACCGAACAAGAGATTTCTTTCGCTATTATTCGTGAAATATTTCACAACTAAACGTAGAGGAGACATGGCGAATGAGCATATTGACCAAAACGAACGAGCTTGGATTTTTTGAAATTCGGCTGGAATCCATCGGTGGGCTCGGAGCTAACCTGGCTGGGAAGATGCTGGCGGAATCCGGGGTACTGGGACTCGGCTTAAACGGGGCAAACTTCTCGTCTTATGGTTCGGAGAAGAAAGGTTCTCCCGTGAAGAGCTTCGTCCGTTTATGTGAACCGGATGTAGAGATTCACGATCACAGCCCGATTGAGGAGCCGGACGTAATCGGTGTCTTCCACGAAGCGTTGCATAAGACAGTGAATGTCTTAAGCGGCCTGAAACCGGACGGGATTGTGTTGGTAAACTCGACCCGTGATTTCGAGGAGATTCGGCGTGACCTGAAGTTCCCTTATGGGACGTTGGCTGTTGTCGACGCAATGGGCATCGCTATTGACGAGCATACGAAGGTGAACACCTCGATGCTGGGGGCGTTGTTCCGGATTTGCGATTTTCTCGACCCGGATTCCATGCGCGAAGTGATCCGACATACGTTCCAGAAAAAATATCCGCACCTGGTGGAGCCCAATCTGCGTACGTTCGACCGGGGCTATCAAGAGGTGCGTTTCCAGACGATCGCGCCGCCCGAAGGGGCGACGGGAATGCGCTTCGAGCGGCCGCAGCCGTTGCTCGGCTACGAGACGCAAGCGCCTGGCGGCGTGATTCGCGCGCAGGGTAACAGCCTATTGAAGGATTTGAGCGGTTCTAGACAGGGCTTTCTGCCGGAACTGAACCTGGAGAGCTGCATTCATTGCGCCAACTGTGACACGGTTTGCCCGGATCTGTGCTTCGTATGGGAATCCGGGGAGGACAAGAAGGGGCGGCCGCAGATGTTTTTGCGCGGGATTGATTATCAGTACTGCAAAGGCTGTTTGAAATGCGTGGAGATCTGTCCGACGGGTTCGCTTAGCGTGCGCCGTGAGGAAGCCGGGTATGCCGAAGACCACCGCGTGCCGCATGTATTCCAATAGAGGTAGTTGAAACCTTTATTAAAAGAACTCGCAGAAGAGCCTAAAGGAGGACTTTATCGATGTCTATAACCGAAGAGAAAGTCACAAAAATAATGCTGGCAGAACAAACGACAGCCTTCGAATCGGGCAATGAGGCGGCGGCGATGGCGGCGGCTCAGATCAATTACCATGTGATGGGGTATTTTCCGATTACGCCTTCCACGGAGATCGCGCAGATTCTGGATCAGAAGAAGGCGCAAGGCTTGCATGACATCAAACTGATTGCGGCGGACGGGGAGCATGGGTCGGCGGGGATCTGTTACGGGGCGGCGCTCAGCGGAGCCCGGGTTGTCAATGCTACCAGTGCCAACGGGTTCATGTACATGATCGAACAGCTGCCGGTGCAGTCCGGGACACGGTTCCCGATGGTGTTGAACTTGGTCACGCGCGCGATCAGCGGTCCGCTCGATATTCGCGGCGACCACTCCGATTTGTATTACGCGCTGAATACCGGTTGGCTGATTCTGACGGCGAGTACGCCGCAAGCCGCGTACGACATGAACATTATGGCGCTGAAATGGTCAGAGCATCCGGAGGTGCGGCTGCCCGTGATCGTTGCCTATGACGGGTTCTTTACGTCCCATCAGAAACGGAGACTGAGTTATTTCAAAGATGCTAAAGCGGTCCGGGCCTTTGTGGGCGAAACGCCGCCGACCGGCTTCGATACCGTGGCTGACCCGTCGCAGCCGATAACGGTCGGCGCGCATATGAATGGCGATGACCTGCTGAATAATCACTACCAGTTGCACCTAGCACATGAGCGAGCCGGCGAAGTGTATCAACAAATCGCCGCTGAATATAAGGCCCTTTCGGGGCGCGAATACACCGTGCTCGATTTGTATCGGATGGAGGATGCGGAGGTCGCCTTGTTCCTGTTGAATTCCGCGGCGGAAACGGCCAAAACGATCGTTGATAAGCTGCGGGCGCAGGGAGTTAAGGCGGGGATCATCCGGCCGAACGTCATCCGACCCTTCCCGGCGGAGGAAATCCGGAATGCATTGCGCGGTGTAAAAGCGCTGTTAGTAGGAGAACGCGCCGATTCCTACGGTGGCAAAGGCGGCAATATGACGCATGAGATCCGCTCCGCGCTGAAGCTGGATCCGGCGAACCCAACGATCGTCTTATCCCGCGTGTTTGGGCTGGGGGGCAAAGACTTCTATCCAGACGAAGCCGAAGCGTTCTTTGATTTGGCTATCGAGGCGATGAACCAAGGCAAGGCTGCAGTGCCTTTCGATTACTTCGGACAGGTGCCCGGCGATCCGATCCACGAGCTTAGACCGCTGTTGACCCCGCAGCACGGGGATGCCTTTAACAGCGGGTTGATTCAGGTGACGCCGGATGAGGCGACCGGCAAGCTGAAGGTGAAGCTGCCGCCGCTTCGCAGCCTGACGGCGAAGCCGAAGCGTCTGGCTCCAGGCCACGGTGCTTGTCCGGGCTGCAGCGCGATTTCTTCGCTGGAGCTATTTTACAAAGGCATTGAAGGGGATGTCGTCACGTTATTCCAAACCGGATGCTCGTACGTCGTTACGGCCGGGTACCCTTACACCTCGCATAAGCAAACGTTCATCCACAACCTATTCCAGAACGGAGCCGCGACCGTAGCTGGAGTCGTCGAGGCGTTCTGGGAGCGGAAGCGGCGCGGCGAGATCGACGTCTCGGACAACGTCACCTTCATCATGGTGACCGGCGACGGCGGGATGGATATCGGGATGGGGCCGGCGATCGGTTCGGCGCTGCGGAACCATAAGATGATCATTTTGGAATACGACAATGAAGGGTATATGAATACCGGCTCCCAGCTTTCCTACTCCACGCCGCTGGGCCATCAGACCAGCACGTCCGGCGTAGGCAAGACGCAGAAAGGGAAAGCGTTCCACCACAAGGATACGCCGCAGATCATGGCAGCGACGAACATTCCTTACGTGTTCACCGGGGCGGAAGCCTTCCCGCAGGACTTGATCACGAAGGCAGCCAAGGCACAGTGGTATGCGCAACATGAAGGCTTAGTGTACGGGAAGGTGCTTAGCACTTGTCCGTTGAACTGGCGGTCTGAGGATCAACTCGGCACGAAAATCCTCAAGACGGCGGTAGATTCCTGCTTTTTCCCGCTCTATGAAATTGAGCATGGCGTCACGAATATCACCTACAATCCGGAAGCGAAGAACAATCGGATTTCGCCGCAGGAATGGCTGAAGCTGATGGGCAAGACGAAGCACATGCTGAAGGAAGAGGAACTGCTGGAAGCGTTCGAGGAGGAAGTCAATCGGCGCTGGGATCGGCTGAAACTGAAGCACGAAAGTCCGCTGCTCTAGGAAGTACTGCCGGATGATGAAGGGAGAGGATGCAAATATGGAAGAGACTTGCCATTGCGAGGGAGAGCAGGAGCGGCTGCGCCGGGTCGGGGAAATCGTCGATCAGTTCCGCTTGCTGCCAGGCGCGTTGATCCCGGTGCTGCACGAAATTCAAGATTTGTACGGCTACCTGCCGGAAGAGGCGCTGCAAATCGTTTCCCGGGAGCTGGGAATGCCGATGGCTGAAATCTACGGGGTAGCGACGTTTTATTCGTTTTTCTCGCTGGAGCCGAAGGGGGAGCATGTGATCCGGGTCTGCATGGGGACGGCTTGTTACATTAAGGGTGCCCAAGGTGTGCTGGATCGCCTCAGCCAGGAGCTGAACGTTCCTGTGCAGGGGACGACGGCAGACGGGAAATTTACGCTAGATGCCACCCGCTGCCTGGGGGCTTGCGGTTTGGCGCCGGTGATGACGATCGGCGAGAAAGTGCATGGCCGGCTGACGCCAAACGAAATACCGAAGATTCTGAAGCCGATGCGCACGCCTGCGGAGACGCATTAGAAGGGAGGGTGGAACGATGAAAACGTTGTTGGATCTCGAGAGTATCCGTACGGCGCAGTTAAGTCGGCTGGTCCGCCGAAAACTGGGTAAGAGCGGGGCCGGGGATGGGGGCGTTGCGGAGCGGTCCGTCATGATCTGCGGCGGCACGGGATGCACCTCTTCGGACTCCATGCTGATCGCGGACGCGTTTGAGCAAGCCGTGACCAGCCAAGGAATTCAGGACAAGATCGATATCGTAAGAACCGGCTGCTTTGGGTTATGCGAGCTGGGGCCGGTCGTGATCATTTACCCGGAGGAGGTGTTCTACAGCCGGGTGAAGGTGAAGGACGTGGCGGAGATCGTCGATGAGCACCTGCTTCAGGGCAAAATTGTCGAACACCTCGTCTATCAGCAGTCGCTGGAGGATGGGCGAATCAAGCCGCTGCATGAAGTCGACTTCTTCCGCAAGCAGCAGCGGATCGCTTTGCGCAACTGCGGCACGATCGATCCGGAGGATATCGACGAATATATCGCCATGAATGGGTACAAGGCGCTTCATAAAGTTCTGACGACCATGGATCCGGCGGAGGTCGTGGCCGAGGTGAAGGAAGCAGGCCTCCGCGGGCGCGGCGGCGGCGGGTTCCCGACCGGGGTCAAGTGGGAGACGGCGGCGAAGCAGCGGACGGGGCAAAAATATATGATTTGCAACGCCGACGAAGGCGATCCAGGCGCGTTCATGGACCGCTCGATCTTGGAGGGCGACCCGCACTCCGTGCTGGAAGGCATGGCGATCGCCGGCTATGCGATCGGGGCAAACCACGGCTTCATCTACTTGCGGGCGGAATATCCGATCGCGGTGAAACGGGTGCAGGCGGCGATTAAACAGGCCCGCGATTACGGGCTGCTGGGCGAGGACTTGTTCGGCAGCGGTTTCTCCTTTGACATCAGCGTCCGCCTGGGAGCGGGGGCGTTCGTATGCGGCGAAGAGACGGCGCTGATGAACTCCGTCGAAGGCAAGCGCGGCATGCCGAATCCGAAGCCGCCGTTCCCGGCCGTCAGCGGGTTATGGGGCCAACCGACGGTGATCAATAACGTGGAGACGCTCGCCAATGTGCCGATCATTTTGCTGGAAGGCGCTTCGTGGTATGGGAGCATCGGGACGGAAAAAAGCAAAGGCACCAAGGTTTTCGCCTTGGGCGGCAAGGTGGTCAACACCGGGCTGGTGGAGGTGCCGATGGGTATTACGCTGCGCGAGGTCATTTACGAAATCGGCGGCGGGATTCCCGGGGGCAAGGCGTTCAAAGCAGTGCAGACCGGCGGCCCTTCGGGCGGCTGCCTGACGAGCGAGCACCTCGACCGTCCGATCGATTACGATACGCTACTGAGCTTGGGTTCGATGATGGGCTCGGGCGGTATGCTGGTGATGGACGAAGAGACGTGCATGGTCGACGTGGCCCGCTATTACCTCGACTTTACGCGCGATGAATCATGCGGCAAATGCGCGCCGTGCCGAATTGGTACCAAGCGCCTGCTGGAGATTTTGGAGAAAATCACGGAAGGTAAGGGCACGATGGAGGACCTGGATGTGCTGGAGGAGTTGTCCGAGCAGATCAAGGCGGCTTCGCTCTGCGGACTCGGCCAAACGGCGCCGAATCCGGTGTTGTCCACGCTGAAATATTTTCGCGACGAGTATATCGCCCATGTGGTCGACAAGAAATGCCCGTCCGGCGTTTGCCGCTCGCTGATTACGTATACGATCGATGCGGAGAAATGCAAAGGCTGCAGCCTCTGCGCACGGAAATGCCCGACGGGAGCGATTACCGGCAAGGTGAAGGAACCTCATACGATCGATCCGCTCGTCTGCATCAAGTGCGGAATCTGCTTTGACAGCTGCAAATTCGCTGCGATTTACAAGAGCTAAAGGGGGGAGAACTCTATGTTGGATACCGTGAAACTATGGATAGATGAGATGGAAACGGAAGTACCGAAGGGAACGACGGTGCTTCAGGCGGCTCGTGGATTAGGCATTCACATTCCTACCCTTTGCCATCTGCAGGGCATGAACCACCCGTCCAGCTGCCGCGTATGCCTGGTGGAGTCGGGCCCCCGCCTGATCGCTTCGTGTACGCTGGTGGCCGAGGACGGGATGCGGATTCGGACGAATTCGCCGCGGGTGCGCAAAGCCCGCAAAACAACGGTCGAGCTGATCCTGTCGGACCATAATCGGGAATGCACTTCCTGCTTGCGCAGCGGAACCTGCGAACTTCAGGAGGTGGCGAATCAGATTGGCGTGCGCGACGTGCGTTATTCAGGGAGTAAAGCGCGGTCGACGGTCGACCTCTCGTCACCGTCTATCGTGCGCGACACCTCGAAATGTCTGTTGTGCGGCCGCTGCGTCGCCGTCTGCAGCGAGGTACAGACCGTGGGGGCTATTGGGTTCATGAACCGGGGATTCGACACGGTCATTGGGCCAGCCTTGGGTCGTCCGATTGGCGAATCGGTCTGTGTCAATTGCGGGCAATGCATCATGGCTTGCCCGGTTGGCGCGCTGCAGGAACGGGAAAATGTGAGCGACGTCTGGCAAGCGATTGCCGATCCGCATAAATTCGTCGTTGTCCAAACCGCACCGGCGGTGCGCGTCGCCTTGGGCGAGGAATTCGGGATGCCGATCGGCACGCGCGTGACGGGGAAGATGGTTGCCGCGCTGCGACGGCTTGGCTTCAATAAGGTGTTTGATACTGATTTTGCCGCCGACTTAACGATCATGGAGGAAGGTACCGAGCTGATTCATCGATTGGCGACGGGGGAGAACCTGCCGCTGATGACGTCTTGCTGTCCAGGTTGGGTGAAGTTTGTGGAGCATAACTTCCCGGATATGCTGGAGAATTTATCGAGCTGCAAGTCGCCGCACGAGATGGAGGGGGCGATGATTAAGAGCTACTTCGCCCAAACGATGGGGATCAATCCGGGGAACATCGTCGTCGTGTCGATCATGCCGTGTACGGCGAAGAAGTTCGAAGGGCAGCGCGAGGAGCTGGCCAGCGAATCGTTGCAAGACGTTGATTACGTGCTGACGACGCGGGAGATCGCCCGGATGATCAAGGAAGCGGGGATTGACTTCGCCGGTTTGCGCGGCGAGACGTTCGACAATCCGTTTGGAGAAGCGTCGGGGGCCGGAGTGATCTTCGGCGCGACCGGCGGTGTGGCCGAGGCCGCGCTGCGAACGGTGTTCGAGCTGGTGGCCGGAGAAGAGCTGGATACGGTGGAATATACCTCCGTGCGGGGGATGGACGGCATCAAGGAGACGGTAGTTGAGCTGCCGGACGGACGCATGATCCGAACCGCCGTCGTGCACGGGCTCGGCAACGCCCGGAAGCTGATGGCGATGATCCAGTCCGGCCAGCGCCAATACGAGTTTATCGAGGTCATGGCTTGCCCGGGCGGCTGCATTTGCGGCGGCGGGCAGCCGATTGTAAGTGCCAGTCTGCGGGATACGCTGGATGTGAAGGCGGAACGAGCCAAGGCGATTTACGACGAGGACGAGGCTTCTACGATTCGCAAATCGCATAAGAACCCTTATATCCAGCAGATCTATCGCGAGTTTTTGGAGGAGCCGAACAGCCACAAGAGCCATCAATTCTTGCATACGCACTATTTGGTGCGCTCCCGCTATTAATTGTTAGTCGTTGGTTGTTAGCGTGGGGTGTTGTGTGCGTTGCGCGAGGGGTTGTCCAAACAGTCCCGAAGAGGTTTATGAGTGGATTAGGGCGCATCTTACAGGGAGGGATTAGGATGAGCAGGTCAGATCAATGGGAGCCGGCGGATTTCATCCGGGATGAAACGATCGTATCGGCGCTCGCTTACGGGTCGCAGCTGGCCCGCGACCGTAAGAAGGTGCTGGCTATTCTGGAACGTGCCCGGACCGCCAAAGGCATCACCGCGGCGGAAGCCGCCGTCCTGTTGAACGTGGAGGACGATGTGTTGCTGGAGGAGATTTACCATGCGGCACGCGAGGTGAAGGAACGGATTTACGGGAATCGGATCGTGTTGTTTGCCCCTTTATACGTTAGCAACTTCTGCGTGAACAACTGCGAGTACTGCGGTTATAAACAATCCAACGAGAGCATGGTGCGACGGCGCTTGAACCGGGAGGAGCTGATCCAGGAGGTCGAGGTGCTGCAGCAAATGGGGCACAAGCGGCTGGCGCTGGAGGCCGGGGAGGATCCGGAGCATTGCCCGATCGACTACATTCTCGAATGCATCGAAACCATCTATTCGGTGAAGGTCGATAACGGGAGCATCCGCCGCATTAACGTCAACATTGCCGCCACGACAATGGAGGACTACCGCAAGCTGGCGAACGTGGGGATCGGCACGTACATCCTGTTCCAGGAGACGTACCACCGTCCCACTTATAGCCGCATGCACCAAAAAGGACCGAAACGCGATTACGACTGGCATACGACGGCGATGGACCGGGCGATGCGGGCCGGCATTGACGACGTCGGCGTTGGGGTATTGTACGGATTATATGATCACAAATACGAAACGATTGCGATGCTGATGCATGCCGAGCACCTGGAGGCAACGTTTGGCTGCGGGCCGCACACGGTTTCCGTCCCACGCCTGCGGGCGGCGGACGGCGTCGACCTGAACAGCTTCCCGTATCTAGTGAGCGATCACGAGTTCAAGAAAATCGTGGCCGTGCTGCGGTTGGCGGTGCCTTATGCGGGCATGATCCTGTCCACCCGCGAAGACTCGGAATTCCGCGACGAGGTGGTCAAGCTGGGCATCTCCCAGATCAGCGCGGGCTCGTGCACCGGCGTCGGCGGGTACATGGATGCGTACGGAGATAGCGGAGCTCAGAGTCATGCCGATACCGCGCAGTTCGAGGTTGGCGATCACCGCTCACCGCTCGAGATGATCAAGTCGCTGTGCCGGGACGGCTATATTCCGAGCTATTGTACCGCTTGTTACCGCGAGGGCCGGACGGGCGACCGCTTTATGCGCCTGGCCAAATCGGGCCAGATCCACAACGTCTGCCACCCGAACGCCTTGCTCACCCTGCAGGAGTATTTGCTGGACTACGGAGATGACGAAGCCCGGGAAATGGGGGCGACGCTGATCAAAAACAACCTCCGCCGCATCCCCAAAGCCTCCGCGCGCGAAGTGACTATCGACCGCCTGCAGCGGATCCAGAACGGCGAGCGGGACTTGCGGTTCTAAGTCGAGCGGCAGAATGGAATAACAAAAGCCTTCAACACCGCCTATTGAGGCGGATGTTGAAGGCTTATTTGGCGTCGATAGGATGACCCATCGTCTGACATCCTACCCCTATCTCGCCCGCATCCCAACCCATCTCGCCTGCTGGCCAACCCGCCAACATCCCAACTGCCATCCCGCCTGCTGGCCAACCCTAATCCATTAGCCAACCCCATTTCCACTTGCCCATTGCACGGGGAGCTCACCGTATTCGCACAACCCCAGGCTAACGCTTGCCAGAACGCTTATTGGCGCTAAATAAGGGAGATTTCATTTCTAACGCTTACCAGCGAGCTTATTTGGGTAGAATCACCTCTTTTAAGAGGAGAAACAGGCAAATAAGCTCTCTCATAAGCGCTAGATTCTGAAACCCCCTATTTTGGGACAAATAGTGTTGCTGACAAGCGTTAGAGTTTCGGCTCGCTGCTTTCCCCGAGTTCCCTCACTCATGCTCCTGGGCCGCTTCCTCCCACGCCATCATGGCGGCGGGGAAGAGCTCGATGGCACGGGGGAACACGCCGTGAAGGTAGGCGATCAGCACGCCGTAGTTGACGATCGGGACGCCGGCCGCTTGGGCTTCGCCTAGGCGATGCAGCATCGCGCGGCGGTTGAGCATGCAGGCGCCGCAATGCACGATCATTGCGTAGCGGGCCAGGTCCGGCGGGTAAGAGTAGCCGGAGACATGCTCGATGTGCAGCTGCTTGCCTGTGGCCTGGCGTAACCAGCGTGGGATTTTGACGGTGCCGATGTCGTCGGACTGCTGATGGTGCGTACAGGCCTCTGCGATCAGGACACGATCCCCGTCCTTGAGCCGATCAATGGCCCGTGCGCCCCGGACCAGCTCATTTAAGTCGCCTTTATGCCGGGCGAACAGGATGGAGAACGAGGTCAGGGGCACGTCCCTCGGCGTGTCGGCGGCAACCTTGAGGAAGACCTGCGAGTCAGTGACGATGAGCCGCGGCCTCGTTCCGAGCCGCTCCAACGTCGCCCTGAGCTCGTGCTCCTTGGTCACGACGGCGATGGCGTCGCTCTCGAGCAGGTCGCGGATCGTCTGCTGCTGCGGCAGAATCAGCCGGCCCTTGGGCGCGGCTTTGTCAATCGGCACGACCAGCACGACGAGATCGCCCGGCGCGACAAGGTCGCCGACGAGCCGGAAGCGCTCCTCCTCGTGCGGAAGGGCCGCCACGATCGCCCGCTTCAGCTCGGGGATACCGCGGCCGTCCAGGGCGCTGAACGCCACGCATTCCGGCAGGCCCAGCTGCGCCTTCGTATCAACAAGCGCAGCCCCCGCGTCTGCATCCAAGAGCGCATCGACCTTGTTCAGCACGCCTACAACCGAGATGTTCCGCTGCCTCAACTCGGCCAGCAGCTCCCGGTAAAAGTCGTCGGGCCCCGTCATAGCGTCGATCACCAACAAGGCTAGGTCGGTACGGTGAATCAGCTCCCGCGTTTTTTGCTTCCGCAGCTCGCCCAGCGTTCCTTCGTCGTCCAGACCCGCGGTGTCGATCAGCACCACCGGCCCCAAAGGTAGCAGCTCCATCGCTTTGTACACTGGATCGGTGGTCGTCCCCCGCACCGGCGAGACCACGGCGATCTCCTGCCCGGTCAAAGCGTTGACCACGCTCGATTTCCCCACATTCGTCCGGCCGAAAACGGCGATATGCGTCCGCTCTCCGCGCGGCGTTGCGTTTAGGCTCATCTCGCGTTCCCCCTTCTATTCGCCGGGGATGCCCGGCTTCGTCACTTGCAGCGGATTCAGGATGGCGGCGGCGCGCTCGGCGGTGAGCCAGCCGCCGTCGACGGCGACATGCTCCACCGACAGCCCTTCGCGCCGGGCGATCCCGGCAATCTCGGCGGCCGCCTCGTAGCCGAGATGCGGAACCAGCGCGGTGGCCAGCACGGTGGAGCGCCGCAGATGCTCGCGACAAGCCGTCTCGTTGACGGCGATGCCGCGAATGCAGCGTTGCTCGAACAGCGGAACGGCCCGCCCCAGGATCTCCAGCGATTCCAGCAGGGAATCGGCGATCAGCGGGCCAAACGCGTTCAGTTCGAGCTGGCCGCCGGCGGCGGCCCAAGTGATCGCGGTATCGTTCGCGATCACCCGCATGGCCGTCTGGCCGGCCATTTCCGCCATGACCGGGTTCACTTTACCCGGCATGATTGACGAGCCGGCCTGGACGGCGGGCAACGTGTATTCGCCGATGCCCCCGGCGGGGCCGGACGCCAGCAACCGCAGGTCGCCGGCGATCTTCAACAGCGTCACGGCTGCCGCTTTCAGCAGCCCGGAGACTTCGACGAAGACGTCCATGTTCTGCGTCCCGTCCATTGGAAATTCGCTGCGCGCCAGGCCGAGCCCGGTCAACTCCTGCAGCGTGTCGGTCACCTGGAAGACGTAGGCTTTGGGCGCGTCCAACCCGGTGCCGATCGCTGTGCCGCCGAGATGAATCTCGCGCAGCCGCTCCTCGGCTTTGTACAACCGCCAACGGTCGCGGGCGACCGCTTTGGCGTAAGCGCCAAACCCCTGCCCGGCCATCATCGGCAGGGCATCCATTAGCTGCGTGCGCCCCAACTTCATCACGTCAGCGAATTCCTGCTCCTTCTCCTGCAGCGCCTCCTGCAGGGAAGCATACGCTTCGCTGAGTGGTCGCAGCAGCCGGATCGCCGCAATCCGCAGCGCGGTGGGGTACACGTCGTTGGTCGATTGACAGCGGTTGACGTGGTCTAGGGGATGGACGAGCTGATAATCTCCCTTAGACCCGCCAAGCCGTTCGATCGCTAAGTTGGCGACGACCTCGTTGACATTCATATGAGTGGAAGTCCCCGCACCGCCCTGCAAGGCATCGACGACAAACTGATCCGCCAAGGCGCCGCTGATAATCTCGTCGCATGCCCACCCAATCGCCCCTGCCACCTCTGCCGGGATCAGGCCCAACTTGCCGTTGACCCGCGCTGCGGCTTTCTTGACTACGGCGATCGCTTCGATCAGCCGGGGATGAGCCGGACGCCCGCTGACCGGAAAATTCTCCATTGCCCGCGCCGTATGAATGCCGTAGTAGACCTCTGCCGGGAGATCCTTTCTCCCTAGCGTATCGGTCTCTCGGCGGTATTTTTCATGCGAATCGGGACCTCTCGAAAATGCAGGACTCATACTAATTCGCCTCCAACTACGGATGTAAATCTCTTCCACTTCATCGTAGTTGAAAGCGGTTCCGAACAACAGTAAAGAAGATCACGTTATGGGCCGAAAGGAACTTGTTCTAAAGCCGATTTTTCGTCCATAAGCTAGGGATATGAAGGAGGGGTACATGCCATGGTCGAACCAAATAAAGCTAAGCATCAGGAGCTGCATCTGTTAAACCGCAAGCTGCTGGACATTTCGGGAGTTCTCAATGTGGAAAGTTTCGACAGCGAGGAGTTCTTGCTACAGACCGAGCTTGGGCATTTGACGATACGCGGGCAGAATTTACATATCAAAAACCTGAACCTGGAGCAGGGGCTGGTCAGCATTGAGGGTTTAGTGAACTCGCTTTCGTATTTGGATCCGGGATCGAATTCGTCCGGTAAGGGCCTGCTCGGCAAGTTGTTCCGATGAATTTGGAGACGCAATGGGCGACCCTGCTCTGGATGCTGGCCTCCGGGGGGATCATGGGCATCGCCTTTGACAGCTATCGTGTCGTCTCGGGACAACTCCGGTTTCCCCGCTGGAGCGTCCATACCCTCGATTTGCTCTATTGGTTGGCTGCTGCTTTGTTCGTTTTCCGCACGTTGTACCACAGCAACCATGGGGAACTTCGGTTCTATGTTTTCTTAGGCCTGTTTCTAGGCATTTGGATTTATTTTTTGTTCCTCAGTGTTATCACGGAGCGTTTTGTGTTAATGTTAATGAGGATAGTTAACTCTATTTATCGCTTTATCATACGTATGATCGGGATTTTTATCATCGCTCCGTTACGATGGCTGGTCAAAGTGGTCCGTATCTTGCTCGGATTCATTTGGATCGTGCTGCTGTTCATGGGCCGGGTGACCTTGTTGCCGATTTGGAGGTTGTTTGTATGGGCATTAAGACCTATATGGACAAGGCTTCGGATTCCGCAAGGATGGGACAAGATCCGGCGCTGGGCTGCTGTGTGGTGGGAGCGAGTTTTGCGTCTATTACGCTGGTTTAACAAGGAATAAATGCTGGGAGGTGCCCTGATGCGCGAAGTGTCCACAAATCCGAAAACATCGAACCCAAGTCAGTCCTCCGGAAACGGATCTGCTTTCGCGAAGCGCAGGCTGCGGCTCTGGATGGGATTCATGGTCCTGTTCTTAGGCTGGGCCGGGTACACGTTTATTTCCCAAGCTGGGGACATTGGCGGCAAATCACAGCAACTGGCGGAACGGCAAGCCGCCAAGACGACCAGTGAGCAGAACTTGAACCAGCTCAAATATGAAATTAACCGACTGAACGACCCCGAGTACATCGGACAAATTGCCATGAAGAAATATGGTCTATACAAACCGGGCGAGATCCCGGTCCGGGTATCCGAGTCTGAAGCCGGAAATGACTGACCCCATGCGGGTTGACGGGACATCCGTCTGTTGACCTTGTATCAGTCATTCGGTATAATCAAATCACCGCAGTCATGATTTCGAGGCCTGGCTGTATATTTTTAAGGGAGGATCATTTTATTTTATGGCAATTGAAGTGGGCACCAAGTTAGAAGGAAAAGTGACAGGCATCACGCATTTCGGAGCATTTGTGGATCTGTCAGGAGGTGTCACGGGTCTCGTTCACATTTCGGAGATCGCCGACAATTACGTGAAAGACGTCAACGATCATCTGAAGATCGGCGATACGGTTACCGTCAAGGTAATTAACGTCGATAAGGACGGCAAGATCGGACTTTCCATCAAGCAGGCTGTTGACAAACCGGCCGAAGCCAGACCGCCTCGCGCACCGAGACCGGACCGGCCAAGCGGAAGAGACGGAGACCGTCCGGGCGGCGGATTTAACCGAGACCGGGGAGGACGTTCTTTCAAGCCCCCAGCCAACAAAGCTTCTTTTGAGGACAAAGTTTCTCGTTTCCTGAAGGATAGCGAGGAGCGCATTTCTTCGCTCAAGAAGAATACGGAAGGCAAACGCGGAGGACGCGGAGCCAAACGAATGTAATCCCTGAAAATGAATAATCAAACCCACCGTAGGCGGTTCGCTCGCCTGCGGTTTTTTGTTTTGTTTAGCGACTGAAAAAGTTAATGAAATCTTCAAAAGATGACTTTTTGAACTTTCTCTGAAGCATCTTTTGTCGCCTCCGGGCTTTTTGCCGACAGGTTCTTACGGTTTTTTACGAGGAGCGCCTCCGTACGGCCGTCTTTCGCTAACAACGCCCGTGATCTTCGATGCGAACATAAAAACCCCTAACGTGCCCCATTGCTATGGGGGGCATGCATTCGCGCCCTGTCGGCGTCCCCTCTCAATTTGTCGGAAATTTCTTTGGCCCCTGCTCCGGTATCTGACAAACTTTCCGGTTCTAGCCTCCTATAATGGGACATACCTTACTAATTTGGAAAAGGCGGTGCCAGGATGTTGAATAAGTGGAATGTCACCCTGTTTCCAGGGATGAGAAAGGCGAAGTCATGGGACAAGGGATCGTGGCGGAGCCTATTGCTGGACCAACCGGTCATCCGGCGGGCCGGGCGGCTGTTCGCGGTTAACAAATGGAACGGATTGCTCCTCGTGATGAGCTTTCTGCTGGGGCGTGCGACAATATTGGACGAGCTGGCCCCGTTTGCGGTCGCATTCTTCGCGGTCATCCTGTTTATGCGGCGAGACATCGCCTGGATCGCAAGCGCGGTGATGGTGGCAGGAGCGATGTTGACGCCGGATGCGCATCTCCATGCCGTGGAGATTGCCGTGGAGCTGCTGATCTTCTATTTGCTGCAAAAGGGGCTGGAGACGTTTGAACGGGCGGATCTCTCCTATGCTCCGATTATGGTGTTCACGAGCACGTTTTTCGTCGGGATGTTCGGGGCAGTGATCGGCCCTTCGCTGACTTGGTACGCGTTGGCGATGACCGTCATGGACGCGCTGCTGAGCTTTGTCCTAACCTTGGTATTCATTCAAGCGGTCCCGGTGTTTACATACCGGAAGAAGCATTACCAGCTGCGCGGTGAAGAAATTTTATGCCTGGTTATCCTGCTGGCTTCGGTTATGACCGGAACGGTCGGGTGGGAGATTCAAGGGTTATCGGCTGAGCATGTGCTGTCGAGATACCTGATCCTGCTGTTTGCCTTAGCGGGCGGTGCACCATTGGGGGCATCGGTTGGCGTGATTACCGGATTGATCCTCAGCCTGGCGGACACGTCAGCCCTCTACCAAATGAGTTTGCTGGCGTTCTCTGGGATGCTAGCCGGGATGCTTCGGGAAGGGCGCAAATGGGCAGTGGGCTTCGGGATGCTGCTGGGCTCGTCCATTCTGTCGATCTACATCGCGGGTCCGGCGGACGTGATGTCCTCCACTTGGGAGAGCTGCGCTGCAGTTCTACTCTTTCTGTTGACTCCCAAAAAAACGGTCCAAGTCATTGCCAAATACGTACCCGGCACGCAGGAGCATGCCAAGACACAACATGAATATGCCAAACGGGTTCGTGACATTACGGCCGGTCGGGTGGCGCAGTTCTCCCAAGTCTTCAAGCAACTGGCGCGCAGCTTCGGACAGGTGTCCAGCACCGGGGAAATCGCTAAGCGCGGCGAGGAGATCGACCATTTCATGAACGCGGTAACTGAAGGCGCTTGCGCAACCTGCTTCCGTAAGAACACGTGCTGGGATGGGCGATTCTATCAAACGTACAAACTGATGACGGAGATGATGACGGCGATCGAGGAGAAGCCGGACATCACCGTAAGTGAGTTCCCTGCAAGGTGGGGCAAGCTATGCTCGAAAACCGACCAGGTGCTGGACATTATGAAGCACGAATACGATCTGTATCAACATGATATGCATTGGAAACGGCAAATCTACGACAGCCGCCAGCTGGTGGCTGAACAGCTATCAGGCGTCTCGCAAGTCATGGAGGACCTGGCCCGGGAAATCCAGCGCGAAGGACAAGCCATGTACAAGCAGGAGGAACAAATCCGCGAGGCATTAGAGAAAATGGGCCTGTCCATCCATAGCATCGACATCGTCAATCTGGATCACGGGAATGTGGAGATTGAAATCGTGCATGCGTACACTCGAGGTTTTGACGAATGTCGGAAGATTATCGCCCCGCTTCTGTCGGATATTTTGGGCGAGCATATCGCCGTCATGAACGAAACGCTGCATGGCGGCAAAGAGGGCCTGTCGACCGTATCCTTTGGCTCCGCCAAGGCGTTTGAAATCACGACGGGGGTCGCTGGCACCGCCAAAGGCGGGGACATGCTCTCGGGCGACAGTTTCAGCGCCAAGGAGCTTGGCAACGGCACGTTTGCCGTGGCGATCAGCGATGGCATGGGCAACGGGGAGCGGGCGCGGCTCGAGAGCAGCACGGCGCTGAACATTCTTGAGCAACTGCTGCAATCCGGCATGGAGGAGACCCTCGCGATCAAATCGGTAAACTCGATATTGATGCTGCGTTCGCCGGATGAGGTGTATGCAACGGTCGACATGGCGCTGATCGATCAGTATACGGCGCGAACGACGTTTATGAAGATCGGCTCTTCGCCAAGCTTCATCAAACGAGGCCAGGAGGTCATCCCGGTCACGGCCAGCAATTTGCCGATTGGCATCATCCAGGATATCGAGGTTGATCTGGTGTCCGTCCAACTGTATCCGGGGGATACGCTCATCATGATGACGGATGGCATTTATGATGCGCCGGGACCCGCGGTTAACAAAGAACTGTGGATCAAGCGTCTGATTCAGGAGATACAGGCGGAGGAGCCGCAAGAAATCGCGGATTGCCTTCTGGAGTCGGTGATCCGGTATCAGAAGAACGTCATCCACGACGATATGACGGTGGTCGTCGCCAACGTTGACCATCTGCGTCCCGAGTGGTCCACGCTGCACATCCCCGGCATCAGCCGCCTGGAGCGACCGCGAACGGTGAGTTAGTAGAGAGCTTGAGGTGAGAGCCTCAGGTTCTTTTTTTGCGTAAAATTCTTGTTTTGCCTGAACCGGGGGGGAGCACGTTATAATAGGAGGAGAGAAAGGGGCGTGAGAATTTGGATTACCGCGTGGACATTGCATTTGAACCCCGGTACGAGCTGCTCAGTAGTCTACATACGATGATATGCCGCAAATCGCATAAGAAGATCGACCTGGCCCCGGCCTGGGTGAAGGACACCCTAAAGCAGGTCACACCAGATCTCGGCTCCGTTCTTGGCGATATGGAAGTTGACGGCGATTGGAAAACTACATATTTGCTCTCCTATCTATCCCCGGAGGGGTCTTCATCCGAGGAATTTCTGGCCTGGCTGGAAGCGAAGACGCCGGGGGATCTGTATGAGTTGATTGCGGAGTACACCCAACAGTTTCCGAAGGATATGGGGCAGTTTCGTTCCCGCACTTTGAAGGTGTTAACCGACTGGCACGACCAGTATTTCCGTAATCTAGAGCCGGGGGTGATCGGCGCTTTGCGTTCCGAAGCGGAGGAGCGGAAGGCCGAGCTGGCTATCGTTGAACCGGCGTCATTCATTGAACGAACGACGAACGGGTTGACGTTTATGCCAAAGGAGGGATTAGAGAAGCTGCTACTGATCCCGCAATACCATTTTCAACCGATGAACGTCATTTATCACTTTGGTAAAATCACGATATGCCATTATTCGGCTCGGATCTATCTGGGCGGCGAGACGGATTTTCCTCCTCATGAATACCGTATGATCCGGGCGCTGGCTGAACAGAGCCGGTTAAAAATCCTGCGTTATTTGAGCGGCGGTCCCCGAACGTTCACGGAAATCGTCCGTCATTTGAAGCTGTCTAAGGGGATCACACATGATCATGTGTCTAAACTCCGCAGTGGGGGCTTCCTTAGAGCCCATTTCGACGGGGAAACGGTGTCCGAATACAGCTTGCGACCCGAAATGCTGGACGTGATACATCGGAAACTGGTTGATTATATCGTTAACGTAAACTTATAAGCGTCAGAGATGTCTGGCAAAGACGATTTCGCACCGTGTGGACGGCGGCGGAGTCGTTTTTTTTATGGTGTCATGATTGTTTAATTCTCTGAATAAAGAAAGATTAATAAGTTCTCTATTTACAGAACAGGCACCCTTTCGTATAATAGGAGCATTAAATACAACTTATCTCATCGGAATTAACGTCTATTGTAAGGTTTCGCCTAAAAAAAGGCAAATCGGAGGGAGAGAGTGAAACTAATGAAGAGAAATCGAATGACCGCATTGATGACTTTATTATTGTCCGGGGCTTTGGTATTGGCCGCCTGCGGCGGGAACGGAGGCAACAACACCTCGCAGGGAGGGGAATCGGCATCGGCACAGTCTGGGAACGGCCAGAATACAGCCGAGGGGAGCAACACCAACTCGGCGGCAGGGAGTGTGCTGGAGTTCACTCCAGCCAGTGATATGTCTAAATTGCCAGCGGTCGCTAAAGGACGCACCGATACCATTATCGTTGGCTTGACCGACCCGAGCGGCGCGTTCACGCCCTATTTCCAACAGAGTGGATATGATGGCAACGTATCGTCGCTGCTGTATACCCCTCTAGTGACGGTGGATGACAAAGGGTTGCCTACGCCGGGCCTCGCCGAAAGCTGGGAGGTTTCTGAGGATCAGCTGACGTATACGTACCATTTGCGCAAGGACTTGAAGTTCAGCGACGGTTCGCCAATGACCGCGGACGACGTGGCTTTCACCTGGACGCTGCTCCACGACAAAGCTTACGATGGGGACTCTCAGATCCCAACGCTACATATTGTTGGCGGCGAGGCTTATAAGGAAGGGAAGGCTAGCAGTATCTCTGGCATCTCTGTTAAAGATCCGCAGACCGTATCGGTAACGCTCGAGCAGCCGAACGCGACGGCGCTGGTGCTGCTCGGCAGTGACGTCTTGTCTAAAGCATACTACGGTAAGGATTACAAGTACGGGCAACTCGACTACATTAAGAAGTTGCACGAGAAGCCGGTTGGCAACGGACCGTACGTGTTGGATAAATTCATTCCGGGGCAAGAGGTGCGTTACGTCGCCAATCCGTATTACTATGCAGGCAAACCGAAAACTGAGAAGTTTATTTATAAAACATCCGAAGGCGACGTCTGGCAGTACCTGGAGACGGGCGAAGTGGATTACGCTTCCTTCAGCGCGACGACCGAGAACATCGATAAGCTGAAAAGCATGGGCTTCGTCAATATCCTGCCTTACACGCCAAGCACCTACGGTTATCTGCAATTGAATTTGGAGCATGAAGCGCTTAAGGATAAGAGCGTCCGCCAAGCACTGACTTATGGCCTGGACCGCCAAAGCATCTATGTCGAAGCGAACCAGGGCGCCGGGGAGGTCGCCAATATTCCGGCTTCGCCGATCTCCTGGGCCTACACGGAAGAAGGAATCAACAAATATGACTATGATCCGGACAAAGCCAATCAACTACTGGACGAAGCCGGTTGGGCTAAAGGTTCGGACGGTATCCGCGAGAAGGACGGCAAGAAGTTGACCATCCATTTCCTCGGCTCCAAAAACGCACAGATCGATGTTTTTATCGCCGTTGCCACAGAGAACTTCGCCGCAATCGGCGTCGACTTCCAGCCGGAGGTGTTCGCAGACTTCAACGCGTTGGTCTCCAAGGTAGAGGGCGGCGACTACGATATGGCTTCCTTCTCCACGCCGATGTTGGCCGACCCTTCGGACGGCGTATTGCAGTTCGTTGACGGGGAAATCAAGGGTTACGACAATCCGAAGGTGAAGGAGCTATATGAAAAAGCGCTAAGCACCAGCGACATTGAACAACGTAAGGCGACCTATCAAGAGCTGTTCCAACTGTTAAACGACGAACTGCCGATCATCTTCACCAACTACAAGAAGACGGTATATGCTTATAACGGACGCATCCAGAATCTGTCAGTCAGCCCGTTCACCGGCCTGTCTTCCAGTTTGCCGAACTGGACACTAGAGTAGAATCTTCATTTTCGAAAAATCAGCCGTTCCCCTCGCGTGCCCAGCATGCGGGGGGACGGCTTGTCTAAGGAGTGCGACGAGATGAGTGCTTATATCACCAAGCGATTGATCTATATGGCGGCGATCCTGCTGGCTGCCTCGCTCCTGATCTTCTGCTTGTACGCGTTGACGCCGGGCGACTTCATCAGTGGAAACATCAAGCTGACGCCGGAACGCAAGAACGAGCTGCGGGAGATCTACGGTTTAAATAAGCCGGTGCTGGAACGGTACGCCGTTTGGATTAAAAATGCGTTTCACGGCGATTTCGGCTATTCGCTGGCTCAACAGAAGCCGGTGTTAGCTTTGTTCAACGATTATATCTGGAACTCGTTCCTGCTGGCCGCGGTATCGACGTTCCTCACCTGGTTTATCGCTGTCATCATTGGCGTAATTTCTGCCTACAAGCAATATTCCTGGTTCGACACGCTGGTGCTGGTGCTGATCTTCGCTGCCATGTCGTTGCCGTCCTTTTTCATCGGCTTGTTCCTGATCAAGATCCTGGCTGTTGATTTCAAATGGCTGCCGCCGGGCGGGATGATTACAACGGGGAGCAACGCCACCGGGTTGGCCTACGTGAAGGAGGTCATTCACCATATGACCTTGCCGGTGATCGTCATGACCATTCTCGGCGTTGGCTCGCTGACCCGTTACTTCCGGACCAACATGATCGACGTGATCAAGCAGGATTATATTCGAACGGCCCGCGCTAAGGGGCTGAAGGAGAGTAAAGTGCTCTACCGCCATGCGTTGCGAAACGCGTTGCTTCCGGCGATCACGCTGGTGGGCTTTGAGCTGCCCGCGTTATTCGGCGGTTCGTTGATCATTGAGAAGATCTTCAACTGGCCGGGGATTGGGCAGCTGTATATGTCCTCTTTTTCCGTTCGAGATTACCCGTTGTTGATGGGATTCACGATGCTAATTGCGATCTTGACCGTGATTGGAACGCTGTTGTCGGATTTGCTGTACCAAATCGCCGACCCGCGCGTCCGGTTGTAATAGGGGGCAGAAATAAATGAATTCTTCGATATCAGGGAAGCTGTCGCAGCCGGGCCAAGCGGCCGTACCTTCGGCTGCAGCCAAGAAGCCGTCGCTTTGGCGGCAGTCGCTGCGCCGGCTATTTCGCAATAAACTTGCTATGTTGGGATTTGTAGTAGTGGTCTTCATGTTTCTTGCCTGCTTCTTGGGGCCGGTGTTCTCGCCCTATACGGATAACAAAATCCAAATGTCACTGATGAACAAACCGCCGAGCTGGCAGCATTGGCTAGGCACCGACAAGCTGGGACGTGACGTATTGACCCGAGTACTACAGGCGGGGCGTATCTCGTTGACGGTAGGCTTGGCCTCGATGGTGTTGTCCGTCTTCTTGGGTACACTTCTTGGCGCAATCGCCGGATATTACCGTGGGATCGTGGACCAAGTCATCATGCGGCTTGCCGATTTGCTATTAACGATTCCCGGGCTGCCGCTGCTGTTTATCTCCGGCGCTCTGCTGTCGGAGTGGAAGGTACCAACCGACTACCGCATGTACATCGTCATGCTCATGCTTAGCTTGGTGAACTGGCCGGGATTGGCGAGGATGATCCGCGGGCAGATGCTTAGCCTGCGGGAGCGAGAATTCATGCAGGCGGCTGTGGTACTTGGACTGCGCGACCGGCGCAAACTGGTTCATCACTTGCTGCCAAACCTCGTTCCTCTAATTATCGTGATGGCCACCTTGAATATTGGCGGGGCGATTTTAAGTGAATCAGTGCTCAGCTTCTTCGGACTCGGTGTCATGCCGCCGACGCCGACCTGGGGCAATATGATTGACGCCGCCAACAATATGATCGACTTTCAGGAGCATCCTTGGTTATGGATTCCGCCGGGATTGTCCATTTTCGCTACCGTTATCGCCATTAACTTGTTCGGCGACGGCCTGCGTGACGTGCTGGACCCCAAAATGAACAGGTAGGTGAAGAAACGATGTCGACTTTGCTGGAGATAGACCGGCTGAGCACGCATTTCAAAACAGAAGAGGGACGGATCAAAGCGGTTGACGAAGTGAGCCTGCGGATTAAGCCCGGGGAAACGGTTTGTATCGTTGGGGAGTCGGGCTGCGGCAAAAGCGTAACCGCAATGTCGATCATGGGATTGCTGCAAAGCGGCCCTGGGGTGGAGATCGGCGGGCAAATCCAATTTGGAGATACCGAATTGTTATCCTTAGATAAAAACCATCTGCGCGCCATTCGCGGCCATGAAATCGCGATGATTTTTCAGGAACCCATGTCTTCGCTGAATCCGGTGCTGACGATCGGGGAACAGTTGATTGAGCCGATGGGGCTTCACTTAAAGTTGAGCAAGAAGGAGGCCCGCAAACGCGCTTTAGAATTGATCGAGCAGGTAGGAATCTCCCGGCCGGAGCAGATCATGAAGAGTTATCCGCACGAGCTAAGCGGCGGGATGCTGCAGCGGATTATGATCGCCATTGCGATCTCCTGCCAGCCGAAACTGCTGATCGCGGACGAACCAACCACCGCGCTCGACGTAACGATTCAGGCGCAGATCCTCGATATGCTGCGGCAAATCAAGGCGGAATCGGATATGTCGATTCTGCTGATCACCCATGATCTGGGTGTCGTCGCCGAAATGGCCGATTACGTCGTGGTGATGTATGCCGGTAAAGTCGTTGAAGAAGGTGAAGTGACCGCGTTGTTCGAATCGCCGAAGCATCCTTACACGCAAGGTTTGTTGAAATCGAAGCCAGTGCTGGGCCAGCGTCAGGGTGAATTGTTCTCGATCCCGGGCCAAGTGCCGAATCTGCTGGAATTGCAGCCTTCGTGTTATTTCCAGGACCGCTGCGCGCATTGTATGGAGATTTGCCGGACGAATGAGCCGGCGTTGAAGTCGGTCGGAGGCGGTCAGAAAGCAGCTTGCTGGCTGTATGAGGAGGAGAAACGCCATGGGTGAGCCGCTGCTTACAGTACGGCATTTGAAGAAATATTTTCCGGTCAAGACGGGGCTCTTGCAACGGACAACGGGACAGGTGAAAGCGGTAGACGACATCAGCCTCACGATTCAGCCCGGGGAAACCTTTGGTTTGGTTGGGGAATCGGGCAGCGGTAAGAGTACGGTCGGCCGCAGCATCGTCCGCTTGACGGAGAAAACGGACGGCGACATCCTGTTCAAAGGCACGGATCTTTACACGTTACCGGAGGAAGAACTGCGCCGCTTGAGACCGAAGCTGCAAATGATTTTTCAGGATCCTTATGGTTCCTTGAATCCCCGGATTCGGGTTGGTGACGCGATCGGCGAAGCTTTGCTTGATCATGGGTTGCTGCCGAAGGGGGAGATTCGTGACCGGGTGCTGGAGGTGCTGGCTTCGTGCGGGTTATCCTCCTATCATATCGATCGTTACCCGCACGAGTTCTCCGGCGGGCAGCGCCAACGAATTGGGATCGCGCGGGCGCTGATTCTGAATCCCGAGCTGATGATCGCTGACGAACCGGTGTCCGCATTGGATGTGTCCATTCAGGCGCAGATCATCAACCTGTTTCGCAAGTTGCAGGAGACACGTGGGTTAACGTATCTGTTTATCTCCCATGATTTGAGCGTGGTGGAGCATCTTTGCACACAGGTTGGGGTCATGTATTTGGGCGGGATGGTCGAAATGGCCTCGCGGGACGAGTTGTTCGGACATCCGCTTCATCCTTATACCAAGGCATTGCTGTCGGCTGTGCCCCTGCCGATTCCTCGCCTGAAGCGGGAGCGGATTATTCTGAAAGGGGACATTCCGAGCCCGGCCAATCCGCCTTCCGGCTGCAAGTTTCATACCCGATGTCCGTTCGCCACGGCCGAGTGCAAGCAGCGGGTACCGGAATTCCGTGACGTTGGCGGAGGGCATTACGTCGCGTGCCATTTCGTATAAATGTAGAGCTATGAAGGGAGGACTTCGGAATGATGACGGCACCAAGCGTCAGCTTACCGCAGCCTTATGCGCTTCGCCTGGAGACGATTCGGGCGAAGGGAATGGAAGAGAATGCGGCCTTGGAGTTGCTGGAGCGGAACAGTGCGGCGGAATGGCAGGAGAGAATTAATCCGGAGCTGCAGTGGGACGGATTTGCCGAGTATGTCCGGGAGCATGTTGAAGAGGTTAAACAGGCTTATCTTGAGGGTTACCGGTTTAAATTCATGACCGTCGGAGGCTTGCGCAGCTTGCTGCAGATCAAATTTGGGTTACAGGCCGGTCAGGATTACGTGTATGACGAGAATAATCACGGTTTCTCCGGCGTGAAGCTGAAGGAAGCAGACTATCGGAGCCTGCGAATGCTGTCCCCTGATTACTGGGAGATCCGGATCGATCAGAAGGACTCGGACCGCGGGTTGCTGGAGCTGCGAATCGAGCATAAATATGGGGATTAATTCTTAATCCTATTCTATCGAACTTAAGGCGCGCGTCTTGGGTTCCTTTTTTTTATAGGGGAGGTTGCCCTAAAACTGGTTTGAACTCAATCCTCGCTGGAAATGATAGATACGAGAATGTTGAACTCTATCTATTGAAGGGTGGGTAACGGATGAAACAGATCATGTTGATTACGGACGGGTGCTCCAATGTCGGAGAAAGTCCGGTGATGGCTGCGGCGCTGGCGAGACAGGAAGGGATCACTGTGAATGTGGTGGGTATCGTGGATTACGGTACGATCGGAGAACTGGGGAGTCTGGAAATCTCTGAAATCGCCAAAGCCGGCGGCGGCATGAGCCGAATTGCCGGAACCGAGAACCTGGCGCAAACGATGCAGATGCTGACGCGAAAAACGGTCGTACAGACGATCCAACAGGCGGTTCACAAGGAGATCCGGCAAATTCTTGGCGATCAGAAGGTCGGGGACTTGCCGCCGGAGACGCGTTCGCAGGTCGTGGAAGTGATCGACGAGCTGAGCGAGAGCAGCCCGCTGCAGGTGGCGCTTCTGATTGACGCCAGCGCCAGCATGAAGCCGAAGCTTCGGGCTGTGGAAGAAGCGATCCGCGACATGATGCTGAGCCTAGGGTCGAGAAAAGGGGAGAGCCAGTTGGCCGTATTCCATTTTCCCGGCTCGCATAGCGGAGAGGATGCCGTCCTGGACGTGGATTGGACCGGCGATTTGGGATCTGCACGTTCGATCTTCCAGCGTCTCGTCATGAGAGGGGCAACGCCAACGGGACCGGCGCTCTTGAAGGTGATGGATTTTATGCGATATGGTACACTGAATGAACATGGTAAGTCTTGGCGTGAGAAGACGGAGGGACAAGATGGAATCCTCGGCGACTACGTCGTCTAAAATCAACCTGCCGCAGGGAACGCGGATAACCGGACGCTGGAACGGGGGACGGTATATCATCCAGCGCTTGCTGGGGCAAGGGGCTAACGGCGTCGTATTCCTGGTGAAACGGGAGAAGAACGGAAAATTATACGCCCTGAAGCTGGGCTTTGATACGCTGGACATCCAATCGGAGATCAATGTGCTAAAAGCGTTGCAGCGTCAAGGAAGGCGGCGGGGCGCGGCGGAACGGGATCTCAATTACCTGGTGGAGGTGGACGACTTCACTTTCCAGGGGAGGGAGATTCCTTTCTACGTTATGCGCTATGTACAAGGGGAGCCGCTGCGTGCCTTCTTGGCCCGGCGGGGTCCCCGTTGGCTGGACGTGGTTGGCCTCCAACTGCTTCAGCAACTCGGACGACTGCACAACTCCGGCTGGGTGTTTGGCGACCTCAAGCCGGAGAATGTGCTCGCCGGATCCTATGGTGACGTCGAACTGATCGACTACGGCGGGGTTACCGGCGAAGGGCGCAGCGTAAAGCAGTTCACGGAGTGGTACGACCGCGGCTTCTGGAGTGCCGGAAGCCGGACGGCGGACCCGGCCTATGACTGGTTTTCTTTTGCCGTCGTCTGCATTCACTTGCTCGCGGAGACGCCGCTGAAGAAAGCGGCCACTCAATTGCCGCAGACGCGCAGCCGCAGTGATCTTCTCGCTATCGTCGAGGGGCTGGAGGCGCTCGCGCCATATCGCGCTTGGCTGAAGCGGGCCTTGAACGGGGAGTTCCGCGATACGGCGGAGGCCTGCCGATTGTGGAAGGAGCTGGTGGCAGACCGCTTCGCTCCGCGGCGTCGGACCCGGCCCTCCACCCCAGGCTGGATCGTAGGCGCATTTGCGGTGTCGGTGACGCTTCTCGCCTGCGCGCTTTACCTGACTTTTAGATTTTAGGGGGGGGATGCCCCGATGAAAGAAACCGCGCTGTACCGTTTGACGGAGCAAGTCCGGCGCATCGGCCGCCAAGAACAGTTATGGTCGACCGGGGATGGGATCGTTGTGGCGGTGTCCGGCGGGGTCGACTCGACGGTACTTCTGCATATAATGAAGGAAATCGCTGCCGACGAGACATTGGGCCTGCAATTGATCTGTGCTCATCTTCATCACGGTTTACGCGGGGATGAGGCCGACCGGGATGCGGAATTTGTACGGGGGCTGGCGGAACGTCTCGGCGTTCCCTTTGACCTGGGATACGTCGATGTTCGCAGCTATATGAAGGAAACGGGAAAAAGCCTGGAACTGGCGGCTCGGGAGAAGCGTTATGAATATTTGCATGAGGTGGCTGAGCGTTACGGAGCCTCGTCCATCGCGCTTGCGCATCACGCCGATGACCAGGCGGAGACGGTGGTGATGCGGGTGTTGCGGGGGAGCGGCCCATCCGGGCTGTCCGGAATGAGACCCAAACGCCGGGAAAAAAATGTGGAACTTATCCGTCCCTTGCTTCGTATATACAAGACGGATTTGCTCCTGGCGTGCCGCGAGTCGGGGATTCCCTTCGTGGAAGACAGCAGCAATCGAGATAAAGAGTTTACGCGAAATTCGATTCGGCTGGATGTGTTGCCTTTTTTGGGGCAATATAATGGTCAGTTGCCAGAATCGCTGAATCGGCTGGCGGAGCTGGCTGCTGCGGAGGACGATTATCTGCAGCTCGAGGCGTCAAAGTCGTATGATATTCTTGTGCGGAAGGAAGGCGAGATTCTCTCGTTTTCGATCCCGCTTTTCGCCACTTTACATGTCGCTTTACAACGGAGGTTGATTAAACTAATATTAAATTATCTGCCTTTAAGCACGGAGGATCGCGATTTTGTCAAGATTGAGGCGATACGTCAAGGGACGATTCAAGATCGGCCTACGACATGGAGCCTGGATTTGGGCGGCGGCGTCAAATGCGTACGAGAGTATGACATGATCCGCTTTATCCCCCCGGCTGCAGAGAGTCGGATTCCTCATCATACATATTTGGTGGAACAATTTCCGGCGGAAGTGCCGATCGAGGGCATGGACCAGAGCTTGCTTATGACGCGGCTGGGTGCCGGTAGGGAGGGCGTTCTCGCGAAGGCAGAGGGCAATAACGAAGCGATATTTGATGCGGATGAGCTGGTTTATCCGCTTACCGTGCGTTCTCGGATTCCGGGGGATGCCATGAAAGTTATGGGATTAAACGGCAGCAAAAAGGTAAAAGATATTTTCATCGATGCGAAAATACCTCCATCCCTACGCTCCCGCATCCCGATCCTAACGGATGCCGCAGGCCGGATCCTATGGATTCCCGGCGTTCGCCGTTCCGCGGTCGCCGCAGTGAACCCGCGTACGACTTCTGTCGTGCATATGGTTCTGGTACCGACTGAGGTCCGCACGCACCTAGAGGATTAGCGAAAGACCGGCATTCATAGTATAACGTAGGAGGTTCACTTATTTTGCTAAACGATATCCAGGAAATTTTGATTACGCGGGAACAAATTCAAGAGAAGGTCGTCGAGCTGGGCAAGCAACTGAGCGCGGAATATGAAGGCCGCAATCCGCTCGTGATTTGTATCTTGAAAGGCGCTTTTATTTTCATGGCCGACCTGGTGAAGGAAATTACTGTACCGATTGAGCTTGATTTCATGGCCGTCTCCAGTTATGGGGCGGGTACCCGTTCTTCCGGGGAAGTCAAGATCATCAAGGACTTGGATACTTCTGTAGAGGGTCGCGACATTCTGATTGTGGAGGACATTATCGATAGTGGGCTAACGCTTAGCTATTTGATTGACGTTCTCGAGCGGCGCAAGGTCAAATCCGTAAAAGTCGTAACGCTGTTCGACAAACCCGCACGGCGTACGGTGAAATTGGAAGCCGACTTGTCGGGATTTGTTCTGCCGGACGAATTCGTTGTTGGATACGGGCTGGATTATGCCGAGAAATACCGTAACCTCCCATTCATCGGAGTACTGAAGCCGGAGATTTACACCAGTTGATTTCGTCGTCCGCATGGACGAAGGACCACCCTTGCCGCAATTTTGAAATGGCAAGATTGGCTATGGTAAAATAACTTAAGGTCTTGAGAGGAGGTTGGGGATGAATCGGTTCATCCGGAATTCTGGTTTTTATTTAATACTTTTCTTAGTCGTGGTGGGCATCGTCCAATTCCTCAATGGCGGACAAGAAGCAACCGTCACCCCTAAGTATTCGGACTTACGTCAGGAACTGAAGGATAATAACGTTGCTGATCTAACCGTTAAATTTGACGGTTACGCTTATCTGGTAACCGGTAAGTATAAGGAAGCTGTCAATAACGACAAGACGAAGAATTTCTCTCTATATGTTCCTTTTGACGAGAACGTTGTAAAGGAAATTATCGCTTATAGCGACCAGAACGGTTTCAGCGTGGAATGGAAGAAAATGCAGGGCGAAAGCATCTGGCTGACCTTCCTGACTTCGATCGTTCCGCTTGCGATTATGTTCATCTTGTTCTTCTTCCTGTTTAATCAAGCGCAGGGCGGCGGCGGCAAAGTCATGAACTTCGGCAAGAGTCGAGCGCGTCTCTATAATGAGGAGAAGAAGAAGGTCACGTTCGAAGACGTGGCGGGTGCCGACGAAGAGAAGCAAGAGCTTGTCGAAGTGGTTGATTTCCTGAAAGATCCGCGGAAATTCTCCGCTGTTGGCGCGAGAATTCCGAAAGGCGTATTGCTCGTGGGCCCTCCGGGTACCGGTAAAACTTTGCTCGCTCGCGCGGTAGCCGGCGAAGCGGGGGTTCCTTTCTTCAGCATTTCCGGTTCTGACTTCGTAGAAATGTTCGTTGGGGTCGGGGCATCCCGTGTCCGGGATTTGTTCGAGAATGCCAAGAAGAACGCGCCTTGTATCATCTTTATCGACGAAATTGACGCGGTTGGCCGTCAGCGCGGCGCCGGACTTGGCGGCGGGCATGACGAACGCGAACAAACGCTGAACCAATTGCTCGTAGAAATGGACGGTTTCGGCGGTAACGAGGGCATTATCATCATCGCTGCAACGAACCGTGCGGATATTCTGGACCCGGCCTTGCTGCGTCCGGGACGTTTTGACCGTCAAATCACAGTGGATCGTCCGGATGTGAAGGGGCGCGAAGCCGTATTGAGAGTGCATGCGCGCAACAAGCCGCTGACGAAGGACGTCAAGCTAGACGTTATCGCGAAGAGAACGACCGGTTTCACCGGTGCGGATCTGGAGAACTTGCTGAACGAAGCAGCGCTCCTCGCCGCACGTCGGAACCGCAAAGATATCTCCATGCCGGAAGTGGATGATGCGATCGACCGCGTTATTGTCGGGACTGAGAAACGCAGCCGCGTGATCAGCGACCGTGAGAAACGGATCGTAGCTTACCACGAAGCGGGGCATACCATTGTCGGTTACTTTTTGGAGCATGCCGATATGGTACACAAAGTAACGATTATTCCACGCGGTCGTGCCGGCGGGTATGTGATCATGCTGCCGAAGGAAGACCGTATGTTGGCCACGAAGAACGAGCTGCTGGACCGGGTAACCGGGTTACTTGGCGGCCGCGTATCCGAGGAGCTGTTTATCGGCGAAATCGGGACCGGCGCGTACAGCGACTTCCAGCAAGCGACCAACATCGTGCGCAGCATGATTATCGAATACGGGATGAGCGAGAAGCTCGGACCGATGCAGTTCGGCACGTCGCAAGGCCAAGTGTTCCTGGGCCGCGATATCGGCCACGAACAGAATTACAGCGATCAAATCGCTTACGAGATCGATCAGGAAATGCACCGGTTCATCAGCGAATCGTATGAACGTTGTAAGCAGTTGCTGACCGAGCATGCCAAGGAAGTCCACCTCATCGCGGAAACGCTGCTTGAAGTGGAGACGTTGGAGCTGGAGCAAATCAAGTCTCTGATCGAAACCGGCTCGTTGGACGGTTTGAAGAAGGACGGCAAAGACGACGGCAACGGTTCTTCGGAACCGGGTGAACCGACCATCGACAACGTTGGTGATGTTCGCGTTCGCATCCAAGGCAAAACCGAGGATCCGGCGCCTACCGCACCAGTTGGGGACATTCCAAATGACGTTCCGGGCGGCACGGCCAGCGATCGGACGAATGATCCGGTCGTCGACGCACCGCAAGGCACCGTCAGCGACACCCCGGCTCAATCCGATTCGGCTGACGAAGGCAAAGATCCAAACAACGGTGGCAGCACGCCAACCGTGTAAACCATATCAGCAAAGACCTCATCCGGGAAACGTGACGTTTCCCGGATTTTTTGTTTGAGATGTGGGAGCCCGCTTGTGAATGTATGCGAAAAATCGAATATAAATCATTAGATTTGGCGATTTCTACGGAATGTATATGAAATTCCGCATACGTTTACGCAAATGGAAGAGAAAGAGCTAGAATCTGTAATGAAAAACCGAATAGAATCCGGGATTCATGCTACGAGTCACACTTTTTGTGCGAAAAATCGAATATAATTCGCTTCTATGGGGGTGTAGGAACAATTCGAGCGTTTGCCCCGTACCCGCCAGGTGTCGCTTACAATGGGGGGGAAGCGAGTCCCGGCTCTTTTCACCAAAAATTTTAGATAATCAAGAACGCTCGAATCCCCTCGTTAATCCTGATTTTTCCTGCAAAATCATGGGCAATTGCCGCTATACGCAAGCGGACGGCGCATTGACAGTGCCTTTCACCTTGTGTAAATTAGTTGATAAACACCGTGTGAAATTTAATACGTTCTTGCCGTTTCACGCAGGATTGCCATACAAAGCAGCGAGAAGCCCGACCGACGCGAAGAGAGATAGAAGGCTAGGTGGGGCCCAAACAGCAACAGACGATACAAGAGCTTATGGGGGAGGAATTCAAGTGGAGGCTCTAGCGCTTGAACGTAAAGCCGAAATGAACCGCGAACTGCGGGAAAGGCTGGTTCAGCTCAAGAAAGAACGCAACGCAATCATACTGGCACATTATTATCAGCGGGATGAGATCCAAGAGGTGGCGGATTTCCGGGGTGATTCTTTTTTGCTGGCTCAGAAGGCCGCTTCGACCGATGCGGAAACGATCGTGTTCTGCGGCGTTCATTTTATGGGGGAAAGTGCGAAGATTCTGGCGCCAAACAAAACGGTGCTTATTCCTGATGAGCGTGCGGGTTGCCCGATGGCCGACATGGTGAATGTCGACGGCTTGCGTAAGCTGAAGGCCCAGCATCCAAACGCCAAAGTGGTGACGTACATCAACTCCTCGGCAGAAATCAAGGCAGAGACCGATATCTGCTGCACCTCGTCAAATGCGGTGAAAGTGATCAATTCTGTCGATGCGGACGAAATCATCTGGGTGCCGGATAAGAACCTTGGCCATTACGTGCAGCAGCATACCGACAAGAAGCTGATTATCTGGGAAGGGTACTGCAACACGCATGATATGTTGACGGTCAAAGACGTCGTTGAGATGAAAGCGAAATACCCGAACGCCGAGTTCGTCGTGCATCCGGAGTGTCGTCCGGAGGTTGTAGCGATGGGCGATTTCGTGGGCAGCACTACGGCGATCTTGGATTATTGCAAAAATTCCTCCGCCAAGGAGTTTATCGTCGGTACGGAGGATGGAACAGGGTATCAGCTGCGTAATGACAGCCCGGACAAAACGTTCCATTTTGCCACCAAATTCCTGGTTTGCCCGAACATGAAAGTCAATAACTTGAAGAAACTGGTCAAATGCCTGGAAACGATGCAGCCGCAAATCTACGTACCGACCGTCGTTGCCGACAAAGCCAGATTATCCTTAGAGCGCATGTTACAAGTTAAGTAGCATGCGCTACTCTCTTGTCCAAGATAGGTGACGATGGTGATTCCACAATATTTGGTTGATTTTGAGGCAGGACAGCTGCCGGTCGTCGATACGGATGTCATCGTGATCGGTTCGGGGATTGCGGGGCTCTTTACCGCTATCAAAGCAAGTGAAAAAGAGCGCGTGATCCTGATTACGAAAAAATCGATGCTGGAAAGCAATACCAGGTACGCTCAAGGCGGCATCGCCGCTGTGATTTCCGAAGAGGATTCCCCGGTTTATCACCGTCAGGATACGCTGTTGGCCGGAGCGGGCTTATGCTCCTCTGAAGCGGTGGATATCCTGGTCAACGAAGGGCCGGAAGGCGTTAAAGAGCTGATGATGTTAGGCACCGCCTTCGATTTGGAGAACGGTGAGCTCGCTCTGACGAAAGAGGGGGCGCACAGCCATCGCCGGATCTTGCATGCCCATGGGGATGCGACGGGATATGAGATCGTGCGAGCCTTGTCCGAGCAAGCGGGAGCCCATCCCAATATCGAAGTTTGGGACAATCATTATGTGATCGATTTGATCACCGAGGAGAATGAATGCCTAGGCGCGCTCGTACAGCGGCCAGACGGGCAGCGCGTGTTTCTGCGCGGGAATGCGACGATTCTGTGCTCCGGCGGAGCTGGGCAGTTGTATCGCTATACGACCAATCCCGAGGTAGCCACGGGCGATGGGGTTGCTATCGCATACCGGGCGGGAGCGATTCTTCGCGACATGGAGTTTATTCAATTTCACCCTACATCGCTCTGTTATCCAGGCGCGCCGCGGTTTCTGATCTCTGAGGCGGTTCGCGGCGAAGGGGCCGTGTTGCGCAATATCAAAGGCGAGCGGTTCATGAGTAAATACCATGAGCTGCTTGAGCTGGCGCCGCGGGATATCGTGGCTCGGGCCATCGTCAGCGAAATGGAAGCGACGGGGGCAAGCATCGTGTACCTCGATATCACGCATGAGGATCCGGAGAAAGTCAGATCCCGATTCCCAACGATTTACGAAACCTGCCTTGGCTATGGGCTTGATTTGACGGCCGACTGGATTCCCGTTGCGCCGGCTGCGCATTATATGATGGGAGGCGTCCGTGTCAGCCATCACGGAGAGACGAGTGTGCATCGGTTGTTCGCCTGCGGCGAAGTTTCGTCGACCGGCGTACATGGCGCGAACCGGCTGGCCAGCAACTCGTTGTCGGAAGCGATCGTGTTCGGGCGCCGGATTATTCAGCGGATTGGGGAGCTGCCTCCGCGTACCCGAACCGGGGAGACCGTGGCTTACCATGACGGCCGTCTGGCTCCGGCACCGTCTTCGTTAGTGGAACGCCGCTTGGACTTGCAGAAAACGATGGTCCGCCGTGCCGGTTTGCGCCGAACGGCGGAAGGATTGGTCAAGGGGATCACGGAGCTGGAGCGGCATCAGGCGATTTTTAGCCAGGCGCTGCATACCCGCGAAGAGTGGGAATACGCCAATATGCTGACCTGCGCGTTGCTGTTGGCCAAATCGGCGCTAGCGCGCGAGGAGAGCCGGGGCGGGCATTACCGCGAGGACTTCCCGGAACGCAGCGACGAGAAGTGGCGCAAGCATCTACTTTGGCAGCGGGATAAAGGAATGTTGGAGGAAACTAGCGATGATGTTTAATGGATATAATGAAGGACTTGTGGAGGCCATCCGCGGCTGGTTGAAGGAAGATGTGGGCTCCGGTGACGTGACGACCGCGGTAACGATCCCTGCGGGTCATGAGTCCAAAGGGATTATTCATGCCAAGCAGGGCGGGATTGTTGCCGGAGTGCCGGTGGCTCAGCTTGTCTTCGAGATCGTGGATCCGAATCTGACGTTTACGCCGCACGTGAAGGACGGGGAACGTATCGAGAAAGGCGCGATTCTGGCCGAGGTGGAAGGAAGCACGCATAGTATTTTGACCGGGGAGCGGTTAGCCCTGAACTTGTTGCAACGCTTGTCTGGTATCGCAACGCGCACGAAGACGTTTGTGGAAGCGTTGGGCGGGCTGCCGACCCGGCTGGTGGATACACGCAAGACGACGCCGGGCCACCGGATGCTGGAGAAGTATGCGGTCCGTACTGGAGGAGGTTCGAATCACCGCTTCGGGTTGTACGACGCCGTCATGATCAAGGATAATCATATTAAAGGGGCCGGTGGCATCACCCAGGCGGTGAGCCGCGCTCGTGCTCATATTCCGCACACGATGACGATTGAAGTGGAGACGGAAAACCTGGAACAGGTGGAGGAAGCCCTGCAAGCTGGCGCGAATATTATCATGCTCGACAACATGGCTCCCGACCTGATGAAGGAAGCGGTGCGCCGAATCAAGACCAAGGCGCCGCATGTGACGGTGGAAGCATCGGGCAACGTGTCGCTGGAAACGATCCGTGGGATTGCCGAGAGCGGCGTGGACGTCATTTCTGTGGGACGTCTGACGTATTCTTTTGAAAGCCTGGATATCAGTTTGGATTTGAACGGCAAAAAGGAGGCCTAACAAGCGCATGTTCCTTGTAGTCGATGTAGGCAATACGAATATCGTGCTGGGGATTTACCGGGGCAAGGAGTTGCTCCATCATTTCCGCATCAGTACGAATCGCCAGGCCACGGTGGACGAGTACGGCGTATTGATCCATAATCTGTTCCACATGGTGGGGATCCGGGAAGCCGAGATGGAGGGCGTCATCATTTCCTCGGTAGTACCGCCGTTAATGCACGTGCTTGAGGAGCTGAGCGAAAAATATTTGCGGCACAAGCCGCTGGTCGTTGGCCCGGGGATCAAAACCGGGCTGAACCTGCGTTACGAAAATCCGCGCGAAGTTGGAGCGGACCGGATCGTCAACGCGGTAGCCGCCATCGAGCAGTACGGAGGGCCGCTGGTCGTCGTTGACTTCGGCACGGCCACGACGTTTGACTGCATCGATGCGGCAGGCAATTACCTTGGCGGCGCGATCGTGCCGGGCATCGGGATTTCGACGGAAGCGCTGTACCAGCGAGCTTCCAAGCTGCCGCGCATCGAACTCGAGAAGCCGAAGAAGGTTATTGGCCGCAATACGGTGAATGCGATGCAGGCCGGGATTATTTTTGGCTATGCTGGACAGGTTGATGGCATTGTGGAACGGATCGCTCAGGAGATGGGCGAGAAACCGAAGGTGATCGCGACCGGAGGACTTGCGGAGCTGATCGCCAGCGAAACGCGAACCATTGAAGAAGTAAACTCGCAGCTAACCCTGGAAGGGCTGCGGATTATCTACGAACGCAATCAATAAAGCAGGCGATGGTTATACTGGGATAAGTTGAAATCTCAAGTCAAGTTCAAAAAGTCAGGAAAGATGACTTTCTGAACTACCTTTGTAAGAAGCGAAAGGAGGTCCTTCGCATGATGGACCAGAACAGCAAGCAAGATCGGTTGATCCGCGGGATTGCCATGGGCGGGAAAGTGCGCGCTTTCGCCGTGCGGACGACCCAGCTGGTGGAGGAGCTGCGCCGCCGGCATGATACGTACCCGACCGCAACAGCCGCCTTCGGGCGCACGCTGACCGCCGCCGCCATGATGGGCGCGATGCTCAAGGGCGAGGAGAAGCTGACCGTACAGGTTAAAGGCGACGGGCCGATCGGACAAATTATTGCAGATGCCAACGCCAAGGGCGAAGTGCGCGGCTACGTTAAGAACCCGCATGTCCATTTGCCGAGCAACAGTCAGGGGAAATTGGATGTACGCGGCGTTGTCGGAACGGAAGGATTTATCCACGTTACGAAGGATTTAGGGCTCAAGGAGCCTTATCGCGGCAGCGTACCTTTGATTTCCGGCGAGCTGGGCGAGGATTTTACGTATTATTTTGCCGTGTCGGAGCAAACTCCTTCCGCCGTTGGATTGGGCGTGCTCGTGGATGTGGACAATTCGGTGATCGTAGCGGGCGGTTTTATCATTCAGCTGCTGCCGGGCTTAAGTGATTCCGAAATCGACTCGATCGAAAAAGCGGTGGGTCAGCTTCCACCGGTGACGGCGCTGCTCGATCAGGGGTTGGAGCTGGACGAAATGCTGCGCTGGATCGTGCCGGACGTGCAGGTGCTGGAGGAAATGGACATCGTGTTCTCCTGCAACTGTTCACGGGAGCGGGTAGAGCGCACGCTGATCAGCTTGGGTAAGAAGGAGCTGGAGGAACTGCGGGACGAAGGCAAAGAGACGGAGGTCGTTTGCGATTTCTGCAACGAACCGTACTTGTTTACCCCCGAGGAACTTGACCGGTTGATAGCTCAAACGGATAAATAAGTGAATAAGACCAAAGATACTTTGCGGATCGGGTTATTTAGACCTCGGATGCAAAGTATTTTTTGTGACTTTTCTTGACAACTCCGATCGGGGTTGTTAAGATAATAATCAGAAAACCAACTTATTTACTCGGAAATAAATGAAAGCCGATAAATCGCACATCCTAACATCTTGAGCTTTCATTTTGTGCAGCTAGATCGATGACGGTAATTTTTATCCAAAGGGAGGATATTTAATATGGCAAAAGTCGTAAATAGTGTAACGGATTTGATCGGAGATACGCCGCTGGTTCGGTTGAATCGGATCGTACCGGAAGATAGCGCGGAGATCTATGTAAAGCTGGAATACCAAAACCCGGGCTCTAGCGTGAAGGACCGGATCGCGATCAGCATCGTTGAGGAAGCGGAGAAGGCCGGCAAGCTGAAGCCGGGCGGAACGATTATCGAAGCGACAAGCGGCAATACGGGGATCGGCTTGGCGATGGTAGCTGCAGCGAAAGGCTATAAAGCCGTTATCGTGATGCCGGAAACGATGAGCTTGGAACGTCGTAACCTGCTGCGTGCCTACGGGGCGGAGCTTGTCTTGACGCCGGGAGCCGAAGGCATGAACGGCGCGGTGAAGAAAGCCGAGGAGCTGCTGGCAGCGAATCCGGATTATTTCCTGGCGGACCAGTTCAGAACGCAAGCGAACGTGAAAATCCACCGCGAAACGACCGGACCGGAAATCGTTGAAGCGATTGAATCGCTGGACGGCCGTTTGGATGCATTCGTTGCAGGGATCGGTACGGGCGGTACGATTTCCGGTGCGGGTGAGGTATTGAAGAAACGGTTCCCGGATCTGAAGATTTACGCGGTTGAACCGGCAGCATCGCCGATTCTGTCTGGCGGCAAACCTGGACCGCACAAAATCCAAGGCCTTGGTGCGAACTTCATTCCGGAAATTTTGAATCGTGAAATTTATGATGAAATCATTCATGTGGAGAACGATGAAGCGTTCGAACAAGCACGTACGGTCGCGAAAGAGGAAGGCATTCTGTCCGGTATTTCCTCCGGCGCTGCAGTGTTTGCTGCCTTGAAGGTGGCTAAGGAGCTGGGCAAAGGCAAACGTGTCGTTGCCATCATTCCAAGCAACGGCGAACGTTACCTCAGCACGCCGCTGTACAATTTCGAAGCTTAATCACTCCTAGGAGAGCGATGACGCCCCCCGGCCGTTCTAACCGAACGGTCCGGGGTCTTTTATTATGAGGCGAACTTCTAGTATACTAGCTTCCAATAAGAGAAGTGCATCTATAAGATGAAGCTTGGAGGACGAACACGGTTCATGAAAAAGTTGACGACCTGGGAGCAATGGAAAGATTGGGCGGGGACAGGCGACTGGACGATGCTGCCCTTTGCGGTCAAATGCCCGTTGGCGGCTTCGGGTTTGCCTGAGGATTGGTTCCGGGCTTGGAAGGAAGCCGGACCGTACGCTTGCGTGTTGGAGAGTGGCAAGGGAGGAAGGTACACCTTTCTAGGCTTAGAGCCGGTTTCTGTCATCCGCGGCAAGGGTGGCGAAGCCATCGTGCAAGATCCTGCTTCCGGTACGGCATCGGTCCTCCGAGGCAAGCCGCTGGAGTTGTTGCGGGACTGGATGGCTCCGTTCCGGTCGCCCGAGGTGCCGGGGCTACCCAAGTTCACCGGCGGAGCCGTCGGTTATCTCGCCTATGATGTAGCGCGATCGTTGGAGCGCCTGCCGAACCTGGCGCAGGACGACCTTGGCCTCGACGACTACGTTTGGATGCGGTTGGAGGAGATGTGGGCTATCGATCAGGGGGAGGGCGACGTGTATTGCGTCGTCCATGTCCCGATCGCCTCGATGTCTCTGGAACAACTGCGGGATGGTTACCGTCGCGCCGAAGCGCGGGCTTTGCGCATGGCGGAGAGCTGGACAGGCTTCTACGCTGCGACCGCTGCTGCCCCGGCGGAAACCCCGACTCCGCTTCCTCCGCTCGGCGACGATGAGTTGGAGCGCCGCCGTCTGTCCATCTCGATGACGAAGGAGGCGTTCGAAGCGGCGGTGCGCCGGGTGCAGGAATATATCGCCGCCGGCGACGTATTTCAGGTGAACCTGTCGCTGCGCCAGGCTTTTGCGTTGGTGGCGTCACCTGAACAGGTGTACGAGCAGCTCAGGCGGTTGAACCCGTCGCCATATATGGGCTTGCTCCGCTTCCCCGATTTCCAACTCGTGTCCGCTTCGCCGGAGCTGCTGGTGAAGGTGGAGCAAGGGAAGATCAGCACCCGCCCGATTGCGGGAACGCGGCGGCGGGGACATACACCGGAGGAGGATCGGCAGATGGAGGCGGAGCTTCGCGCGAGCGACAAGGAGCAGGCCGAGCACATTATGCTGGTCGACCTTCTGCGCAACGACATCGGCCGTGTGGCGGAGTATGGGACGGTACGGGTCAGCGAGCTTTTTACTGTGGAGCGCTATTCGCACGTTATGCATCTGGTGTCTGAGGTTGAAGGGGTGCTGGGTGGGGATCTTACGTTGTACGATGCGATCGCTGCTGTATTTCCGGGAGGAACGATTACCGGGGCGCCTAAGGTACGAACGATGGAAATCATCGAGGAGCTGGAGCCGATCACGCGGGGACCTTATACCGGCGCAATGGGATGGATTGACTATACCGGGAATATGGAATTAAATATTATTATACGTACGCTGGTCGCGAAGGATGGCGTCGGCTACTTGCAGACGGGGGCTGGCATCGTGATTGATTCGGACCCGTACCGTGAGTATAGGGAATGCTTTAACAAGGCCAGGGCTGTTGCTTTGGCGATCCAACAGAGTGAGCAGAGCCAGCTGGACAAAGTCTAGGACAGGAGATGAGATGAGATGATTTTGGTGATCGATAACTACGATTCTTTTACGTACAATTTGGTGCAGTATTTAGGTGAGTTAGGTGAGGAAGTAACTGTCCGCCGCAACGATGAGATTGATCTTGCGGGAATTGAGGCTTTGCAGCCGGATCATATTTTAATATCCCCCGGTCCATGTACCCCAAATGAGGCTGGGATCACGCTGGATTTGATCGAGCGTTTTAAAGGGGTGATCCCGATCTTCGGCGTTTGCCTGGGGCATCAGGCGATCGGCCAAGCTTTTGGCGGTAACGTGATTCGTGCCGAGCGGTTGATGCACGGCAAGACGTCGCCGATCCACCATCAGGGAGAATCGGTGTTTGCCGGCCTGCCGTCGCCGTTTACGGCCACGCGGTACCATTCTCTGATCGTGGAGCGCGAGAGCCTGCCGGATTGTCTGGAAATTACCGCCGAGACGGCGGAAGGGGAGATCATGGGACTACGCCACAAAGAGTATGCCGTTGAAGGCGTGCAGTTCCATCCGGAATCGATTATTACTCAGCATGGCCATCAGATCCTCCGTAATTTCCTGAATCGGAAGGCGGAAGCCAAAGCATGAAATACATCGGGGTGGATGGAGTTCCGACCCCGACCGATCAAGCCGTGATCTCCGTAATGGATCACGGCTTTATGTACGGGATCGGTTTGTTTGAGACGTTCCGTACGTACGGAGGTCGACCGTTTCTGCTGGAGCGGCATCTGGATCGGCTGATGGCAGGCTGCAGGGCGTTAGGGATCGATTTCAAGGCCGATCCCGGCCGGGTTGAGTCGGAAATCAGTGAGTTGCTCGTGCAAAACGGATTGGCTGAAGGCTACATCCGGTATACGGTAACGGCCGGTGAGGGGCCGCTTGGCTTGCCGGTCGGTGACTACGATAAGCCGAGAGTCGTAATCTACGTGAAGTCGTTGCCGGAGCTAGGGGTGACGCTGTATACCGACGGGAAGCCGCTGTGGCGGCTGGAGACGCTCCGGAACACGCCGGAGGGCGAGGTGCGCTTCAAATCGCTGCACTACATGAATAGCGTGCTGGCGAAACGCGAGCTGGCGCGGCTGGAACGCGCGGCGGCGCAGCAGTCCGTCGCTCCCGTCCCTGCGGAAGGCTTGCAGCTGACGGCCCAGGGATGGTTGGCGGAGGGGATCGTCAGCAATGTATTTTTTGTGCGGAATGGCAAATGTTATACGCCGAATCTGGAAACGGGGATTCTCCCCGGCATTACTCGCGCCATGGTGCTGGAGCTGGCAGCCGAGAAGGGGATTCCGACGGAGGAGGGCTGCTACACTTGGGACGATCTGTTGGCGGCCGACGAGGTCTTCTTGACAAATTCGATCCAAGAGCTCGTGCCTGTGACGGAATTGGCGGAGTCTGGCAAACAAGGCGGACAGGAGATGCAGCGGCACAAGGTCGGGACCGGCCATATCGGGCCGGTTACGGAACGACTGCTGGGGGAATATAGAGAGAAAGCGAGGAATGACGATGCAGCCGATCATATATAAACGCAGCTACCGGCTGGGCGAGGCGTCCTTTACGCTCGGTGAGCGCACGCTGGTGATGGGTATTCTGAACGTGACGCCGGACTCTTTTTCCGATGGAGGCCGTTATAATAACGTGGAACGCGCTTTACAGCACGCTCGGGAGATGATTGCGGAGGGAGCGGATATCATTGATGTCGGCGGAGAATCAACGCGTCCGGGTCATGAACCTGTAAGCGAACAAGAGGAGCTGGAGCGGGTCATTCCCGTGGTAGAGGCGATGCAACGCGAGCTGCCGCAAGTTCCCTTGTCGGTGGATACGTACAAGGCAAAGGTCGCGAGAGAAGCGCTGAAGGCGGGCGCCCACATCATCAATGATGTATGGGGCTTTAAGGCGGAGGCGCGGATGGCGGAAGTGGCGGCGGAGTTTGGTTGTCCGGTGATTTTGATGCATAACCGTCAGGATCGTAATTACGGCGACTTGCTTGCCGATGTGGCGGCGGATTTGCGAGAATGCGTGGAGATCGCTCGTAAAGCTGGCGTGAAGGACGAGAATATTATTTTGGACCCGGGTATCGGTTTTGCCAAGGATTATTCCGAGAACCTCCGTGTCATGCGTGCACTGGACGATTTGATAACGTTGGGTTATCCGCTCCTGCTCGGGACGTCCCGCAAGCGATTTATCCGTACCGCGTTAGACCTTCCGGTCGATGAAGTAGTGTTCGGTACGGCGGCGACTGTGGCGCTAGGGGTTGCGCAGGGCTGCCAGATTGTCCGCGTTCATGACGTGAAGGAGATCAAGCAGACCGTGCAAATGTGCGATGCGGTCGTGTACACTCAATAAATTGCTGGAAAAGGAGCCGAAATCATGGACAAAATGGTGCTGCGGCGCATGGAATATTACGGGTACCACGGCGTGTTCGAGGAGGAGCGCAAGCTGGGCCAGCGCTTCTACGTGGATTTGGAGCTGGAGATGGATCTGCGCCAGGCGGGAATCCACGATGACTTGACTCAAACGGTAAATTACGCCGAATTGCATGGGCTGGTCAAGGATATTGTCGAGCTAAAAAGCTTTCAATTGATCGAAGCGTTGGCGGAGCATATTGCATCCGCGGTATTGGACACTTATACTAGGGTAGATGCGTTAACGGTTCGGGTCACCAAGCCGTACCCTCCGTTTGATATCCATTTCGACGGTGTGACGGTGGAGATGTACCGTTCCAGAAAGTGAGCCAATCGTTTATGAACCTGACTTCTCCCTCTGAGCTTTCAGAGGCTTATATTGCTTTAGGCGCCAATCTGGGAGACCGTGAGGCCACCCTCATGCAGGCGATCACAGCGCTGCAGGAGCATCCAGCGATTGAAGTCCTGCGTTGCTCCAATTTATATGAAACCGATCCGGTAGGATACCTGGATCAGCCGTGTTTCGTGAATATGGCTGTTGCGCTGCGTACCTCGCTGGATCCTGAGGCGCTGCTTGAAGTTATGCTGGATATTGAGCTGCGATTAGGGCGAGAGCGCAAAATACGTTTCGGGCCTCGCACGGTGGACCTTGATTTGTTATGGACTGGAGGCAGAGTGGTGAATACGCCGCTTCTTACATTGCCTCATCCACGGATGATGGAGCGGGCTTTCGTACTTGTCCCGTTGTCAGACATTGTGCCGGAAGGGGAGCTCTCCGGCCTGTATGAGCGCATTCAGAGTGCCTTGGACACCCTAGATGGAAAGGAAGGCGTCCGGTTTTGGAAAACATGCACCTGGCACAGCGCATCCGCGCTTTCCGAAAACTAAAAGGATTTACCCAGCAAGAGCTGGCTGAGAAATCCGGCGTGTCCCTAGCTTTATTAGGAGCGGTGGAACGGGGGAACCGCCGGGCAGATGATCAAATTTTAACTAAAATTGCAAATTGTTTGGGCATCTCCTTAGCGGAGCTGAAGCCCGATAAATAAGCTAGGCCGCTTGTAACCTAACCTTATCGAAATGGAGGGAACCATCTTGCTGAAGATTGGCGATATTGAAATGAGAAACCAAGTCGTGCTTGCTCCGATGGCAGGCGTATGCAATCCGGCCTTTCGCTTGATTGCCAAAGAATTTGGAACAGGGCTGGTCTGCGCAGAGATGGTGAGCGATAAAGCGATCATCCATGGCAACAAGCGTACTCGAGAAATGCTTTTTGTGGACGAGCGGGAGAAGCCGCTTAGCCTGCAAATTTTCGGTGGGGACCGCGCATCGCTTGTGGAGGCGGCCAAAGTCGTTGATCAGGAAACGAATGCCGACATCATTGATATTAATATGGGTTGTCCGGTGCCGAAGGTGACGAAATGCGATGCCGGCGCACGTTGGTTGCTCGAGCCGAATAAGATTTACGAGATGGTCTCGGCCGTTGTGGATGCGGTGAGTAAACCGGTAACGGTGAAAATGCGGATCGGCTGGGATGCAGAGCATATTTACGTTGTGGACAACGCCAAAGCGGTGGAACAAGCCGGTGGCAAAGCCGTCAGCGTGCATGGCCGGACGCGCGAGCAGCTGTACACCGGGCAGGCGGATTGGAGTTACATTCGTCAGGTGAAGGAAGCCGTATCGATTCCCGTGATCGGCAATGGCGACGTGGCGACGCCGGAGGATGCCAGACGGATGCTGGATGAGACCGGCTGCGACGGCGTGATGATTGGACGCGGGGCACTCGGCAACCCTTGGATGCTCTATCGGACGGTCGAGTACCTGAAGACCGGTGAATTGCTTCCGGAGCCGGATGCGGAGGAGAAGATTCGCATCGCGATCTTGCACATGGACCGTTTGGCCGCTCTTAAAGGCGAGCATGTGGCCGTTCGCGAAATGCGCAAGCATTTGGCCTGGTATTTGAAAGGTCTAAAGGGCGCAGCGCCCATTAAGGATCTCATTATGGAAGAAACTCGGCGTGACGAGATGGTGCGCATTCTTGAGGGTTTTGTCGCGGGCATTTCGACAGTAGCCGTACCTGATGAGGTATCCGCCTAAGGTTGAAGGGGAAGGTCATGAAACGTTTACATTTGTAAATTCGGGTGTCATTGACAATTGAGAATCGTTCACCTATAATTTCACAATATAAATTCGACTCAGGGCGTTAGGCTTTCCTCTAGGGATGGTCTGACCCTTATCACATAATGCATATGATATACACAATGAGTTGGGAATTTAGAGACCATTGCTGCCGGAAGCGAGCGCTTCCAAGCACCTAAGCGGCAGTGGAACGGCAAAGGAACATTTTCCTAAAGGGAAGCGTTCATTTTCCAGGAGGGTTTTCGGGTGCCGCACGCACCGTGCGAAAATTTTTTCCATGACAGGAGAATCGGTTGAGATGAGCGATAAAGAAGTTATTCTTACCCAGGACGGTCTGAAGAGACTGGAAGAAGAATTGGAAAACCTGAAATCTGTGAAACGCCGCGAGGTTGCGGAACGGATTAAAGTAGCCATCGGATACGGGGATATCAGTGAGAACTCGGAATACGAGGACGCGAAGAACGAGCAGGCCTTTATCGAAGGGCGAATCATCACGCTGGAGAAAATGCTGCGTAACGCTCGGATCATCAACAACGACGAAATCGACACGGATACGGTGAGCATCGGTTCGATCGTGACGGTAGAAGATCTGGAATTTGGAGATACGATGGAATACGCTATCGTTGGGACGGCGGAATCCGATCCGATGCAGAACAAAATCTCGAACGAAAGTCCTGTTGGCAAGGCGATTCTCGGGAAGAAAAAAGGCGCCGTTGTGGACGTCAACGTTCCGGCCGGCGTGATTCAATATAAAATCGTGGACATTAAGAAGTAAGGCGGAATGAGCGACGAAAGAAGCTTCCCCAGCGGAAGCTTCTTTCACTGTTTCTTTTGTCGGCGAGCAAAATTCAGCGGGATTAAGGAGTGGAGTAGGGCTATGAGCGAAGAGATCAATAATCAGGAAGCCATGGAAGTCAGCGAGCTGTTGCAAATTCGCCGCGATAAATTGGACGAGCTGCGCGGATTAGGGATCGACCCTTTCGGCAAAAAATACGAACGTACCCATATGGCGGGTGACATTCTTCAGCAGTATGACGAGCTTTCCAAGGAAGACTTGGAGGAGAAGAACGTAGAGGTTTCCATCGCCGGTAGAATCGTGGCCAAACGGGGAATGGGCAAGGCTAGCTTTGCACATCTGCAGGACCTGTCGGGCAAAATTCAGATTTATGTCCGCCAGGACAGCGTGCCGGAAGTTAAATATGAGGCGTTCAGCATTCTGGACCTTGGGGATATCGTTGGGGTGACCGGTGAGGTGTTCAAGACCAAGACCGGCGAAACGACGATCAAAGTCAAGGATCTGGAGGTGCTATCCAAATCTCTGTATCCGCTGCCGGATAAATATCACGGGTTGAAAGACGTTGAGCTGCGATATCGCCAACGTTACGTTGATCTGATCGTAAATCCGGAGGTGCAGCAGACGTTTATCAAGCGTTCTCGGATTATCCAATCGATGCGCCGTTACCTGGATTCATTGGGTTATCTGGAGGTGGAAACACCTACCCTGCACAGCATTGCGGGTGGGGCAGCAGCCCGTCCGTTTATTACGCACCACAATGCGCTGGACATGCAGCTCTATATGCGGATCGCGATCGAGCTTCACTTGAAGCGTCTGATTGTCGGCGGCATGGAGAAAGTGTATGAAATCGGCCGAGTATACCGGAACGAGGGCATTTCTACGCGTCATAACCCGGAATTCACGATGATTGAGTTGTATGAGGCTTATGCCGATTATCAGGATATCATGGCCTTGACGGAAAATATGATTGCCCACATCGCGCAGGAAGTGCTGGGGACCCAAGTGGTGAACTACCAGGGTCACGAGGTTAACTTAGCTCCGCAGTGGCGCCGCGTTTCGATGGTCGATGCCGTTAAAGAAGTGACCGGAGTGGATTTCGGCGTACAAATGAGCAATGAGGAAGCGCACCGCTTGGCTAAAGAGCATAAAGTTCCAGTGGAGCCTCATATGACGTTTGGTCATATCCTGAATGCTTTCTTTGAGCAATTTGTAGAGGAAACACTGATTCAGCCGACGTTTGTTTATGGACATCCGGTGGAAATTTCGCCGCTGGCCAAGAAGAACGAGCAGGATCCACGCTTTACGGATCGTTTTGAACTCTTTATCGTGGCTCGGGAGCATGCTAACGCCTTTACGGAGCTGAACGATCCGATCGATCAGCGCCAACGTTTCGAGGCACAACTGCTCGAACGCGAACATGGCAACGATGAGGCTCATGAAATGGATGATGACTTTATCCGTTCCCTTGAATACGGAATGCCGCCTACCGGTGGCTTGGGGATCGGGGTAGACCGCCTTGTGATGTTACTGACCGACTCGGCTTCCATCCGCGACGTGCTGCTGTTCCCGCATATGCGTTCTGCGGAATAAGCAAAGGAATAAAGGATATACGAGCCCGGCTGATTGCCGGGCTTTCTTTATATGGGTGATGAACGGCGGGCGCTGATTTTGAATGGGCAAAATTGGATGAGAATAAAACAGCGGTTTGGGTTGCGCCTGGGTTGAAAAGATGATATATTATAAATCCGGTCGTTATTCACGGGCATTATGAACGTCAGCTCAGAATCGCAGATAAAAATAATGCTTGCAAGATAACGCCGGACATGATATACTATAAAAGTTGTCGCCGATAAGACGATAACGAAAGTTGATCTTTGAAAACTGAACAACGAGTGAGTAATACAATGAGATTTTTAATCTCGTCAGTTTGTTTCAATGAGCAAGTCAAACACTTTATTGGAGAGTTTGATCCTGGCTCAGGACGAACGCTGGCGGCGTGCCTAATACATGCAAGTCGAGCGGAGCTAATCAGGAGCTTGCTCCTGATTAGCTTAGCGGCGGACGGGTGAGTAACACGTAGGCAACCTGCCTGTAAGACTGGGATAACTACCGGAAACGGTAGCTAATACCGGATACGCAAGTTCCTCGCATGGGGAGCTTGGGAAAGGCGGAGCAATCTGTCACTTACGGATGGGCCTGCGGCGCATTAGCTAGTTGG
>NZ_BOSK01000017.1:0-64155 GCF_018403305.1 Paenibacillus sp. J53TS2
ATTGCTCCGCCTTTCCCAAGCTCCCCATGCGAGAAACTTGCGTATCCGGTATTAGCTACCGTTTCCGGTAGTTATCCCAGTCTTACGGGCAGGTTGCCTACGTGTTACTCACCCGTCCGCCGCTAAGCTAATCAGGAGCAAGCTCCCGATTAACTCCGCTCGACTTGCATGTATTAGGCACGCCGCCAGCGTTCGTCCTGAGCCAGGATCAAACTCTCCAATAAAGTGTTTGACTTGCTCATTAAAACAAACTGACGAGATTTAAAATCTCATTGTATTACTCACTCGTTGTTCAGTTTTCAAAGATCAACTTTCGTTCTTTCGTTCATCGCTGCGTTTCAGCGGCGACTTTTATAATATATCACAGTCGGCAAGCTTTTTGCAAGAGGTTCGACCAAACTTTTTTCTTACCAATGTCTTCCTGCCTTCTGCAGCTTGTCCCCCAAAACTGGGACGAATGCTAATTTACCATAAGGGCGGTCCCGCCGTCAACCCCAAACTTGGCCTATTCTCTAGCTTGCGGGAAACGAGCGCGGCGGGCGTATTTCGATAATTCCTTGGAGGGTGCAAATCGGGCATACATACGGAAGATCGTTTTGTACCGATTGGCGATGGCATGCCGGATATCCTGATCCAGCCGGGTATCGCTCATATCCAATAGCATCTCATCTAGCTCTTTTCGCAGCACATAGTCGAGTTCTTTGCATTCTTTGTCGCTAAACAACATTCCCAGCACGCGCAACACTCCTTATTCAGCCATTGTTATAAGGTATAGGTCCTTCTAAAGACGCTTTAATGTTATGCTCACTTTTTGGGAAAATTATGAATGTTGGGCCAAATAAAAGGTTAACGTACTCTCAATCACCGCGGCGATCAGCAGCATTCCAACGATCCAGATCGCTCCCCGGCCGGCAGAGATCAAAAAGCCCCTCCAGTCGACTGTACGTTCAGAAGCGTCTCTGGAGCCGATCTCCCCCAAGCTTTTAAGAATCAGATATCCGAATTGCATCCCGAAGCCGGCTGCGATCAGAATGGCGGGGATTTCGATGACGCCATGAGGAAGCAATCCCCGTACGATCAGATTCAAAACATTTCCTCCATCAGCGCCAGCTGCCGTCACCACAAACCCCAGTACCAAGCCGTTCATCAGCAGGAAGAAAGCCGGCAATATCCCGAAAATGGCCCCCAGCAAAATGACCATAATACTTTTTACCGCATTATTGAAGAAAATAAACAGAAAAAAGTTCAGTTCAGGATGATCGGACTGCGCCAAACTCCGGCTAATCTTGCCAAGCCGCTCGATGTCAGGCATAACCCAACGGGTGATCAGATCCACATTTCCTGCTCCCAGCGCCACTCCTGCTGCAAAAATGAGAATCGAAAGAAGCATTGCCCTCTTATATTTGCGTAAATCACTTCCAAATCCACGGATCGAAAACATCGCATCAGATCTCCTTCAAATATGTAATCGACGTAAAGCGTCATAAAGCTTTGGAACAAGCATACATTGGTACAAGCGGATCAGTTCAAGATCATTCATTCTGATGACGAGAGGGGCTTACTGTTCATGAACAACTTCTTCTATGTCCTTAACGGGAAGAAAATCAAACGCTTTTTCTTTGTTTTCGCCGCGGCCCTCTTTGCTGCCGGCGTCATTTACGTGGAACAAGGGCAGGTTACGGTGTTTTCCGAGGAAAGCGCCCCGTCGGCCATTTATAGCGTGTCCACGAACAAAAAAGTCATAGCCCTCACCTTCGATATCAGTTGGGGCGATACGCGGGCCGAGCCGATTCTCAAAGTGTTAAAGGAGAAGAACGTCCAAAAAGCGACATTCTTCCTATCTTCCCCCTGGAGCAAGACCCATCCGGAAATCGTTAAGGCGATTCAGCAGCAAGGCTTTGAAATCGGAAGCCACGGGCATAAACACACGAATTACAGCAGCCTGAGCGATGAGGAAATATCCCGGCAAATTTCCACGGCCCACACGATTCTGACCGAAGTGACCGGCCAAGCTCCCAAGCTGCTGCGGCTTCCCAACGGCGACTTCGACAAGCGCGTGCTAAAGATCGCCGCAAATCAAGGCTATAAGGTCATTCAGTGGGATACCGACTCCCAGGATTGGATGAATAAAGGCGTGCAGACCATCGTCGATCGCGTCGTAAAAAAAGCCCATCCGGGAGACATCGTTCTCCTGCATGCCAGCGATTCGGTCAAGCAGACGCAGGAGGCGCTGCCGATTATCATTGACGAGCTGCGCAAGCAAGGCTATGAATTCGTAACCGTAACGGATCTGCTACAGGAAGCCAGCGTGCAGGGCAATGAAGTTCGCGACCAAGCCTGGCTTCAGGAGCAATTGGAATACGCCGCCGGGTGGTAATTGGCAGCAAAAAAGCCCAGTCTAGGCTGGGCTTTTTTGGGTTTTCGAATTTCCCGAACTCAGAACTCGCTGTAAAATCAAAATTTGATAAGCATTGCAAGCGATTAAAGGCGCAACAATCCAAGCAGTCGCGGAATTAACGCCAATTTTCAATACGCCAACGGTCTCAACAATCGTTACGGCAATCATGAAGAACAGTGTGGGAATCCAGGCGGTTGCATTCGTCAACTTCGCCTTATAAAAGGCGGTACCGGCAGCCACAATAAGAAGAATGATGCCTAATACGAGGTCGAATACCCCCTCTTGTTCGCCGCCTACAAAAATCCGGAAGAACATCAGCTCCAGCAGCGCCAAGGCGGTCAAAACCAACTGTATGTATTGCCACGTTCTTTTGGAAAAAACGCCATTCCCCATATAATTGATCATTAAATATGCGAAAAAGCCCATCTGGGAATATACACTTACCATGACGCCGACGCCCAACAAGATACCGACATTCACCAAAATATCAGTTAGGCCCTTGTATTGCAGCGTATCCGTCCATTGCAACAGCAAACCGACGATTAGCGATCCCGCCGCCCCAACGACCAAGGTGGTCCCAAATAAATAAAGCCATTTTTTTAAGTTCAAGCCCCTTACACCTCCACTAACGAAATATTTTACCAACGATCCCGGTAAAAAACCATTGTTTTTAAGCTTTTCGTTGGGATATTTCCGTTTTTAAGCCGCATACTAACTTCAGCAATGATGATAAGGAGGAAGGGAACCATGAAATGGCGGGGTACCCGTTGGATTTTATGCTTCTTATGCACATTTACTCTTCCGCTAGCCGCTTGCGGTTCTGAACAAAGCTCCTCCTCCTCTTCCCAAGGTGGAGGATATAAGGAAACGAAATCCATGGTCATCGATATCCTTAAGACAGATGAAGGTAAAAAGGCCATTTATGAGGCGCTAAGCACTCCCCCGAGCAGCAGTGAAAGCGGCAGCAGCGGCGGTGAGAGTGGCGGCGGCTCCGAATCGGGCTCCGATTCCGGGTCCGGCTCGGGCGGTTCCGGTGGAAGCGGTGGAAGCGGCGGCGGAACGTTTGGGGTAAAAATGATTCTTCCGTCCCAAACTTCCAACGAAGTCCGCATGGCGGTCAAGGAAACCATCACCTCACCGGAATATAAGAAGGAAATCGAGAAGATCATGACCGATCCGCAGTTTGCCGGAGACTTTGCTAAAGCGGTTAACTCGCAAAGCAAGGAGCTCCATATGCAATTGATCAAGGATCCGACGTATCAAAAATCCGTCAGCGATATTCTGAAATCGCCGGAAGTCATGAAGATGTTCCTTGATTTAACCAAAACGCCGGATTATCGCAAGCAATCGATGACCGTGATGCAGGAAGCAATGCAAAGTCCCTTGTTCAAGATGGAAGTCCTTGAGCTGTTAAAGACCGTCGTTCAAGAGCAACTGCAACCGAAGGTAGAAAAAGAGCCGAAACAAAATGAAGGTGGCGGTTCTAGCGATGACGGCGGAGAAGGCGGCCAAAGTAAAGATGGCGGCAATAGTGGTGGCGGCGGAGGTTCCTAACCTGAAGCCCATCACAAAAAAAGACTGGCCCGTAATGGGTCAGTCTTTTTCGCATATAAGGGTAATGCGCTGAGCCAGTTCATCGTACAGCCGGCCGACGGAGGAGTCTGATTTATACACGGATGGAGAAAAATCCGGTTCCGACGGATGGTTGTCCGGCGCTCCGAGTGGAATTTGCGCCAGCAGTTCCGTATGCAGAGACTCCGCCAATCGAGCGCCCCCGCCGCGGCCGAAGATATAATCCTTATCGCCGCATTTGGAGCATTCGTAGTAGGCCATATTTTCGACGACGCCCAGCACTTCATGCTCGGTACGCAGGGCCATCGTCCCTGCCCGAGCGGCGACGAATGCTGCCGTAGCATGCGGCGTCGTTACTATGATCTCCCGGCTCTGCGGAATCATCTGGTGTACATCCAGGGCAATGTCGCCCGTGCCCGGCGGGAAATCAAGCAGCAAATAATCCAGCTCGCCCCACCGGACGTCGCTGAAGAATTGCCGGAGCATCTTGCCAAGCATCGGTCCGCGCCATATCACGGGGTTATTGTCCTGGATAAAGAAGCCCATCGACATCACTTTGACCCCAAACCGTTCGACCGGTACAATTTCACCATCCTCGATAAGCGGCGCTTCCTCAATCCCCATCATGTCAGGGACGCTAAAGCCGTAAATGTCGGCGTCTATCAATCCGACCTTCTTGCCTTGCCGCGCCAGAGCCACTGCCAAATTGACCGTGACCGTCGATTTGCCAACCCCGCCCTTGCCGCTGGCTATGGCTATAAATTGAACGCCGGACCTCGGATCAAGAATCGGCAGCTGTTCCAATCCGGCCCCATGACCTTTTAGTTCTTCCCGCTCGCTTTGAGCCGGTTCAGATGGATGGCGGGCCGAGCTGAATGCGGCCTCCCTCTCCTGTTCCGATGCTTCACGGAAACGGAGATGAACCTCCCCCACGCCTGCTTCGGATAAGCGAAAGCGGATGTCTCTTTCTGCTTCGGCCTGCGCTTCGCTGCCTTTCTCAAAGCCGACAACCGTTAACGATACGCGGCCTTCCTTGATCATGATGTCGCGAATCCACTGCAATTCCACCAGGCTGAGACCCGTGGTTGGTTCGGCTACAGGGCGCAATGCCGCCTGAAGCTGCTCCTTCGTTATCACTGACAGCACCTCGACTTCATCAGATAATTAACTTAGCTGGTCCATTATGAGGTATATTATATCATTACCTGACATCGTCTGCCGGGGTTTGTACTTTTTCGCCGGAGTAATATCGCAGGATCCCCTGATAAATTGAGGCGGCTACTTTTCGCTGGTACGTTTCGCTGCCGAGCAATTCCGCTTCCCCCGGATTGGACAAGAAACCAACCTCCACCAGCACGGAAGGAATATGTACCGCTTCAAGCAGATACACCTTCTTGTCCGAACGATTGGCGACCCGATCGGTGTTTTCCAGATTCCGCCTTAACTCTTCTTGTACGAGGGCGGCCAAATTAGCGCTATTTTCGTGATTGGGGTAGTAGAAAGTTTGCGCGCCCCTCCAGCGTGGCGAAGGGATGCTGTTCATGTGGATACTCACAAGCAGATCGGCCTGCCGCTCCTCGATGAAGCGGACGCGGGTTTTCAAGTCCTCTGTCTTCCGTTTGCTGTAGCCCTTCGTGTTCCCGCCCGCCAGGTCTTTGTCCTCCTCGCGCGTCATAACGACAACCGCACCGGCCTGCTGCAAATAGTCGCGCAGGTATAAGGAGACCGCTAAATTGATATCTTTCTCAATCAGCCCCTGTTTGCTGCTGGCTCCGCCGTCCGGCCCGCCGTGGCCCGCATCCAGAGCGATAATCTGACCCGCCAACGGCAGACTCCAGTAATTCCATGCTTTCTGCGACGGCACGTGGTAGAAAGCCATCCCGAGGATCACGGCAGCAAGGCCGACGCCGATCAGCGCTATTTTGATGTGGTTCAGGGAAATCCATAACGTCACCTTATCTCGATCGCGCATAAAAAAAGCCACCTTTCTCCTTCATGACATTACTCATGATATGGGACAAGGTGGACAAATATGACACATGGAGAAGCGCGTTTAGTTGTGGACCTGCTGCTTCATCCCGTCAATCAGGACCTCGGCAACCTCGGGCCGGGTAAATTCAGGCGGCGGGCAGATCCCATCACGCAGCAATCCGCGAACCTTCGTACCGGATAAGGTCAAATGATCTTCTTTCGGATGCGGGCAAGTTTTGCTGGAAGCCATATTCCCGCACTTCGTGCAGAAGAAGCTATGTTCAAAGAATAGGGGAGAGATCCCCAACTCCTCGGGAGTGAAATTCGAGAAAATTTCCTGTGCCTCATACGTGCCATAGTAATCGCCAACACCCGCATGATCTCGGCCAACGATAAAATGGGTGCACCCGTAGTTTTTGCGTACCATTGCATGAAAAATCGCTTCACGCGGTCCGGCATAGCGCATTGCTGCAGGGAAAACGCCCAGAAACGTACGGTCTGCGGGGTAATAGTTATCCAGTAGGGTCAAATAGCTCTTCATCCGGACATCCGCAGGTACGTCATCCGATTTGGTTTCACCCACTAGCGGATTAAGAAATAAGGCATCCACGATTTCCATTGCACTTTTCTGGATATATTCGTGAGCCCGATGAACCGGATTCCGAGTCTGAAAACCAACGACGGTCTTCCACCCCTTCTCGGCAAAAATACGACGCGTCTCGGCTGGATCGAAATAAAACTCCTTGAAGCGTGCCGGTTCTGGACGATTTAACACCTGAACAGAGCCACCGACATAGTATGGGGAGCGCTCAAGCAGTTTCTTAACCCCGGGATGCTCGGAATCATCGGTTTTGAATACCTTCCGCGCTTCCTCCGCCTGATCAACAAGATATACGCTGCCAATTTCCAAAAGGCCGTAGATGACCCCGTCCTGTTCCCCAACCAAGGCAACCTGTTCTCCGATCTCTAGGCCTTCCGCCTGCTCACGGGCGACGGAGAGGGTGATCGGGATGCTCCAGACCGTTCCGTTCGCTAGCCGCATGCGGTCGACAACGGATCGATAATCTTCTTCGTTCATAAACCCAGTTAATGGCGAAAAAGCACCTACCCCAATGAGGTCGAGGTCGGATATGGCCCAGTTACTGATTGGAATAGCCGGAAGTCCCTTAGCTGTCTCCAAGAGATGATCCCGTTGCTCTCCAGTAACCAGTCGATGTACTAAGCTTCCGCCATGTGGTAATATTGTCGTCACCCGTATCTCCTCCACTTTTGAAATCTTCCGAATCCGTCCATTTTATTTATGCAGGCCACATTCCGTCTTCTCCGTACCGGACCAGCGTCCCGCACGAGGGTCTTCGCCAGGCATTACCTGACGCGTACAATATTCACAGCCAATGCTGGGATAATTGCGGTCATGCAAAGGATTATAAATGAGCTCATGTTCACGAATATAATTCCATACGTCATCGGATGTCCAATGCGCGATTGGATTAAACTTGACCAGTCCGAACTTGGCATCGTATTCGATTTTCTTCGCATTCGCTCGAGTTGGGGCCTGATCGCGGCGAATCCCTGTAATCCAGGCCTCATAGCGCCCCAAAACCCGTGTCAGCGGTTCAACCTTACGTACATTACAGCAGGCGTTTGGATCCGACTTCCACAGTTCCTCCCCATACTGGGCCGCCTGTTCCTCCGGCGTCAGTCTCGGCGATACCCGAACGAATTCCAGCCCGTATTTGGCAGCAATCGCATCCCTTGTCTCATAAGTTTCTTTAAAATGAAAGTCCGTGTCCAAGTAAAAAATGTCGGTGGATGGGCTGATTTGTTGCAGCATATCCACCAGAACGACATCCTCGGCGCCAAAGCTGCAGGCAAAGGTGATATTCGGAAACGTTTCAACCGCCCAGTCGATGATTTCTTGGGGTGTGGATGACTCGAACTCGTCGGCCTTGGCCGCAATCAACTGCTCTTTTTCCAATAGATTCACTTTCCTCAGACCTCCCGCATTAAGCTAAACATGGTAAATCAAAACATTATTCCAACTAATCTGATTAGAATTATATTTTTAAGTATATGTCATTCGCCTTATAAGTCAATACTAAAAAAACCAAAATGAAAAAAAGACCTAACCTCTCCATAGAGAAGCCAGGTCACTAGTTATCCTATTAGTCGTCCTATCCAATTATTCTTCGATTTTGATCGCTTTTAACTCCGTGTCGCCGACTTCGGCCATGTCGTCCAATGCGTATTCTACAAGCGCAGAAAAGTTATTGGAGGATGTAGTTGCTCCAGCAATGGCGTCAACGTCGCCGATCAATTGCTTATCGACAAGTTGTTTCTCAAGCTCTTCGGTGTATTTCGCTGGATAGGTTCCCGATTTAGGTTCCATAGCGGCTTTATAATCTGCGTCTTCGGTTTTCAGCTTGCCTTCCTCATTCACGTAGTCAAAAGCAACGAAATCGACCTTGTGGTCCTTGATGGTCAGCTCTAGCTGCGGTTTCCAGCCATGGTCGTCAAACGCATCGGCCTCAACCTTGTATGTGCCATCTTCGTACAGATTAACGATCGCATCACTGGTATCACCCGTCTTGGCATGTTCCAAAGCGGCAGCAGCCAGCTCGTTGAAGTTTCTGGAAGAGTGCGTAGCACCTGTCACGGCATCTACCTTCGCTGCATCTTGAACCTCAACCAGTTTACCTCCGAGTTGATCGAAAGCTTCCCGCGGTGTCATTTTATTAGCCGCTTTAAATGCACTCGTGTAGTTCTCGTCGTTGGTGCGCAAATCGCCGTTTTCATTTGTATAGTCGTAGTAAGCTTTCTCGATCTTGCCGTCCTTCACGGTAACCTCGACATACGCCGTCCAATTCCGGACGTCCTTGCGGTCATAGATCCCTTTGTACGTACCATCTTGATACGTACCGGTGGCCGCCGAGTTATTGGTTGTCGCAGCGGCGTCATTCGAGCCATTGTTGGTTGTCGCTGCATTATTAGCGGCTTCTTTGTTATTTCCTCCGCACGCCGTTAATGCCAGGGCAAGAATAAGGACGGTCCCAACGATTGTCATGCTTTTCTTCAAAATAATTACCCCCACTATCTTGTTGTCATTTCCAAGAAGATGGTAACATGGTTGGCAGGTAATGTATGTGAATTATTGCACATTATTACATCGAGCGCTGATAGCATAAAAAAGCCCTTCTCCGCGTAACGGAAAAGGGCTTTTCGAATGCAAAGTAAAGATTAACGTTTCGAGAACTGAGGAGCACGGCGAGCTGCTTTGAGGCCGTATTTCTTACGTTCTTTCATCCGTGGGTCACGAGTCAGGAATCCTGCTTTCTTCAATGCAGGACGGAATTCCGGATCTGCCTTAAGCAGAGCACGGGAAATCCCGTGGCGGATTGCGCCGGCTTGACCGGAGATCCCGCCACCATGAGCGATGACGATTACGTCGTAGTTACCGAGCGTTTCCGTCAAAGTCAACGGTTGTTTTACGATCAGCTTCAGCGTTTCCAGACCAAAATATTCGTTGATGTCGCGTTTATTGATGACAATGCGTCCTTCACCCGGTACAAGGCGAACACGTGCTACCGAATGTTTACGACGACCTGTCCCATAGTATTGTACTTGTGCCATGAAACTGTCCTCCCTTTTAATTATCCGCGAAGTTCGTAAACTTCAGGTTTTTGTGCCGCATGTGGATGCTCTGTGCCAGCGTAAGCTTTTAGTCTCAGCTTCATTTTCTCGCCTTGGCGAGTTTTAGGCAGCATGCCGTGAACGGCGGACTCGATTACACGTTCAGGTTTCGTTCTCAGCATATCTTTGGCAACGGTCACTTTCAAACCGCCCGGATGCAGGGAATGACGATAGTACTTTTTGTTATCCATCTTTTTGCCAGTCAAGGCGATTTTCTCCGCGTTAATGACGATAACAAAGTCACCGCCGTCAACATGTGGAGTGAATTGTGGTTTGTGTTTACCGCGGATAAGAGCAGCAGCTTCGCTAGCCAAGCGGCCCAGCGTTTTGCCTTCGGCATCGATAATGTGCCATTTGCGCTCTACTTCGGCTGGCTTCGCCATATAAGTGGTACGCATGTAAAGATCCTCCTTCAAGTTCGTCCGAAATGGTTCATCCTGCTGAAAACGATCTTGCTCTTCGGGTCGCTTGACCTCTCCAGCAGATTTATCTTCGATCGTTTCGTTCATGTTTAGCAAGCTTAAAATCTGATTTGAGCGGTTTTCTCGATTGGGGGCTGTGGGATAGCCATCAAGAAAACACAACTTTTATTTTACAGGAAGCGCAATTAATACGCAAGTCTTTTTTCAGAATATCCCCCAATAATCCGGGAACCTGATCAATCGAACAAATCTCCAAAGATGTCCAGCGCCGACTTCTTCTTCTTGGGCTTATAGTGTCCCTGCTGAGGGTATCCTGAAGACGACTTGGGCTTCTCATAATGTCCCGAGTTGCGGTGATCCTCGTATCGATCCTCCCGGTGCTCGTACCACTCGTTAAAAGCCGGTCGGATATCCCGAATTTCGCTCATCAGCTTCTCTAGCTCTCCACGGTCAAGCCATACGCCTTTGCAATCCGGACATACATCGATCAGAACGCCGTCTTTCTCCACTTCTCTCATACGCACATCGTTACATACTGGACATTTCAAGGTAAAACCCTCCTTAGATTCATCGAACTATCTTACTTTTTAAATAAGTTACGGATAGCCGTCTCTAAGGTTTCAGTCTTCACACCTTCACCCCGATATTTCGTCATATTCGACACTCCAGAGCATAAGTCCCTTGCTTTCGGCCGTTGGGCCTGCGGCTTTCCGGTCCTTCGCCTCTAGAATCGTCTTCATGGATATCGGCGTGCGTTTGCCTTCGCCTATTTCAAGTAACGTCCCTACGATGATTCTGACCATATGCTGCAGGAACCCGTTGCCGGTTACGTATAAATGGAGGATTCCCTGGCCCGTTGTGCCTGCTACATTCGCTGATGAATCCACTATCATCCGGGCATCATAAATGGTACGAACATGGCTGGCCTTCGTGGAGTGACGCGAAGCAAACGAGGTGTAATCATGGGTTCCAAGCAAGAAAGGCAGACTCTGCTGCATCGCCTCGATGTTCAACTTGCCTGGATGGTGAAACTGATAATTCCGTTGAAATACATCCGTGATTCGGTTGGCATTGATGGTATAGCGGTAGGTCTTACGTTTGGCCGAGCGCCGGGAATGAAAATCCAACGGGACTTCCCGAGCTGTTAATACGCGTATATCGGAAGGGAGCCGCCCGTTTAGCGCCAAACACCAGCGTTCCACAGGAATTTGCGAAGCGGTGTGAAAATGGAACGGTTGTTGCCGGGCATGTACCCCAGCATCCGTTCGCCCGGAACCATGGATCTTCAATTGTTCTCCCGTCAACTGACGGATGGCTTCCTCGATATGATCCTGAACCGTGTTTCCACCCGGCTGGGTTTGAAAACCGAAATAGTTCGTTCCGTCATAGCTGACGGTCATCAGCAAGTTGCGCATCGGTCCCTTCCTTTCTTGTTTGAATCCCAATAAAAAAACTCTCCGAAAGCTTAGCCATAAGGCGAGCCGACAGAGAGTTTTACACGCTAGTTAGGGGATCCCCTGAATTATGCGCGGTCTACCAGTTCCAGGTAAACCATAGGTGCAGCGTCGCCGCGGCGAGGTCCCAGCTTCAGGATACGAGTGTATCCGCCTGGACGGCTGGAATAACGTGTTGCCAGTTCGTTGAACAGCTTTTGGATTGCATCCTGCTCGCCATCGATCGATTCGCGGCGAACATAAGCTGCCACTTGACGACGGGCGTGCAGGTCACCACGTTTTGCTTTGGTGATCAGTTTCTCAGCGATCGAACGAACTTCTTTCGCTTTCGCCTCCGTCGTTTGGATGCGTTCGTATAAGAACAGGTCGGTTACCAGGTCACGGAACAATGCTTTACGCGCGCTGGAATCGCGGCCCAACTTTTGGTATGCCATGAGTTTTCCCTCCTTCGCTAGAACGATTTAAGCTAACTTATTCTTCAGTACGCAATCCCAAACCAAGCTCTTCAAGCTTCTCTTGAACTTCCTCCAAAGATTTACGACCCAGGTTACGCACCTTCATCATATCTTCTTCGGTTTTCGTCGTCAGCTCTTGTACCGTATTAATGCCGGCACGTTTGAGGCAGTTATAGGAACGAACGGAGAGATCAAGCTCTTCAATCGTCATTTCAAGCACTTTTTCTTTCTTGTCTTCTTCCTTTTCGACCATGATTTCCGCGTCTTTCGCTTCGTCCGTTAAACCAACGAACAAGAAGAGATGCTCGGTCAAAATTTTGGCGCCGAGGCTAACCGCTTCTTCAGGTCTGATACTGCCATCGGTCCATACTTCAAGCGTAAGCTTGTCGTAGTTAGTCACTTGGCCAACCCGGGTGTTCTCCACCACGTAATTGACCCGTGTAATCGGGGTATAGATCGAATCGACGGGAATGACACCGATCGGTTGATCATCTCGTTTATTTCGATCTGCCTGAACGTAACCACGACCACGGCCTGCGTAAACGCGCATGTGGAGTCTCGAACCCGGTTCAAGCGTAGCAATATGCAAGTCCGGATTCAAAATTTCCACGTCGCTGTCCGCACGGATATCTCCTGCCGTTACGACTCCTTCGCCTTCTGCATCGATTTCGAGGATTTTTTCCTCATCCGAATGAATTTTCAGCGAGAGAGCCTTCAGGTTCAGAATGATCTCCGTAACGTCTTCCATAACGCCCGGTACGGTCGCGAATTCATGCAGAACTCCATCGATTTGGACCGAGGTTACCGCAGCACCCGGCAGAGAAGAGAGCAAAATCCGGCGAAGCGAGTTGCCCAGTGTGGTGCCATACCCACGTTCAAGTGGTTCTACTACAAATTTCCCATAGGTGCCTTCATCGTTAACTTCTACGGTCTCGATTTTTGGCTTTTCGATTTCTATCACGAAAGTACCCCTCCTTCAAAACGTCGTTCCTTTGAATCTGCCTATTTTGCTGAAGTTTGAAACGTAGTATGCCTAAACAACCATTGTTCCCAATTGACGCTGTTGTTATACCACGGCTTCAGCGCGGCTTCATTAAACGCGGCGGCGTTTTGGAGGACGGCAGCCGTTATGAGGAATTGGAGTAACGTCTTTGATCATGTTGACTTCAAGGCCTGCCGCTTGCAAGGAGCGGATAGCGGCCTCACGGCCAGCACCAGGGCCTTTAACCATAACCTCAACACTCTTCATGCCATGTTCCATCGCAGCTTTGGCAGCAGATTCAGCAGCCATTTGCGCGGCAAACGGAGTCGACTTACGGGAACCTTTAAATCCGAGGCCGCCGGAGCTGGCCCAGGAAATCGCATTACCATGCGGATCCGTAATGGTTACAATCGTATTATTGAAGGTGGAGCGAATATGAGCCACACCAGATTCAATATTTTTCCGGTCACGACGTTTTGTACGTACGACTTTTTTTGGTTTAGCCATTGTCTGTTATCCCCCCTTCTTATTTCTTCTTGTTCGCTACAGTACGACGAGGACCCTTACGAGTACGGGCATTCGTTTTCGTACGTTGTCCACGAACCGGCAAGCCGCGACGATGACGCACTCCGCGGTAGCAGCCAATCTCGATCAAACGTTTAATATTTAAGGAAATTTCACGACGCAGGTCGCCTTCAACCTTGACCGTTTTGTCGATCGTTTCGCGTAGTTTGCTAACCTCATCTTCCGTCAAATCACGAACACGAGTGTCCGGATTGATGCCTGTTGTGCTCAGGATTTTCTGGGAAGTCGTTTTACCGATTCCGAAAATGTAAGTTAAGGCGATCTCAACGCGTTTATCACGTGGCAAATCCACACCAGCTATACGTGCCATTTTACGCTACACCCCCTTCAATTAACCTTGTTTTTGTTTGTGTTTCGGATTTTCGCAAATCACCATGACATTGCCTTTGCGACGAATGACTTTGCATTTTTCGCAAATCGGCTTTACAGAAGGTCTTACCTTCATGCTGATTACCTCCTAAAAGTTTTACAGAAGTAAAACTGGGATCGAAAGCATACGCTTTGTTTTGCGAAGCAAAACTCGAATCGCAGGCATTCTAATCATAAACTACTCTCTGAAACAACTCAACCTGAATATTGTACCACAACTTTACCGTAATTGGTATAGTCTATTTGCGGTAAGTGATCCGGCCTTTCGACAAATCATAAGGCGAAAGCTGAACGACCACTTTGTCCCCCGTCAAAATGCGGATAAAGTGCATCCGCAGCTTACCGGAAACGTGGGCGAGAATTTGATGCCCATTCTCCAGCTCCACTTTGAATGTAGCATTCGGCAATGGTTCAATGACCACGCCTTCGACTTCAATGACATCTTCTTTAGCCACAGTCAGTCTCCTTTCTCTTCAGCCATAGAATCGGCGGAGTTCTGATAAACAAGAACTGCATGCCGCAGTTTCCCGTTTGTCACCCGTCCGCTTTCCTGCAAACTATGAACAACCTCGCTGCTAACTATGGGCAGTAGCTCAAGATGCTGGGCGTTTTTACGTTTGGGTTCATCAAACTTGCGTTTGTTTCCATCCGCGATCCAGACGAATCTGTCGTCTAGAATCCCGACAATCACATAAATCGCCCCGGCATCTCTGCCTTTGAGAACTTTCACCAACTGACCGACCTGCGGCTCCGAGCGTTCTTTCACGTTCATCACCTACGCATTCAGCTTCGTGAAAATTTCCATTCCGTCCGGCGTTACAGCTACCGTGTGCTCAAAATGAGCGCAGAGGGAACCGTCGACCGTGACCACTGTCCAGTTGTCTTCCAGCGTTTTTACATATCGCTTCCCCATGTTAACCATCGGTTCGATCGCCAGGACCATCCCGGGCTTAAGCCGGGGACCCCGGTCAGGCAAACCATAATTCGGAATTTGCGGTTCTTCGTGCAAGCTCGCGCCAATGCCGTGACCGACATATTCCCGAACGACGGAAAAACCGGCAGCTTCGATAAATTGCTGAATCGCATGCGAGATCGTGAACAATCGAACATCCGGTTTAACGAGCTCAAGGCCCGCATACAGAGATCCTTCGGTAACTTCCAAGAGCTTCTTGGCTTCTTCCGAAATTTCGCCCACCGGATAAGTCCACGCCGAGTCCCCATGGAAACCACGATACTCCGCGCCGATATCTAAAGTGATGATATCGCCTTCGTTCAATTTGCGTTTGCCGGGAAATCCGTGTACCAATTCTTCGTTGACCGAAGCGCAAATGCTGTAAGGAAAACCGTTGTAACCTTTAAAGGATGGCACGGCGCCCTGACTGCGAATGTATTTATCGGCGAGTTGATCGAGTTCCCCCGTCGTAATTCCAGGCTCAATCGATTCCGCCATGAGCCTGTGCGTTTCCGCTACGATCCGCCCAGCTTCTCGCATAAAGCCTAGTTCCGTTTCGGATTTACAAATGATCATTACACCTAACCTCGCAGTAGTGACACGATTTCTTTCGAAACCGCATCGATTTCCTGTTCACCATCTACCTGACGCAACAGGCCTTTATCTTCGTAGAACTTCAGAAGCGGTGCGGTTTTGTTGATATATTCGTCCAAACGAGTGCCTACGCTCTCCTCGTTATCATCCGAGCGTTGGTACAACTCGCCGCCGCATTTATCACAAACACCCTCCTGCCCCGGAGGATTAAAGATCACATGATAAGTAGCACCGCAGGATTTGCAAATCCGGCGTCCGGTCAACCGCGCCAGCAGCTTGTTCCGGTCCACTTTCAGGTTGATGACGTGGTCCAGCTTGCGACCCAGGCCTTCAAGCAGCTCTTCCAGCGATTCCGCTTGCGAAAGGGTTCTTGGAAAACCATCCAATAAAAAACCTTTTTCGCAATCGGGCTGCTGCAAGCGTTCGCGAACAATCCCCACTGTCACATCATCAGGTACCAGAAGTCCCTGATCCATATATTCCTTCGCTTTCATCCCCACAGGTGTTCCCTGTTTGATTGCCAGGCGAAATGCGTCGCCAGTAGAGATATGAGGAATACCGAATTCGTTAACAATGACCTCGGCTTGTGTTCCTTTTCCTGCTCCGGGAGGCCCCATGAATAGTAGGTTCATGTTTCTCACTCCCTCCAAGACTTCTCTACAACAAGAAATAGCGCAGTTAGGTGCCAGGCAAGGGCGTTTGCACGTCCCTGTTCCTGGTACCTACCGACTATTTATTGATGAAACCTTTATAGTGACGTTTGATCAATTGGCCTTCGATGGTCTTCATCGTATCCAGCGCAACGCCGATAACGATTAGAATCGAAGTACCGCCAATCAGAACCGTACGCGGCAGTCCTGCCAAAGCCCCCAAAGCCATAGGAAGGATGGAGATTGCGGCTAGGAAAATAGCGCCGGTCATCGTCAGACGGGTCAATACCCGAGTAAGATAGGTTTCCGTCGTTTTACCCGGACGGATCCCTGGAATATATCCACCGTTTTTCTTCATGTTCTCAGCCATCTGCTGCGGGTTCATCTGTACGAACGTATAGAAGAACGTGAAGCCGACGATCATGACCACATAAAGCACCATCCCGAGCGGACGGTTGGTAGACAAGTTGTTGCTGATCCATTGCGCCCAAGTGTGCGTCGACCAGAAGCTGGCGATAACCACTGGGAATTGCAGCAAGGAAACGGCGAAAATGACCGGAATCACGCCGGCAGCATTGATTTTGAGCGGAATATGGGTATTCTGCCCGCCATACATTTTATTGCCGACTACGCGTTTAGCGTATTGTACCGGAATTTTCCGAATCGCTTGTTGGATGTAAATGACGCCGATCACGATCAATACGCAGACGAGGATAATCGCAATGGATTTCACCACGTTGATAAACGCTTGACCTTCAACAATAAACTCGGATTGAGCAATTGTCGTGATATGCGATGGGATCGTTGCGACAATCCCGGCGAAGATGATGAGCGAAATCCCGTTGCCGATCCCTCTTTCGGTAATCTGCTCACCTAACCACATCAGGAACGATGTACCTGCCGTTAACACGATTGCAATGACCAGATAGTCACCAAACGTTGCGTTTGGCACCATTTCCGTACCATACAACCGGTTAAAGCCAATCGATGTGGCGAAAGCCTGAATCACGGCCAAAATGACCGTACCGTAACGAGTCACTTGAGCCATTTTTTTCTTGCCGTGTTCCCCTTGTTTGGCCCATTCCGCAAATTTCGGAATGACGTCCATCGACAAGAGTTGCACGATGATGGAAGCCGTGATATAAGGCATAATCCCGAGGGCGAAAATAGAGAAGTTCTTCAGGGCGCCGCCCGAGAAGGTGTTCAAGAACCCTAACAAGTCGCTGCCTGCCGTGTTCGTCGCCTCGAAGACGTCTTTATTAACGCCCGGAACCGGAACGAAAGAACCGATCCGGTAAATGAGGAAAATAAACAACGTAAACAAAATGCGGTTGCGAAGGTCTTGAACATGCCATATGTTCTTAATGGTTTTAAACATTAGATCACCTCGGTTTTACCGCCGGCAGCCTCGATTTTCTCTACCGCAGATTGGGAGAACTTATTCGCTTTAACTGTCAACTTGACAGTAACTTCACCGTTGCCGAGAATCTTGATGCCGCTTTTCGCGTCTTTCACGATTCCTTGTTCAAACAACAGTTCAGGAGTCACTTCCGTATCCGCCGCAAAGTTGTTCAAATCTTCGATGTTAACAATCGCATACTCTTTCCGCGTCGGATTGATGAACCCGCGTTTTGGCAAGCGACGATACAGCGGGTTTTGACCGCCTTCGAAGCCTGGACGCACACCACCGCCAGAACGAGCGTTTTGACCTTTGTGACCGCGAGTAGATGTTTTACCCATGCCGCTACCTGTACCGCGGCCGACGCGTTTGCGTTCTTGGCGGGAGCCAGGAGCTGGGGAAAGCTCATGTAACTTCATCGTTCGTTGCACCTCCTTATTTATTGTTGGCACTTAAAAACTTACGATATCCTTAGGCTTCGATTTCTTTAACCGATACCAGATGGCTCACTTGATTAACCATGCCACGAATGGCTGGGTTATCGTTGTGAACAACGGATTGGTTGATTTTGCGAAGACCCAATGTTTTCACGGTAGTACGTTGGTTCTCCGGACGACCGATCAAACTACGCACGAGGGTAATTTGCAGTTTAGCCATGAGATTCCCTCCTTAACCGAGAAGTTCTTCGACGGTTTTACCGCGCAATTTCGCAACATCCTCAGCGCGTTTCAGACGGGACAAGCCCTCCAAAGTCGCGTTGACCATGTTGATGGAATTCGAAGAACCCAAGGATTTAGTTAAAATGTCGCCTACGCCTGCCAGCTCGAGAACCGCACGAACCGGACCGCCAGCGATAACCCCGGTACCTTCGGACGCCGGTTTCAGAAGAACGCGGCCAGCTCCGAAATGCCCGATTACTTGGTGAGGGATCGTTGTGCCTACGAGCGGAACATGCACAAGGTTTTTCTTCGCATCTTCGATGCCTTTGCGGATCGCGTCAGGCACTTCGCCTGCTTTACCGATCCCGGCGCCAACCCAACCTTTGCCGTCGCCGACAACCACGAGCGCGCTGAAGCTAAAACGGCGTCCGCCTTTAACTACTTTAGCTACGCGGTTAATGTTTACAACTCTTTCTGTCAGTTCTAAAGTGTTCGGATCTACACGCAAGTCGTTAACCTCCTTTTAGTGATTATTTTTAGAATTCCAGGCCTGCTTCGCGGGCTGCGTCAGCCAGTGCCTGAATCCGTCCATGGTACAAGTATCCTCCGCGGTCAAACACAATGTTTTTGACCCCTTTTTCTTGAGCGCGTTTAGCGATCAATTCGCCAACTTTGCGAGCGGACTCCACGTTGCCTCCGTTGCCGATCGAACTGCTCAGCTCTTTATCAACCGTCGATGCGCTAGCCAGCGTTACGCCTGCTACGTCGTCGATCAATTGTACGTAGATATGTTTGGAAGAACGGTATACGTTCAGTCTTGGACGAGCTGCCGTTCCTTGGACTTTTCTACGCACACGCAGATGTCTTTTCAGACGTGCTTTATTCTTATCACCTTTTGTAATCATGACTTCCATTTCACTCCCTTCGGTTTACCACTATCGGACATTTCATTTCAAGACGCCAGAAGGACAGGCGCGTTAAGAAGAAACTTATTTCTTCTTACCGGCTTTACCTTCCTTACGAATGATGCGTTCACCTTCATACTTGATCCCTTTGCCTTTGTATGGCTCAGGTGCGCGGACGGAACGAATTTTAGCAGCGTATTCGCCTACGCGCTCTTTATTGATCCCTTTAACGATGATCTTCGTATTCGAAGGTACTTCAAATTCGATGCCCGCTTCCGGGGTGATTTCCACCGGGTGGGAGTAGCCTACGTTCAAAACCAGTTTGTTGCCGGACAAGCTTGCGCGATAACCGACACCAACCAGCTCGAGCGTTTTGGAGAAGCCTTCCGTTACCCCGTTGACCATGTTGCTCACGACGGAGCGAGTCGTGCCATGCAGAGAACGATGCAGCTTATTATCAGAAGGACGTTCAACGGTAATCACGTTGCTGTCAACCGATACCTTGATGTCCTTATGAAGCTCACGAGTCAAAGTGCCTTTTGGCCCTTTTACCGTAATGACGCTATTATCAAGTGTGATATCCACACCACTTGGTACTGTAATTGGTTTGCGACCAATACGAGACATTTATTGCACCTCCTTGTTATAAGACGTTAATTACCAAACGTAGCAGACAACTTCGCCGCCGGCTTTAGACTGGCGAGCTTCCTTGTCAGTCATGACACCTTTGGAAGTGGAGATAATCGCGATACCCAAGCCGCCGAGGACACGAGGAACTTCGTTACTTTTCGTGTACACGCGAAGGCCTGGTTTACTGATTCTCTTAAGTCCAGAGATGACGCGTTCGTTGTTCGGGCCGTATTTCAGGAAAATACGGATGATCCCTTGTTTGTTATCATCGATATATTCAGCGTCACGGATGAAACCTTCACGCTTCAGGATTTCAGCGATTTGTTTCTTGATCGTGGACGCAGGCAGTTCAACCGTCTCGTGACGCACCGTATTGGCGTTACGAATACGAGTAAGCATATCTGCAATTGGATCTGACATAGTCATACGTGTAAACCTCCTTCCCGTTGTTGATTAATTACCAGCTTGCTTTTTTCACGCCAGGAATCTGGCCTTTATAAGCTAATTCACGGAAGCAAATTCTGCAAATCTTGTACTTTTGCAATACCGAATGTGGGCGACCACAACGTTCACAACGGGTATAAGCCCGAACTTTGAATTTAGGTGTACGTTGTTGTTTAACTTTCATCGAAGTTTTAGCCACTTAGCCTGACACCTCCTAAATAGTTTCGGAGAAAATGGACTTTTACTTAGCAAACGGCATGCCGAGTTGCGTCAAGAGCTCGCGGGATTCTTCGTCGGTTTTCGCCGTCGTTACGATGACGATATCCATACCACGCACTTTATCCACTTGATCGTATTCGATCTCTGGGAAAATCAGTTGCTCTTTCAGGCCCAGCGTATAGTTGCCGCGACCGTCGAATGCTTTCGTCGATACGCCGTGGAAGTCACGGACACGCGGAAGCGTTACATTAAACAGTTTGTCGAGGAAATGGTACATGCGGTCACCGCGAAGGGTTACTTTCACGCCGATCGGCATGTTCTCACGCAGTTTGAAACCGGCGATGGATTTCTTCGCACGGGTGATAACCGGCTTTTGACCAGCGATCAACTGCATATCGTTTACTGCGGAATCAAGCACTTTGGAGTTCGCTACAGCGTCACCAACACCCATGTTGATAACGACTTTCTCGATCTTCGGTACTTGCATTACCGTTGTATAGTTGAATTTTTGAACCAAAGCAGGTGTTACTTCGTTCAAAAAGCGTTCTTTCATTCTTGCTGCCATGAATCATGGACCTCCTTTCTTAACGTTACTGGATTAGTCGATTACTTCTCCGGATCTCTTCGCTACGCGAACCTTCTTGCCGTTGTCCAATACTTTGTAACCGATACGGGTTACTTTTCCGCTCTTCGGATCAACATGCATTACGTTCGAAACGTGAATCGGAGCTTCTTTCTCGATAATGCCGCCTTGTGGATTCAGTTGATTTGGTTTTTGATGTTTCTTAACCATGTTCACGCCTTCCACAAGAACGCGGTTTTCGCGAGGATAAGCGGCGATGACGCGGCCTTTTTTGCCTTTGTCTTTACCGGAAATCACGATGACCGTGTCGTCCTTTTTGACGTGCAGCTTATTGTTATGAGATTCAAGAATCTTCTTCAGTCTAGGCACTTGGTTTACACCTCCTGTTAAATCGGGCTCCCCGTTTGTTTATGGGGTGTTCTTAGATAACTTCCGGAGCCAAGGAAACGATCTTCATAAAGTCTTTGTCGCGAAGTTCGCGAGCGACAGGTCCGAAGATACGCGTTCCGCGTGGGCTCTTATCTTCTTTAACAACAACCGCTGCGTTCTCATCGAATGCAATGTAGGAACCGTCTTTACGACGAACCGAACGTTTCGTACGAACGACAACCGCTCTGACTACATCACCTTTTTTGACAACGCCGCCTGGTGTTGCTTGTTTGACGGAACAAACGATCAGATCTCCGATTTGTGCTGTACGACGACCCGTACCACCCAAAACGCGGATACACATCAGTTCCTTCGCGCCGGAGTTGTCAGCAACCTGCAAACGTGTAAATGGTTGAATCATGGATATTTCCTCCTTTCGGTCTAAGCTACCGTGCTATTAAATGATAACCGCTTCTTCAACGACTTCAACGAGTCTCCAGCGTTTGTCTTTGGACAACGGACGAGTTTCGGCGATTTTGACGGTATCTCCGATTTTCGCGGTGTTGTTCTCGTCATGCGCTTTAAACTTCTTCGTATATTTAATACGTTTGTGGTACAAATCATGCTTTTTGTAGGTTTCTACAGCAACAACGATCGTTTTGTCCATCTTGTCGCTGACGACTTTACCAATTTGCACTTTACGGCTGTTACGTTCGCTCATGGTTAGCCTCCTTCCTGGACTTAGGCGCTTCGCTTACGCATTTAGCGCTTCTTAACTGATAATCCCAAGTTCTCTTTCACGGATAACGGTTTTAGCACGAGCTATTTCCTTACGCACATCGCGGATCCGAGTCGGGTTATCGAGTTGGCCGGTAGCCAACTGAAAACGGAGGTTAAAGAGTTCTTCTTTAAAACCTGCGATTTTTTGTTCGATTTCAGCAGTGGTTAAGTTGCGAAGTTCATTAGCTTTCATTTGCTTCACCACCCAATTCTTCACGTTTCACAAACTTCGTTTTGATCGGCAGTTTGTGGGCGGCAAGACGCATCGCTTCGCGTGCAATTTCCTCCGATACACCGGCAAGCTCAAACATGATTTTGCCCGGTTTCACAACTGCGACCCATTTTTCTACGTTACCTTTACCGCTACCCATCCGGACTTCAAGAGGCTTTTGAGTAATCGGCTTGTCAGGGAAAATCTTAATCCATACTTTACCGCCACGTTTGATGTAACGAGTCATCGCGATACGCGCTGCTTCGATCTGACGGTTCGTGATCCAAGTCGGCTCCAAAGCTTGCAGGCCATATTCGCCGAAGTTAAGTTCGGTGCCGCCTTTTGCTTGGCCTCTCATATTACCGCGTTGTTGTTTGCGGTGTTTTACGCGTTTAGGTACCAACATGATTAGTTGCCTCCTTCCTGAGCAGCTTGTTGTTTCTTAGCCGTAGGAAGAACCTCTCCACGATAAATCCATACTTTTACGCCGATGCGGCCATAAGTTGTATGCGCTTCTGCCGTACCGTAATCGATGTCGGCGCGGAGCGTATGAAGTGGAACAGTTCCTTCACTGTAGCCTTCCGTACGAGCAATTTCAGCACCGCCGAGACGACCGCTGACTGCCGTTTTAATCCCTTTAGCTCCTGAACGCATCGTTCTTTGAATCGCTTGTTTCAGCGCACGACGGAAAGAAACGCGACGTTCCAATTGTTGTGCGATGCTTTCAGCAACCAAGATTGCGTCAAGATCGGGGTGTTTGATTTCGGAAATGTTAATGTGAACTTTTTTACCGCCTGCGATTTTCGTAATTGCTCCGCGCAGGTTTTCTACTTCCGAACCGCCTTTACCGATAACCATACCCGGCTTGGCTGTGTGGATCGTAACGTTCACACGATTTGCCGCTCTCTCGATCTCAATCCGAGATACCGCGGAGTCTTTCAGTTTATTTTTCAGGTGCTCACGAATTTTTACGTCTTCCAGCAAGAGATCACCAAAATCTTTGCCTGCGTACCATTTGGATTCCCAATCACGGATAATCCCTACTCGTAATCCGACCGGATTTACCTTTTGGCCCACACGTTTTCCCTCCTTATTTTTCGGATACCACCAAAGTAATGTGGCTGGTGCGTTTGTTGATCCGGCTAGCACGTCCCATTGCCCGTGGACGGAAACGTTTCATCGTCGGACCTTGGTTTACGTAAGCTTGCGTAATCACCAATTTATTTACATCCATAGAATAGTTATGTTCAGCATTGGCAATCGCCGAGTTCAAAAGCTTCTCAACGATCGGGGACGCCGCCTTTGGCGTATGGCGGAGAATCGCGATCGCGTCACCAACTTGCTTACCGCGGATCAGGTCGATAACGAGCTGAGCTTTGCGGGGAGCAATACGAATCGATCTTGCATGTGCTTTAGCTTCCATGTAGTATTACCTCCTCTCAAACGAAGAACTTATCGTTATTAACGTCTCGTTTTCTTATCGTCATCCGTATGACCTTTGTAGGTCCGGGTTGGAGCAAATTCGCCCAGTTTATGTCCGACCATATCCTCGGTCACATACACCGGTACGTGCTTGCGGCCATCATAAACACCAAACGTTTGACCAATGAATTGCGGATAGATCGTGGAGCGACGGGACCAAGTTTTGATCACGACCTTCTTGCTCGAAGCGCTCGCTTCCTCGACTTTCTTAAGCAGGTAACCGTCGATAAAAGGTCCCTTTTTCAGACTGCGACTCATTCATTTATCCTCCCTTCACAATGCGCTGCATGTTACGCTCGTTCAAGCCGCGAAGTGATCCGCGATATGCGGATTACTTCGTGCGACCACGAACAATATATTTATCAGATGCTTTGCCTTTTTTACGAGTTTTGTAACCCAGGGTCGGTTTGCCCCAAGGAGACAACGGAGATTTACGGCCGATTGGAGCGCGACCTTCACCACCACCGTGAGGGTGATCGTTCGGGTTCATGACGACACCGCGCACTTCCGGACGTTGTCCGAGCCAGCGGTTGCGTCCTGCTTTACCGATTTTCACGAGCTCATGGTCACCGTTACCCACGGAACCGATCGTTGCACGGCAAACTTTCAAGACTTTACGTACTTCGCCAGAAGACAGGCGGATCGTAACGTATTTCTCTTCTTTACCGAGCAATTGAGCTTCTGTACCAGCAGCACGAACGAGTTGTCCGCCTTTGCCTGGTTTCAGCTCGATGTTGTGGATTACAGTACCTACCGGGATGTTCTCCAGCGGCATTGCGTTACCGATTTTGATGTCGGAGCCTACGCCAGATTCGATCACGTCGCCCACTTTCAAACCTTTAGGAGCGATGATGTAGCGTTTTTCGCCATCGGCATAATGGATCAAAGCGATGTTCGAAGTCCGGTTTGGATCGTATTCGATCGTAGCAACGCGGCCTGGAATTCCATCTTTGTTCCGTTTGAAGTCGATGATGCGGTATTTACGTTTATGCCCGCCGCCGTGGTGACGAACAGTAATTTTACCTTGGTTGTTGCGGCCAGCCGTTTTGCTCAGCGGCGCAAGCAAAGATTTCTCCGGTTGATCCGTCGTAATTTCTTCGAAGGTCGACACGCTCATGGCGCGTCTTGCCGGGGATGTCGGTTTGTACTTTTTGATTGGCACGAGATTTCCCTCCTTACTTTAAACGATTTTATACCGATTCAAAGAATTGAAGCGGCTTGCTGTCCGCAGTCAATGTAACAAAAGCTTTCTTCCACTCAGGAGTGTATCCGGAGTAGCGTCCGTAACGTTTCAACTTCCCGGGAACACGCAGGGTGTTAACGTTCTTAACCTTCACACCGAAAATCGACTCAATTGCTTGTTTGACTTCGGTTTTGTTGGCACGCAGATCTACTTCGAAGACATATTTCAAGTCGTTCATGTATTCCGTAGAACGTTCCGTAATCACCGGGCGTTTGATAATATCGCGAGGATCTTTCATTACGCGAGCACCTCCTCTACCTTCTGAACTGCTTCCTTCGTAATGATCAGTTTGTCGTGCGTCAGCACGTCAAGAACATTAATGCCGTCTGCCGCTACGAATTTAACACCTGGGATATTGCGTGCGGAAAGCGCCAGATTGTCGTCGTAGCTAGGCGCTACGATCAAAGCTTTGCGTTCCACTTTCAGGTTGTTCAAAATCGCCGCGAATTCTTTCGTTTTAGGAGCGTTCATCGCAAGTGTATCCAATACGATGATGTCCTGATCGATCACTTTCGACGAGAGCGCCGATTTGATCGCCAAACGACGAACTTTCTTAGGCAGTTTGTAGGAATAGCTGCGCGGAGTTGGTCCGAATACCACGCCGCCGCCTTTCCATTGAGGAGCGCGAATGGAGCCTTGACGAGCCCGCCCTGTACCTTTTTGTTTCCAAGGTTTACGACCGCCGCCACGAACTTCGGAGCGTCCTTTAACTTTATGCGTACCAAAACGCAGAGAAGCGCGCTGCATGACTACAGCTTCATGAAGGACATGCGCGTTCGGTTCAATTCCGAATACGGCGTCATTCAATTCCACTTCGCCTACTTGGCTACCGCTAATATTGAAAAGTGCTACTTTTGGCATTTGTTGTTCCTCCTTTCTTGAGGGCTAATTATTTCTTAATGGTTTGTTTGATTTTAACGAAGCTGTTTTTAGGACCTGGAATCGAGCCTTTAACAAGCAGTACGTTGCGTTCTGCATCCACGCGCACGATTTCGAGGTTTTGGATCGTTACGGTTTCGCTGCCCATATGTCCTGGAAGGTGTTTGCCTTTAGGAACACGGTTCGCTTGGATGGAACCCATCGAACCTGGTCTGCGATGGTAACGGGAACCGTGAGCCATCGGGCCGCGGCTTTGTCCCCAGCGTTTGATTACGCCTTGGAACCCTTTACCTTTCGAAATACCTGTTACGTCAACAAATTCGCCTTCAGCAAAAATATCGACTTTGACCTCTTGGCCAACCTCGTATCCTGCCAAATCAACACCGCGAATCTCGCGAACGTAGCGCTTAGGCGTTGCGCCTGCTTTCTTCGCATGCCCAACTTCCGGTTTGTTCGCTCTTGCTTCCTTCTTATCGGCATAACCGATTTGGATCGCTTCATAGCCGTCATTCTCCAGATCTTTCTTCTGCAGAACCACGTTAGAACTCGCCTCAATAACCGTTACAGGAACTACGTTCCCTTCCGGAGTAAACACTTGAGTCATTCCAAGTTTTTTCCCTAAGATACCTTTCATGTTGACACCTCTTTTCCTTTCCTGGTTACCTTACATATAGTAGGTATTACAATTTGATTTCGATATCTACACCGGACGGCAGGTCCAAGCGCATCAAGGCATCCACAGTTTGTGGAGTCGGGTTCACAATGTCGATCAGACGTTTGTGCGTCCGTTGTTCGAATTGTTCCCGGGAATCCTTGTACTTGTGTACCGCACGGAGAATAGTAATCACTTGTTTCTCAGTTGGCAGCGGAATCGGCCCGGATACGCCAGCACCCGAACGTTTTGCCGTTTCAACGATTTTCTCTGCGGATTGATCAAGAATTCTGTGGTCGTAAGCTTTCAAACGAATACGAATTTTTTGCTTTGCCATTTTAGTCCCTCCTTCTATCGCCCAATTTAGTATCGGACATACTCCGTGAAAATTTTCTGGCACCCCTCCCATGGCAAAGGGGCCGGGTGTGTCAGTAACCTCTCACATCATCGCAACGTCACAGAACAACATTCACTATTATATAGAAAAGATAGGCGAAATGCAAGCATAATATCTGAAGTTTTTGTTTTCCATAAAATAAAAGGAGCTGCTCTCCGAAACCGGAGTGCAGCTCCTTCTTTCAGGCTGATTAAGCCTTATTATTTGCTGATGTTAACAACGGCACCGGATCCAACTGTACGGCCGCCTTCACGAATGGAGAAGCGAGTTCCTTCTTCGATCGCGATTGGGGAGATCAGTTGAACGGTAACTTCGATGTTATCGCCAGGCATAACCATTTCAGTACCTTCTGGCAGGTTGATGATGCCAGTTACGTCCGTAGTACGGAAGTAGAACTGAGGACGGTAGCCGGAGAAGAACGGCTTATGGCGTCCGCCTTCTTCTTTAGTCAATACGTATACTTGAGCGCTGAACTCAGTATGCGGATTAACGGAAGCTGGTTTAGCCAATACTTGACCGCGTTCGATTTGGTTACGGTCAACACCGCGGAGCAATGCGCCGATGTTGTCGCCCGCTTGAGCGGAATCGAGCAATTTACGGAACATTTCAACGCCAGTAACGACGGATTTTTTCGTTTCTTCGTGGATACCCACGATTTCGATTTCGTCGCCGACTTTAACCGTACCGCGTTCAACACGACCCGTAGCAACTGTACCACGGCCAGTGATCGAGAATACGTCCTCGACAGGCATCAGGAACGGTTTGTCAACTGGACGTTCTGGCAACGGAATGTACTCGTCGATGATTTCGAACATTTCAACGATTTTCTTAGCCCAATCGCCTTCTGGGTTTTGCAGAGCTTCACGAGCGGAACCACGGATGATTGGAGTGTCGTCGCCTGGGAACTCATATTCGTTCAACAGGTCACGAACTTCCATCTCAACCAATTCGAGCAACTCTTCGTCTTCAACCATGTCGCATTTGTTCAGGAACACGACGATGTAAGGAACGCCTACGTTACGGGACAACAGGATGTGCTCGCGAGTTTGCGGCATTGGGCCGTCAGCTGCGGATACAACCAAGATTGCGCCGTCCATTTGAGCTGCGCCGGTGATCATGTTTTTAACATAGTCGGCGTGTCCTGGGCAGTCAACGTGTGCGTAGTGACGGTTGTTGGTTTCATACTCAACGTGTGCCGTCGAGATTGTGATACCGCGTTCGCGCTCTTCTGGAGCTTTGTCGATTTGGTCGAATGCTACAGCAGCACCGCCATATGTTTTGGACAATACAGTCGTGATGGCTGCAGTCAGAGTTGTTTTACCATGGTCGACGTGACCAATCGTACCGATATTAACGTGCGGTTTTGTACGTTCGTATTTAGCCTTTGCCATTTTAAACAGTTCCTCCTTAAAATATGGATTGTTATGTGTGACCGATCGGAAGAACGGGTCTCCCGACCAGTAAATACATTAATTTACTCTCCGCCTTTGTTCTTGGATACGATTTCTTCGGAGATACTTCTTGGAACTTCTTCATAGTGAGAAAGTTCCATCGAGAATACGCCGCGTCCTTGCGTACCGGAACGAAGAGTTGTCGAGTAACCGAACATTTCGGAGAGAGGCACTTTCGCACGGATAATTTGCGCTCCACCGCGAGAGTCCATACCTTCGATACGGCCACGGCGAGAGTTCAGCATACCCATAACGTCACCCATGTACTCCTCTGGCACCGTTACTTCGACTTTCATGATCGGCTCAAGCAGAACTGGTTGACACTTCTCTTTAGCCGCTTTCAGGGCCATAGAGCCGGCGATTTTAAACGCCATTTCACTGGAGTCGACATCATGGTAAGAACCGTCTACGATCGTGGCTTTAACGTCTACAAGCGGGAAGCCTGCGAGTACGCCATTCTTCATAGCTTCTTCAATACCTTGTTGTGCCGGAGCGATATACTCTCTAGGAACGGAACCACCGACGATTTTACTCTCGAATTGGTTACCAGTACCTGGTTCCAGCGGTTCGAATTCAACCCATACGTGACCGTATTGACCGCGGCCACCGGACTGACGAACGAATTTACCTTCGACGCGTGCAGGAGCTTTGAACGTTTCACGATAAGCAACTTGTGGTTTACCTACGTTCGTCTCAACTTTGAATTCGCGGCGCATCCGGTCGATGATGATATCAAGGTGAAGCTCACCCATACCAGCAAGGATCGTTTGTCCCGTTTCTTCATCCGTATGAGCACGAAGCGTTGGGTCTTCCTCCGTCAGTTTACCGAGAGCAACGCCCATTTTATCCTGGTCAGCTTTCGTCTTAGGTTCAACGGCGATTTCGATAACCGGATCAGGGAAGTTCATCGATTCAAGAATAACCGGTGCCTTCTCATCACACAGTGTATCACCTGTCCCCGTATCTTTCAAACCAACAGCTGCCGCGATATCACCGGAGTAAACTTCGGAGATCTCTTGACGGCTATTGGCGTGCATTTGCAGGATACGTCCGATCCGTTCGCGTTTGCCTTTCGTTGCATTCAACACATAGGAACCGGATTGCAAAATACCGGAGTATACGCGGAAGAACGTCAGCTTACCCACATAAGGGTCGGTCATGATTTTAAATGCAAGCGCCGAGAACGGCTCTTCATCGGAAGAGTGACGTTCCACTTCCGTACCGTCTTCCAAGTGACCTTGGATGCTTGGTACGTCAATTGGAGCTGGCAAGTAATCGATAACGGCATCCAGCATCAGCTGAACCCCTTTGTTACGGTAGGAAGATCCACAGATAACCGGGAAGATTTTCACTTCGACAACACCCTTACGGAGCGCTGCTTTCAGTTCTTCAACGGTGATTTCCTCACCTTCGAGGTATTTCATCGTCAAGTCTTCGTCCAGCTCAGCAACCTTCTCAACTAGTTCCGCACGAAGCTCTTCAACTTGTGCTACGAATTCAGAAGGAATTTCTGTTTCTTCGATATCCTGACCCAAATCATCTTTATACATAAACGCTTTTTGCGCAACGATATCGATAATCCCGACAAAGTCGTTTTCCGCACCGATCGGCAGTTGGATTGCAACTGCATTCGCTTGCAGACGCTCGCGCATATCTTTGACAACGTTCAGGTAATCAGCACCGATGATATCCATTTTGTTGACGTAAGCGATCCGTGGAACACCATAACGGTCAGCTTGTCTCCAAACGGTTTCAGACTGCGGTTCAACGCCTTCTTTAGCACTGAACACGCCTACAGCCCCGTCCAATACACGCAGGGAACGTTCAACTTCAACGGTGAAGTCGACGTGTCCCGGGGTATCGATGATATTTACGCGGTGACCTTTCCATTGAGCGGTCGTCGCAGCGGACGTAATCGTGATTCCGCGCTCTTGTTCTTGTTCCATCCAGTCCATTGTCGCAGCACCCTCGTGAACTTCCCCGATTTTGTGCGTACGGCCTGTGTAGAACAAGATCCGTTCCGTCGTGGTTGTCTTACCGGCGTCAATATGCGCCATAATCCCGATATTACGTGTATTTTTCAAGGAGAACTCTCTTGCCATGAATCTGTCTCCCTTCAAAATATAAATTTTGAAATACGGGCGTTATCCTACCAACGGTAGTGCGCGAACGCTTTGTTCGCTTCCGCCATCTTGTGCGTATCTTCGCGTTTCTTCACGGAAGCGCCTGTGTTGTTGGATGCATCGATGATCTCAGCAGCCAAACGTTCTTCCATCGTTTTCTCACCGCGGTTGCGGGAGTAGTTAACGAGCCAACGTAATCCCAAGGATGTACGTCTCTCTGGCTTAACCTCGATTGGAACCTGGTAGTTCGCGCCGCCGACACGACGAGCTTTAACTTCCAGTACAGGCATGATATTTTTGATCGCTGCTTCAAACACTTCCATAGGGTCATTCCCCGTGCGTTCTTGAATGAGGTTGAACGCATTGTACAGAATGCTTTGAGCAACGCCGCGTTTACCGTCAAGCATGATGCGGTTGATCAAGCGAGTAACCAGTTTGCTGTTATACACCGGATCTGGCAACACGTCTCTCTTCGTAACTGGACCTTTGCGTGGCATAGTTTGTTATCCCCCTTTCAACAATAATTAAAACCAAGTTGTAATTCAAAAAGTCGTCTTCCGATCACGAGGCAGGAACAGAGAAGCTTATTCGACATCGAATCTTGAATTCAGCCGGGCATTTCGTTGCTCACGTAGATCTATCTACGCTCCGCTACTCAGTCCCTAGCTTCACCCAACCTTCTCGGTGCTCCAAACCCAACTTTTTGAACCTTCATTGAAATGCTAGTTCAGAAAGCCATCTTTCGATCATGAATGATCTTAGGATTTCTTCGCTTTCGGACGTTTCGCGCCGTATTTGGAACGAGCTTGCATCCGATTGTTAACCCCAGCGGTATCCAAAGCTCCGCGTACGATATGGTAACGTACACCTGGAAGGTCTTTGACCCGGCCGCCACGAATCAGCACCACGCTGTGTTCTTGCAGGTTGTGACCGATCCCTGGAATGTAAGCCGTCACCTCTACACGGTTCGTCAAACGAACACGGGCATATTTACGAAGTGCGGAGTTCGGTTTCTTCGGAGTCATCGTACCTACACGAGTGCAGACACCGCGTTTTTGCGGAGAACTCAAATCCGTAGCCTCACGTTTCAGAGCATTAAAACCTCTTTGCAACGCTGGCGATTTGGATTTGTACACCTTATCTTGGCGTCCCTTACGTACTAATTGGTTAATAGTTGGCATGTTGTTGCCACCCCCTTCCTCAGAATTCATTTCACTTTACAAAGCTCTTGATTAAGCCCACAGACCCAGGCGGTTCATAAAAGAACAAAGGAAATGTTTTTGCCAAGGAGTCACCCTCATTAGCAAAAACATTTTCGATCAACTATGACTTTACAATCGCAGCCATCGCCGCTCCCACTTCAATCCCGCAAGCCTTGCCGAGATTGGCCATCGTATCCACATATGTGACTTTGACGGCGTGTTGGTTGCATAAAGCGACGACCCTTGATGTAAGACGCGGATCTGCATTCTCAGCAACGTAAACTTCCTCGGCCCGTCCAAGCTCGACCATTCGCATGGTTTGCTTGCTGCCGATCTTAACCGGTGCGTCCCGTAGTCCTTTATCATTAGACATCATGACGTCCTCCAAAGCACAGGGTTTATTCTTACTCACGCACTATGATATAGTATCACTCCGCTATAGCCGATGTCAAGCAAATTATTCAGCGGATTTCACCTAAGAAAACAGGCCGGCGCGCCCCGGAAACAACTTGCTTCAGGGCCGCGCCGGTAATAGCTTCGTTTAATTAGTTACTCTACGGAAACAGGCTCTAGGCTTTCTTCTGCCGTCTCGTCTTGCTCCGGTTCTTCAAATTGAATGCTGCGATAACGATTCATGCCGGTACCGGCCGGAATCAGCTTACCGATGATAACATTCTCTTTCAAACCGAGCAACTTATCGACTTTACCTTTGATGGCAGCGTCGGTAAGCACCCGCGTCGTTTCCTGGAAGGAAGCGGCGGACAGGAAGGAGTCGGTTTCCAGCGACGCTTTCGTAATCCCGAGCAGAACCGGTTTGGCAACCGCCGGCTCTTTTCCGGAGAGGATCGCGTCTTTGTTGGCAACTTCGTACTCGTGCAGGTCAACGAAAGAGCCTGGCAAGAGCGGTGTATCGCCGGCATCGACGATCCGGATCTTGCGCAGCATTTGGCGAATCATGACCTCAACGTGCTTATCGTTGATTTCTACGCCTTGGTTCCGGTATACGCGTTGTACTTCCTGCAGAATGTAGTTCTGTACGCCGCGGATCCCTTTGATGCGCAAAATTTCTTTCGGGTCGATCGAACCATCCGTCAACTCGTCGCCAGCTTCGATCTCATCGCCTTCGCTGACGCGCAAACGTGAACCGTAAGTGACGGAGTAAACCTTCGTTTCTGCTTCGCCTTGAACCTCGATTTCGCGGCGGTCCTTGGCTTCACGGATCTCCTTGATCACGCCGTCGATCTCACTGATCGTTGCTTGACCTTTCGGATTCCGAGCTTCGAACAACTCCTGAATCCGCGGAAGACCTTGGGTAATATCGTCACCTGCAACGCCCCCGGTATGGAAAGTACGCATGGTGAGCTGTGTCCCTGGTTCACCGATCGATTGAGCCGCGATGATCCCGACAGCTTCCCCGATTTCCACGTGTTTCCCGGTGGCCAGGTTGCGTCCGTAGCACTTTTTGCACACGCCATGACGGGCACGGCAGCTGAGCACGGAACGGATCTGCAGCTTAGCAATGCCTGCATTTACGATTTCATGCGCTTTATCGGAGTCGATCAATTCATTGCGATGAATGATGATCTCACCCGTTTTCGGATGCTTGATCGTTTCAAACGAGTAGCGGCCTTCGATCCGGTCGTACAGGTCCTCGATGACTTCTTTACCGTCCTGAATCACGCTAACGGTAAAGCCTTTATCCGTACCGCAATCTTCTTCGCGAACGATAACGTCCTGGGCCACGTCGACAAGTCGGCGTGTCAAGTAACCGGAGTCGGCAGTCCGCAGCGCGGTATCAGCCAAACCTTTACGCGCACCGTGCGTCGACAAGAAGTACTCGAGGACGGTCAGGCCTTCGCGGAAGTTCGATTTAATTGGGAGCTCGATGATCCGACCCGCCGGGTTGGCCATCAGACCCCGCATACCGCCCAGCTGGGTGATCTGCGATTTGTTACCGCGTGCCTTGGAGTCAACCATGAGCATGATGGAATTGTAGCGATCCATCGATTTCATGAGCACTTCGGTAATTTGATCCTTACATTTAGACCAGATATCAATAACGCGGTCATACCGTTCTTCGTTGGTGATCAAACCGCGACGGTATTGGTTCGTTACAACACGGACTTTCTCATCGGAATCACGCAGGATTTCCTGCTTCTCCTGAGGCACGATAACGTCCGCCACCGCGATACTTACACCCGCACGAGTCGAGTAAGTAAAACCGGTTTGCTTGATTCTGTCCAGTATGACGGAGGTTTCCGTCGTATGGTAGATTTCGAAGCAGCGGCCGATAATTTCGCCGAGGTATTCCTTGCCGACACCGCCTGCTAGCGGAGCAGCCATGATGCGTTCCAGAACATTGGCGCCTTTATCATGGATAAAGTAATGATCCGGCGTTCCTTGGAACAAGTTCACCCGAGTTGCTTCGTTGATATATGGGAAACTAGCCGGGAAAATCTCATTGAAAATGATTTTACCCACGGTCGTGATCAGCAAAGCATTTTGCTGTGCTTCCGTAAAGCTGGTTTTGCCCAACGCTTTAGTTGGAATCGCTACCCGCGCATGCAGAGAAGCCGTTCCGCGTTGATAAGCCGATACCGCTTCGTTAATCGAAGACAGAATCATGCCGGCGCCTTTGGCTTCCTTGTTATCCATCGTCAGATAGTAGGAGCCGAGGACCATGTCCTGCGAAGGCGTAACGACAGGTTTACCGTCTTTCGGGTTCAAAATGTTGCCCGATGCCAGCATCAAGATACGAGCTTCTGCTTGAGCTTCCGCAGACAACGGCACGTGAACAGCCATTTGGTCACCGTCGAAGTCGGCATTATACGCCGTACAAACGAGCGGATGCAGACGGATGGCACGGCCCTCAACCAGAATCGGTTCGAACGCCTGGATCCCGAGACGGTGAAGCGTAGGTGCACGGTTCAAGAGAACCGGATGCTCCTTAATGACTTCTTCGAGCACGTCCCAAACTTCCGGACTGACACGTTCAACTTTGCGTTTTGCGCTCTTGATGTTATGGGCCAAACCTTTGTTAACCAGCTCTTTCATGACGAAAGGCTTGAACAACTCCAGCGCCATTTCCTTCGGCAAACCGCATTGGTACATTTTCAGATACGGGCCTACGACGATAACAGAACGACCGGAGTAGTCAACCCGTTTCCCGAGCAGGTTCTGCCGGAACCGACCTTGTTTCCCTTTGAGCATATGGCTCAGGGATTTCAACGGACGGTTGCCCGGACCTGTAACTGGACGCCCGCGGCGACCGTTGTCGATCAGAGCGTCAACAGCTTCCTGCAACATGCGTTTCTCGTTTTGAACAATGATGTCCGGCGCGCCCAGGTCAAGCAGACGTTTCAACCGGTTGTTCCGGTTGATGACGCGGCGATACAAATCGTTCAAGTCGGACGTTGCAAAACGGCCGCCATCGAGCTGAACCATTGGGCGCAGTTCCGGCGGAATCACCGGAAGCACGTCGAGGATCATCCACTCCGGCTCATTGCCGGAGCTTTTGAATGCTTCGATGACTTCCAAACGTTTGATTGCACGGTTACGGCGTTGACCTTGGGCCGTGCGTAATTCTTCCTTCAGAAAATCAAGTTCTTTGTCGATATCGAGATCCTGGAGCAGCTTCTTCACCGCTTCCGCACCCATGCCGGCTTGGAATCCGTAACCGTATTTCTCGCGGTAGCTGCGGTATTCTTTCTCGGACAATAGTTGCTTTTTCTCCAACGGCGTTTCGCCTGGATCCGTTACGACATAAGATGCAAAATAAATGATCTCTTCCAAGGAACGCGGAGACATATCGAGCGCAAGGCCCATCCGGCTCGGGATCCCTTTGAAGTACCAAATATGAGACACCGGTGCTGCCAGTTCGATATGCCCCATCCGTTCGCGGCGCACTTTAGCGCGAGTAACCTCAACGCCGCAGCGGTCGCAAACGACGCCTTTGTAGCGAACGCGTTTATATTTACCGCAATGACATTCCCAGTCTTTGGTTGGGCCAAAAATCTTTTCGCAGAACAGCCCTTCCTTCTCTGGTTTCAACGTACGGTAGTTGATCGTTTCCGGTTTCTTCACTTCTCCGCGGGACCAAGAACGAATTTTATCTGGGGAAGCAAGCCCAATTTTCATAAACTCGAAGTTGTTGACGTCCAACAAGGAGCATCCCTCCTTAACCAAGTCCTGATTTGACTGTATAACGCTCTATTCTACGCCGACTTCTGCGCCTTCCAGATTGAGACTAAGCTTGTCGCCCGACGCATCGTCCTCGTCGTCGATCTCTTTCATCTCGATCTCTTCTTCGTTCTCGGTCAGGATCTTGACGTCCATACCTAAGCTTTGCAGCTCCTTGATCAAGACCTTAAACGATTCAGGCACGCCCGGTTCAGGCACGTTTTCTCCTTTGACGATGGATTCGTAGGTTTTCACCCGGCCCACCACGTCGTCCGATTTGACGGTAAGAATCTCTTGCAGCGTATAAGCGGCGCCATAAGCTTCCAGCGCCCACACTTCCATCTCCCCGAAACGCTGACCGCCGAACTGAGCTTTACCACCCAGCGGCTGCTGCGTAACGAGCGAGTAAGGACCTGTCGAACGAGCATGGATTTTATCGTCAACCATGTGTGCGAGTTTAATCATGTGCATGACGCCGACGGTGACTTCGCGTTCAAACGGTTCGCCTGTCCGGCCGTCGTATAGGATCGTTTTACCGTTACGTTGCATACCGGCTTCTTCCATCGTGTCAAACACATCTTCTTCGTTCGCTCCGTCAAATACCGGCGTAGCTACGTGAATACCCATTTGCAATGCAGCCATACCCAGGTGGATTTCCAGCACCTGCCCAATGTTCATCCGCGAAGGTACGCCCAGCGGATTCAGGACAACCTGTACCGGTGTTCCATCCGGCATGAACGGCATATCTTCTTCCGGCAAAATACGAGCCACGACCCCTTTGTTACCATGGCGTCCGGCCATTTTATCGCCTTCGGAGATTTTCCGTTTTTGCGCAATGTATACGCGAACGAGTTGATTCACGCCCGGCGGCAATTCATCACCGTTATCGCGGGTGAACACCTTCACATCGACGACAATCCCGTCCGTACCGTGCGGCACTCGCAGAGAAGTATCGCGGACTTCGCGAGCCTTCTCCCCGAAGATCGCGTGCAACAGGCGTTCTTCTGCCGTCAGTTCGGTTACGCCCTTCGGCGTCACTTTCCCGACCAGGATATCGCCAGCGGCAATTTCTGCGCCGACGCGGATAATCCCGCGTTCATCCAGGTTACGCAACGCTTCTTCGCCGACATTCGGAATGTCGCGGGTAATTTCTTCCGGCCCCAGCTTCGTATCGCGGGCTTCGGATTCGTATTCCTCGATGTGGATCGAAGTGTATACATCCTCCTTCACCAACTTCTCACTAAGCAGGATCGCATCCTCGTAGTTGTAGCCTTCCCAAGTCATGAAGGCAACGACTACGTTACGGCCGAGTGCCAATTCACCCATTTCGGTCGAAGGACCATCCGCCAGGATGTCACCTTTCTTGATGACTTCTCCCCGCTTCACAATCGGACGTTGGTTAATGCAGGTTCCTTGGTTAGAACGCATAAATTTGTGTAATTTATGTTTAACAAGGTCGCCTTTGACTTCCTTGCCATCCACGACTTCAACGCGGCGCAGCCAAATTTCGTTAGCCGCCGAACGCTCGATGATCCCATCATATTTCGACACAATGCAGACACCAGAGTCTTTGGCCGATTTATGTTCCATCCCGGTTCCGACGAGCGGAGCCTTCGGAATGAGCAACGGTACCGCTTGACGCTGCATGTTCGAACCCATAAGCGCACGGTTCGAGTCGTCATTTTCCAAGAACGGAATCAGCGCCGTCGCGACGGATACGACCTGTTTCGGCGAAATATCCATGTAATCTACACGGCTGCTCGGCATGGTCAAGATGTTATCCGACTGTTTGTTGTAACGAACGATAACCGATTCGTCTTCGAACTTGTTATCTTCGGTCAACTTCGCATTGGCCTGGGCAATGATATAGTTATCTTCCTCATCTGCCGTCAGGTAAGCGACTTGATCGGTAACGACTCCTGTCTTCGGATCAACCCAACGATACGGAGCTTCAATAAAGCCGTACTCGTTAATTCTCGCAAACGTCGACAAGGAGTTAATCAAACCGATGTTCGGACCTTCCGGCGTTTCGATCGGACACATCCGTCCATAGTGGGACGGGTGAACGTCACGGACTTCCATGCCGGCGCGTTCCCGAGTCAAACCACCAGGACCCAGTGCGGACAAACGGCGTTTGTGAGTCAACTCAGCAAGCGGGTTCGTTTGGTCCATGAACTGCGACAATTGCGAGCTGCCGAAGAACTCTTTAATCGATGCGATGACCGGACGAATGTTGATCAAAGCTTGCGGCGTGATCACATTAGCGTCTTGAATCGACATTCTTTCGCGCACGACGCGTTCCATCCGGGACAAGCCAATGCGGAATTGGTTCTGCAGGAGCTCACCGACCGAACGCAAACGGCGGTTGCCAAGATGGTCGATATCGTCCGTGCTGCCGATGCCGTGCAGTAAATTGATAAAATAGCTGATTGAAGAAATAATATCAGCAGGAGTGATATGCTTCACCGATTTATCGATGTTGCGATTCGCGATCACCTTAACCACTTTACCGTCTTCAATCGGCGAGAATACGTCGATGGTTTGCAGAGGTACATCATCTGCATCAAGCACACCGCCGGCAACATGGTAATTCTTGAAACCAACGTTGTTCTCAAGATGCGGCAAAATCTCGTCCAACAGACGACGATCCACCATTTGGCCGGCTTCGGCAATGATTTCACCCGTGTTCGTATCGATCAACGACTCAGCAAGACGTTGGTTGAACAAACGGTTTTTGATATGCAGCTTTTTATTGATTTTGTAACGGCCGACATTGGCCAGATCGTAACGTTTTGGATCGAAGAAGCGGGCCACGAGCAAGCTCTTCGCATTTTCTAGTGTCGGCGGCTCGCCTGGACGCAGACGTTCGTAGATCTCGATCAGCGCTTTCTCCGTCGAATCCGTATTGTCCTTGTCAAGCGTATTGCGGATATATTCGTCGTTGCCGAGCAACTCCAAAATTTCCGCATCGGTTCCGAAACCAAGCGCACGAAGCAACACGGTCACCGGAATTTTACGAGTACGATCGATCCGCACGTAAATAATATCCTTCGCATCCGTCTCCAATTCGAGCCAAGCGCCGCGGTTCGGAATAACGGTTGCGGTATACATTTTCTTACCGTTCTTATCCACTTTCGTGCTGAAATAGACGCTAGGAGAGCGAACCAACTGGCTGACAATAACCCGTTCCGCACCGTTAATAATGAACGTGCCGGTTTCGGTCATCAGCGGGAAATCTCCCATGAATACTTCCTGCTCTTTGACTTCGCCGGTTTCCTTATTAATAAGCCGGACTTTTACCCGAAGCGGCGCCGCATAGGTAACGTCGCGTTCCTTCGCGTCATCCACCGTATACTTCGGTTCGCCCAGGCTGTAATCGATAAACTCCAACACCAGATTCCCGGTGAAATCCTGAATCGGCGAGATATCTTGGAACATTTCCCGAAGGCCTTCTTCCAAGAACCACTCATAGGATTTCTGCTGGATTTCGATCAGGTTCGGTACTTCGAGTATCTCGTTAATTCGCGCATAACTACGCCGAGTGCGTCGACCATATTGAACAAGATGTCCTGCCAACTTAAACTCACCCCTCATGTCTACTCACTTTAAAAATACATTGCGAACCCGTGTTTGTGCCCTTATAATAGGACCATACGGATTCATCCACAAATAAAGAAAAGCCCTTATCGAATGCTTTCGAAAAAAGAGCATCATTTATCCGTGTCTGTTTCTGCTCTGATGTCCCCGTATTTATTAGTTTATCCAAAATGTGCATATTATACGTAAAACAACACATTTTTATGCATTGTTTTCGCAAAGCTATTGACATTTCACCAAACTAAAGCCACCGAGGGCATCCTAATGCTGACATTTTATAATAATAACATATCGATTTTGTCAAGTCAACCTTAATTCCATCTCAGGCTTTGACCGCTTTAAAGATGCGGTACCCCTTCTCCTTCGTCACTTCCTCCACCCGCGCAAAAAGAGTCTCCAACTTCTCCTTCGCCGATGGTGCACCTTGCTTCTTCTGAATAACTACCCATAGGGATCCGCCTGAACGCAAGCGTTCAAAGGCACCTTCAAAGATCGCATGAACCGTGGCTTTGCCGGCGCGAATCGGTGGATTGGTCAGCACAACGTCAAATTGCCGGTTTCCTACGGCCGAGAACAAATCGCTTTCCGTAATCGTCACGTTGTTCACGCCATTGGCAGCCGCATTTTCCTTGGCCAATTCCACGGCACGTGAGTTCACGTCGACCATCATCACATGCCCCCGGTTAGCCAGCTTGGCAGCCGCAAGTCCAATCGGTCCGTAACCGCAGCCTACATCAAGCACTTCGGCATCTTCCGGAATGTCCATCGATTCAATCAATGTACGGCTTCCGAAATCAACGCCCCCTTTGGCAAATACGCCCGCATCACTCACAAAGCGAAAGGTTTGCCCCCTCAACTTAGCGTCCCAAGTCTTACGATCATGAGCTGCGGTCGGCTTGTTGGAGTAGTAGTGATCTGACATGATTACGTGTTCCCTCCATTATTTCTTAGGATCAATTCACGGTCCGTCCCCTATTATATCCATTCCTGCTCCCTCAAATAAGAGGGTGATAGGCAACAAACCCCTTGAATCAAGTTCAAGGGGTTTGTTATAGGAGAAGTAGTGATTACTTCACTTCTACAGTTGCGCCTGCTTCTTCCAATTTGGCTTTAACGCCGTCTGCTTCTTCTTTACCCACTTTTTCTTTCAGTGGTTTTGGTGCGTTGTCAACCAAGTCTTTTGCTTCTTTCAAGCCGAGGCCTGTGATTTCACGAACCACTTTGATAACGTTGATTTTGGAAGCACCAGCGTTAGTCAGGATTACGTCGAATTCAGTTTGCTCTTCAGCTGCTGCAGCACCGCCGCCGCCGCCAGCTACAACAACCGGAGCTGCTGCAGTTACGCCGAATTCTTCTTCGATTGCTTTAACGAGATCGTTCAGTTCAAGAACGGTCATACCTTTGATTGCTTCCAAGATTGCTTCTTTACTCATGGTAGAACCTCCATTATATAATAGTTTATTTTTTGCGAATCAGATGACTTGCTTTCGCAAGGCTAACTTACGCGCTTGCTTCTTCTTTCTCGGCAACGGCTTTGACAGCCAGTGCGAAGTTGCGCACCGGTGCTTGAAGCACGCTGAGGAGCATCGAAAGGAGACCTTCGCGGGACGGAAGATCCGCCAACGCTTTGATTTGGTCGACGCCAACAACACGGCCTTCAACCACGCCACCTTTCACTTTCAGGGCATCGTTCTTCTTGGCGAAATCGCTCAAGATTTTGGCTGGAGCCACTGCATCTTCTGCACTGAACGCGATGGCCGTAGGACCGGTCAACACTTCGTCCAGCTCAGTCAATTCCGCAGCAGCTGTTGCGCGGCGAACGAGCGTGTTCTTAAGCACTTGGAATTCCACGCCAGCTTCACGAAGCTGTTTGCGGAGTTCAGTAACTTGAGCAACATTCAATCCGCGATAGTCCGCAACGACGGTCGTTGCGCTTTCGCGCAATTTAGACGTTACAGCGTCAACGGCTTCTTGTTTTGCTTGAATGACATTTGCGTTTGCCAAACTGCACACCTCCTATTAGATTCATGAGCCTCTTGCTACTTCCGCAAGGCATTGAAAAAAGCCTCCGCAGAATCACGAAGGCTTGATGGATCATCTGCACACAGCAACGCTGTATCCATTGACGTTCTATCACAACACCTCGGTAGGGAATTAAGCCTTACGGCACCTACTGTCTACGGTAAGCATATTCTTATTTAAGTCTCACATAAAACAACTGTTTCAGTATACCAAGGGCGACACTAGTGTGTCAATCCCCGATCCGCAAAGTGCGGGAGGTATTATCTGTAAACGGCCGTATTCACGCGAGCGCTTGGGCCCATGGTCGAAGAAATCGCGATATTCTTCAAGTAAACGCCCTTAGCAGCAGCCGGTTTAGCCCGGTTCAATGCGTCGATGAGAGCTTTGAGGTTCTCATTCAATTGTTCGGAAGTAAACGATACTTTACCGATCGGCGCATGAATTTGGCCCGCTTTGTCCAGACGGTACTCGATTTTACCCGCTTTGATTTCTTGAACGGCTTTAGCTACGTCAAACGTAACTGTGCCTGCTTTCGGGTTAGGCATAAGGCCTTTACCGCCGAGCAGACGGCCAAGTTTACCAACTTCGCTCATCATGTCCGGTGTAGCCACGCAGACATCGAACTCGAACCAGCCTTGTTGGATTTTGTTGATCATGTCTTGATCGCCGACGAAATCTGCTCCGGCCGCTTCCGCTTCCTTTGCTTTGTCGCCTTTGGCGAACACCAATACGCGTTGGGTTTTGCCCGTGCCATGCGGCAGAACAACGACACCACGAACGGCTTGGTCTTGTTTACGAGGGTCTACGCCCAAGCGAACTGCAGCTTCAACGGTTTCGTCGAATTTAGCAGTCGCTGCCTTTTTCACCAGTTCAACGGCTTCAGAAGGCTCATATGTCGCTTCGCTGTCAATCAGCTTAGCGGCTTCCAGGTATTTCTTACCGTGTTTAGCCATGAATTCGTCCTCCTTTGTGGTATTAGCGGAAATTCCTCCCACTTGAGAATGGAGTTTGACCTCCATTCGAGGATCCAAGATTAGTCTTGAATCGTGATGCCCATGCTGCGAGCGGTACCTTCAACCATACGCATAGCCGCTTCAACGGATGCTGCGTTCAGGTCAGGCATTTTTTGCTCCGCGATTTGACGAACGGTGTCGCGTTTCACGGTAGCCACTTTCTTCTTGTTCGGTTCGCCGGAACCCTTCTCGATCTTCGCTGCAACGCGAAGCAGAACGGCTGCCGGAGGAGTTTTGGTGATGAAAGTAAAAGAACGGTCTTCAAACACCGAAATTTCAACCGGAATGATCAAACCTGCTTGATCGGCGGTACGTGCGTTAAACTCCTTACAGAATGCCATGATGTTGACACCTGCTTGACCCAACGCCGGACCTACCGGAGGTGCAGGGTTCGCTTTACCTGCAGGAATTTGCAGTTTTACCACTTTAATAACTTTTTTCGCCATGTAAAACACCTCCTTGCCCTAATTGTGGTAGACGGAACTGATACCAGCCCCTCCCACTTTGAAACCCTAAGAAACCTTATATCTTCTCCACTTGAGTGTAATCCAGTTCAAGTGGGGTTTCTCGTCCAAACATGTTGACGTGAACCTTGACCTTGCTTTTCTCGGTCAGAATCTCTTCCACCGAGCCAACAAAATTGGCAAACGGACCAACTTTGATGCGCACGGATTCTTTGAGCTCGAATTCGATGACCGGCTTCGGCTCCTCCATCCCCATATGCGCCAAGATCTGTTCCACTTCTTCAGGGAGCAGCGGCGTAGGTTTGGAACCAGAACCCGTAGAGCCAACAAACCCGGTGACTCCCGGCGTGTTGCGAACAACATACCAAGAATCGTCGGTTTGGATCATTTCCACCAAGACATACCCGGGGTAAACTTTACGCATGACGGTCTTCTTCTTCCCGTCTTTGTTTACCACTTCTTCTTCCATCGGAACAAGAACGCGGAATATCTTGTCTTCCATGCCCATAGACTCGACGCGTTTTTCTAAATTGGCTTTGACTTTGTTCTCATACCCGGAATAGGTATGAACGACATACCATCTTTTTTCCATATCAAGCCACCTAGGGACCCTTCTTAAATTATCGCTTCGATCACAGCAGAGATGCCGATGTCCAGAACCCAAAAATAAATCGCGACAACGGTAATTGTACCGAGCACAATCAGCGTATAATTAGTCAGCTCTTTACGATTAGGCCAGCGAACCTTTTTAAGCTCAGCCCAGCTCTCAGAGAAAAAAGAAAACAACGACTTAAAACTACGTTTCATGCGCGACTACACCTCCAAAGACTATCTGGTTTCGCGATGAGGAACTTGCTCGTTACAGAACTTGCAAAATTTCTTCATCTCCATGCGGTCGGGGTGGTTACGCTTGTTTTTCGTTGTCGTGTAGTTTCTTTGTTTGCAATTCGTACAAGCCAACGTAATTATTACCCGCATGATGTGCACCTCCCGAAGACATTCTAAATGAGCTGTCTCTATATTGACCTAAATCAAATGTTTGTCACCTAAAAAAGGGAAACACAAAATTAGGCCTACCTAAAACACTTTATCACATGGCACTACCCGTGTCAACGAGACATCAAGCCAACCTCTTCGATTATTTATAGTATAGCTCACGAATTTGGAAGATAAACCCTTGAGAGAGAAATCCGTAGGGGAAACGCTGAAGAGAAGCAGGGGAGAAGAAACGGGATCCGGTTAGTAAATCCGCTTAGTTGCGGCCGTTCTGAATCTTTGGAGTGTCGATATTTTGTGGTAAAAAAAGGGCCTCCTGCAACCAGGCAACCCTTGAGTCTACTTGTTTATGTAAGACCTAATTAAAATGAAGATAAGTTCAAATGCTGCCGTCGCGCACTTCCAGATAACGTTCCAGCTTACGTTTTACGCGCTGCAGGGCATTATCGATCGATTTAACGTGGCGATTCAAATCCACTGCGATTTCCTGATAGGATCTACCGTCCAAATACAGCATCAGCACTTTACGCTCCAGATCACTGAGAATTTCGGACATCTTGTCCTCTAGGCCGGTAAACTCTTCTTGATTAATGATCAACTCTTCCGGATCACTCACCTGAGTGCCGCAAATGACGTCGAGTAACGTCCGATCCGATTCCTCATCGTAGATCGGCTTGTCCAATGAAACGTACGAGTTGAGTGGAATATGCTTCTGCCTCGTTGCCGTCTTAATCGCGGTGATAATTTGGCGCGTGATGCACAACTCCGCGAACGCTTTGAAAGAAGCGAGCTTATCCCCCCGAAAGTCCCGGATCGATTTGTAGAGTCCGATCATACCTTCCTGGATGATGTCTTCACGATCGGCGCCGATGAGAAAATAAGACCTAGCCTTGGCGCGCACGAAGCTCCGATACTTGTTAATCAAGTACTCCAACGCTTCACTGTCGCCTTCCCGAACCGCCTCGACAATGTCTTCGTCACTTTGGATCTCATAGTCAAACCTTACCCATGTTTCGAGTTTGACACTCACCACAAATCCCTCCGGCCGCAACGCACGGTTCCCCGTCACTCATTCAAGTAATACGAACAGTATATATGAAGGTGCATATTAGCGTCAACCGCAAAAGTACCAAAAGATGTAAAGTCGAACTTTGTCAAGGGCATTTGGTAGCAGAACTTGAGAATGCCCTTTCATTCCCTGCGCCATCGTTCGAACAGCTTACGCTGCTCTGGCGTCAGCTTGGCATCTAGTGTATTGCGGCTAGAATTCGCGCTGCGCTCGGCGATTTTAGCCTGGATTTCCTTCTCGCTTTGCTCCACTTGGATTAAGAGTTCTCGAGCCGATACCCGCAACGCCCCCTGACCAAAAATCACGTGTTGCTCTACCATATCGCTCGTTGCAACATAAATCTGCCGACGACGGTGCTTGAGCTCGCCGACCAGCCGTTCTATACATTCGTCCGCCGTTTCCTTCTCCTTCGTAAAATACATCTCTACCTTGTTTTGGGAATAGGCTTTCCCAAGCCCCGGAACCCGATAAGCATCAAAAACGACGATCACCTTTCTTCCAGAAAAGGCTTGATAATCGGCGAGCCGCTCAAGCAATCTGTCCCTTGCGGCCTGCAGGTCCCGTTTGGACAGTTCGGCCAGTTCAGCCCACCCACCGATCATGTTGTATCCGTCAACCAATAGCACATCGCGCAAATCGCGCATGGCCTTTATCCTTCAGCGCGTCGTCTGCGCAACACTTCGTACATGATAACCCCGGCGGCGACGGAGGCATTCAGGGAGTTAAGACGACCGTTCATCGGGAGCTTGACCAGAACGTCGCAAGTTTCCCGAACCAGCCGTCCCATGCCTTTGTTCTCATTGCCGATGACGATCGCCACCGGTCCGGTCAGCACGTTGCCGCTGCGATACATCTCTTCTTTTGCACCTACGTCCGTACCGACGATCCATACGCCCGCTTCCTTCAGTTGCTCCATCGTCTGCACCAGATTCGTCACCCGAGCGACGGGGATGTACTCCACGGCCCCGGCCGAGGTTTTGGACACGGTAGCCGTCACGGCTGCCGAGCGGCGTTTAGGGATGATCACCCCATGCACCCCCGTGCATTCGGCCGTCCGCAAAATCGAACCGAGGTTGTGCGGATCCTCGATCTCGTCCAGAATCAGCAAGAACGGGTCTTCGCCGCGTTCCTGCGCGCGGGCCAATAAATCCTCCACCTCCGCGTAGGCATACGGGGCAACCTGGGCAACTACGCCCTGATGCTGCAGGCCGGGTGCCATTTGGTCCAGCTTGCGTTTGTCCACGAACTGCACGATGATACCGTGTTTTTTGGCTTCAGCCACGATGGGCTGGGTCAGATGCTTTTGGGCGCCTTCGGCCACCCATATTTTATTGATCGTGCGGCCGGCATGCAGCGCTTCGAGCAGCGAATGTTTGCCGCCGATCCATTCTTGTTCCTCCATCGGAATCCTCCTATGCAATGGTGACGCGTCATTAACCGCGGTCCCGATAATTCTCCAAATCAGCGAATCCTTGGGCGATCAACCTGCGAAGGCGGTCATGCGCTCCAGTGTAATACAGGTACCCCACCAAGCTCTCAAAAGCGGTGGCGAGGCGATAATCCAGCACGTTGGCGTTCTTAGGCACCGTGCCGGATTTGGCGTTGCGCCCTTGGCGGACAATGTCCTTCTCTTCTTCGGTGAGCAGCGGCTCGATCAACTCTAGCAGCCGCGCCTGCGCCTTGGCCGAGACGTACTTCGTCGACTGGCCATGCAGATGGTGGGGCCGCAAATTCGGGCGGCCCATCACATGCTGGCGGACGGCGACCTCATAGACGGCGTCGCCGATGTAGGCGAGGGCCAGCGGCGGCAGCAGCCGGGCGGGCTTGGCGGGCGGGTCGGGGAACCAGAGCGCGGCGGATGTGCCGAGCTCTGAGGCTGCGGCCCCGCCTTCAGGAGCAAGGGGCGGCAGCGCGGCGGCGTTTTGGGACGTCGCGGTCTCTTCGCCGGGAGCCGTCTGCCCTGGCTGCGGCCCAGTCAGCGCCCCTTGCCCTGCGCCTGGCCCGTGCGGCCCGCTCATTTGCGCCGCCATCTCATGCCCTGCGGCGTGTCCTCGAGCACGATGCCCCGAGCGTCCAGCAGGTCGCGGATTTCGTCCGCACGGGTCCAGTTCTTGGCCTTCCTTGCTTCGGCCCGCTCCGCGATCAGCGCTTCGATCTCTTCGCCGGGCAGTTCAGTCTCCGGCGGCAATGCGATGCGCAGTACGCCGTTCATCTCCTCGAACAGCTTCAGCGCCGCTACAAGATCCCCGCGGCCGGCGACCGGCTGCTGCAGCAGCGTATTGACCTCGCTCACCCATTCGAACACCGCCGTAATTGCGTCCGGCGTGTTGAAGTCATCTTGCATTTTGGCGTGAAACAAAGCACGGACCGCCTCCAGCTTCTCGGCCCAATCTGGCGTGACCTGCGTCTCTCCGCCTTGTGGCGCCGCATTCATCCGATGACGAAGATTGTTTGCGGCATTGCTGATCCGCTCTACACTGCGTTCCGCCTGCTGCATCGTATCTTCCGAGAAGTTCAGCGGATTGCGATAATGGGTCGACAGCATGAAGTAACGGATGGCTTCCCGCTTGTATAGCGAGCGCAAATCCTTGACAAGTACGCCATTGCCAAGCGATTTGGACATCTTCTCCCCGTCTATGTTGATATATCCGTTATGCATCCAGTAATTCGCCAACGGCTTGCCGGTGGCGGCCTCCGACTGCGCTACCTCGCACTCGTGGTGAGGGAACTGCAGGTCCTGACCCCCGCCGTGGATATCCAGCGTATCGCCCAGTAATTGCCGGGACATTGCCGAGCATTCAATATGCCAGCCGGGGCGACCCTCGCCCCATGGACTACTCCAGTGAATTTCGCCGGGCTTGGCCGCTTTCCATAGCACGAAATCCTCTGGATTTTCCTTGCGATCGTCCACGTCAATGCGGATACCGAACTGCAGCTCGCCGATATTTTGTCCGGACAATTTGCCGTATTCCGGGAATTTGTTCGTACGATAGAACACGTCCCCGCCGCTTTCGTAAGCAAATCCCTTTTGTTCCAGGTCGCGGATAAAATCGATGATCACTTCCATGTTCTCCGTGACCCGCGGATTGGCTGTGGCGCGCGGAATCCCGAGACCATCCAAATCCTCGTAGTAGGCCTCAATGAACATCTCAGCCACTTCGGGTACGGTCAGGTTCATTTCTTCCGCTTTGCGAATCAGTTTATCGTCCACATCTGTAAAGTTTACGACGTAATTCACATCATATTGTTGATTCTCCAGGTAACTGCGCACCACGTCAAAAAAGATCATCGGCCGCGCGTTCCCAATATGAATATAACCGTAGACGGTAGGTCCGCAAACATACATCTTCACTTTTCCGGGCGTCAGGCTGACGAACTCTTCCTTGGCGCGGGTTAAGGTGTTATAAATCTGCAATCCCATACTGCACTTTCCTTCCTTGTAAGGTAGTTTTCAAATTGGCTTCCCATCACGAAGTATTTCAAGGGAGTGGACTCGGCGTCGAATCTTGAACTCAGTCGGTCGCTCCGTTGCTCACGTAGGCCTCCCTACGCTCCGCTACTCCCTCTCTCCTTCATCCAACCTTCTTGGTGCTGATAACCCCATTTGAAACCTTGATTTATCTAAGGTAGTTTTCAAATTGGCTTCCCATCACGAAGTATTTCAAGGGAGCGGACTCGGCGTCGAATCTTGAACTCAGTCGGTCGCTCCGTTGCTCACGTAGGCCTCCCTACGCTCCGCTACTCCCTCTCTCCTTCATCCAACCTTCTTGGTGCTGATAACCCCATTTGAAAACCTTGATTTATCTGAGGTCGTTTTCAAATTGGCTTCCCATCACGAAGTATTTCAAGGGAGTGGACTCGGCGTCGAATCTTGAACTCAGTCGGTCGCTGTCGACCGCTAACGGACTTCAGAGACGCTATTCTCCCATTTCCCGGGGATTTCCCGATTTAACGGACTCCATTGACCTTATTTCGCCCAATTCATATGCTAAGTCGCTGATCCAGGGCAAATAACGTCACCTCAGTCCGTTACAATGGAGACCGCTGGTAATCCAACAACATTAACGTCTCTGGAGTCCGTTATACTCGGAAACCACGATCGCATAACCGACTATATCAAGGGACCTCAAGTTCCGCTGTCCCGCCGGTCGTCCAGACTCCTCGCATAAAGATTTTCGCCTAGCAGTAGCTCACAGCTCACTCGGCTGCTTATCGCGAAGCTGCCCCCTGAGCTCGAGGACCTCGCCTCGCAGTTGTTCGATCTCGCGCTGCATCTCGCGCATCGCGTCAACCATCGGATCGGGCAGTTGATGGCTGAGGCGGTCCAGGCGTTTTCCGTCCTGGCGAACCACTTTGCCCGGAATGCCAACCACGGTGCTGCCGGTAGGCACCTCTTTCAGGACAACCGAGTTTGCTCCGATGTTCGCTTGGTCTCCGATCTTAAACGAACCAAGCACCTTTGCCCCCGACCCGATAACGACATTGTTGCCGACGGTCGGGTGGCGCTTGCCCTTTTCCTTACCGCTGCCGCCCAATGTGACTCCCTGATAGATAACCACATCGTCCCCGATTTCGCAAGTTTCCCCAATCACAACGCCCATCCCGTGGTCGATGAACAGCCGATTGCCGATCCGCGCTCCCGGATGGATCTCGATGCCGGTGAAAAACCGGCTGATCTGCGAAATCGTACGTGCAGCGGTATACCAGCGGCGGCGGTAAAAAAAGTGCGCAATCCGGTGACTCCAAATCGCATGCAGACCGGAATAGGTAAAGATCACTTCGAACCAGCTTCGTGCTGCCGGGTCGTTGTCGAACACCGCCTGGATATCGGATCGGATTCTTTTGAACATAGTTTCCCCCCACCTTCTATTCCTATCGCATACGGACAGATCCAATCAAAAAAGGCGCCCCTGCAGCTTTCGCTACAGAGACGCCTAACGACGCGGTTCCACTCTGCCTTGGATGAGCCAGCCTCGATAAAAAAGCCGACTCCTCCCTCTCAAGATCCTTAACGCGGACGAAACGGCGAAAGCTACTTCGCCTCTCTAGGCGAGTTCGCATTCGCGGCTCCCGGGTGCATTTCCGCCAGCGCGTATCCGGATAACTTCCAGCCTGGTAACTTCTTTGCGCGGTCCGCACCGAAGGGTCCCGGTTATCCTCTCTGGACGATACGGCTGATCGCGTACTTCTCCCGATCTATGCCGGTGGCATTAAGGCGGTTAATGGCCGCCAGTCATCTAGTTGTAAGGTATTCCTGCCTATATATTACCTAATGGACGGCCTACTGACAATGGTACCCGAAAAAAATACGTACCTAACGCTTATATCAAACGCTATCTGGGCGAAAAGGGCACTTGCTCTGCGCTAACGCTTACCTGCAACCTTATCCCCTTATTTTATCAACGAAAAGGGGAGGAATCGTCCCTATAAGCATACAAACAAGTGTTAGAAATGAAACAAGCCTCTTTTTCCAAAAATAAGCTTCCTGGCAAGCGTTAGCATAAGTACGAGCCTCAGACACTTTATCCCTGCGTCCAGTGACCCCGCCGCCTTACAAAGCAGCGATACGCGACTTCAACCGATCGATGACTTTGTCCTGTCCAAGCAGATAAATCGTCTGGTTCAAGTCGCGGCCATGCATCTGTCCGGTCAACGCCACGCGAATCGGCATGAATAGACCTTTGCCCTTGCTGCCCGTTTCCTTCTGTACCTCTTTGATCGAGGCGCCGATGTTCTCCACGCTGAATTCGGCAAGGCCTTCAATCTTCGCCAAAAACGCGGCAAGCACGGTCGGCACCTGCGGCTCCGCCAACACGGCGGCACCTTCTTCGTCTAACGCCGGCTCGTTGCGGAAGAACATCTCCGACAACTCCACAATATCGGAAGCCGCGGTCATTTGCTCTTGGTACAACGCGACGAGCGCCCCGGCCCATGCCTGCAGCTCCGGCGACAGCTCGACTGGAAGCTTGCCGGCCCGTTGCAAATGCGGGATGGCCAACGACGCAATCCGCTGCGGATCGGCGTTCTTGATATAGTGGTTGTTCAAATGGGCCAGCTTGTTCGTATCGAACACGGCCGGACTACGCGACAAGCGATTTGCGTCAAAGATCGAAATCAATTCATCCTTGCTGAAAATCTCTTCTTCTCCTTCCGGCGACCAGCCGAGCAGGGCGATAAAGTTAAACATCGCTTCCGGCAGATAACCAAGCTGATCATATTGCTCGATAAATTGAATCACCGATTCGTCGCGTTTGCTCAGCTTTTTGTGGTTCTCCCCAACGATCAAAGTCATATGGCCAAATACCGGCGGCTCCCAGCCAAACGCATCGTAGATCATGAGCTGACGCGGCGTATTGGACACATGGTCCTCTCCACGCAATACATGGGTAATGTTCATCAGATGATCGTCCAGTACGACCGCGAAGTTGTAGGTGGGGATTCCGTCTTTTTTCACGATAACAAAATCACCGCTAACCTCGGACTCGAACGAGATCGGACCTTTGACCAAATCGTCAAATGTAAACGTACGGCCTTCCGGAACGCGGAAGCGAATGCTGTACTGACGGCCTTCAGCGTCAAACGCAGCTAGCTGCTCAGGCGTCAAGTGACGGCACTTCCCGGAATACCGAGGGGTTTCGCCGCGAGCCATTTGCTCTTCCCGCTCCTTCTCCAGCTCCTCTTCCGTACAGTAGCAACGATACGCCAGACCCCGGTCCAACAAGTCCTGTACCAGTGGACGGTACAAATCTAGACGCTCCGTTTGCCGGTACGGCCCGTAGTTCCCGCCGACGTCCACGCTTTCGTCCCAATCCATGCCTAACCACTTGAGGTAGGTCAGTTGGTTTTCCTCGCCACCGGCCACGTTGCGCTTCACGTCCGTATCCTCGATGCGGATAATGAATTTCCCCCCGTGATGTCTAGCAAATAAATAATTGAACAACGCCGTTCTGGCGTTCCCGATATGTAAATGACCCGTCGGACTTGGCGCATAGCGCACGCGGACTTCAGCCATTTCAATCCCTCCCTAAATTGCAGTTCTTCATGATATGAAAAAAAGCTCGATGCAAGTTACGATGATAGCACATTCTGCACAAGACACACAATGCATTGTGCCGCAATCCCTTCGCCGCGTCCGGTAAACCCGAGCTGTTCCGTGGTGGTGGCTTTCACATTGACGAGCTCCGGCTCCGTCCCCAGTGTACGAGCAATGACCTCAACCATTTGCGGAATGTATGGGGCCATCTTCGGCTTTTGCGCGATAATCGTTGCGTCCAGGTTGCCGAGACGGTAACCTTTCTCAACCGCCATGTCCCACACCCGCTGCAACAGAACTACGCTATCCGCATCTTTGAACGCCGGATCGGTGTCCGGGAAATGACGCCCGATATCTCCGAGACCTATCGCACCCAAAATCGCGTCACTGATCGTATGCAGCAACACGTCGGCATCGGAGTGTCCCAGCAATCCTTTCTCATAAGGTATATGCACCCCGCCGATGATACACGGCCTGCCCTCCACGAGCTGATGCACGTCGAAGCCTTGTCCTACTCTAAACATCCTTCCCATCCTCTCCCAGTCATCTTTTAATCACGAAGTAACTCGAGGAAGTCTTTCGACGTCGAATCTTGAATTCAGTCGATCGCTCCGTTGCTCACGTAGGCCTACCTACGCTCCGCTACTCACTCCCTCCTTCATCCAACCTTCTCGGTGCTTAAAACCTGACTTCCTTTTAATCACGAAGTAACTCGAGGAAGTCTTTCGACGTCGAATCTTGAATTCAGTTGATCGCTCCGTTGCTCACGTAGGACTACCTACGCTCCGCTACTCCCTCTTCCCCCGGATAAACTCCGCATAACCCAGATCCTCGGGTGTCGTGATCTTAATATTGTCGTAAGCCCCTTCCACCAGCTTAACGGAGATGCTCAGCCGTTCGACCAACATCGCGTCGTCGGTGCCGACGAATTCATCCTCCGCAGCCCGCTCATGGGCTGCCAGCAGGTCAGCGCGACGAAAAGCCTGCGGCGTCTGAATCGCCCACAGACTCCGCCGGTCCAGTGTTGCCGCGACCCATCCCTGTTCGTCCGCCAGTTTGATCGTATCCTTCACGGGTACGGCGAGCACGGCGGCTCCATACGTTCTGGCCGCTTCACAACAAGCCGTAATCTGTTCTCTCGTGACAAAAGGGCGGACACCGTCATGCACCAGTACCCAAGGTGTGCTGAGAGACAGCAATCCTTGGCGCACCGAGTGTTGACGTTCAGCCCCGCCCGGAATAACTTGTATTTGCTCGGCCATGCCATACTCGGCAATCCATGACCGGCACCGGTCCACATCCTGTTCCCCGGTGACAAGCACGATTTGCGAAATCGACGGATGACGGTGAAAAACCTCCAGTGTATGGATAAAGATCGGCTTGCCGTCCAGCATAAGATACTGCTTGCTTTCCACCGTTCCCATACGCGTACCGCGGCCTGCCGCCACCACGATGACTCCCGTATCGCCGCTTGCTTGTAAACCCATCATGTTCTGCCTCACCTTTGTCCGGAATTCACCCGCGCCGCGGCCAGCGCAGCGTAGTTAATCCCATCATACCGAATTACTGCGCTTTTTCCAACAGTTTTGGCTTGGCAAAAATCATTCGTCCCGCCGAAGTCTGCAGCACGCTCGTGACCAGCACCTCCGTAATGGTGCCGATGTAATCGCGTCCGCCTTCCACGACGATCATCGTTCCGTCATCCAAATAAGCGACACCTTGTCCATGCTCCTTGCCGTCCTTGATCACCTGGACCATAATTTCCTCGCCAGGCAGCACGACCGGCTTGACCGCATTGGCCAAATCGTTGATGTTCAGCACGGATACGCCCTGCAGCTCGCACACCTTGTTCAGGTTGAAGTCGTTGGTCACCACTTTCCCCTGCAGGACTTTCGCCAGCTTGACCAGTTTGCTGTCGACCTCGGAGATTTCCTCGAAATCCCCTTCATAGATCATGACTTTGACGTCCAGCTCTTTCTGGATCTTGTTCAAAATATCCAGTCCCCGCCGCCCACGGTTCCGCTTGAGCAGATCCGAGGAATCGGCGATATGCTGCAACTCCTCCAGCACGAATTCCGGAATAACGATCGTCCCTTCAATGAAGCCGGTTTTGCAGATGTCAGCGATCCGCCCGTCGATAATGACGCTGGTATCCAAAATTTTGTGTTCTTCCGCCCAACGCTCCTCTTCCGGAACGGACGCTCCCCATTTGCCGGATTTCCAAAGTGAGGACAGCTCTTCCTTCTTGGCCAGTCCGACGTATAGCCCAATGTAGCCAAACAACGCCGATACCGCGAATTGAGCCATGCTCTCCAGCGTACCGAGCCAGGACAGCAGGGGATAGACCGTTAAGGAAAGAAGAAGTCCCGCAGTCAAACCGGCCGCACCGGCAGCCATTTCATTCATCGGAATCCGCGTCAAAGCGGAAATCCACGATTTCACTCTGGAAGAAACGACGTCTGCAGCCAAGGAGAACAGGAACAAGAACAGTAGCGCGCCGGCTGCGGCCCAGATCAAATTTGCCGCGATCGGGTTCATTTCACGAAACCAGTCACTGGCGGCACCCGGTAGCACACCGGACACACCGCCGGTCGTGTAACCGAACCAAGCCCCGCATAAACCGGCTAGAATCATTAAGTATTTTTTCAGCACGTCTCTCTTCACCTCCTAGTTAAGTATCTTCTTTAGCCAGTATGAACCAATTTGGGGGCACATAATCCGTAGACGATAACTTTTTTACCAAAAAATAACCAATCCATATTCAAACACAGCCCTTGGCTATGGGATTTCAGGTTGATCTTGGAGGAAAAGGTGGAATATAATGAATTCAATTCATAATATTGAGGTGGATGGAAAATGAGCGCACCAAGCCTTCAGTCTTTTCAAGAACAAGTTTCTGAATTGTTGCTCCGTCACCGCAGCCTGTTGGACGTCATGTCGAAGATGGGACAAACCAACGCCGCTGCTGTCCGTTCCGTGACCAAATCGGTAACCGAATGCGGTTGCATCGAGCTGCATGCCACCAAACAAGACTTCGAGCCTGGCATGGATTTGCAACACGCCAAAGAAACGATCGCCAAGCATGTTCATGGCGAACTGTGCGAAAATTGCCGGGATGCGATTACGAATGAGCTTGGACGTAACCTTTTCTATATGTCCGCCCTTTGCAATCTGCTGGGGATCAATATGGAGGAAATCGTGGAGCGCGAGTCGCAGAAATGCGCTACGCTGGGGTTATTCAACTTATCGTAAACGTAAACGTAAATGTTAATGTGTATATCAAAAAGGCATCGATCCATTCCGCCCGCGGGAGATCCATGCCTTTTTCGTATAGTTATAGGGTTATTCGTTCTTAACGCTTCGGACGATACATTTCCTGGGCATCGGCATCCTCGTCCTGATGTTTACGGCGAAGCAACCGATTGATGTTCTGACGTAAACCGTAAACTGCGTAAATGACCAAGGGGATAAAAATAAGCTTCGCCATCTGATCCGGAAATACGACGGCGATAACCACTGCAAAGATCACGACAAGCGGCGTATACGCGATCGCCTTTTTCGGCAGACCGATTTTCTTGAAATTCGGATATCTGACCGTACTGATCATCAAATACGATAACAGCAGCATGGACACGATGAAATAAGGCGCCGATATTTCTCTGTAAAACAGCGACAGCGTGGCCAGAACTCCGCCTGCAGCCGGAATCGGCAAACCAATGAAGTAACCCGGAGCTCCCTTCTGAACATTAAACCGGGCGAGCCGCAGCGCTCCGCACATCGGAAAAATGATCGTAACGGCCCAAGCAACACCGGAAGGAACGCTGTGAAATGAGATCAAGTACATAATGAGTGCCGGAGCGATACCAAATGAAATTAGATCTGATAATGAATCGAGTTCCTTCCCGAACTCGCTTTGAGCGTTCAGCGCACGGGCGACCCGTCCATCCAAACCATCGAGCAGCATAGCGACAATTACCATGATGGCGGCCAGGCTGAAGCGGCCTTCCATTGCCAGCATGATGGCCAGCATTCCGAGAACCATGTTTCCTAACGTAAACAGGTTCGGAATCGATTTCGTTATCATCTCTTCACCTCGAGTAGATATTCCTGAACCATTCATTGATGATAGGTGATTTAAATTTGTCTGTCAATGAATACCTGTTCCTGAAGACGTTTGAGCCCTTCTTTGATGGAACGGGCGCGCACCTCACCAATACCGTCAACCTCATCCAGCTCCTCGATGCTGGCCATCATCACGTTCGGCAAGCAGTCAAAGCGTTCGACCAGATTGTGAATGATGACATTCGGTAAGCGGGGGATTTTGTTCAAGACACGGTACCCGCGTGGTGCTATCAATTCCTCCGAAGTCGCGGCAGAGGAAGGATATCCTAAGAGCTTGGTAATGTGATTGTCGTCCAGGAGCTCATCGTCGGTGGAACGTTTGAGTCCCATAATAATTTCCCGGATCGCTTCGTCCTGATCCTCTTTGGCATAATCTTTGTACAAGAGCCATGCTTCTTCTTCCATGTTGCTGACCAGTTCCTCCATCTGCATGCTGATCAGCCGCCCTTCCGTACCTAATTCATTGATGAATCGCTTGATCTCCATCTTGATCCGGATCACCATCTCCACCCGCTGGATCACATTGATCACCTCAGGCAAGGAGACCAGCTCTTCAAATTCGGAGGCCGTTAAATTCGTTAAGGCTTGATTCAAGACAGACCGGTATTTCTCCAGCGTCTGAATCGCCTGGTTGGCTTTGGTCAGGATGACGCCAATTTCCTTCAGAGCGTACCGTAATCCCCCTTGGTAAAGGGTAATGATGTTACGGCGCTGGGAGATAGAGACGACCAGCTTGCCCGTCTGTTTGGCCACCCGTTCCGCGGTACGGTGGCGAATGCCCGTTTCAGAGGATGCGATCGAGGAGTCCGGGATGAGCTGTGTATTTGCATACAAAATCCGTTTCAAATCCTCGCTAAGGATGATCGCCCCGTCCATTTTGGCCAGCTCATAGAGATAGTTTGGGGAGAAATCACAGTTGATGGAGAAGCCCCCCTCGACGACCTCCATCACCTCCGGGCTGTAACCGACGACGATCAGGCCCCCGGTCTTAGCCCGCAGCACGTTTTCAAGGCCGTCGCGAAAAGCCGTCCCCGGCGCAACAAGCCTCAACAAATCGTTCATTTTCTCTGCTTGGGTAGTTTCCTTCATCTCAATGCCCCCTAATCTAACGCAACAGCTAGCGCATCTGCAACGGTATTTACGCCAATCAATTGAATCTCTTGCGGTCCCTTCCACCCCTTCATGCTTTTCTCCGGCAAAATCACCCGTTTAAAGCCGAGCTTGGCCGCTTCCTTTACGCGCTGCTCCGCCCGGGAGACCGCCCGAACTTCGCCGGTCAAGCCAACTTCTCCGAAAAACACATCGTACGGCTTGGTCGGCAGGTCACGGAAGCTGGAAGCGACGCTAACCGCAATCGCTAAATCGACCGCCGGTTCGTCCAGCTTCACTCCACCAGCCAGGTTGACGTAAGCGTCCTGATTTTGCAGGAATAGGCCCATTCGCTTCTCGAGCACCGCAAGGATCAAGTTCATCCGCTGATAGTCCACGCCGGTTGCCATCCGTCTTGGTGAAGGGAAATGGGTGGCCGCGATCAAGGCTTGCAGTTCGACCAGCATCGGGCGCGTCCCCTCCATACTGGCGACGACGGTCGAACCCGCCACGCCGAGCGGGCGTTCGGATAGAAACAGCTCCGACGGATTCGCCACCTCCGCCAGTCCGGATTCGTTCATCTCAAAAATCCCAATTTCGTTGGTCGAACCAAAGCGATTCTTAACCGCCCGTAGGAGCCGGTAGGAATGATGGCGTTCACCTTCGAAATACAGTACGCAGTCGACCATATGCTCCAGCATACGAGGTCCGGCGATAGCTCCCTCTTTGGTCACGTGACCGACTAGTACCGTAGCGATCCCCTGCCCTTTGGCTATTCGCATAAACCGCGCCGTACATTCACGTACCTGCGATACGCTGCCGGGGGCACTGGTAACTTCGGGCAAATAGACCGTTTGGATCGAATCGATCACCAAAAAATCGGGTTTTACTTCGTCGATCGCTTCTTCAATTCCGTCCATACTGCTCTCACACAAAACGAATAACTCCGGGGACAATGTCCCGAGCCGCTCCGCCCGCAGCTTCGTCTGACGAACGGATTCCTCGCCTGAGATATACAGAACCTTCAGACCAGAGCGGGCCATTTCATGTGAAGTTTGCAGCAGCAAAGTCGACTTGCCGATCCCGGGGTCCCCACCGACCAGGACCAGTGAGCCCGGCACAACGCCGCCGCCGAGTACTCGATTCAGTTCCCCGATCCCCGTTTGGATCCGCGGTTCTTTGCCGCTCTCTATATTTATGATTGACTGCGGCTTTTCTTTCGCATGAAATATCCCGGAATTCATCCCTTGCGTTTTGACGGTTTTCTCCACTTCTTCCACCATGGAGTTCCACGCGCCGCACCCCGGGCATTTTCCGTACCATTTAGGCGATTCATGGCCGCATTCGGAGCAGAAAAACTTATGTTTTACTTTAACCATTTATCTCACCTTCTCGCCACTGCAAAATTTGACAGACCTAGCCGACACCGTATTCGTCATGGTACCTAAAATTTTACCATCCTTTCGGGTTTATCGAAAGTGATCCGAGCGCTGCCGCCAGGAGTGGCGGGATAAAAAAAGCAGCTTCCAAAGCATCGCCTTGGAAGCTGCCTTTAACTTATTTCATCGGCTTAAACGTTACGGATTTGTAGGATTTACCAACAATTTTTATTCGCGTTACGCATTTTTTACGTAAGTTCCCGTACGCTCCACCTTCAGGGCGCCGTTCTCTTCGTCGATCGTTAGCGAGTCGCCCTTCTTGACGTTACCGGTTAACAGCTCCTCGGACAAACGGTCTTCGATATGCTTCTGGATCGCCCGACGCAGCGGACGTGCTCCATACGCAGGATCGTAGCCCTCTTTAGCCAGGAACTCCTTCGCCTTATCCGTCAAGGTAAAGTCGACGTCATATTCGCGCAGACGTTTACGCAATTCTTCGGCCATGAGCGTGACGATTTGGCCGATATGCGCTTCCTCGAGCGAATGGAAAACGATGATCTCATCGATCCGGTTGAGGAATTCGGGACGGAAGCTCTTCTTCAGCTCTTCCATCACTTTGCCCTTCATGTTGTCGTAATCCGCACCGGAATCTTGCACGGCGGTGAAGCCAAGACGCGTATTTCGTTTGATGGCTTCGGCGCCGACATTTGAGGTCAAGATGATCAGCGTATTACGGAAATCGACTACGCGGCCTTTGGAGTCGGTCAGTCGGCCATCCTCCAATACCTGCAGCAGAATGTTAAACACTTCCGGATGTGCCTTCTCGATTTCATCCAGCAGAACAACGGAATACGGTTTGCGGCGAACCTTCTCGGTCAGTTGCCCGCCTTCTTCGTACCCGACATATCCTGGAGGCGCACCAACGAGTCGTGCCGTGGAGTGTTTCTCCATGTACTCGGACATGTCAATGCGGATTACGGCGTTTTCGTCGCCGAACATCGCTTCCGCCAATGCGCGGGCCAGCTCCGTTTTACCAACCCCCGTAGGACCTAAGAAGATGAAGGAGCCCATCGGACGTTTTGGATCCTTGAGGCCTGCGCGCGCCCGGCGGATTGCCCGGCTGACCGCCTTAACTGCTTCTTCTTGACCGATTACGCGCTCATGCAGGATACTCTCCATATTGAGCAGGCGTTCGGTTTCTTCTTCCTTCAGCTTGTTGACCGGAATCCCCGTCCAGCTGGCGACCACCTGGGCGATATCCTCTGGCGTCACTTCGGAATCGGTGCGTCCTTGTTTTTCTTTCCATTGATTTTTGGTGATATCCAGCTCTTCACGGATCTTCTGCTCCGTATCGCGCAGCGCAGCCGCTTTCTCAAATTCCTGGCTTTGCACCGCAGCGTCCTTCTCCTTACGGATATCATCCAGACGGCTCTCCAGTTGCTTCAGATTCGGCGGTACCGTATACGAGTTCAGCCTTACCTTCGAACCCGCCTCGTCGATCAAGTCAATCGCTTTATCCGGCAGGAACCGGTCTTGAATATAACGGTCGGACAATTTAACTGCCTGCTCAATCGCCTCGTCGGTGATTTTCACCCGATGATGCGCTTCGTAACGATCGCGCAACCCGTGCAGGATGAGAATCGCTTCATCCACCGATGGCTGATCCACCGTGATCGGTTGGAACCGACGTTCCAGTGCCGCGTCTTTCTCAATATATTTCCGATATTCGTCGAGCGTGGTAGCGCCGATGCATTGCAGCTCGCCGCGGGCCAGCGCTGGCTTCAAGATATTCGAAGCGTCGATCGCGCCCTCCGCGCCGCCAGCCCCGATCAGGGTGTGCAATTCATCGATAAAGAGGATGATATTGCCGGCCTGACGAATTTCGTCCATGATTTTTTTCAAGCGGTCCTCAAATTCGCCGCGGTATTTCGTACCGGCAACGACGGAGCCCATATCCAGCGTCATCACGCGTTTGTCGCGTAGCGTCTCTGGAATTTCGTTATTGATGATCTTTTGTGCAAGACCTTCGGCGATGGCCGTTTTCCCGACGCCAGGTTCCCCGATTAGCACCGGATTGTTCTTCGTCCGGCGGCTCAGCACCTGAATCACCCGTTCAATCTCTTTGCTGCGGCCGATGACCGGATCCAAATTGCCCTCTTTGGCCGAAGCCGTCAAGTCGCGAGCCAAGCTGTCTAGTGTCGGCGTGTTCACGTTAGTTGGGGTTCCATGATGACTGGACACCGCTTCGCTGCTGCCCAGCAACTGCAGCACTTGTTGGCGCGCCTTGTTCAGGCTGATGCCGAGGTTATTCAGTACACGGGCGGCTACGCCTTCCCCTTCACGAATCAGGCCGAGCAAAATATGCTCCGTGCCGACATAAGTATGGCCGAGCTTACGCGCTTCATCCATGGACAGCTCGATGACCTTTTTGGCGCGCGGCGTATAAGCGATATTGGTCGGTTGTTCCTGTCCACGGCCGATCAGCGTTTCCACTTCGTCTTGTATTTTCTCGAGTCCCAGACCCAATCCGATCAGCGCCTTGGCGGCAATGCCTTCACCCTCACGGATCAATCCGAGCAGCACATGTTCCGTCCCGATATTGTTATGTCCCAGCCTTACGGCTTCTTCCTGGGCCAACGCCAGTACCTTTTGGGCACGTTCCGTAAATCTTCCAAACATCATCTTCTCCTACACCTCCATAGTAGTCCTCTCGTTATTTCCCCATGCGCTCTCGAATGAGTTTAGCGCGGTACATATCCCTTTCCCCCGGGGACATACTGCCACTGAATTTTTTTTGCAAAAATCCAGGCTGCGTCAACACGTTCAGTTCATTGAGCGCCTGCGCCGACACGCCTTCGATAATCCCCAAGTCTACGCCAAGCCGGACATCAGATAACCGCTGAGCGGCTTCCTTCGAGTCGATGATGTACGCCTGTGACAATATTCCGTAAGAACGCATGACCCGGTCCATCATCCGCAGGCGTGATTCGCCGATCAGCTTTTCTCTTGCCGTCTTCTCATGCTGAATGATCTGCAGCACCACGCCATATAAATTTTCGATGATCTCAGCTTCACTTTGTCCTAGTGTAATCTGATTTGAGATTTGAAACAAGTTGCCCATGGCCTCGCTGCCTTCGCCGTAGATCCCTCGGACGGTTAAACCGACCTGCGATACCGCGGATAAAATGCGGCCGATCTGCTGTGTCAGTGCCAAGGCCGGCAAATGCATCATGACTGAAGCGCGAAGCCCCGTACCCACATTCGTCGGACAACTGGTTAGGTAACCCCGACGATCGTCAAAAGCGTAATCCACATGCGATTCAAAAATGTCGTCGATCGCCGTCGCTTTTTCCCAAGCCTCTTGGACTTGCAGACCCGGATACAGACACTGGATGCGCAAATGATCCTCTTCATTAACCATGATGCTGAGGCTTTCATCTTCGCTAATGAAGACCGCCCCATTTCTGGAGTCGTTCGCTAAGTTGGGACTGATCAAGTGCTTCTCAACCAGCACCCGCTTATCCAGTTCATCCAAGTCCGCAAGGAGGATCGGGTACAGTTGGCCTTGAGCCTGAAGCTGTTCGTCGTCCAGAACCTCCTGAAGCAGCTTCAGCACCTCCTCCGATTGCGTGTTGGTGGCCAACATTGGGAAGGGTTGATGAAGCACGTTGCGGGCGATCCGTACCCGGCTGCTCATCACGATATCCGACTCTTTGCCTTCTTGGCTCATCCATTCGCTAAGCGGCTGTTCAGTAAAACGGAGATTGGTCACCCTGCATCCCTCCTACTCTGCGGATATGTTCTTCTCAAGCTCGCGAATTTGGTCCCGCAGCGCCGCAGCCTCCTCAAATTCCTCCTGGAGGATCCGGTACTGCAGCTCACGGCGGAGATCATCGAGCTTACGCTTCACTTGAATGTGACCGCCGGTCCGTTTCGGGACTTTCCCGACGTGGACGGTATTCCCATGCACTTTCTTAAACAAAGGATCCAGACGATCGTTAAAATATTTGTAGCACGAGCTGCATCCAAAACGTCCGATTTTGCTAAACTGGGAATACGTCATGCCGCATTCTTCGCAGCGCAGATGTTCTGGCGTACTAGGCCCGGAAACTTGACCTTTGTTCGACGGACTCAAATCGAGAAAGCCCGATAGCAGGTTATGAATCGAAAAGCCACCCGAAGTGCCGGGAATCAGCTCCCCTTTTTCCCTGGCGCAACTTTCACAGAAATGAAACTCCGTCTTCTCGCCATTGACGATCTTCGTAAAATGCAAGGTTGCCGGGCGTTTGCCGCATTCTTGGCATTGCATCGCACGTCCCTCCTTACGGGATAGACTAAGACAGTAGATCCTTATACCTGTATTCCTTGATATTGATGTTGCTAACTCAACAAAGAGATTAACATCGCTTTCATCATCCTAGCCCGGATCTGGTCGCGATAGGGCAGCTTAATCGCCAACACTTCGCGAGATACCGCCGAGCGCATTAAAGCGGCCTCCCGAGGGGTCAAAAAGCGGGCTTCCTCCAGGCGATAAATCAACCCTTCCGCCGCGGATTGCCCGATCTCGTCACCGATCGTTTCATGCAAATGCGTGTGCAGCGACGTTGGACCAGGCAGTTGAATTCGCCGAATCCGAACGTAACCGCCGCCGCCGCGTTTGCTCTCGACCAGGTACCCTTTCTCCAGAGTAAAGCGGGTGCTGATAACATAATTGATTTGCGACGGCACGCAGGAAAATTGGTCGGCAAGTTCGTTACGCTGAATCTCTATAGTCCCCTCCGGACTTTCATGCAAAATACTCTTGAGATATTTCTCAATGATATCGGAGATATTACGCATCACTCATCCTCCATTATTCCACACGTGAATCTCTTGTTGCGACTTTGCGGTATTTCATTCTTGCTCGTCAAGTCCCGTCAAAATAAACGATTTCCGTTTGTAGTTGACTTTGACTTTCTTTGACTTTATCAACATTATACCATAATTTAATGATTTGCCAAGGGGGATGCGTTGTCCTTTTCAGTGTGGGCGTGTGAGGTGGAAAATATTCGTGGTTAAGCGTATGAGAAAACCGTCCGGTTGGTGCCGAACGGTCTAGAATTTGGAGCGTGTTACAGGATACATACGGGTAAGTCACCTCTTCGCTAATTCCTGCAAAAATACAGTTATTCGAGAAGCTGACTGCCGATTTATCAAAATACCTGCAAAAGTGCAGGCTTTTGAGGCCCAAGCGCCTCATATACACCGAATCGAAAAAAATTACCTGCACTTTTGCAGGCTTTCGCCCATGACGAGCGACTTTCTCGAAAATAACTGCACTATTGCAGTTTTTCCTCGGGAGTGCAAAAAGAGCACTACCGAATGAACGGTAGTGCTCTTTCCCTTTGCTTGGCGGCGTCCTACTCTCCCAGGACCCTTCGGTCCAAGTACCATCGGCGCTGGAGGGCTTAACGGTCGTGTTCGGGATGGG
>NZ_BOSK01000018.1:0-58938 GCF_018403305.1 Paenibacillus sp. J53TS2
CGCCAGCGTTCGTCCTGAGCCAGGATCAAACTCTCCAATAAAGTGTTTGACTTGCTCATTTAAACAAACTGACGAGATTTAAAATCTCATTGTATTACTCACTCGTTGTTCAGTTTTCAAAGATCAAACCATCTGTATTTCGTTATCGCTTCGTTTCAGCAGCGACCTTTATAATATATCACGCTGCCCATTCTTTAGTCAAGGACTTTTTGATTGTCATCATCTGGAAGACCTTGTCCAGCTTGTCCTGCCGGAGAAGCGAATTATAATGTACCATAGATGATCTGGCCGAGTCAACCGTCAAATCATAGTTAATTTAAGTCCCACCAACAGGGCGACACCAGGCAAGCCAAGCACGACTACTGTGCTTAAAGTGACCGGATTCAACGGAATGTACACTTCGGTTATTAACCCGGAGAAATTGATCACATAAATGCCCAGCGCCGCCAGCACGATATGGAGCCCGAACCGCGGCAGCCAAACCAATCCGAGTTTACGCGAGAACAAAATGTATAACAGCAGCGCCAGCGACACGACAAGGATGCCGATCAGCACAAGCTTCATCTTTTTCCCCTCCTATATGAAATGTTCATGAGCCTTCCCCATAATAGGACCCGTTCCGAAAAGCATCCCAATCCACCTGCGCCTGCTTAGCCGCCTTGAGTTGGATTTGGTACCTTCGCTCTGCCGCCTCCAAGGTATAGATCGCTACATCTACCTCATCGTGCCCTACCGCTTCCTGAAAAGCGATCCGTGCTCGTTCCCACTCCCTCAGCGCATTGATCACTTCCGCATACAATTCCCGTTTGTAATCCATCGCCTCGTTTCCGCGAGCCTGGTTTAAGCGGCCTTCGCCCCAGCGTTTCAATATCTTCAAGCTTGATCGCCTCCCCATCCGGTTTATTTCATGTGTATCGGGGAGAGGACAAACTTAGAACCGTGACGGTCAGAAAACAAAAAGAACTTCAGGCCCCAAGCGAAAGCCCGGACCTAAAGTTCTTCAGTACCAAACGATAAGTAAAAATCTAATTTAGTTCTCGGCGCCCTTCCAGCGCCTTGGATAACGTCACTTCATCCGCGTACTCCAGGTCGCCGCCAACCGGCAGCCCATGAGCGATTCGGGTGACGCGAATATCGAAGGGCTTCACGAGACGAGAAATATACATGGCCGTCGCCTCCCCTTCAATGTTCGGATTGGTCGCCAAAATCAGCTCTTTCACCCGCTCGTCGCTCAACCGGTTTAGCAGCTCCTTGAGCCGAATATCATCCGGTCCCAAGCCTTCCATCGGCGAAATTGCCCCCTGCAGCACATGATAGTATCCATCGAATTCCTTCGTCCGCTCCATCGCCACCAAATCTCTGGATTCCTGTACGACACAAATGACGGATGCGTCACGGGTCTTATCCTGACATATCCGGCAAGGATCCGTATCCGTGATGTTGCAGCAGACGGAGCAATAATGAAGGTTACGCTTCACGCTAACCAGCGCTTTAGCGAAATCGATGACGTCATCTTCCTTCATGCGTAGCACGTGAAAAGCTAGTCTCGCCGCCGTCTTCGGCCCAATACCGGGCAAATGGGTAAATGCATCGATCAGCTTCGCGATCGGTTCGGGATAATACAATGGGGCCTTCTCCTTCAGTTTGTAAAATTAGAATAGGCCTGGAATTTTCATTCCGCCCGTAAACTTGCCCATGTCCTGGTTTGCCAACTCTTCGGCTTTCGTCAAAGCGTCATTCACTGCAGTAAGCACCAAATCTTGCAGCATTTCCACGTCGTCCGGATCCACCGCTTCCGGTTTAATGGTAAGTGCCAGTACCTTCTTATGACCATTCACCTCTACGGTTACCACGCCGCCGCCCGCAGTGCCTTCTACCGTTTTGCTGGCGAGTTCCTCCTGTGCTTTGAGCATTTGCTCCTGCATTTTTTTCACTTGCTTCATCATTTGGTTCATATTGTTCACGCTCGTTCACTTCTCCTTTAATTGGTCTGCATGTACATCATGCGATATATAGAAAAAACATAACCACGATTTTACGGTCTATACCTGGCCGATGGTTAGTTATTCCTTGATAACGACCAGGTCATCCCCGAAGATACTTAACGCTTCGTCCACCCAAGGTTCTTTCCCAGACCCGCCATCCTCTGGCAGAGGCTCCAGTTCGAGCGGCTCGCCGCCGGGCCGTTCTCCAGCACCTTGCAACGCATCGGTCCAATCCTTCAGCATCATGGTCACCAAATGGTACGGTTTGCCCAATTGGCGTTCCATTACCGTTTCAATGACCTGCTTATTGGCTGGCTTCTCCGTAGTCTCACGGTGGATATCGTTTTTGAACGCGACTAACACATTCTCCTCCGAAACCGATACGGGCTCGCCATTTACAAACCAGGCATGGATTGTAATCTTGGCGTCCTTGACAGCCTGAAGTACTTGGTTCCATTTTTGCTGGATATCCAGAAATTCCGGGCTATTGCGCGCAGCGAGATAATGATCCATCCCGGCTGGGATTTTTGCCTTCGAGGCCACACGTGGAGCGGCACTCCGCGAAGGCCGACTTCCTCCGGCCGCTGAACCTCCTGAGGCATTGCCTCCTGCGGCAAGTCCGCCCTGCAGCGCCCGTTCCAGCTTCGCTTCCAATTCTCCAAGCTGACGCCGGAGCTGATGGACCTCGGATGCATCGGCAGACGCTCCTGTGCCGCGAGCCCCCGTCGGCTGCTCTTCGGCGCCCTCTCCTCCAAACGTACAGATCTTCAGCAAAGCGACCTCAAACAGCGTTTGTGGTTGGACCGCGTATTTCATTTCCGTCTGATAGTGATTTAACGTATCGATGATGCGGAATAACTGCGATTTTGTAAAAGCTTCAGCAATCTCCGCAAAATCCTGCGGATCCAACACGCGCTCCGTCAACTTGTCCGCCTGCGGTACCATTTTGACCATCAACAAATCGCGGAAATAGTATAGAAGGTTCTCCATACACTTATCCGCGCTTTTACCTTCCTGCATAAAGCCGTCGATCATCTGCAACATCCCGCCGATGTCACCGGCCAGCAAGGTTTTGGCCAGCTCTGCAAACTGCCGAGAGGCGATGCCGCCGGTCATGTCCAGCACCTGTTGGTACGAGACCTTACGACCCGAGAATGATGCGATTTGATCCAATACGCTTAACGCATCGCGCATCCCGCCGTCAGACAATCTGGCGATATAATCGATCGCTTCCTTCTCCGCTTCGATGCCCTCTTGTTCGCAGATCATCCGCAGTCGTTCACTTTGTTCTTCCAGTGATACCCGGCGGAAATCAAAGCGCTGACAGCGCGAGATGACGGTTGCCGGCAAACGGTGCGGTTCGGTAGTCGCTAATATAAACATCACATGCGGAGGCGGTTCCTCCAATGTTTTTAGCAGCGCGTTGAAAGCTTCCGTGGTCAGCATGTGGACTTCATCGATAATATAAACCTTCTGCCGCACTTCCGTAGGGGCATATTTGACTTTCTCCCGCAGGTCGCGGATTTCCTCAACCCCCCGGTTGGAAGCGGCGTCAATCTCAAGTACATCCATGACGGCGCCAGCTGTAATCCTCCGGCACGCATCGCATTCATTACACGGTTCAGCTGCAGGACCCTTTTCACAGTTTACGGCTTTGGCCAAAATCTTCGCGGCACTGGTCTTCCCGGTTCCCCGCGGACCGCTGAACAGATAGGCATGCGACAGCCGCTGTTCGCGGATCGCATTCTGCAACGTGCGGATGATATGCTGCTGCCCCACCATGTCTTGAAACGACTGCGGCCGCCAAGCCCGGTACAGCGCAATATGCTCCATTATGCGGCACCTCTTTCTTCCTCAAACGACGGTTGTCGTTTCCTTATTATACTATAGCCTTTTGGTCTATGTACAAAAAAACACCCCTGTCCGCAGACAAAGATGTATTTCTTATCGTATATTCACCGTGCACCTGTTATTGATCATTGCGATCCGAGCGGCACCTTTACGGCATGACTCGGGACAGGCTGCCCTCCGGCACAGGAGTAATACTGCTTATGGCTGCTTCCTTCCGGACCTGACCAGGTTCGCAGGTACTCCTTGCGGAGGACCCGTCCGTCAACATCTGCCGTAAAGACCGGCCTCACATCGACAAGACCTCTAACAGGACTTCAACCTCGCTACAGCGGATTGCGAGTTACAGGGCACCGCTACCTCCCCATCTAGCACGGTGAAACTAAGTATATCTTATGCCTGTACAAATTGCAACCGGAGGGAAGAAGTTGGCTGAGGTGGGCTGAGGTGCCTTGTCTATGCCTTGGCTGTCACTGATTTATGCCTTACCTCTCCATGCAACTCTACCTTTATTTTGATATATTAATAGAATAAGAGAACATAAGAGAGGAGAAACACATGAAACCTATCGGGAAAATCTTGCTGGCCACTACCCTTTTGGCTGGAGGCCTGTTCGGAATGCAGCCTTCTCACTCTGAGGCGGCGTCATCGGTACGGATTCTGCTGGACGGATATCCGTTGGCCTTTTCTGGCGAACCTATGATCGTGAGTGGCACGACGCTGGTTCCGTTCCGCTCCATATCCGAAGCGCTCGGGATTACCGTAACTTGGAATCAGGCCTCTAAAACGATCACCGCTGTCAAAGGTACAGGAGCCGAAGCAATCCATGTGCAACTAACGCTGAACAGCAAAACGGCGAAGGTGAACAACGCTTCCATCCCATTGGCGGTTGCCCCTCGCTCCGTAGGCGGCAATACGCTGATTCCGCTCAGCTTCTTCAGTCAACAGTTCGGAGCGCAGGTCGGATGGGACCAAACATCCAAGACCGTATCCATCGCCTCTCCGCAGGAGCGGATGTATACGCTGGGATTCTACGCCATTTCCTCCTACTCGGATGTAGGAGCGGTTCCTGGTCTGGACGCCGTTGCTTTCGGCTGGAGTCGCATCGATGAGAATGGGCAGTTCACGCAAACCGGCGATGTCTTCCGACTACCGCAGTCCGCTGGCGATGTAACCCCGGACAGTCTCGTGAATGACGCGGCTGCCGCTCGGACCTTGCCTTATTTGATGGTCTACTCCAGCGACGTGAAAGGGGAGCTAACCCGGATCATTGAAGATCCTGCCCTGCGCCAGCAGGCGATCACCGACATGGTCAGTGCGGCGACAGAGAAAGCATTCCAAGGCATCATGCTTGATTTCGAAGGGCTCGGCTTAACGACGGACAAAGCGACTACGCGTCAAGCTTTTAACGCCTTCGTGAAGGAACTGTCTAAGCAAGCTCGGGCTGCCGGCCTCAAGTTGTCCTTGGCCCTCCACCCGTTGAATTCGTCTTATCAGGGCTATGACTATAAGACCCTGGGGGCGCTGGCGGACGAAATCGTGATCATGGCTTACGATTACCTCCCGGGAGACAACAGCGGTCGGCCGCAGCCGGTGGATAAAGTAGATGAAGCGATACGTTTGGCCCTAAAAGAGACCAGCGCCAGCAAACTGATCCTCGGGCTCAACCTGGACAGCGAGGACCAAACGACCGTCAAGACGCTGACCGGTCTGGCGAAACGTTATGATCTGAAAGGCATCGCTTTATGGCGGCTGGGTATCATCAAGAGTGAGGAGTGGACCAGCCTCAAGCAAAGCGTGGAGTTTAAGAAATAAAAAGAAGTAAGTAAGCTTTCATTAATAAGCAGGTTGGATCGAGGGCTGACAGATGTCGGTTATCGTCTCCGACCTGTTTTTATTTGTACGCGCCCCCACCTTAACCGTCTGAAATGTAAAAGTGCAGTTTATTTCGCCAAATCGGCATATAGTTGCCGTTTCAAATGCAAAAGTACAGTCTAATTTCGCCTGTTGCTGCGAGTTTTCCAATTTACAGCCTTTTTGAACTGCACTTTTACATTCCAACAAGCAAAATATTCAATTTTAGCTCGAATCAACTGCACTTTTACACTTGGCGATTGGCATCGAGCGGTATTAGGAGTCCGTCGGGGTCGATGGGGCACTTCTCCTTCTACCAATCAAACGCATCCCAATCCCGCCGTACCACGTCATACATCAACACCCGGCCCGAATTCCCGCTGGAATGCGCATGCAGCCAGCCTTGCTGGCACAACTGCTGTAAATACCGCACCGCAGTCCGATGATTTACGCCAAGCTGCCTTTCTACGTCCTTCGGGCGAATAGATTTTCCTATTTGCACTGCTTGCAGCAACGTAGACTTCAACGCGATCTTAGCCAGATCACATTGTCCAGATACCTCAAACCGACTCATTAACATCCGAAGCAGCATAATGCAAATTTCAGGCTGTCGCTCCACATCGTCATAAGACAAAGAAATCACCCGGTAACCCAGAGCTTGCTGAAAAATTTCTCTGTTCAACTCCCGGCTATACATCGTGCGATCCATGTCGCGAACATGCGGTCCGAATCCTTTGATCTCAATGACGAGCTTCACGACTTCCGTTAACCAAGCGAAGTCCGCAAAATATGGCCGCCCCCGCCAATCCGCGATTTCATACTCCGGATGCAGGTTATCCAGACTCCCACGCAAAGGCCACCATACATTTCGTAAAAACAGCTGCTCGCCATGCCCATGCCCTCGATCCAAACGGTCTTTTCGTTCGCCGGAACGACGGTTGCGATGCGTGTCCAACCACAACCGATGCACCTGATCAAACTCCATATGTACGCCGCCTCCCTAAAACCGAACTTGTATACTCACGTCAGTAAATAAGAAAAAAACGCCTCCGCCCATCATCAGATAGGCAAAGACGTTCTTCGTCATTTCGCTTGTGTAAGGGTATCTTAGATACCGTATTTCTTTTTGAATCTATCCACACGTCCACCAGCATCCAGGAATTTCTGCTTCCCTGTGAAGAATGGATGGCAGTTGGAGCAAATTTCAACGCGCAGGTCTTGTTTTACGGAACCTGTTTCGAACGTGTTGCCGCAAGCGCAAGTTACCGTAGTCACGTGATATTTCGGTTGAACTGCTTCTTTCATCACTTTCACCTCTTTCCGCCCTGAGCCTCAGTCGTGCCCAGAGTTGTAATGACACACAATCGCATTATAGCACGGGCCAACCTTTCACGCAATTGCCTGTTTTATCCTCGCACTTTGACCCGGGCCAATTCAGCCGGCGGTACATGCGTGTACGATCCGATCACAACATCCGGAAGCTCCTCCTGAAAAATCTCGATCGCCTGCTTCATGCCGAGAATCTCGCCCTTCGCCTTCGGAATCAACTCCAGATAGCTTTCAGGGTCGATGTTCAGGTTGCGCAGCTGAATCAGCTTTATCTTGCTGCGACGAGCAAATTCAATCATCGCTTCCACTTCTTCCTCACGGTCTGTTACCCCGGGGAAGATCAGATAGTTGATTGAGGTATATACCCCTTGATCCGCAGCATACTTCAACGACTTCTCTACATTCGCCAATGTATAGCCACGTGGTTTGTAGTAGGCGTTGTAATGATCATCCAGCGCGCTGATCGTACTAACTCGCATCAAATCCAAGCCCGCATCGACGATCCCGCGAATATGATCGGATAACCCCGCGTTGGTGTTGATATTAATATACCCCATATCGGTCCGGCGTCTGACTTCGCGAATCGACTCAATGATGAGCTTGGCCTGCGTGGACGGTTCCCCTTCACAGCCTTGGCCGAAGCTGATGATCGACTCCGGCGTGGTCAAATGCTCCATCATGATCTCCACCAGCTCTTCAACGCGCGGACGGAAGTTCATGCGCGTCTGCGGGGAGACGAATCCGCTATCGTCCGGCTGTTCAGAAATGCAACCGAAGCAACCCGCGTTACAGGAATAGGAGACAGGGACAGCCCCTTCCCAGCGATTCAGAAACGTATTGGAAGCCGTTAGACACTCATAACCCAACGCGCAGTTGGATAAATGCTCGTACAGCCGATTCTCCGGATAACGGGAAGTATAGGTTTTCACTTGATTCTTCAGTTCAAGAGGATCGCAATTCAGCGGATTCCACTTCTCGGGGTCGTCTGACAAGCGCGCCGTCACATAAAACTGACCGTCTTTCCAGACAACCGCGGAATATCCGAACAAAGGGAGTTTATAATCCTTGTCGGTCTTCACATACCCCGGCAGACAAAGACGGGTATAGCCTTGCGGAAGCAAAGCTCCAACCGCCTGGACATTCCCGGGGAGCGGCTTCATTTCGCCAGTCTCCGGATCCATGCCGATCGGCCGGGTGGATGGTAAACCCACCAACGTCGCCCCTTCCGGAAGTGGAATCAGCTCATCCTCCATGATCTCCACGATCATATCCGCGCTGCGGGCTAAACCGTATAGCGAAGAGTGATCATAAACCTGTCCTTGTTCATCTGCATACACTAAGTACATGTTGTTCTCCTCTTTGTATTCATCGCGGAAGCAATGCTTCCCGATACACTTTTAGACTGTGGAATTATGCGGGGTCCCGGCGTTCGAAGAAGTCGAACTAGTCCGCGCAGAGGCGGAGCTTGATGAACGAACCGGACGACGTGCTCCGCCGTTACCGCCACCCGAAGGCGTGTTGCCGGAAACGTCAAAAGATGCCAGGAATTCAGCGTTGGTCTTGCAGTCACGCAGTTTCTTCAGGAACCCTTCGACAAAGTCGTAAGAGTCGTTCATATTCTTGCGAATCGACCAGATCGTATCCAGTTCTTCCTTGCTGAGCAGCACTTCCTCGCGGCGCGTGCCGGAGCGACGAATGTCGATGGCCGGGAAAATCCGGCGTTCCGCCAGCTTTCGATCCAGGTGCAGCTCCATGTTGCCGGTGCCTTTAAATTCTTCATAAATAATATCGTCCATCCGAGAACCGGTATCCACCAAAGCCGTTGCCAAAATCGTCAAGCTGCCGCCCTCTTCCACATTCCGGGCTGAACCAAAGAAACGCTTGGGACGATGGAAGGCAGCCGGATCGATCCCCCCGCTCAGCGTCCGCCCCGACGGCGGAACGACCAAGTTATAGGCGCGGGCAAGACGCGTAATGCTATCCAGCAAAATAACGACGTCCTTCTTGTGCTCCACCAATCGCAAAGCGCGCTGCAACACAAGTTCCGCAACTTTGATATGGTTCTCCGGCAGCTCGTCGAACGTAGAAGCAATCACTTCACCTTTGACGGAGCGCTGCATATCCGTTACTTCTTCCGGACGTTCATCAATCAACAATACGAATAACTCAATTTCGGGATTGTTGGTGGAGATGCTGTTGGCGATTTCCTTAAGCAGCAAGGTCTTCCCTGCTTTCGGCGGCGCCACGATCAAGCCGCGCTGGCCAAGTCCGACCGGGGCAAGCAAATCCATAATACGAGTGGATAAGTGATTTGGGGAAGTTTCGAGCGCTAATTTGGTCTGCGGATATAATGGAGTCAACGCTGGGAAATGCAGACGTTCGGCCGCGATAGCCGGATTCTCGCCGTTAACGGCGTTCACTTGCAGGAGGCCAAAGTACCTTTCATTTTCTTTAGGCGTTCGGCATTTCCCGGAAACGAGATCCCCGGTACGCAGATCAAACTTGCGGATTTGCGAAGCGGAAATATAAATATCTTCCGTACTGGGCAAATAATTAATCGGTCTTAGGAATCCGTACCCTTCCGGCAAAATCTCGAGCACGCCTTCCATAAACATCAGACCGCTTTGTTCAGCCTGTGCCCTTAAAATAGCGAAAATCAATTCTTTCTTCTTTAATTGGCCGTAATAAGGGATCTGATACTGCTTCGCCAGCTTGTACAGCTCGGTAAGCTTCATCCCTTCCAGATCGGCGATTTGAAGATCCATATTAAAATAACCACCTATTCAATTTTATTGAAATCTATGAAGTCATGGCATAATGATAGACTTATTCGCCTAGTATGCCCTATCTTTGGCAACTTATGCGACGGAGAGGAAAGTTATTCTTCCGTTTCTCGCCAAACATCCGCGCCTAAAGCGCGCAAATTCGGAACCAGATGGTCATAACCCCGATCAATCAGCTCCACGCCGAAAACCTCGGTAATTCCCTCTGGAACAGTTAATCCGGCTACAACCAGCGCCGCCCCGGCACGCAAATCCGCCGCTTTGACCTTGGCTGCATTAAGCGGTCCGCCTTCAATGATGGCCGAACGGCCTTCCACGCGGATTTTCGCCCCCATCCGCACCAGCTCCGGCACATGCTTAAACCGGTTGCTGTACACAAAATCGCTAAGTACGCTGATCCCCTTCGCCTGGGTGAGCAGACTCGTCATCGGCGACTGTATATCCGTAGGAAACCCGGGATAGACTAACGCCTTGACATCGACATGATGGTAGTCTGGGCGTCCGATCACTCGAATGCTCTCATCAAGCTCTTCAACTTGGGCACCCATTTCCAGCAGTTTTGCCGTCAACGCCTCCAAGTGTTTAGGAATTACGCCATCGATTAAGACATCGCCCCGCGTCGCCGCGGCAGCTATCATATAAGTCCCCGCCTGGATCCGGTCGGGAATAATGGAATGGCGGCAGCCTTTCAGCTCGCTAACACCCTCTATCCGGATCGTCTCCGTGCCGGCCCCTTTAATCACGGCCCCCATGGAATTTAACAAAGTGGCCACATCTATAATTTCAGGCTCTTTCGCCGCATTTTCGATAATTGTAGCGCCTTTGGCTCTTGTCGCCGCCAGCATAATATTAATTGTCGCTCCAACGCTGCTGACGTCCAGGTAAACCTTCGCGCCATGCAGCTCTTTCGCATGCAAATGAATGGCTCCGTGCTCATTGGTTACGGTCGCCCCTAATGCTTCAAACCCTTTGATATGCTGATCAATCGGACGAGGCTCAAAGTTACATCCTCCCGGCAAGCCGATCGTAGCTTCTTTGAAACGCCCTAACATAGCCCCCATCATATAATAGGAAGCCCGTAACTTCTTTACCGGCCCATTGGGCATCGGAATCGAACGAATATGGGTGGGATCGATGCGCATTTGACTACCATCCCACATGACGCGAGCACCCAGCTCCTCCAAAATCTCCGAGTATACCGCCACGTCGCTCAAAATCGGCAAGTTATCCAGAACCACTTCGGATTCTGCCAAGATCGTAGCCGGAATTAGCGCGATTGCGCTGTTTTTTGCACCGCTGATCGAAACGCTTCCGCTCAGCGGACGTCCGCCACGGATCATTAATTTCTCCATAAGTCCAGGATCCCCCTACGTATTTGCGTCGGTACACAAGCCCATGATTTTTAGCGGCAGAAATGGAAAGACACCGTCTAAGCGGTGTACTCTCCAAGTCACCTTATTCAGCTGGACGGTCCAATCCCTTGTCCGCCCTATGGTTTGCGCCGCCCCCATCCTAGCGGAGTACGGCGCAAACGCTTGGCGTTGATCCTTAAGCCTTGTTGTTGGAACCAAACTCGCGGATTTTACCAACCACCGTAGACTTGATCGCGTCGCGACCAGGAACGATGTATTTACGTGGATCGTAAGCGTCTGGTTTAGCAGCCAATACATCACGAACCGCTTTGGTGAACGCAATTTGGTTCTCTGTGTTCACGTTGATTTTGGAAGTACCCAGCGAAATCGCTTTGGTGATATCATGCGTTGGAATGCCTGTCCCGCCATGAAGCACAAGCGGAAGCTTAACGGCATCGCGGATTTGTTCCATTTCTTTGAAGCCGAGGTTCGGCTCGCCGTGGTAAGGACCATGCACGGAGCCCAAAGCAGGTGCCAGGGTATCGATGCCGGTTTCTTTGACGATACGAACGCACTCGTCCAGGTTAGCGTATTGGATGCCGCCGATGACATCGTCTTCTTGACCGCCGACCGTGCCAACTTCAGCTTCAACCGAAACGCCTTTGGCATGAGCGTATTCAACAACTTGCTTCGTCATGGCGATGTTCTCGTCGATCGGATGATGGGATCCGTCGATCATAACGGAAGTAAAGCCAGCGTCGATCGCTTCTTTACATTTATCAAAGCTCGAACCGTGGTCGAGGTGAATTGCAACGGGTACTGTAATTTTCATGTCATGCAGCAAGCCTTCCACCATTTTAACAACGGTGTAGAAACCGCCCATATGGCGGGCAGCGCCTTCAGAAACGCCCAGAATTACCGGGGATTTCTCTTCTTCAGCTGCAGCCAGAATGGCTTGCGTCCATTCCAGGTTGTTGATGTTGTACTGGCCTACGGCATATTTGCCGGCAAGGGCTTTGTTCAACATGTCAGTCATCGATACTAATGGCATGGGTTTCAATCCTCCTAAGGATGTGGGATTTTATCTTATTTAGCCGACATTCACACACTTTCTTATTATACCACAACCTGTCAAAAATACTATTCATGCTTTCCTTTCGTTTGTGAACGCCTTGTGCTTATTTATTCCAGAAAAAGAGACCTTCTTTAGGAGACCGCGTGATTCCACGCCGCTCTTCTAAAGAAGGCCTTCTTTTCATCGCGGTCCGCCTAAAGGCGAGCTCCGCCCTTAAGCTGCATGTTGACCGCTGCGCGCATTTCATCAATGTCGAAGGGTTTCGTAAAATGCATCAGAGCTCCAAGATCTGTGGCTTCCTTGATCATATCGAGCTCGCCGTAGGCCGTCATCATGATGACCTTGATCTCCGGATTGGCCTCCTTGATATGTTTAAGGATTTCCAAACCATCCATGCCCGGGATTTTCATGTCGAGAAGCACCAAATCCGGCGAGTCGCTGCGGACGATTTCCAAAGCCATTTTGCCGTTGGCCGCCTGAAACGTTTTATACCCTTCGCTGCTGAACACTTCCATCAATAAAATGCGGATTCCGTTCTGATCGTCGACAATTAACACTTTCTTCTCTTCCACCGAAAAGCCCTCCTACAAGTCCACCCTGTAATCCTGGTCATACCTAAATACTTCGCTCCCGATTTGCAAAACCCTTCTCCACTGGAAAAAAGAGCCTTAAAAAATCAGTTGACCCATAATTGACAGAGTGTCCCCGGGCTGGCACTTGCGGTCAATCCGTGTTTAGGACAAATGCGCGATGGAGGCCTTCACGAACTCGCGGAACAGCGGCTGCGGACGGTTTGGCCGAGAAGTGAACTCTGGATGGAATTGCACCGCCAGGAACCAAGGATGGTCCGGAAGCTCCACGATTTCCACCAACCGCCCATCCGGCGAGGTTCCGGAAATACGCAAGCCGACGCGTTCCAGCGTCTCGCGATACGTATTGTTGAACTCATACCGATGACGATGGCGCTCGTACACCAGCTCGTCGTCATAACATTGCATGGCGAGCGATCCCGGTGCTAGCTTACAAGGATACAATCCCAGCCGCATCGTACCGCCGAGATCCTCGATATCCTTCTGCTCTGGCAACAGGTCGATCACCGGATATTCGGTGGACGGATTGATTTCCGAGCTGTTGGCGCCTTGAAGCCCAGCCAACGAACGAGCAGACTCGATCACGGCCACCTGCATCCCCAGGCAAATGCCAAAAAACGGAATCTTGTTTTCGCGGGCGTAACGGATCGTCGTAATTTTGCCCTCGATGCCGCGGTCGCCGAAGCCACCCGGAACGAGAATCCCGCCTACACCTTGCAGCAGCTCAGCCACGTTCTCGTCCGTTACTTCCTCCGCGTTCACCCAACGGACCTTCACGTCCGCATTGGCGTCAAAGCCGGCGTGGGACAACGATTCCACCACGCTAAGATAAGCGTCATGCAGCGCCACGTATTTACCGACGATGGCGATTTCCACCGTTTTCTCCAGCTTGTTGATCCGCTCTACGAGACCTTCCCATTCGCGCATATCCGGAGCCGGCGTCGTCAGTTTAAGGTGGTTAACGACAATCTCGTCGAGCCCTTCGTCGCGCAGGTTGAGCGGCACTTCGTACAGCGTGTCTGCGTCGCGGCATTCCACAACGGCGCTAGGATCAACGTCGCAGAACTGGGCGATTTTCCCCTTGATATCGTCCGAAAGCTCATGCTCCGTACGGCAGACAATGACGTTCGGCTGAATCCCGATGCTGCGCAGCTCCTTGACGCTGTGCTGGGTCGGCTTGGTTTTCACTTCGCCGGCGGCTTTGATATATGGAATCAGCGTCACGTGAATATACATCACGTTCTCGCGTCCGATGTCACTCTTGATTTGGCGAATCGCTTCCAGGAACGGCAAGCTTTCGATATCACCGACGGTCCCGCCGATTTCGGTGATGACGACGTCCGAGCCTGCTTCACGTCCGGCGCGGAAGACACGCTCTTTAATCTCGTTCGTAATATGGGGGATGACTTGAACCGTTCCGCCGAGATACTCGCCCCGACGTTCCTTGCCGATGACCGAGGAATAAATTTTCCCCGTGGTCACATTGCTGTTCTTCGAAAGATTAATATCGATAAAACGTTCATAATGGCCCAGATCCAAATCGGTCTCAGCGCCATCGTCCGTGACGAATACTTCCCCGTGCTGATACGGGCTCATCGTGCCCGGATCGACGTTGATGTATGGATCGAATTTCTGGATCGTTACCTTCAAACCCCTGTTCTTAAGCAGCCTTCCCAGCGAAGCCGCCGTAATGCCCTTCCCCAGTGAGGATACGACCCCGCCTGTCACGAAAATGTATTTTGCCACAGCCTAAAACCTCCTAAAGTAGTACGTGTTCATGAAAATGGGATCCCAGAAATCCAGGCAACTTAGATCATTAGCGTAACCTATTATCCGGTAAAACATAGCCAAAAAGGCTATAAAAAAACAAAAAAAGTGACACCCGAATAGGTCGGGGCACTTTCAAAAAAATGCATATGTTATAGGTTTGAATCATAAGCCCATGCAATAGTTTACCCGTTACCCCTGTTCGTGTCAAGTCAAGTCGAGAGGCATTCTCTGAACAAAATAAGACATAAAAAAGGACGGCTCAGGCCGTCCTCCAATTTGGTGCTCATAACTGCGAGTTCTCCGTCCAGAGGCAAATTAATCCTCGTCGCTGTCCTCGAAATCCTCCTCAGCGTCGAGTTCTTCCTCTTCTTCGGCGAGTTCATCCTCGTCCTCGAGTTCCTCGTCAGGCAGCAATTCCTCGTCTTCAACTTCTTCCACGTCGTCATCGTCGTCATCCGGGAACAGCTCGTCTTCGGTGTCCTCGTCGATCGCATCGTAATCCTCTTCGTCGTCGGAAACGTACGTATCTTCTTCTTCCACAAAATCATCGTCCAGATCATCGTCGTCGTCATTGATGATGCGCGGACGTTTGGAATTGCCGACCGGATCTTCCGAACGCTCGATTGGATACCAGCGCTTCAAGCCCCACAGGTTGGTGCCGACGCAGGCAAACCGTCCATCGATATTTATTTCCGTATAAAGCTGCGCAATCGCTCCGTTAATTTGCTCTTCCGTCATTCCGCGAAGCTGAGCAACCTCATTCATAAGGTCGCGGTAATAGTACGGCGTATTTGCCGCTTTCAAGATCATAAAGGCCAAATCGACCATCGGGATTTCTTGGACCTTCTCCGGGTCGATTTTCAAATTCAAAGGGGTACTCACGTTACGGACACTTCCTCTCACGCAAATAGTTCACTATAAAGTAAAGATGAAACCTTCTCCTTAAGGCCGGTTTCCTTCACTAACATATCCATATCACACAATAGTAAAACCTATTTGGACCCAAATTGCAAGTTTTAAAAACACACCAAAGCCCCGCCTGCCAAAAGGGAAGGAGCGGAGAACCCCCGGTTCTCCGCTCCTTGACTGTATCCTTCCCCAAAGAAGGCCCCGGCCTTCTCCTGGGTTGGCGAAAGCCGCAAGGCCTTCTCTTCATCCTATGTCCAGATTTGCACTTTGACACGCCGTATTGACGTCAAATACGGCAAGCTGGGCCCATTTCCGCAAAACAGGGCCGCTTCCCCATTCAATGAAAAAGGGAACCTCATACTATACTTCAACACGCTTCGTAGGAGGGGCTACTTATACATGGACTACTCTGGATTCCTCAGGTATTTGAACGATCATGTCGACGCCTCCGGAAAAAGCGGTCGTATCATCATCCGCTTTGCGCACCCGGCTGATTTCGCCGAATGCGTACGGCAATTGTTCAAGTACAAGCGCCAGCATCCCGCGCTGCGGCACGTCCGATCATCATCGCTACTGCAGGCGCTCATCTGCCCCCTTGGTTTGAGGGGGGAAGCCGCCCGCTCCCGCTTTGGCCTTAGGATCGAAGAAGACAGCCTCGTCAGCGTCCATAGCCCAGCCGCGGCTAATAAAGGGCAAACTACCGCAATTCCTTGGGGGGTACGGCGAATTGGTGCCCCGGAAACCTGGTCCATGTCCACTGGCTATCGGGTACGCGTTGGCGTCATCGATACAGGGGCCGATTTCAGTCACCCGGATTTACGCCATTCCCTGGCCCGAGGGATCAATCTGCTGAATCGAATCAGTCTACCGTACGACGATAACGGGCACGGCACCCATATCGCCGGAACCATCGCCGCTTCCGGCGGATCGCAGGGGATGATGGGGGTTGCCCCCCGGTCCTTAATTTTTCCGGTGAAGGCGTTTGACCATAACGGCTCCGCCTTTGTTTCCGATATCATTATGGGCATCGACTGGTGCGTACGCAACCGGATGCACATCGTTAATATGAGCTTCGGCATGAAGAGCAACAGCGCCTCGCTGCAAAACATCATTCGAAAAGCTCATAACGCAGGGATCGTTGTCGTCGCCTCCTCGGGGAACGACAAAAAGGGCCGCGGCGCCGATTACCCGGCGCGCTACCCTCAAACGATTTCCGTAGGTGCGACCAGCAAGGACGGCAAAATCGCCTCCTTCAGCAACCACGGTCCCAACATCGATATTTACGCCCCCGGCGAGAAAATCAGCTCTTCCTGGCTGGGCGGCGGCTACCGCGAAATGAGCGGCACCTCCATGGCGACTTCGCACGTCAGCGGTGCGGTTGCCCTGCTGCTTGCCATGAAGCCGGACATGAAGCCGGCTGAAATCAAACGGCGCCTGCGACGCACCGCCAAGCCATTAACCAGCACAGCGGCCAGAACCAAAGGCGGCGGCGCCGGCGAGCTCAGCGCGGCGCGCCTGTTGCGTTCCAAACCGGGGCGCAGCAGCAGCTAGGTGTGTAGAACGCCGTATCGGTGTTGTCGTCTTCGACGCTGCTTGCATGATTATCCCTTTGGTTAAGGGAGCCAGGTAAAGCGTCCAGGCAATGCTTCTAGATCCCGAAAGTTACATCTTGTCCGGAGCAGACACGCCGATCAGGCGGAGCACATTCGCGAGCGCGGTGCGCACCCCGCCGAGGAGTACGAGACGCGCTGCCGTTTGATCCGCGTCTTCCGTAATGACGCGCTCCGCCCGGTAATAGCTGTGGAACAGCGCCGCCAGTTCATACACGTAACGAACCAGACGGTGCGGCGCGTAGTTCTCTGCGGCCACGCCGATCTCTTCTGGCAGCTCGCCAAGCTTCCGCAGCAGATCGTATTCGTGCTCGGCGGTCAGCTTGCCGAGATCCACGCTCTCCGCGGCCGGCACCTGGATCCCCTGCTCTTCCGCCTGGCGGAAGATGCTGCAGATCCGTGCATGCGCATATTGCACGTAATACACGGGGTTTTCGTTCGAAGTCGAAATGGCCAGGTCCATATCAAAGTCCAGATGCGAATCCATGCTGCGCATCGTAAAGAAATAGCGGATCGGGTCGACGCCGACCTCGTCCATCAAGTCCACCATCGTAACCGCTTTGCCGGTCCGCTTGGACATTTTCACCTTCTCGCCGTCCTGGAACAGGCTGACCATCTGTGCGATCAAAACGGTCAGCTTCTCCGGATCCTTGCCAATCGCCTGCATCGCCGCCTTCACCCGAGGAATATACCCATGGTGATCGGCGCCCCAGATGTTAATGATCCGGTCAAAGCCGCGGTCATACTTGTTGCGATGATAAGCAATGTCCGGCGTCAAATACGTATACGATCCGTCATTTTTCACCAATACGCGGTCTTTGTCGTCTCCGTATTCCGTAGTCTTCAACCAAGTCGCTCCGTCCAGCTCATAGGTCTGCCCTTTATCGCGCAGCTCGGTCAGCGAAGCCTCCACTTGACCGTCTTGGTACAGGGAGGTTTCACTGAACCAGACGTCGAAGCCAACCCGGAAGCGCTCCAAGTCGCGTTGGATCTTGGCAAGCTCTTTATCCAGTCCGAATTTGCGCAGGAACACCGTCCGCTCTTCCTCCGGCATGCTAAGCAGCTTATCGCCTTGCTCGGCGACGAGCTCCTTGGCGAACCCTTTGATGTCCTCGCCATGGTATCCGTCTTCCGGCATCTCCACATCCTGTCCAAGCTCCTGACGGTAGCGGGCTTCGATCGATTTGATCATATTGACGATCTGGTTTCCGGCGTCATTGATATAATATTCGCGCGTTACGTCGTAACCGGCAAAATCCAGCACATTGCAGAGCGCATCGCCCACAGCCGCACCCCGGGCATGCCCTAGGTGAAGGCTGCCCGTCGGATTGGCGCTGACGAACTCGACCTGCACCTTTTCCCCATTTCCCAGTCCAGTACGGCCATAGTTCTCACCTTCGCGGTACACTTGCAGCAAAATTGGATAGAGATAGCTCTTGCTTAACGTAAAATTGATGAAGCCCGGGCCGGCGATCTCCGCCTTCTCAATCCCGGCCTGCCCGTGATCCAACTTGCCGAGGATTTCCTCGGCGATTTGGCGCGGGTTCTTCTTCGCGATCCGCGACAGCTGCATGGCCGCATTCGTGGCGAAATCGCCGTGGGCCTTGTCCTTTGGCACTTCCAGCACGATAGCCGGAATTTCCTCCCGCTGCGCCAGACCTGCGGATACAATCGCATCCAAAATCGCTTCCTTCAGCGCCTGGTTCATTTGTTCCAACGGATTGTGTGGCATTTAAACGTCCTCCTGTATATGTAAACTGAGTTCAAAACGTCCCGATAATTCTTCGAACACGTATAAATCGTATTCCCATACCACGTGACCAACCTTGCCATCCCATCTCGACTCCAGCTTCACGGTATCGGTGGAGAGGTTAAACTGGGTGAAGGGGGAGCGGTAAAATCCCGGCAGGCGGCATCCGCTGCGGAAGGTTTGCTCGGCCTCCACGCCGCCGTGGCGCATGATTTTCAGTTCGTCGCCGGATAATTTGATCATCGTGCGCGTCTTGGCGCCATCCGGCCCTGGATCAGGCTCTTCATACCGAATATACACGGACTCGCCCCGGGAAGCGGCATTTCCCCGCAGGTGCTGTGCGGTTTCTTCCGTTCCCTGTCGGCTCGTCAGCACGAGGCTCACCGGCTTTGTTTCCGGCATAGGGCAAATCTCCTTCCGACTTCGATCCTTACTGTACTACTATAGCCAGTTCGTCCCGGCAATTCAATACATACGCGGCACAGCGCGCCTCGCTATCAAAAAGAAGCCGCTGCTTCAGCGGCTTCCTTCTCCTGATCCGGCTTCGCCTATCCATGAGCCTATAAGGGCTGGCTTAACGCGAGGTATTTGACCTTGCCATCTGCAAAATACACATGAAACCGAAAATAATCGCCAACTTTGTAGCTCCAACGGCTGACCAGCTTCAGTGCCTCCGGCCCCAGCTTCGCTGTCACGCCGTCCGTGCCGATCCCCGTCTTCACACCGTCCGCGGCCTGATGCTCCGACCTTGTAAAGACAATCATCCGATTCAAAGCGAGTACTCCGTCCTTAAACAAACGCGCCTGTTTCACCTGACCGGTGCCATCGTCGTAAAAGGGTTTCGTCCAGACCATATCCTCAGGTTTGGCCTTATCCAGCTGCTGCTCCCAGCCGTTGAAATCGAGTCCGTCCACCAGGGCATCCTCCGCCGCAAGTGGGTTCGGATCTACGGTACCCGCTTGCTCCTGTTCAACCCTCGCCCGCTCCAGCAGGGTATCCAGCGAGGCCAACTCCTCCCGCTCGTGGAACAGCCCCTGCATCAACAGCAGAACTTGGTCGTCGGCGTAGTAGTACTTCCCTTGGTACTCAAAGGCATTGCCGGTTAAATCATAGGTCAGCTCATAGTTAGTATCCGCCAGCTTGAATTGCAGAACGATCGGCTTCCGGGAGGCTGCCGGAATCGGATTCGCAAGCGCGCTCTTCATATCTGTATAACGAAGAGATTGCAGGAGGACAAACTGCCGTTCCGTCGGAACGTTGGCGTGCAGCCCGTTCCCGCCCGCCGTAATCGCCAGAACCTCCTCTTCCTTAAAGGGAAGATGATCCAGCAAATACGGAGATTTGGCAGCCGCCTCGATATTCGTTTCCTCGGCAGCTTCCCCCTGTTCCGCCGCCGGCGCTTGAACCGGTGCGTTCGTCGAAACTTCGGATGGAGCGTCAGGGCGGCCGTAAAAAATCCAACCCGCCACCATAACCACAATAATCATCGTAAGGCCCGCTAGCATACTCCGGGCCGGGTTATTCGTTTTGATAACAATCCCGCCTTATCCCATGAGAAAGTAGTGACATAAATCATACTACCATACTTTAATCCGGTCATTTATAGTTCGTACGGCATATTTTATTTCACCAACACAAGCAGGAAGTCCCGAATTAGTCCCCTCCTTTACTTCACGAGATCTTCCACGAATTTAGGCAGCACGAAGGCCGCCTTATGGATTCGCGGCGTATAGTATTTCGTGTCCAACTCGGGAATCTTCGTCTCATCCACTTGGAGCGGATCATGGACCTTGCTCCCCATCGTGAACGTCCACAGCCCGCTGGGATAAGTCGGAATATTGGCGCCGTAAACGCGGACGATCGGGAAGATTTCCTTGACGTCCTGATTTACTTTTTGGATCAGATCCGCTTTAAACCAAGGGTTGTCGGTTTGCGCCACGAAGATGCCGTCGTCCTTCAGCGCTTCGTAAATTCCTTGATAGAACCCGCGCTCGAATAATGGCGCCGCCGGGCCCACCGGCTCGGTTGAATCGACCATGATAACGTCGTATTGATCTTTGCTTTCAATAATATGCATGTAGCCGTCAGCCACCTGCACGTCCACCCGCGGATTGTCCAGCTCTCCGGCGATTTCCGGCAGATACTTCTTGGAATACTCGATGACCTTGCCGTCGATTTCCACCAATACCGCTTGCTCCACTTCTGGATGCTTGATCACTTCGCGAATGACGCCACCATCCCCGCCGCCAACCACGAGCACGCGCTTCGGACTTGGATGGGTGAATAGCGCCGGATGCGCCACCATTTCGTGGTACACAAACTCATCCCTGATCGTCGTCATAACCATGCCGTCCAGGACGAGCATGCGGCCGAATTCCTCTGTGTCCAGCATCGCCAAATCCTGAAATTCAGTTTGTTCGGTGACCAGGGTTTCGCGTATTTTTGCGGTAATCCCAAATACGGGCGTTTGTTTCTCCGTAAACCATAATTCCATTCTCTCAACCTTCTTTCATAAAGATCGTTGTATTTTCCGCCAAAACTTCATTCCCTATATTGTACCAAACGAAAAAATAATAACACATCTCCCGGGAAATCGGTGCCTCTGCCGCTCCTGGCGTGAATGATCTCTCCCAAACTTTCCCATACTAAAACAAAGATAACCGCAGCACGGATTTGTTTTAGGATTGGAAAGGAGAGTCCCTCGTGCAGAAACTCGTTCGCAGTGACCGACATCAACATAAGCGTAAACCTCGCCGTCCGTGGCTTCTGCTGTTTAAGCTTACCCTCGGCGCCGGATTACTTGGCCTATGCGCCGCCGGCATCCTGTTGCTTTACTTGTGGCAGGCTGAGCTACCGCTCGCCGATTCAGACCGGAACTCGCAGCTGATCAACAGCAAAGGAGAGACGATCGCCGTGTTCTCCGATGGCGGGAAGAACCGGGAAAGCGTTGAGTTGTCGAACATCTCACCCTGGCTCGTTAAGGCGACGCTGGCGACGGAGGACCGGCAGTTTTACAATCATTTCGGTTTCGATATGAAGGGGATGGCCCGGGCCGCTCTCGTGAACCTCAAGGAAATGGGTACCGTTCAGGGAGCTAGTACCTTAACCCAGCAGCTGGCACGAAATTTATACCTCTCGCATGAACGGACCTGGTCGCGGAAGATCAAGGAAGCGATGTTCACCGCTCAGCTGGAAATGAAATATTCCAAAGACGACATTCTACGTATGTACTTGAACGAAATCTACTACGGGCACGGCGCGTATGGGATTGAAGCCGCGTCTCAGATGTATTTCGGCAAGCCGGCCAAGGATCTAAGTCTTGCGGAAAGCGCGCTCCTGGCCGGAGTTCCGAAAGGCCCCACCTATTATTCGCCGTTCAATCATATGAAGAACGCCAAGGACCGTCAGCGGACCGTGTTGTCCGCAATGGTCACCACCGGCGAGATCACGCAGCAGGAAGCCGACCAGGCGTACGAAGCCCTGCTGAAATTCCAATCGCCGAAGCAGCAAAGCCCAACCGATAAGGCCCCGTATTTCCGCGATTATATTCGGAATGTGGTGGTCGGAGAACTCGGCTTCGACGAGACGTTGCTCGAACACGGCGGGCTCAACATCTATACGACGCTGGATCCCGATGCACAGCAGGCGGCGGAGACGGCGGTCGCCTCGGAGCTTGGGAGCGCCCCCGAGTTGGAAGCGGCCCTGATCTCTATCGATCCGCGCAACGGCTACGTCAAAGCGATGGTCGGCGGCGCGAATTATAGGGAGAGTCAATACAACCATGTCTTTGCCGGGGCTCGCCAGCCCGGATCCAGCTTTAAGCCGATCATGTATCTAACGGCGCTCTCTTCGAGAAAAATGACCAGCGCCAGCAAGTTCAGCAGCCAGCCGACCTTGTTCCACTATGACGACAACCGTAAAACTTATAGCCCCAAGAACTTTGGCGACAAGTATTTGGGCGATATCGATATGCGCCAGGCGATCGCGGCCTCGGATAATATCTATGCCGTCAATACGATTTTAACGGTTGGGGCGGAGCGGGTCATCGAGATGGGACGAAAAATGGGCATAACCAGCTCGCTACAACCCGTGCCTTCGCTGGCACTTGGCACATCGCCGGTCAGTCCGTTCGAGATGGCTACGGCGTTCGCCGTCATCAGCAATCAAGGCCGCAGCGTCAAGCCGGTGGCGGTGCTGAAAATCACCGATGCCAGCGGACGCGTGTTATATGAAGCCAAGCCAGCCAAAAACGAGCAGGTCGTCGAGCCCTCCGCTGCCTACGTGCTGACGCATCTGATGGAAAGCGTGTTTGAAACCGGGGGCACGGGCAACCGCGTCTCGAACGAAATTAAACGACCTGTCGCCGGTAAGACCGGAACGACCAGCACGGACGCCTGGCTCGTCGGCTTTACGCCGGAGCTGTCGACGGCGGTTTGGGTCGGCTACGACAAAGGCAAAACGCTGGGCACAACCGAATCGCGGAAAGCTGCGCCGATCTTCGCCAAGTACACGGAGAAGGCGCTGGAAAAGGTACCACCGAAGATTTTTCCGATCCCCGATGGGGTGGTCAGTGTGTATATTGATCCGGAAACGGGGCTGCTGGCCACGAAGGATTGCCCGGATAAGAAGCTGGAAGTGTTCGTTCAAGGGACCGAGCCAACGGAATTCTGCACCGCACATGGGGAGGGTGAATCCGAGCCGCTTCCGCCTCCAGCCGAGGAGGAGAAGAAGGAAAGCCATTCCTGGTGGAACGACTTGAAGCGTTGGTGGATGGACTAAAAGGGCTGGGGTTGGACAACTTATGCAAAAGTTCTTACGATAAAGGAAGCGAACCGGAGTAGAAATATGGTGAAGGAGACCTCCTTATCTATGGACCCTATCTTGGAACAGATCAAACCGGGGGCGCCGCTGCCCCCGGCTTTTTATCGAATGACGGCCCTGGAGGCCGCCCCCCTTCTACTTGGGCAGACGCTCGTTCGCCGCACGGAAGAAGGCGATATCCGCTGCCGTATCGTGGAAACCGAAAGCTACGGCGGCGTGGAGGATAAGGGGAGTCACGCTCATGGCGGACGCCGGACGGCGCGGACGGAGATCATGTTTGGCTCTGGCGGGACAGCCTATATTTATCTGATTTACGGCATGTATAACTGCCTGAATGTCGTGACCGGCACGGAGGGGGATCCGCAGGCCGTGCTGATTCGGGCCGTAGAGCCCTTATCCCCGGCGGACGAAGCGGAAATGCGGCGCTATCGCGGCACCGCTGCCCGTAAGCCGATTGACCTGTCCGGCGGACCCGGCAAGCTGTGCCGGGCGCTGGACATCACCAAGACATTGAACGGCTTGCCGCTCGATCAGCCCGGAGGACCGCTTTGGTTGGAAGGCGGACCGGAGTCGGGTGGATCGGGTGCGGAGGAGGTCATCGTGCAGGCTCCGCGAATCGGTATTGCCTATGCGGAAGAGTATGCGGCGAAGCCGTGGCGATTTTATTTTCGCGGCAACCCTTATGTGTCGGCCATCGACAAGCAAGCCGAAGTTTGGCAGCTTCAAGAAACGGAAGCAACCACCGACCGTAGCCTTTAACAGGTTTGAGGTTCGCAAATCGTTGTATTTCGTGCAACCTTTCCACCCCACTACCTAAAAAAGAGCCCCCTCCGGCATCAAATCGGAGGGGCTCTTCTATTAGGAGCTTCATCTATTCCGTTACGCTTCCAATGCCGCCTTTAACTCTTCCGGCGAGCGGTCCCACCATTCGGCGTTGGTCTCGATCAGCAGCCGCTTCAGCCCAGCCTTCTGCTCGTCGCCTAACCCGTCCAAGACCACTCTGCGCTTCAGCGCGTAATCCATTTTATTCACATGGTCGGCGAGAATTTTCCAGCCGCGGCGCGCTTCCGTGTCGATCCACATCTCACAGGCCGTCATCCCACCGTAAAATTGCCCTTCCGGGCCGCGGTCCACCGCCACCCAAATGATCCAGACCTGCCGACCATTCGGAACGTCCTCGCGGTTCGTTGAGAACTTAATGCCTTTCTCCACCTTACTTTTGGCGTGCATCGCCCCAACATCGATGTACACCTCATCCCCATCGATAATAACCGGAGACATGCTGTTCAAATCGATCGAGCCCGCTCCAAACCCTTTATGTTTGCTCTTCTCCTCATTGCTGATAATATTGAGGGCAAAAATCTTTTTACCCGATTTCGGTGTCTGATCCATAATTCCCTCCATTTTCCCGCGAACCTGCCGCCTCATCATCCAAGGCCCGGTTGAGTCCAAGATTCGATGTCGATTAGCCCTCTAGAAACCGCATCGTGAAACAAAGCGACTTTAGGATAATCCCTACCCTTAATTCAAAGTTCAAAAAGTTGGCTTTTCAGCACCGAGAAAGTTGGATGAAACTAGGGACCGAGTAGCGCAGCGTAGGCAAAACCTACGTGAGCAACGGAGGGCCCGGTTGAGTCCAAGATTCGATGTCGATTAGGCCTCTAGAAACCGCATCGTGATCAAAAGACGACTTTTTGAACTACCTCTCAATTTTAGCTAATAATCTTCCAATTGCAAACATATACATGCTGTAGATGCTTGTCAACGGGAGGTATCCATTGTATGACCCGACGTACTATTGTCTACAGCATTTCCATCCTTGCCTTGTGCCTCACCCTCGGAGCCGCCTGGCTGACCCTGCGAGGAGGCGGGGATTCGCTGACTTCCTTCGTCCTGGCTAAGGCGGGGCCCAAAGCGGTCCAAAAAACCGGACAAACCCCTGCGTCGCCACAGGTCGAAAGCATTCAACAACCGACCGCCGAAGTGCTCAGCAATCGGGTCGCCGAATATCACATCGACGTCACGCTAAACGAGAAGGACGGTACGTTGACCGGCTCGGAGACGTTGACCTGGACCCATCCCGGCAAAAAAACGATTAACGAAGTGTATTTGCATCTGTACCCTAATGCGTTTTCTTCCGAAGATACGACCTTTATGAAGGAATCGGGCGGGAAGCTCCGGAGCGACATTATGCCCAAGGACGGTTGGGGATCCATGGAGATCACCGAGCTGCGGACGACCGACGGCATCTCCCTGCTTCATCGGATTCAATACGTCCAGCCCGACGATGGCAACTCGAAGGACAAAACCTTGGCCAAGGTGCGCTTACCTGTGTCGGTCCAAGGCGGCGAAAGCCTGACGCTGCGGATGAAGTTTACCGTAAAGCTGCCCAAAATATTCGCCCGAATGGGTGTGGCTGACGATTTTGTCATGGCGGGACAATGGTTTCCAAAGATCAGCGTGTACGAGCCGGTGGGTACCCGGGGGCGGACGTCGGAAGGCTGGAACCTCCACCAGTATCACGGAAATTCGGAATTTTACTCCGATTTCGGGATTTTTAGCGTAAGAATCAACGTCCCTGAAACGTACAACGTGGCGGCAACCGGCTTTCAGACCAAAAAAGCGGTGTTAAAGGACGGGCGGAAGACCGTACAGTTCTACGCCGACGACGTTCACGATTTCGCCTGGTCGGCTTCACCGAATTTCATCTATGCGGAAGAGCCGTTCTCATCCGCGGAGGTTCCGGGCGTGCGGATTAAGCTATATCTTGATCCCACCCACAAGGACCTGAAAGAACGTTACTTCTATGCCGCCAAGGTGGCGCTGGCCAACTACAGCAAATGGTATGGCCGCTACCCTTACTCCACGCTGACGGTCGTCGTACCGCCGGCCAACGGCAACGGTGCAGGCGGCATGGAATATCCGACCCTGGTGACGGCGTTCGGAGCTGCCAGTGATTCTCCCAGCTACGACGAGCTGGAGCGGACGGTCATCCATGAAATCGCTCACCAGTTTTTCTACGGGATGATCGCCAACAATGAGTTCGAGGAAGCCTGGCTAGACGAGGCCTTTGCATCCTATGCGGAGGATAAGCTGATGGAACAGGAATTCGGGATCGCCCCGAATCTTCCGATCCAATCCGCCTTGATTACCTCCCCGGCTTCGCTGACTCAAAACGCCTGGAAGTACGGCTCCGGTGACGGTTACGCCAAAAACGCGTATTATCGCGGCAAGCTGATCCTGCTTGATATCGAGCGGCAAGTCGGCAGTAAGACCATGAAGCGGATTCTGAGCACCTATAGTCATAAATACCGGTTCAAGCACCCGACAACGGCTGACTTCCAGCGGGTCGTTGAGCAAGTGACCAGCCGGAGCTGGAAGTCTTATTTTCAACAATACGTCTATGACGGAAAAATGGCTGATTTTGCGGTAGACCGAATTCAAGTCACTCCGGTCGTCCAGGGGGAGAACCGCCTGTACGAATCGAGTGTGATCTTCTCCCGCAAAGGGGCGACGCATCCGAAGGTCCCACTGCTGTTCACTTTCACAGACGGACACACCACTCGCAAGCAATGGAACGGAGAAGACGCCCGCATCGAGATCAAGCTGCAATATAAAGCGCCGTTGGCCTGGGTCCAAATCGATCCGGATTACACCTTAACGGTGGAGAACTTGCATATCAACAACTACTTAAAAGCGGAAGTTCCGAATTCCACGCTATCCCGCTCCAACATGAGCGTCACCAAGCTGCTTGAGGCGATTCTCGGAACGTTTCTGTGGTAAGGCCGGCTCGATGAGTAAAGTTTTGTTAATTCACCTCTAAAGGAGGGAAAGAAATGAGTTTCGTTCGTTTGGGGTGGACCGCCCTAAAAAGCCAATTTCCCTCAGTCATCATCTTGTTCCTGTATCAACTGTTATGGGGATTGTTCCTCTACCGATTGGTCGATACGGCGGTGACGGCACTGTTGCAAAGATACCCTGACCCGCCGCCCACCGCGCTGTCGCGAATTCTGTTCCTGTTGGAGGGGCAGATCAATTTATGGAGCAATCCGGATGTCCGGCTGTATTGCTGGCTGTTGGCGGGGATGGCGGTGCTGCGCATGATTTTAACTCCTCTGATTCAGGCCGGGATTTTCTACGGATTCACCCCGTCCGAAAGTCGGAGCCCGGGCTTCCCACTCTTCCGGGGAATGAAAGAATTCGGCAAGCCGGTAATCCTGTTTTATGCGCTGGAGCTTATGTTAACGTTGCTACCGGCCTTCTGGATTGTGCCGAAGCTAATATCCCTTTGGCCAGGACTGGCGGGGGTTGAAACACCCACCACAACCTGGCTGGTCGGGCTCGGCTTAATTCTAGGCTGGTTTATCTATGGCTGGCTCATCCGACAATGCCTGCTGTTTGCCCAATTCGGCTATTTGTTCAAAGCTGGCGTCTGGAACTCCCTGCTGATGTGCTTTCGGAGCCTCCTGCAAGCCGTCTCGATCTCTGCCATTCTCGGGTCTTTCGGACTAATTCTCTTTTTCCTGTTCGGGACAGCTTCTTGGTTTTGGACCGGTATGCTTGCCCTCATTCTGCAGCAGACGTATCCTCTTTTTCGCAGCACATTCAAAGTTTGGAAGATGGCCTCTCAATTTCATCTTTGGCAGTCAAAAACACAAAAAAGTTAAAATTTTTTTACTCCCCCAACCCCCAGAAAAATCAAGGCCTTCGCCAATTGGCGGAGGCCTTGAGTCCTATTTCGCCTCTTAATCTTGTGAATTAACCATTGCCAAAAGATGCCTGGTTTTGTTACAATAACAGCAACGCAATTTCAGTAACAGTTTTGTAATTATTTTTGTCATCTTTGGCAGGAGAATGACGCCAGATGTCGAATATGTAAATTCAGGTGTGAAATCAAAGCCGAATTCCCTTCGCCAGGGAAACGGGGGAACCACTTTGGGTGAATTGATCTCGCTTTAGAGGGATCATAGGGAACCTTCAACCGAATCCTTAAGCTAACCTCGTAGGCATTGGAAGGAGCATAACTTCTTGAAAAAGCGTTTGACTGTAGCAGCAGTAAGTTTTGCATTGCTTTTCACCATTGGAACTGGTAGCGTTTTCGCCGATTCCAAACTGGACACCGTAATCGACGGCGCGCTTGGAAGCGACTACGTTTCCGGCGGAACCACCACAGCCGGTTTCGACTGTTCCGGATTTACCATGTACGTCTTCTCTAAAATCGGCATCAAGCTGCCTCACCAATCCGGATCCCAATACAAAATGGGAACCGCCGTTGAGAAAAGCGAATTGATCGCCGGCGATCTGGTCTTCTTCAATACTTCCGGTAAAGGCATTTCTCATGTCGGCATCTACGTCGGCGACGGCAAATTTGCTCATGCTTCCTCCTCCAAGGGCGTAGTCATCAGCAAATTAAGCGATAAGTATTACGTCGAGCGTTACGTTGGAGCCAAACGGATCATGAGCAACGACAAGTATGAAGATGTGACCGGTGAAGTTGCTGAGCACGATGATGTTCAATAAGTAAAACCACGAAGCCCGTGGGGATGTTGATAACAACGTCTCTGCGGGTTTTTTCTTTCCCCTCGCTCCGCTCCTTAGGAACCATTACCCACGAAATCCTTCGTCAAAACAGGCCAAAAGAAGCCTTTTTCCCTACAAACTTGTCAACTCTGGACGCCTTTGGTAAAATGAAAAACGTAAATAGTAACAACTTTGTAATGATTCTTGTAACTGTTCTTGTGCAGCATCTTGGGTGCAACCTACAATAAAATGCCGAATTCCCAGGCACCCGGGAAACGGGGGACCCACCAAAGGGTGAATTGATCTGCTTCGTGATGGAAAGAAGCCTTTTTGAACTGCCTTTCCAATCAAGGTTAAATAGTCAGGTTTGGAGCACCGAGAAGGTTGGATGAAGCTAGGGGCTGAGCAGCGCAGCGTAGCTGAAAGCTACGTGAGCAGCGGAAGGCCCGGCTGAAATCAAGATTCGATGCCGAATCCTCATCTTGAGCTGCTTCGTGATCTGAAGATAACTATTTAACCTACCTCTATAGTGAGATCATAGGGAACCTTCAACCGAATCCATAAGCTAACCTCGTAGGCCTTGGAAGGAGTATGACATCTTGAGAAAGACTTTGACAGCAGCGGTAACGAGTTTGGCCCTTCTGTTCACCTTGGGGGCAGGGAGCGCCTTTGCCGACGCGGAAGCCACGGAAACAACGCCGCTAGCCAGTATCGTAGATTCCGTATACGGGACGCCTTATAAATTTGGGGGCACCACGACAACGGGATTCGATTGCTCCGGTTTTACCCGGTATGTGTTCAGCCAAATGGGCATCAAGCTCGCGCGCGTGTCGGCCGCCCAATATAAGCAAGGGACGCCGGTATCGAAGAAAGAACTCCAAGCAGGTGACCTCGTTTTCTTCAAAACCACGGGGACCGGCAAGGTATCGCATGTCGGTGTTTACGTTGGCGAAGGGGAATTCGCCCACGCGTCCTCATCCAAAGGCATCCGCATCGACAAGTTAAGCAACAGCTACTACCAGAACCGCTACGTTGGCGCGAAGCGTGTTCTCAGTAAATACGGTTATTCTGTTTACGCTACGGAATCCTGATCACCCGGGATTCGTCAAGTTCATTGTCTCTCGCCGCAAGCCGCGTTTCCGACTCGGAACAGCTTGCGGTCTTTTTATGTTCGTGGCCTTATCTATATAACGAGACGTCCGGCAAAAAGGTTACCGGAAAGTTGGAAATCCGCTGAAAATCCATGAATTCCCTCCTATCGGCAAAGGCCTTTACAAGCTGCGTAAATCCGGCTATTGTGAGGGTAATAGAAGAAACTACGACGGATTTACCTCTACCAAAGGAGGGGCAATATGGATCAAGCGAAGTCTACGTTTCGAATCGTGCCAATGGAAGAACCGCATGGCGCGGAAATTTGCACTTGGCGTTACGATTCCCCTTACGATATTTACAGCTGGCTGCCCTGGGATCAAATGAAAGCGCTCGATGTAGAGTTTGGGAATCCGGCAATCCGTGCCGAGCAGTATGTCTCCGTGTTGAATGAAGCCGGCGAGCTGGCGGGCTTTGCCCAATACTTCCCGATGGAGGGGGTGACCCGGCTCGGCATCGGCATGAAGCCTGATCTTTGCGGTCATGGACTAGGCAAACTCTTCGTAAGAACCATCGTAGAGGAAGCCCGGCACCGCAAACCGGACAATCAAATCGACCTTGAGGTGCTCACCTGGAACACCCGAGCGATTCGGGCCTATCAAAAGGCCGGATTCGTCATTACCGACCTTTACGAGAAGATGACGCCCGGCGGGGTGTCCAAACCGTTTTACTGCATGGTGCACAAGGGGCTGCCTGAATAAGGGCGAGCCCCTTTATACACCTCACTTCGAGCAACGCAATGAGATAAGACACATATTTCCGGCGAATGTAATTATTTTTGTTCCTAATTTTGACACAAAGACTATGATCGAACCGCGTGTTCCGTTATAATGGATAGGTAGCATACATAGGAGGGGCGATTGGAATGCAAAAGTGGATCATGAGCGGTTTGTTCGTCATCGCAGGCGCTTTAGCCCTGGTATTGATGTTTACCTTGCCAAGCCGGGAACAGGCCGAGCAAGAAGCCAAACCGCAATTGCCTGAAATCACAATGAATGCGGAACAAGCTGAAGCCACCGTCAAAGCGAATTGCATTTCCTGTCATGGCGATACGCTGCAAGGCGGAGCAGGCCCGAATCTGCAGAAGATCGGCTCGCAATTGTCCGCGGACCAACTCTACTCGATTATCACCAAAGGAAAGGGCGGCATGATGCCTTCGTTCAAGGATCGCTTGAAAGAAGAGGAAATCGCCAACGTCGCCATGTGGCTTGCGGAGAAAAAATAAAGGCATTCAAAAAGCACGCCCGCCGGGAAACTTATGTTCCCGGCGGGCGTTTTTTCCCCATACCTATCCGTTCTTATGCCTAGTCAATCAATCTCACGAGCGCATCTTCTCGAAGGCCTCGTTGTATTGCTGCGCCTCTTTGATGTCAACGGCCGTAATGCCACCGTCCTCCCACGAGGTCAGACGGAGCGTTACCGTTTTATAGTCAATCGTGATAAAGGGATGGTGGTTAAACGCCTCCGAGATCGCCGCGACCTCATCGACAAACGCGATTCCCTTCATAAAGTTGGTGAACGTGTATTTGCGGAAAATCCATCGTCCTTCTTCAAGCTCCCAGCCATCCAATTTTTCCAAATGCGCTTCTACTTCTTGCGGTGTAAACGGCATTATTCTTCCTCCCCGTTCTCTTCAAGAACTCCTGTATATGTAAGCATCCCCGTCACGCACCAGGATCTGAAGTTGATTTGTCCTAGCCCCGTCTCCATTTATTGTATTCTCCAACCCATACCTTCATGCGTACCGGCCACTGATGGACCTAGCAGCGATGGAACTAAAGGTTCAAATCAAGGAAACTGAAGTCAGTTCTGCATCTCCGATAAGAAAATTAATGCGGTGGCCCTCAGGATCATAGATCACGATCGCACTCCCTACCTCAATCATGGGCTCCGTACCGAGCCCAAAGAACAAATCTTCGGCCAGTGCTTCGAGCACCTCGTTCCGATCTGCGTCGGATAATACTTCCCACTCCGAAGGCTCCATTTCGAAGAAAAGATAACTATCTTGAATCCGGCCAACCGCGTTCGTCAAATCAGCCAAAATAAATTCATAATCTCTGCCGTGTTTTACGCCCACTGCGATATCCTCCCTTTCGGCCTCTCCATTCCGGCCGTATTCTTATTATACCGGAAAAAACCACTTAAAAAAAAAGGGAAATCTGTCGATAAAATAGTTAATCGTTTCAGACTGTGCAGGAACGCCTCTTTCCGCAAGGATGCGGGGAGGCCAGGAAAGGGTTCAATTTCTCTCAAGGACGAGGTGTACAATGGAAATTTCAACAATTATTGGTTTGATTCTCGGATTTGTCGCCCTTATTTTAGGGATGTTTCTGAAAGGCGCGCCGATCGAAAGTCTGGTTTCTAACCCAGCAGCCTTTGTCATTATATTTGTCGGGACGGCGGCCACGCTCTTCATGGCCTTCCCAATGTCGGAAATGAAGAAATTCCCGACATTGCTCAAATTGACAGTCGCCAAGCCGAAAATGATTAGCAAAGCGGAATTAATCACCCTGTTCATGGAATGGGCGACGATTACCCGCCGTGAGGGCCTGCTGGCTCTGGAAGCGAAGGTCGAAGAGATCAATGATGACTTTTTGCGTGGCGGCATGCGGATGATCATCGACGGTAACGACCAAGAGTTCGTGCAAGACGTGCTGACAGAGGATATCGCTGCTACGGAAGAGCGTCATAAAGCCGGTGCATTGATGTTTTCTCAAGCAGGGATGTACGCGCCAACGCTAGGGGTACTCGGCGCCGTGGTGGGCCTGATTGCCGCCCTGTCCGATATGAGTGACATCGAGAAGCTATCGCATGCGATTTCGGGCGCTTTTATTGCCACCGTATTTGGTATCTTCACCGGTTACGTATTATGGCATCCGATTTCCAATAAATTAAAACGTCTGTCCAAGAAGGAAATGGAAGTTCGATTGATGATGGTGGAAGGCCTGCTGTCGATTCAATCCGGCGTATCCACGATCGCGATTCAACAGAAGCTTGCCGTGTTCTTAACCCCTGCCGAACGAGCGGAAATTCTAGAAAAGGGGGCGGGTGAGGGTGAGCAAAAAGAATAAGCATCAGGATCACGAAGAACATAACGACGAGAGCTGGCTGCTTCCTTACTCCGACTTGATGACGCTCCTGCTCGCCTTGTTCATTGTCTTGTTCGGAATGAGTACCGTCGATGCCCAGAAATTCCAGGAGATGAGCGAAGCGTTTCAAAGCGTGCTGACCGGCGGATCAGGAGTTCTGGATCAAAACGCCATGTCCAGCAACACCAAGACATCCAACAGCGACAGTGAATTACCGAAGCCCTCCTCGGACGGCTTGATGACCAAGAAGAACGAACTGAAGCGGCAGGAACAGCAAAACCTAGAGGCTTTGAAAAAACAGCTTGATACCTATATCAAAGAAAACGGTTTGACCGACGACCTGGAGACCAAGCTGAATCAATCCCAACTGATGATCACGATCAGCGACAAAGCGCTTTTCGCTTCCGGGGAAGCCGTGGTCAAGCCGGAAGCCCGTCAGTTGGCCAAAGCGATCTCAACCATGCTGCAGAAATTCCCCGACTATGAGATCATCGTATCCGGACATACGGACAACGTTCCGATCTCAACCTATGAATTTCCGTCCAACTGGGATCTGAGCTCGGTTCGGGCTTTGAATTTCATGAAGATTTTGCTGATTAACACGAATTTGGATCCGAAAAAATTTAGTGCGATCGGTTACGGCGAATACCACCCCGTTGCCGGCAACGATACCGCGGTCGGGCGGGCACAGAACCGCCGGGTCGAGGTCTCGATCATCCGTAAATATGCGGACAGCAGCGAGCAGCTGGGCGTAACGGCTGCTCACGAGTAAGACGCAAAAGGACAGGCTCCTCCTCCGAGGCAAGCCTGTCCTTCTTTGTTATCGTACGTTAAGTAAGCTCGTAGTTCAGAGATAAGCCCAATTCTCGCTTCTCTTGCTCGGTTAAATCGCGCCATGTACCGATCTTCTGCTGGCCCAGGTGAATGTTCATGATCCGGATGCGCTGAAGCTTCCGGACATCATAACCTAGGGCGCTGCACATGCGGCGGATCTGACGGTTTTTGCCCTCGGTCAGAATCAATCGGAATACGCGGTCCGAGATCCGCGTCACTTTGCACGGAAGCGTCATTTCGCCGAGAATTTTAACCCCTTCACTCATCGCCTTCACAAAGCTGGGTGTAATCGGCCGATCCACCGTGACGATGTATTCCTTCTCATGCTTGCCCTCCGCACGTAATATCTTGTTGACGATATCACCGTCGCTGGTTAGCAAGATCAGTCCTTCCGAGTCTTTATCCAATCGTCCGATCGGAAAAATCCGCTCCGAATGCCCGACAAAATCGACGATATTGCCTTTCACATGGGCTTCCGTCGTACTGGTGATACCCACCGGCTTGTTTAAAGCGATATACACGTGTTTGGAGCGCTTGGTCTCGATAGGACGCCCATTTACCCTAACGTCGTCCCCTGGCTCCGCCTGGCTGCCCAGAACCGCTTTGACGCCGTTTATGGTCACCTGGCCCGACTCGACCAGCTTGTCCGCTTCTCTCCGAGAACAAAATCCCGTTTCACTAATAAATTTATTGATCCTCATGATGATGCTTTCGGTCCCTCCGCTTGGTCTAGCAGCCCACCTCATTTAGCGATATCTGCTGCCCCTTCGTTATGATCTTCCTCCTCCTGCACGCGCGGGAGGGTGATAGTTACAGCCGTTCCTCGTCCGAGCTCGCTGTCGATCTTCAGCGTCCCACGATGTCCCTCAATGATTCGCTGGCTGATCATCAAGCCAAGTCCGGTCCCTTTCTCCTTGTTCGTATAGAACGGCTCCCCAAGCTTCTGGAGCCGATCTTTGGCGATCCCCTCGCCTTCATCGATCACCCGCAGCACGGCCTGCCCTTGGTCGTCCTCCTCTACCTGCAGAAGGATCCTTCCACCTTTAGGCATAGCCTCCATCGCATTCTTCAACAGGTTGATGAATACCTGCTTCAATTGGTTCTCTTCACAGTGTACCAGAATTGGGCTGGGGGAGAAATGAACCTCGAATACGATATTATGTAAATGAGCTTCGCTATCCAATAAGGACACGACGTCGCCCATCGTAAAACGAACGTCCCTGGTCTGGAATTGCACCGCCTGCGGCTTGGCTAAAATGAGAAACTCACCGACGATGAGATTAATCCGATCCAGCTCCGCGAGCATCACATCGGTATGCATGATATTAACTACTCGGGCTCGTTGCTGCATTTGAAGAAATCCGCGCAACGTCGTCAGCGGGTTGCGAATTTCATGCGCCACCCCGGCAGCAAGCTGTCCGACGGTCGTCAATTTCTCTGAGCGCCGGAGCAGGTCTTCCATTTTATTGTGTTCCGTCATGTCCCGGGAAATGCTGATCAGTGCGGTGATTTTTCCCGCTTGGTCAAAGATAGGGGACACGCTAATGCTTACTTCCACAGGGCTGCCGTCCTTCCGCAATCGGACGGTTTCGGCGATTACCGATTCGGCGGTAGCGATTACGTCGGTTTCCGGACGCCAGATCAACCTTCCGTCCATCTCGGAATCCGGGAGAAATTCCAGAACGTTCCCGACAATTTCATCACTCCGCCAGCCGTATAACCTTTCGAAAGCGGCATTCACCTGCAGGACCTGACCCTTGATATCTGTAATATGGATGGCATCTGCGGTCTGGCTGATAATCGACTCCAGATACTCCTTCATCGACCGATTCTCTTCGTTCTTCCGCTTCATCTCAGCGGTATATCGGCCCAGATTATCAGCCATGATGTTAATTTTATGAGCCAGCAGTCCGAGTTCATCAAAACTGCCGACTTTCAGCCGGGTCTCAAGCTTACCCGAAGCTAATACATTCACTTGGTCCAAAATATGACGGATCGGACGGATCAAACCTCCGGCCATCCCGTAGCTCCCCATGATCATCAATACGAGCAAGGAAAGGGAAACGATCAGTTGGCTGATCATCTGTTTAGCAATCGCTTCGGCGATTGGGGTATAACTGGAGACGATCCGAATAACGTAGGGTTTCTCGCCTCCATTCGTAATAGGGACATAACTCTCCAGGACGCGCTTGCCGTTGATGCGGGTATCCACCAACAAACTGCGATTTTGGGAGATCGCCTCCGCAACGGAACGCTTCAATACCTGATCATTCTTATATCGGTACGTTCCAAACAACAATTGCCTCTCATCCAAGCGATTCGGGTCAATCCCCGTTATCTCCATCAGACTAGGATTCGTACCTAACGATTTTTGGGAAACCCGTTCCGGGCTTGTCATGGTCAGAATCGCATCCGTCATATCGCTGCTCATTTTGCCGCCTAACGTGAGCTTGACATAGTTATATACTGACCGGCTTTGTTCGACAGAAATGGCTATATGATTGGCCGTCAGCATCATATTCGCTTCGCTGTCCAGCCGCAAATTATCCCGTACCGTAAAATAACTTAGGACGATATTCAGAGATAGGATAATTAGCGCAAAACAAGATATAATCAAAGCAAGCTTTGTTTTTATAGTCAAGCGTTTATCCCACCCCTAGAGCTATTTTTATGGATATATATGGGATTGTAAAAAATTCTAAATCCATCATACCTTTTACGACAAGTTTTGCAAAGACGTTGAAATTCCCAGTTCGTTTCCCTACAATATGTAGAAATGCCTACTCGTCTGGTCCATAAGACTCAAAGAAAAGGGTCCGTCATACGATAGTTATCCACAGGATATTAACATACTCACAGCTCATTGGGATAATATGTGTATAATAATGGGGATAATCCAGCGGTTATGCACAATGTTACCCACAACATGTTAACAACGAATGCTTGTTCGTTGGACAAGACTTGTGGATACGCTGATAAGGAGTTGATTTGTTCACATGCCATCCTCATTTCCTTTAGTCCCTGAACCGCCACCCTCAACTTATCCTCACGAGCATTGGATGGCAGAGGCTATACGTGAAGCACGCAAAGCGGAAGCCATCGGCGAAGTGCCGATTGGCGCGGTCATCGTCCGAGGTGACGACATCGTTGGACGTGGCTACAATCTCCGTGAGAGCTCCCACGATGGTACCGCCCATGCCGAGATGATTGCGATCCGCGAGGCCAGCGAGCATCTCGGGGCCTGGCGACTGCTTCACTGCCGCCTCTACGTCACGCTGGAGCCTTGCCCGATGTGTGCAGGCGCGATCGTCCAATGCCGCGTTCCTCATGTGATATACGGTGCTCCGGATCCGAAGGCAGGTTGCGCCGGAACTTTGATGAACCTGCTGCAGGAAACGCGATTTAACCACCGCACCGATATCACAGCCGGCGTCCTGCAGGAAGATTGCGCCTCGTTGTTAACCGAGTTTTTCCGTCGGCTTCGGAAGAAATAAAATCTACTGTAACGACAAGAACCTCCAGCCCCATGAGATCATGGAACTGAAGGTTCTTATCGTTTATGCACAATGTTTGAATCGTACGCTTAAGCTTAATAGCCAAACTGGCCCATTTCTTCTTGTAGCTGCTCCAAAGTCAGCGTGTCTGTCGGAATGCCGATTTCAAAGGCCGGTTTCTCATTAATTTGAGTAAAGCGGCTGGTCATTTGGACAGCAACTTTGATGTTCTCCTTCGTTTCCGGATCGTTTACGGCGACATCTGCCTGAACGTTGTAATACGCCGGGTAGTTGTTCTCGTCGATCGCGGTATCCACCGTGAATTTGTTGATTTGTAGATGATTCTTCATCTCGTCCAACGCTTTGCCCAGTTCGTCCTGGTTGCCTTCTTGCAGTTCTTTCTTCGCCTGCTCAAGTTCCTCTGGCGTCAGCTGCAACATCGAACGGTATTCTTCTTTGGACAATATATCCAGCATCTTCGGCAACGCTTGATTCACCAGAATCGTCACCGCTTCTTTTACATTGTCATTCGTAATGGCGAATTGGACCACCTGCTTCGCTTTGAAACCTTCCGGCAACGAAGCCTCTTTTGGATCGATGTTGGTGAAGTAAGCTCCGGATTCATACTCAGCAAATAAAGCTCCCATTAATTCCGTGCTGAGCTTTTGGCTCTTCTCCGGATTGAACAGGTCCGGATTAAACTCCTCGCCGCTCTGCTCCGCCAGCTCTTTCATGTCGAGAACCAGGAATTTCCCAGTCACCGACTCCGGCATTGGCAGGAACGGAATGCTTGGTACCTTAACGTACAATTTCTCCGGCGTCACGACGAGCGGAATCGTAATTGTCGTCGTCATATCCCCTGTCAATTTGACTTCCAGTGTTGCTTCGGCTTGCATCGGGTCCTTCTGGAAAATTTGCTTGATGTTGATCTCAGCGTTCTTCAGCATGGATAATACGGCGCCCACTTCCGGGGACTCTGCCTCTTCCATTTCAACGGAAAAATCCAAGATCTTAATTTGATTCTCCAACACGTACGAGTTCATCTCAAGCGCCTTCACAGCTGCGCTGCTCAAGGCTTCCTTCGGTTCCTTCTTGCTGCTGCAGCCGGCCAAGACCAGCACGACGGACAGCATGACCAGCAAGCAGGACGTCAATAACTTTTTAAACATACCTTCTCCTCTCTCCTACCCATTCATCCTCAGTAAAAGCAAAATTTTTCTAAACATAACATATCATAAACCATTTGCAAGGATTTCGGAATACGTTCCGCTGAACTAATGAATTGCTTTCTTCTTGAAACGTCCGCCCTTAACATCATGGATATTTCCGACTGCCAAAAATGCATTTTCATCGTAATGATTCACGATTTCCTTCAGCTTGGCTTCTTCCAAGCGGGTAATGACGCAGAAAATCACTTTCTTCGGGTCGCCGGAAAAACCGCCTTCTCCCGACAAATACGTAACGCCGCGTCCCAAACGGCTTAAGATCGCATCGCCGATTTCATCGATCTGGTCGCTGATAATCCAAACCGATTTCGACTCGTTTAAACCGTCTACGACGATATCGATGGTCTTATAGGCAATATAATAGGCTAATAACGAGAACAACGCGCGCTCCCAGCCAAACACGAAGCCTGCACCGAGCAAGATGAAGAAGTTGAAGAACATGATGATCTCGCCAACCGAGAACGGAGTTCTTCGTGAAATGAGAATGGCCACGATTTCAGTCCCGTCCAGCGATCCGCCAAAGCGAATAACTAAACCGGTGCCTAAACCAAGTAAAATGCCGCCAAACACAAAGGCAAGTAAGGTATCACTGACAAAAGCAGCAACCGGGTGCAGCAGCGCCGTGCCAACCGACATCACGGTAATGCCCAGCAGGGTGGATACGGCAAACGTCTTGCCGATTTGTTTGTAGCCGACAATGAGAAAAGGGAGGTTGAAAAGGAAGAGGAAAACCCCGAGCGGGAAGCCCGACAAGTAGGAAGTCATTACGGAAATACCGGTTATGCCACCGTCCGTAATTTTGTTAGGTACCAGAAATAGTTCCAGCGCAACGGAGACGATAATCGCTCCGACTACAATAAACATAGACCTGAATAAGTTGCTCTTCAGCGTACGCTGTTTATGTTGGCGTACTTGGGTTGCTGTAGGTGGAATCAGTTGATTTGGATTAACCGCGTTCAAATGGCATCACGATCCTTTCAGTATGTTTTATAGTTCTTCCCTCTCACCATTCTTTCAAAAAAATTCATGTTCCCGTATAAGAACACACCCTAACCTTTATTATGACATTTTCTCCGCTTGTTGTCTTGCTCTAAATCTGATAAACACCGTGCATCTGAACGGCAAAAAACCCCAGCCGAGGCTAGGGCAAGGTTCGTGGTAACCCTTCCGATAAGAGCTTATCCTTCCGGGTTAAAGTTACCGTCTTGTTTTCTGATTTTCGCCTTTTTTGAACCAGACAGCGGTTCAAGTCCGCCTTTGCCCTCGTTCCGTTGGCGTTCGCGATTCTGTCCGTTGCCGGAGCCCGAGGTTTGGTAGGTTTGCGGTTTTGTCATAACGAATAATGCCTCCCTTGATTTGATCAACAGAGTTAATTTGCGAAGAAAGGGCCTCCGTTATGCATGAAAAAAGAGAGCATCTCTGCTCTCTGGATGATCGATGTATGGCGGAGAGGGTGGGATTCGCTCCGTCGGACGTAGCCGTACAAGTGCGGCTACGCTGTGCGACTATCACGCCGGGGCCTACGGACATGCCTTAGGGCATGTCCGCTTCACGGCCCGTTCGAATCCCACCTTTCGCCATACACAAAAAAACCGACTCCCTTTCAGGAATCGGTTGATTATTCTCGTATGGCGGAGAGGGTGGGATTCGAACCCACGTGGGCTTGCACCCTAACGGTTTTCAAGACCGCCCCTAATGTTAAATCCCGCCACTTTCCTTACCATGACTGGGTTTATTGCACTTTGTTGTTGAACCGCTACAGCGGTCTAAGTTAAAGTGTTTAATTTGGTCAGTGACCGTTGGATATCTTAATCTTATTATTATGAAAAGCATGAGTCAAGCTGTCCCACTGATAAAGTAATGCAGCCAAATACACAATTCACCTTTTGTCATGCTTATTTAAAACTTCAAGACGTTACTGGGATTGTTTCATAATTAAGTGATTCGACTCTTCGCTTTTCTATACGCACACAGTCAAGAATATCAGGATTAAATATCATTATATTATATCCACTAGGTGTTAAAGTGCTTTCAAAAACAATACCCTCATAACCTGCCCCTTTAGTCTCATTGAGATATTTAATAAAGTCGACTATAAATTGAGTAGGTAAATAATCTAACTTACTATCACCACTTCTAACTGGCTTAGAAATTGCCTTATTTATGTTATTAAAATTTTCCAAATTTAGTGCATATCTGATTGGGTCTTGAAAAAGAAATACGTCTAAATTTTTCAATAATCTAAAGTCGGCGACCTTTATTCTAGATGTTAGTGGAAACCTACCTACATAAATAGAATCACTTTTACTTGGTCTTATTTCACTTACAGCAGTAACTGTGTCACTTGCTAAATATAAGTGTCTGATTCCTTCAGAGTTAGCACGACCAGCAGTTGCTAATTCTTTTGGTGGAGCGCCCATTTCTTCAACAGTTAATTCTTTAACATTTGAAATTCTAGCACGATAAAAAGTGTCAGGCTCTAACTCTACTGAAATTCTAGCTAAATAATACTCTAGCACGTCATAATTTACATAGTTTGAGTGGAAGCGGTTCTCATGTTTTATGCAATTGACAAACTGATTCCATGTCTTTCCTCTTAGAACCGAGTGTTCATTTAAAGACTTATCATTCATCCACTCCAAAATACCAACTTGATTATCTAATAGAGGTATTTTATCAGGAAATCTACTAGACAAAAGTTCAACCAAAAATTTATGTATTTTTTGACTATCAAAACCATTGAAGATTTTCCAGTTCTTCTCGAACTCATCTTTGATACTAACTAACCAATACCTAGAATATCCATAAGGTAACAGTTCTGATGATGGTTTGAAGATACTTAGTATTCCATTAAATAATTCATCAAGACCTGAGTCCTCATATAAATTGTAAACATATACATTAGTACTTTCACAAAAGTCACATCTGTCTATTTTATTTAAACTCTTAATAATCCCCTTAATTTCTAAAGACATAAAACACCTTTCACAACAATTCATTTAATGTCCCTCCAGGATATTACCAACCAATTCTAAGTGGTGCATAATCGATAATTTCTTTAGAGTAGGCAAACCTGGATATGTACCTTCCTCATAGTGTCGCTTTAAAACTTGCATAGCCAAAGTATCCATCCGATCATCGTATGAATAACCCTCGTACCATTCAATCAGCTTTTCTAATGCTTCAGAGAATTTGCCAGCAGGGTCACTAGTATCTCTATTTGAATCTGAAACAAAGTGCATAATCTCTAATGCATTCTCTTCGTTGGGGTATACAATATGAATCGCTACAGCATATGGGGCAAATCCACTTTCACTATAATCTGCTCCTACTACTGAATAGTCAGAAAATCCGACATACCCCTCTTCTTCAAAAAATAAATGCTCCTCTGAAAAAAACTCATTTTCATTTTCTAAATAATCTGCATTCCTTAACATTTTATTAAACTTATCGTCTAATCCAACTAACTTTTTACCGTTCAGCTGTCTCCTAAAAGAATTATCTAGTGGTATCAAGTTCAATAGCGGAGTATCTTCTGTGAAAATCTCATTGTACAAACTTACTAGCTTCTTTTCTTTATGAATAACCACGATTTGACTTAACTCCACATCGTAGTATTCAATCAGTTCACTAATTTGATCCGTGGAATCTTTATTGAAGTGATGTCCAACAATCACATCGTTATCTTTTATGATTTCTATAAATTTATCTCTTATATCCTCAATTTCTAACTCCCCAGTAAATGAACCAACTTTAGGATTAGAAATAACAATTGCTTTGTTTTGAGCATTGGTGATTTCATTTAAAGTCGAGATTAATGTAGAGTTAAGTTTAATTGGTTCAATAATTGGTATTATGTACTGACTCAACTTGTTATTTATCGTTAATTCTCTTATAGCGAGTAAGTCATATTGTCTACCTCTTATGATAGGATAGTACATTTAATCACCTCATTGATTAAGTTTTTCGTAAATTGAAAGTAATGTTTTGTCATCGTATCTTCCTGAATAAATCAACCATCTTATAGATTCTGGAAACTCCTTAATCACGCCTATTTTACCTGATTTTTCTCTTTTATTTAATTCTGTAAAAACTAATTCCTGTGCTTCTAGAATGGGAATCTGTTTAAATAATTCTAATGATGATTTAAATAAATGAACTGGTTTTACATCAGGAACCATCTTAAATCTAGTTTTAATAATTTTTTCATATTCGCTTTTTCTAAGCAATTTAAACAAAGATTCATGACACAAACTTCTATTATCACTAATAGCCGCTTTTCTTACACTTAGTCTCTGGTTTGTAGTAAGAACAATTATTCCAACATTGGGATTCATCTCCTTTAGCAACTTATAAACAGGATAATAATTCTTTTCTGACGTAACAACATTCACCAAACTAAAAACTTTATAATAGTCATCCAACTGATACATCAGCCTGTCAAAATTGTCTAGATCGGTTTTTATTTCAAAAACAACCCCTGTTGAATGATTTAATACAATAAAGTCAGCCTTTGAGTTTTCTATAACAATTTCACTTAATGCAGTTGAAGTCTTTAAACTATATCTGCCTATAATATATTTATTAAATAGGATGTTTTTATAGAAAAATTCATTTCGATAATCTTGACTTAATAGGTTGTAATTATACTCTAATTCCTCAAAAAATAAATTCGATATAAATCCCTCAGAAAAAATTATGTTCAGTATGGATTTTTTTGTGAAATATCTATTCAAGTAATTTCGATCCACATTTATCCCGCTTTCCTATACGAATCCTATTGAAATAAATTGTAATAATAACAATATTCTTCACCTACATCAAAACACCTTTTTAATTTCAAGAGTGCCGAATGAAGTCTATTGCTTTTTTAAAGTTATTGCTTTACTGAATGTGTAGCATAGTCTTTAATAATTTTATAAAAAGTATTCTTTTTCAACCCTAACATTTGAAAAAATTGTACTGCAGTTATCTCTTTACGTATCCACTTAGAATAATTCATTTCTAATATAAGTCTCTGTTCCTTATCTAATGTATTAATATTTATCCGTGGTCTACCTAAATGCTTACCCTTCGACTTAGCTACAGATATACCCTCTAATTGTCTTTGCCTAATATTCTCACGTTCACGCTCAGCAACGAATGAAAGCACCTGTAATACCAAATCACTTACAAACGTCCCCAAGGTATCCTTGTATTGTGTAGTGTCTAGCAAGGGCATATCTATTACTTTAATATCTGCTTTAATCTCTTGCGTAATGTACTCCCATTCCTTCTTAATTTCCTTACTGTTGCGTCCGAAACGATCAATGGATTTTATGTATAATAAATCTCCCTCACGCAGGCATTGTTTCAATGCTTGGTACTGTGGTCGATCAAAATCTTTTCCACTCTCTTTATCTATGAATATATCCCTTTCATTAATTTCAAGTTGCTTCATTTCATATAATTGTCTGTCAGGATTTTGGTCTTTAGTAGATACTCGGATGTAAGCAAATGTTTTAGACTTCATAAGGTAACCTTCCTTCTATGTAATAATCTAATTATACCACCAACGTTTATAAAGGTGTTTATATATTTTACAAACGTTTGTAAAATATAAACCAACCTAAATAAACCCATATTTCCTGCTAGTCATACTGTTTTTAAAGGTATACTTTTACAAACAACACTCTACCTCCACACTCATACGAGGTTGCCAAATCCCCAAACTCTTTAAGCAGCAATTACTTAATCTGTTATGCAGAAAAATTCAATACCATTTGTGAGCTTAGGGGGAGGGTTTACAGTCTTCTCTTCTTTCAACTATATAGGAAAGCCCCCAACACACCTAGAAGGAAAGCCATATTAATTATTTCACGATACGAAAGGCACTACATTAATATTCAATGTTTATAGATGCTCCTACAGATTACTTATATTTATGCTCTTTATCACAACTTCTACTATACGTTCGATTCCACGAGGAAGAATGCAAACAGACAGCAAACTCTTTAAGAAGATTATCAATTCACTTTCGTCATTAGATGAAACAACATCAGGCATTAATCCCAAAACCAAACAGAAGTCACTTCTCCAATAAGGTGTCTTCTGTTTTTTATAATAATTTGTTTAATTTGTATAGTTTGCCAAAACAAGTGAAAAATCAGCGTGCTCGACTCTTTTAGAAGTGAGGGAAAAGAGGTACCTACCATTTTTCTAAGAGAATGACAAATGACCCTTTGCCGATCATCGCAAGGGTTATTTGTCATTCTCTCCTCAATTCGACAAGCAGGAGATGGTTATCATGACAATCAACAAACTGAATCAGAGTGAAGATTTACAAGGTGAAGAATGGCTACCAGTAGTAGGTTACGAGGGATTATATGAGGTATCAAACCTTGGACGAGTAAAGCGTCTTAGCAGTAAGGATACAAGCAGAGAGAAGACTTTAAAACCACAAATTCAAAGAGATGGTTATCAAAGGGTCACTCTGTCTAAGAAAGGTAAGAAAAAGAGGATGGCTATTCATAGGTTAGTAGCAATTGCGTTTATTCCTAATCCAGAGAACAAGGAGCAAGTCAATCATCAAAATGGGAATAAGTTAGACAATAGACTTAAAAACTTAAATTGGATGACACGAAAAGAGAATATCGCTCATGCCCACGAAACTGGACTAGTTAAGAAGAATGAGAACCCAATAATCGCAACTCATTTGGACACAGGTGAGCAGCGCCAGTTTAAGTCTCAGACAGAAGCATCTAGGGAACTTGGCGTTTATCCAAAGAATATCTCCAATGCGCTCAATGGAAGAATCACGCATGTAAGTAGATGGGCATTTGAACGTAGTTCGTTAGATCAGAAATCATCTTAACAAAGAGCAAGCAATCTTTGGTCATCCTATGTTGCTTAAATAATCCTTTCTTTTAACCTCAAATACGAAAATCGTGTTTGGGGTTTTTACTTTAACTTATGAAGTCAAAGGAGCGGAATTTGATGAACGATAAGTATTTTTTCTGTTACTCAACAAACATGCAAATGTTTTTGAAAAGCAAAGGGTTCAGTTATATTTGTTGCGCCTATCATGTAAAAACAATGAGAAAGTTCTGGCAGTTCAAACACAATAAAGCGTTACAGGATGCGTTAGACGAATACCGAGAACAAAGAATTGAGTTAAGGAGGGCTTAGCAAGGCGACTTGTTGAGTCCTCTTCTCTTGTAATTCCATGCTGATAATTCAAAAGACAAATGATAATTCAAAGGGGCGTTCATTAATGCAAAAGGAAGTAATAAAAAAACTCAATGAACTATATATCGTACAGACAGGCAGGTATTTAAGGCAATCTAAGCAAGGTTACATTACATGTATTGCAGGGCGACAAAATAATCAAGGAAAAAAGACTCAAAAATTGAATGACTGGCACTTTGAACAACATCTAAATGGTAAGTTTACTATTGGCACGTTCAGCGGTGAACAAACAACAAGATTCATAACTTTTGATGTAGACTTTCATGATCTTATAAAAGCAAAATGGATTACAGGTAAGGTTGCAATCACATTGAATGATATGAATATCGAGCATCACATCAGTTTCAGTGGCAATAAGGGCTACCACATCGACATATTCTTTGAAGACCTTATTGAAGTTGACCATGCAATGAGATTCTTCAATTATGTGATTCAAGTGTCAGATATTATTGAACACTCAGACGCAGGTAACAAGGTTGAATTCAGGGTTACTAGCAGTCAAGGTGTCAAGTTACCGCTAGGTATTCATCAAAAGACAGGACAGTATTGTGGATTCATTGACGATGATTTTAATGTGATGAGCAAGCAACACTCAGAAGCCTATCTGCTAACAATTAACAAAATAGATAGTCATCAAGTGTTAGACTTACTTAATATCATTGACACAGATAAGCAGAAGATCGATATAAACGATTTGATTATAATAGAAGATGCAGTAAGTCCATTTATACCGCCTAAGAGTCACGAACAATCTAGGGACTATTCGATTAAACTTGCACAAGATTACTTACTGAATGGATTAAAAGTTCAAGGTTCAAGGCATAAAGCAACGCTTTTGATTGCCATGTACTTGAAAGGCTCTGGAAACAACAAGGATGAGTGTAAAGATTCTTTGTATAGTTGGATGGATACGCAAAACCCAGATTCATATACGACGAAGTTAAGAGATTGTTACAAGGATATTGATTTAATTGTTAGAGACGTTTACGAGAAGGATTATAACCTAAGCAGCACTAATAAGGACTTGACCATTACTCTAAACGAATTTAAATGGATTATTGATAAGTGTCCTGAAAAAAATCAAAAACTAATCACATTTGCAATGCTGAAACACTCTAAACGCCATGCGAATATGCAAGGCGTTTTTTATATGCCATTTTCAATGATTGAATTCGCCACAGGTCTAGCTGAGAAAACAGCAAGAAATCAGGTAAACAAGTTAATTGATTTAGGTGTCATTGAAGCTGTTGCACGTAACAGGAAACCAGTAGGCGGACAAGGGCTACAACGAAATCTACCTAACCTCTATCGCTTAAAAATTGATGTTACAGTCGAAGAATCTAATGTGTTGACGATTAATGAATCCTATGATTTCAAGTCGTGCATGTTGTTCTTCTTTAGCAGAAAGGAACTGAGAAATATGTTGCCGAGGAGACAATACGAGAGTTTGGTTGGCTAATATACTGCTATTGCTTGCACGTTGATATTGCTAATGTAATTGATGTGCAAGCACATATCATTCATTGGTTGATGCTTTTATTGATGAGTATGGTTCTTGTACTTATAACCCGTAGAGTTCCAGAGGGTAAAGAGATAAATAATCTATTATAGGTAATATCGTACATATAATCAGAGGACTTAAAAGAATATACTATTGTTTACTACACAGACTACATACATAAACGGAATAAGGGCTTAGTATGAATAAATAATCTATTGTAGGTAATATCGTGCAATATTGATAAAACACTTTGAATTCAATTGGTCACGAGTTTTATTTTAAATTCAGACCGTTTCCAATACGCCAATATATACACATCGAGTCAAACTAGACTGTCATGGGTTTCGCAAATGAGTTTGGTATAAAGAATTGGTGTACCGCTCTGTATATTGCATACTTCCCTTCGCTCTTTATCATCTGACACTAAGTTGATAAAACCATTCTAAATTGAATTTGTATTTTATTTAATCTTGTTTGAAGCACAGAAAATATTCTATTATTTTTAATAAAATAAAGCATTCAAAAAAGCACAGCTATATCAAGGACATGCAAGTCCAATAAATAGCAGTGCTTCCATTTCACAAATATATATTTAACCCAGATTACACAACACCTCATTCTCCTTTCATAAACTACTCATACTGTTCACGAACATCATCGGCATCCTGATTAACATAGCGATTAACCATTTCCATTGAAGAATGTCCAAGTAATCGACGCAGTGAAAACGGGTCGCCTGTTGCCTTTATATAACGAGTCGCAAACGTATGTCGGAAAGTGTGGGGGCTAATGCGAACGCCTGTAATTTTAGCCTTCTTACCAATGAAACTGATACATCTGGTAGCCCAATTCTTATCTAAAGGTTGACCAAACTCGTTAAGAAACAAGTTTGGAGCTTGAGCGTTAATTTCGTGCCACGCAAGATAGATAAACAATAGTTCCTGTGTTCTCGCCCCAAAGTAAACCATCCGCGCTCTTCTGGTTTTAGCTGACTCAGCCCTAACAGATACAGAGCGGTTTTGTAGATCAACTTCCTCTACAAAAATTCTCATGCACTCCCCGATACGCAACCCTGTATCAAGTAGGAATGACATTAACAAGGCATCACGTAGTCCAGTAAAAGTGGTCAATTCACAGCAGTTAAACAGTTTCCGTTCCTGTGTCTTTGAAATTACTTGGAAATCTTCCTCTGGCACTTTTAGTAACTCTACATTATCGAATGGAGATTCTTTAATGATTCTTTCGCTAATAGCCCAATTGAACATTGCTTTAACTGTTCTTAATCTAATGTTAATTGTTGAGGGCTTCAACTTTTGTACCGTCAACATATGGGAAATCCATGAACGAATCACATCTCGATTCGGTACAAAGTTATCCAGACCGTTGTATTCAGATGCTAAGAAACGTTGGAACCAGTTCATGTGCTTCATGTAGTCCTCTAAGGTGCGTTCTGCCGCTCCCGCCGCTTGCCGTGCGGAATAGTAGCGATTAAACAGCCTATCCAGTGTCAATGTCTCCGTTCGCGGTTTCTCAGGTTCTTGAAGGGTAGAGCGGGATGTTTCTAAGACCGAAGGAGTAAGGCGGTCTAATAACCGCTGAGGAATGTCTAAATTGTTCTTCCTTTGCCCGCGTTTATGCGGTGTTTTTCCATTGATTGAACTCATATTGAGTACCTCCCGTTAGATTTATCTCTAACGGTCACGAACACAAAAAAACGCACCAGACCGCTGTTCAACAGTCAAGTGCGTTTCAGTCATAATCACCGCAATGCCTTATACGGCGCTAATTTGTAATAACTGGCGGAGAGGATGGGATTCGAACCCATGTGGGCTTGCACCCTAACGGTTTTCAAGACCGCCCCGTTATGACCGCTTCGGTACCTCTCCAAAGTGAATCCGATTTAGCGTAACAAATCAGATTCTACCATATCGCTTGCCGCTACGCAAGCTAATTACGCTTGGTAATCTTCTGCAAATTCCCCATATAAGGGCGCAGCGCCTCTGGAATCTCCACGCTGCCGTCTTCCTGCTGGTAATTCTCCAGGATCGCAGCCACGGTGCGTCCAACCGCTAGTCCCGAGCCATTTAACGTATGCACGAACTCCGGCTTCGCCTTCGGCTCCGGACGGAACCGAATGTTCGCCCGGCGGGCCTGGAAGTCCTCCACGTTGGAGCAAGAGGAGATTTCGCGGTATAACCCGCTCTCCGGAAGCCATACTTCCAGGTCGTATGTTTTGGCAGCCGTAAAGCCCATGTCGCCCGTACACAACGCAAGCACACGGTAAGGCAGGTTTAAAAGCTGCAGCACGCGCTCGGCGTTGTTCGTCATTTTCTCCAGCTCGTCATAAGAGTTGTCCGGATGAACAATTTTGATCATTTCCACCTTGTTGAACTGGTGTTGACGAATCAAACCACGGGTATCGCGGCCAGCTGCACCAGCCTCAGAACGGAAGCAGGAGCTGTAAGCCACATAATTGCGCGGTAAGTCTTCCGCATTCAGAATTTCATCCCGATGATAGTTCGTCACCGGCACCTCAGCCGTAGGAATCAAATAATAGTCGCTGGCGCCCGATAGTTTGAACAGATCCTCCTCGAACTTCGGTAGCTGGCCCGTTCCGTATAAGCTGTCGCGATTAACGATGTAAGGCGGTAGCATTTCCTCGTACCCATGTTCGTTGCTGTGCAGGTCCATCATAAAGTTAATGAGCGCACGTTCGAGGCGAGCCCCCAACCCTTTATAAAAAGTAAACCGCGAACCGGTCACTTTCGCTGCGGCTTCAAAATCAAGAATTCCGAGGTCCGCTGCAATATCCCAATGCGCTTTCGGAGTAAACTCAAAGTTCCGCGGCTCGCTCCAACGGCGAACTTCGACATTATCTTCTTCCGAAGCGCCTACCGGTACGCTAGCATGAGGGATGTTCGGAATGGAGAGCATCAGCTCGTCGATTTTCACCTCAAGCGTCCGAACCTCTTCGTCCAGCTCCTTGATGCGATCTCCGACTTCGCGCATTTCTACGATTAACTCGTCGGCGTTCTCCTTGTTTTTCTTGCGCTGTGCAACTTCTGCGGAGACGGTGTTCCGGCGATTTTTGAGCGCTTCGCTTTCTTGAAGCAACACCCGGCGTTTCTCGTCCAGCGGCGCAAAACCGGAGATGAGCTCCAGCGATTTCCCCCGATTCTTCAGCGCTTCCTCAACGCGTGTATATTCATTTCGCATGATTTTCACATCTAACATGAGTAGTCCCTCCTAGAATGATCCCGCACAGACCTGCCGACCTTCATCTGGGGAGACCCGCGGACGGAAAGGCTGCTATCGGAAGTTCAAAACGCCGGTAAAACAGATAAAACCTCAACCCGCAAAGGAGTCAAGGCCTGTTTACGGCTGCTTGGCTTGCTTGATCATCTCAACAAAATACGTATGTAGTGAGAAGTCGTCAGTCAGCTCCGGATGGAACGACGAAACGAGCAGATGCCCCTGGCGTGCCGTCACTATTTCATCGTGATAAGTCGACAACACCTCTACCCCTTCTCCAACTGCCGTGATCAGCGGGGCCCGAATGAATACCGCCCGCAGTGGAACCTCAAGTCCCTTCACGTCAAGATCGGTTTCGAAGCTTTCACGCTGACGTCCAAACGCATTGCGCGATACCTTGATATCCATCAGTCCGAGATGAGCTTCCTCGCCGCCCTCGATCTCCTTAGCCATCACGATCAGTCCGGCACAGGTCCCGAATACCGGTTTACCTTGTCCGGAAAAGCTTCGAATCTCATCCATAAAGCCGTATTTACGCATCAGTTTGCCGATGGTCGTGCTTTCGCCGCCAGGAATGATCAGTCCATCCAGCTCAGCAAGCTGTTCGGTGTGCTTCACGGTTACAGCTTCAACGCCGGTCTTCTCCAAGCTGCGGATATGCTCCGCAACCGCGCCTTGCAGCGCTAACACTCCTACTTTCATGACAAACCTTCTTTCTCTAGAGGTAGTTCAATAAGTCATTTTTTGATCACGAAGCTTCCGTTGCTCACGTAGGTCACTATGATGTACCCCGGCCATCGGAAAGAGACAGCCGGGGTGAAGGACTTGCTTTAGATCCTACGGTTCTTGACGAAAAGACGATTACCAGCCGCGATCCGACATCCGCTCTGCCGCGGACAATTTGGAAATCTCGATGCCTTTCATCGGTGTACCCAAATTTTTGGATACTTCCGCAATCAATTTATAATCCGTATAATGCGTCGTCGCTTCGACGATCGCACGAGCAAATTTCTCGGGACTGTCCGATTTAAAAATACCGGAGCCGACAAATACCCCGTCCGCGCCCAAATGCATCATCAAAGCCGCATCGGCCGGTGTTGCTACACCGCCCGCCGCGAAGTTAACGACCGGCAGCTTGCCGTTCTCATGTACTTCGAAAAGCAGGTCGTAAGCCACACCAAGGTTCTTCGCCTCGGCATAAAGCTCATCCTTCGACATGTTCTGCACCTTGCGGATTTGGCTGTTGATCAGACGCATGTGACGTACCGCTTCCACGATGTTGCCCGTTCCCGGCTCCCCTTTCGTCCGGATCATCGATGCGCCTTCGCTAATACGACGAAGCGCTTCGCCCAGATCCTTCGCCCCGCATACGAACGGTACGGTGAAATCCCGTTTATCGATATGGAATACTTCATCCGCCGGGGTCAGCACTTCACTCTCGTCCAGATAGTCTACCCCAAGCGATTCCAGAACTTTCGCTTCCACGTAATGACCGATCCGCGCTTTTGCCATGACCGGGATGGAGACAACCTTCATGACTTCCTCAACGATCGTCGGATCCGCCATGCGGGCTACGCCGCCGGCCGCCCGGATATCGGAAGGCACACGTTCCAATGCCATAACGGCGGTAGCTCCAGCCGCTTCGGCGATTTTGGCTTGTTCCGCATTCATGACGTCCATAATGACGCCGCCTTTTTGCATCTCAGCCATACCTCTTTTTACACGCGATGTTCCTGTTTCCATGTCCAATCCTCCCGATAATAATCTAACTAAATATTTTACAAGATACAGTTGAAATACACAACCCGTTTACTCGGATATGAAAGGACGCTTAGAAAAGATTTTTGATGCCGTTGAACAGATCGCTGAAGAAATCGCCGATGGCTCGCATCATCAGCTTAAACCAACCGGCTTTTTCCGCATCTTCCGCTGTGATCAGGTTCACTGTCTTCTCAAGCGTTTGGTCCATGCCTGGAGCCTTAAACGAGTAGGTTACGGTTCCGACCTTCGTCCCCTGCTTCAACGGAGCTGTCAAGGTGCTCTCATCGGCCAACGTCACTTTGGGTTGTACCGCGCTCGTGTCCGCGCCTTTCGGTACGACAAAGCTAACCGCTTGATCCGTTACGACCGGAATCTCCGTGTTTTTCGCTTTCTTCACCGTCACGGTTTCTGTCCCTGCAACCGTTGTTTTCGGTGGTACGATTTGCTTCGTTTCAAAGTTATTGAAGCCGAAGTCCAGGACTTTGCGGCTTTCAACGAAACGAGAGCCTTCGGTTTTAGCACCCATCACGACGCTGATCAAGCGCATTCCGTTACGGACGGCCGTCCCGGTAAAGCAGTTGCCCGCATTCGTGGTGTGTCCCGTTTTGAGCCCGTCAAGACCATCATAGGCGTATTGCTTAAAGTTAGTCACGTTTTTATTGGCTTCCAGCATCCAGTTCCAGTTGATCATTGGAGCGGTATCTCGCTCGCGGAACTTGTACGATTGGATCGTTGTGAACCGAGTAAAGTCCGGATGGTCCGTCACAATGTATCTTGCCAGAATGGCTGCATCCATTGCTGACATCACGGTCTCTTCGGTATCCGAAGGACGGAATTGTTCCGGCATATCCGCAATGTCCAAGCCGGTGGAGTTCGCAAAGTGCGCGGTTTTCATCCCCATACGCTTGGCTTCGTCATTCATCATTTTCACGAAAGCTTGCTCGGAACCTGCAACATGCTCAGCCAAAGCCACCGTCGCATCGTTCGCGGAGCCGACGGCCATCGCGATATATAACTCTTCAATAGTATGTTGATCCCCTTCGGCCAGAAAAATCCGCGAGCCGATCGTTTGGGCGGCATTTTTTCCTACCGTCACCACGTCGTCCCAACTGAACTTCCCTTGCTTCACGAGGTCAGCCACGATATATTCGGTCATCATTTTGGTCATGCTGGCCGGAGGCAAAGGAACATCCCCGTTGATGTTCATCAATACTTGCCCGGATACAGGCTCCAGCAAAACCGCGGACTTCACTTCCAAGCCCAGGGATTCCACGGAAGGAATTGAGGTGGCTGTTTGCACTGTCGTCGTTTCGGTTGTCGTAGATTCAGTAGAAGTAGATTCCGTTTGCTCTCCCTCCGCCAGTGCCATCACCGGTGCAAGAGAGAAACATAGTAGATTTAGCAGCAATACAGAAGCTACGCTTTTGCGCAGGAAACGCCGTTTGGTTGTCGACTTGCGTTGTGGTTGTTTGTGTTTCAATGCCTTAAAGCTCCCCTCATATTCTTTCATTTGCTTTATCTATTCTATCACAGGGGTACCCGCAAAAAAAGACAAGCAGGACGGAAAACGCCCTGCCTGATGTGGAAAATAATGGTTTAAACCCTTTTGACTTTTTGAATTACCCCTATTACAGCGAGTAGTTTGGCGCCTCTTTGGTGATCTGAACATCGTGCGGATGGCTTTCGCGCAAGCCTGCACCTGTGATGCGGATAAACTGCGTATCGTTCCGAAGCTCATCCAGCGACTTCGTGCCGCAATACCCCATCCCGGAACGCAGGCCGCCAATCAACTGATGAATCGTATCGGAGATCGGTCCTTTGTAGGCAACACGGCCTTCGATCCCTTCCGGTACCAGCTTCTTGTCGTCGTCTTGGAAGTAGCGGTCCTTACTACCTTGCTTCATCGCGCCCAACGAACCCATTCCTCTATACACCTTGTAGCGGCGACCTTGGTAGATTTCCGAATCCCCAGGGCTTTCTTCTGTACCGGCAAACAAGCTGCCCAACATCACCGCATGCGCACCGGCCGCGATCGATTTCGTAATCTCGCCGGAGTACTTGATACCTCCGTCTGCGATGATCGGAATCCCGTATTCACGAGCTACCGTCGCGCAATCGTACACCGCCGTAACCTGCGGCACGCCGATGCCAGCGATCACGCGAGTCGTACAGATCGAGCCAGGTCCGATACCGACCTTCACCACGGAAGCTCCCGCTTCAATCAAGGCTCTCGTCGCCTCGCCTGTCGCTACATTACCGGCGATAATCGTCAGCTCAGGAAACCGTTTGCGAAGCTCGGCTACCGCTTCAATAATATTGATATGGTGACCATGCGCCGAATCGACCGTAATTACGTCAACTCCAGCTTTAACCAGCGCGTCGGTCCGCTCAAACGTATCCTTGGAGATCCCGACGGCAGCACCAACGAGCAAGCGTCCCTGCGCATCCTTGGCAGCGTTCGGGAATTGGATCGCTTTTTCGATATCCTTGATCGTAATCAGGCCCTTTAACGTATTGTGGTCGTCGACCAGAGGGAGTTTCTCGATTTTATGTTTTTGCAAAATGACTTCGGCTTCCTGTAAAGAAGTTCCTACCGGTGCGGTAATTAAGTTGTCACGCGTCATGACTTCGCTGATCTTGATGCTGTAATCATGTACAAAGCGCAAATCCCGGTTTGTCAAAATCCCGACCAACTTGTGCTCCTCATTCACAATCGGCACGCCGGAAATACGGAATTTTCCCATAACCTCCTCTGCATCGGACACGAGATGATCCGGAGTCAATGAGAAAGGATTCGTGATGACGCCGCTCTCGGAGCGTTTCACTCGGTCGACCTCTTCGGCTTGCTGTTCGATCGGCATATTCTTATGAATGATACCGATGCCGCCTTCCCGTGCAATCGCGATTGCCAGCGCGGATTCCGTGACCGTATCCATTCCCGCACTGATGAGCGGAATATTCAGCTTGACCTTGTCGCTGAGCCGAGTGGACACATCCACCTCTTTCGGCAATACCTCCGATTTACGGGGAACCAAAAGCACATCGTCAAACGTTAAGCCTTCCTTGTCAAATTTACTTTCCCACACCGTGATGAATCCTCCTTCGATTTGGTTGTTTTGTTGGGCCCTTTCCTGAAATCCGGGTATAAAAAAAACGACTACCTCTGTAATCCCTTAGAAGAACATAACCCTTATATATCAAGACAGAATAGGCACTTACGAAAATATATTGTTCCCATCTTAGCAAAGCCCCCCTAGGCTGTCAAGGACAACCGCAGCCAAAAAATCACTCGGCCGCCCACCGAATACGAGTGTCTATTTCACGCGCACATTAGGTTCATTTCATGGATTCTGATGCTAATCCTGCCCCATTCCTCCAGCTTTGATTCGGCAAAAAGAAAAAGGACGGAGAGGCCACATTCGCCTTCTCCCTCCTATTCTTCCGATCCATTGCTTCGTTACCGCTTGTCGTGGGTAATGACCTGGTCGATGATTCCGTACTCGCAAGCTTCGTCTGCGCTCATGAAATAATCTCGATCCATATCCTTTTCAATTCGCTCCAGCGGTTGCCCGGTACATTCCGCCGCAATGGCGTTGAGTCGTTCCCGGATCCCTAAGATCCGTTTGGCACTGATCGCAATATCACTGGCCTGCCCTTGCGCGCCTCCATGCGGTTGATGAATCATAATCTCACTGTTGGGCAGGGCAAACCGCTTCCCTTTGGCTCCAGACAATAACAGTATCGCGGCAAAGGAAGCCGCCAACCCGGAGCAGATCGTTTGCACGTCCGGCTTCACATATTGCATCGTATCGTATATGGCAAAGCCTGCTGATGTTGAACCACCTGGACTGTTGATATAGAAGTAAATATCCTTCTCCGGATCTTCAGCTGCCAAGAACAACATCTGCGCTGTAATGCTATTGGCGACCTGATCGTCAATCGCTGAACCGAGGAACACGATCCGATCCTTCAGCAAACGCGAATAAATATCATACGACCGTTCACCTCGTCCAGTTTGTTCGATAACATAAGGGATTACTGAACTCATGGCTTACCCTCCTTTGAATCAGGCGGCAAGACCGAGGGACATGAAACTTTGCCGGTTTTGTACCGGATCGGTAGCAGGGGAGCCTGATTTGCTCCGTAGGGAGTTGCGGCGATACGATTGGAGTGTTAACACCGGGACTATATCCTGAGGCCGGACGTCGTTATACAGCATCGCAAGCGCAGCGGCGTCTTCTCGGCGGACCGCATCCATGTACGCATAAACAAGTACGTCATTGGATGTGTCTGGGGATGCAGCCTCCCCAATGGAAGTCCCTTTACCTGAGGTGTCTCTCCCTTCTCGTCTGGAACCCTCCACAGCATTTCGCAGTCTGACCCTCGCTCTGTGCAGGGCGGCTTTGACAGCCCCTTCCGTCGATTGAATCAACTGCGCAGCTTCACCGGCCGTATACTGTAAAATATCGATCAGCAGTAGCGCGGTTCGTTGAAGGGGCGAAAGCTCGGAGACCAGGGTCTCCATCGCGCCCCACACTTCAGCGGGATCGTTCTGTCCCGGCGCTTGCAGAAGTTCGTCCATGGGAAGCGACTCTGCCCGAAGCCGCTTTCTCCGGCTGCGGTCAATCCACGCATGCTGAGCCGTGCGATACAGGTACGTTCGTGTGATTTGAACGTCGTCTCCTTTACCTTGCGTCGCCGACCAAATCTTGAGCCACGTATCTTGCGCCAAATCGTCGCCTTCCCAAACCGAGCCGGCTAACGATCGGCAGTAATTGCGTAATGCTGCACCATGCATCTGTATCCATATCGGGAAATTCACCTGTTCCATATTGGACCTAGTTCGCTTAGGGTTTCGCTTAACCAGCTCTTTAGCTAACGTTGGCATCTCGGGCACACCTCCCATCTGTAGACGGACATTATCATATACCGGCCTTCCATCCCTGCTCCACGCCTTCACGTCACGATCGGTTCATTTCCAACCTGGAGTAAGCTAAATTTCTTACTCACCGGTATAAACGTTAATTTTGGCGAAATCGATACGCGGGATAAAATTTTGATGTTATGGATCGTTTATTCATGTTATTCTCAATCCTTCGATGAGGTTTAAGCCTTGGCCGCATTCGCTGATCCCCAAAGTGAGCCTGGGTTTACCCGGTTTGGGTAAAGATGAAGCATGCTGTTGTATAAATCTGAAGCGGTGTCTGTCTCTTTCTCCATTCGATTAAAGTCTAACAGATATTGCTGAGTCTCACCTAAGATTTTGGGGTTATTCTCATTCTCGGGGACTTTATGCCCCGCCACAACAAATTTTGGATTTAGTTGCATTAGACGATCTATGGCTTGAATCCATTCGATTCGAGAACTTTCCGTGGTTTCAGCTAGATAGGGATGGATTCCGTTATAAACAACATCCCCGGTCACTAGTAATTCAAGATCCGGAATCCACAATGATGTTGTATTCGCGGTATCCGTATACCCCGCTTCAATGATTTCCAACTTATGTCCTTCGAGTTCAAAAGAATTCATATTGATAACATCAGGAAAGACCTGAGGTTGAGGTATTTGATCAGGGAATAATTTATCCCAAAAGCTTTCAATTAGGTTTCCTTGTTTCAAACTCTCTTTTACTGTTCCTTCTATTGCCAATGCTTTAGCATGGGGAAAAGCTTCTTTTATTTGTTTGATTCCAAAGAAATGATCACCATGACCGTGCGTAATATAGATGTATTTTAGGTCACGGTTAAATGTCTTTATCCAATCGATCAATTTTTGGTTATGTTCAATAGTAGTAAAAGTATCGACTAAAACTGCCTCTTTTTCTCCATAAATAAGAACAGCCGTATTGGAAACCCATTGAAGTTCCTCTTTTCCTTCTGGCAAGGTCCTTGTGAGGCTGGCACGTTTTACGCAAAGTTCAGCGAATTGTAAGTGTGACATTTTAACCCTCCTTAAAATAATTTCTTTGACCCTTTTTCATCTGTGATCTATTTATACCGCATTGAGAATGATCAGTAAAGAACTATTTTTTACTAATCGTTCTCTTATCGGCAGCACGCTTTTTGTAGTTTTTACTTGAGAATGCAAAAAGAGCACTACCGAATGAACGGTAGTGCTCTTTCCCTTTGCTTGGCGGCGTCCTACTCTCCCAGGACCCTTCGGTCCAAGTACCATCGGCGCTGGAGGGCTTAACGGTCGTGTTCGGGATG
>NZ_BOSK01000019.1:0-12359 GCF_018403305.1 Paenibacillus sp. J53TS2
TGTTTGACTTGCTCATTGAAACAAACTGACGAGATTAAAAATCTCATTGTATTACTCACTCGTTGTTCAGTTTTCAAAGATCAACTTTCGTTATCGTCTTATCGGCGACAACTTTTATAGTATATCACCCTGTAAGAAATATTGCAAGAGTTTTTTTATCGATCGGTGAATTCTAGTTCATAACTCATCGTCTTACAAATTTCAGCGGGTAAATAATAATATACCTCAAACTACCCCCAAAAATCAACCCTAGGAAAGAACTTCCTCAATATGCAGCTGTCGCTCCACGACCAAATTAACGATTTGACCTTGAACCGATACCATCGGGCGCGTAGGATGATTCCGATCGGAGAATACAATTTCCCCTTCACTCCCGTTGTTTAAGCGCACCCGCGTCCCGTGGTGGAACTGAGTGACCTTATCAACAAAAGTTTGCACAACGCCAGGATCAAGTTTACCGAAAGCCTCAGACCGAATTTCCTCCAGAACCAAATAAGGCGATTTCGCTTTGCGATAACGACGGTTCAACGTCATGGCATGGAAGATATCCGCAACGCTTACGATCTTCGCGTAAATATGAATCTTGTCGCTGGTCAAGTGGAACGGATAACCGGTACCGTCCATCTTCTCGTGGTGCTGCAGCGCGGTCAGCCGCACACCCTCATTAATCGCTGCCGTTTTGCGTAGCTGTTGATAGCCGTAAGTCGTATGCATCCGCATTTCCTCGGCTTCGTCCGAAGACAGTTGAGTTGGTTTATAGAGGATCGCCGGATCGATTTTCGTATTCCCGATATCGTGAAGCAGTCCAGCAAAAGCCACCTGCATCCAATCCTTCTGAGGCAATCCATGCCATTGCGCCAGCAGATAAGAGGTCAAGGAGGTAAGAATGGCATTATGATACAAGTAATCGTATTCGTTCATATTGCGTGGGATAAACGTCAACGCATGATAATGCTTTAGCTGACGCACGAGCGCCTCCAACTGATGACGAAGCTCGTAGATCGGCAATTCTGAGGCGAGCACGGATTGAAAGGCACTTTTCGTCAAGTGCAGCATCCGATCATATTCGCGGTACAACGAGGTTAATGTGCTGATCTCCTCTTGTTTTGCGTTATCTGCCACCGCAGCTGTGCCCACCAAGGCCGTCCTTGGCGATTCCGTGGCTTCTACAGCTCCCTTTCGCTCAGGAACCGCAAAATCTTCTACTTCAACCTGCCGGACCATAAAGGCGCGTAAGATATCCAAATCTCTCGGAAGCAAAACCTTGCCCTTTTGCAGCAAAAGACCGCCCAATGGACTATAAACATGACTCAACAACTTTACTCCCGGTTTGACATCCGCGATTGAGATACTAACCATCCTTTATTCTCTCCTTAGGGTAAGACTAGGGTTCTGAGTCTCTACAATTTTACATATTCTAGGAACAAAGAACTAGAAGCCGCTATTCCCATTATAGTACGTGGTTAAAATAGCTAGCAATCTTTCTTTTTTAGAGGAGAAAAGAAAACAAAAAAAGACCCCTGAAACGGGAGTCTCAGGAGTCCTTATAGATTATTCTTCGGCGTTATCCTGTCCGGATTCTGCTTCATTGCCTTCAACCGCTTGATCTTGATCTTCCGAGAGTTCGGCATCCCCGTCTTGATCCTCTTCCTCGCTCTTGTCCGAGCGGCAAACGGTCGCAACAGAATCGTCCTCGCGGATGTTGATCAGCTTCACGCCTTGCGTATTCCGACCCATGGTGGAGATTCCCTCCATGCTCGTCCGGATCAACGTACCGCTCGCGGTAATGATCATCAGGTCCTCGTCATCCTTAACGACCTTGAGTCCGACAACCGTCCCGTTCTTGTCCGTTACATTTATCGTTTTGATCCCTTTCCCGCCGCGGCTTTGCGAGCGGTATTCCGAAACCGGCGTCCGCTTGCCGTAACCTTTGGCAGTAACGATCAACACGTCTTGGCCCGGAATGACCACGTCCATGCCAATAACCGCGTCGTCGTCATCCAACGTGATGCCTTTGACCCCGGTAGCTGCCCGGCCCATCGAGCGTACATCGCTTTCCGGGAACCGGATCGACATGCCTTGAGCTGTACCCATGATGACTTCCTCATTACCGTAGGTCAGCTTCACGTCGATCAACGTATCATCCTCGCGCAGGTTAACCGCGATCAAACCGCCTCTGCGGATATTGATATAGTCTTCGATCGGCGTTTTCTTTACGATGCCATTCTTCGTGGCGAAGAACAAGTACTTATCGTCGTCAAAGCGTTCGACCTCAATTACCGCGTTGACCGTCTCCCCCTGCTCGATCTGGATCAGGTTGATGATTGGCGTCCCCCGCGCGGTACGGCCCAGCTCTGGAATCTCATACGCTTTGAGCCGGTAAGCCTTCCCACGGTCGGTAAAGAACATCAGATAATGATGGGAGTTCGTTACGAACAGATGCTCCACGAAGTCATTATCCTTGGTGTCCATCCCGACAACGCCCCGTCCGCCCCGCTTCTGGCTACGGTACGTCGTTACCGGCAACCGTTTGATGTAGCCGGTATGCGTGATCGTAATGACCACTTCTTCTTGTGGGATCAAATCCTCGTCAAGAATGCTCTCTTCGCCGATCGTAATTTCCGAACGACGTTCATCAGCAAATCTCTCACGGATTTCCTGCAACTCTTCGCCGATAATCTTGAGCACAAGGTGTTCGTTGGCCAGGATTTCACGATATTCAGCGATCTTCTGCAGCAATTCGTTATATTCGTCTTCGATCTTCTCGCGTTCCAAACCGGTCAAACGGCGGAGTCTCATGTCGAGAATCGCCTGTGCCTGTTCGAAGCTGAGTCCAAAACGAGTCATCAAGCCTTCGCGGGCTTCCTCATCCGATTTGGATCCCCGGATCAAGGCAATAACCTCGTCGATATGATCCAAGGCAATCCGCAAGCCTTCCAGGATGTGCGCCCGGGCTTCGGCTTTTTTCAAATCGAATTCCGTACGCCGGCGAACAACCTCCACCTGATGCTTCAGATAATGACTCAGAACGTCCTTCAGCGTCAGAATCTTCGGTTCATTGTTGACGATTGCCAGCATATTAATGCCAAACGTGCTTTGCAGCGCCGTATGCTTGTACAAATTGTTCAGTACGACGTTCGGATTAACGTCCCGGCGAAGCTCGATGACGACGCGCATCCCTGTACGGTCGGACTCGTCGCGCAAGTCGGTGATGCCGTCGATCTTCTTCTCGCGGACCAACTCAGCGATTTTTTCAACCAAACGGGCCTTATTGACCTGATAAGGGAGCTCCTCTACCACGATACGCGCTTTGTTGTTGTGTTCCTCAATCGTGGTCTTGGCTCGCATCGTAATGGAGCCGCGACCTGTCGTATACGCTTGACGGATCCCCGAGCGACCCAGAATATAACCTGCCGTCGGAAAATCCGGACCTTTGATATAATCCATCAATTCCAGCGAACTGATCTCCGGATTCTCGATCAAAGCATGAACTCCGTCGATCACTTCTCCTAAATTGTGCGGCGGAATGTTCGTCGCCATTCCGACCGCAATCCCCGACACCCCGTTGACCAACAGGTTCGGAAAGCGGGAAGGAAGTACGACCGGTTCATGCTCCTCGCCATCGTAGTTCGGCATGAAGTCGATGGTTTCTTTGTTGATATCACGCAGCATTTCCATTGCGATTTTGGATAACCGTGCTTCGGTATACCGCATCGCCGCGGCCATATCACCGTCAACCGAACCGAAGTTGCCATGGCCTTCGACGAGCATATATCTCATCGAGAAATCCTGTGCCATCCGCACCATCGTCTCGTAAACGGCGGAATCCCCGTGGGGGTGATACTTACCGATAACTTCGCCGACGATCCTCGCCGACTTCTTAAACGGTTTGTCCGGATGCATCCCCAAATCGGACATCGCATAGAGAATGCGTCGATGCACCGGTTTCAGACCATCTCGCACATCCGGCAACGCACGGCTGACAATAATACTCATGGCATAATCCATAAAGGACTCGCGCATTTCCACATTAATGTCCCGATCTATGATTTGAGAGAATTTTTCTTCCGCCATGCTGGACCTCCTTCATAATCTATCCACGTGCCTTCGTATGGGAAAAAGCCCGAAAAACCGCCACTTTCATTATATTACTTTCACAAATCAAGCTCAATTAAACGTGACCGGTCTTAAGTACACGATCCATATAGACAGCAAAAAATAGGGATGTGTCCACTCCCATCGAATCATACGTTCATACACTACGGATATAGGCATTTTCTTGGAATCGCTGAAAAGCTTATAAAATCCCCATATCTTATAATTATACCATTGTTTTTCTCTTCTGTCCTATGTTTTTCGCACGGATGAGAACGGACCGTACGGCCCGAAAGAAAGGAAGGATAAACGATTTGACGATCCAACGTATCGCAAGCAAGTGGGAGAAAACGAAAGTGATCCGCCAGAAGGAATCCCTTCGTCCATACATTCCGGATACGCGAAAATACTCCTTTGAGCATCTCCGGGATATGCTGGTGGCGTACGGTTATGTCTTCGTCAAACCGGATCACGGCACCTATGGCATCGGCGTCATGAGTATCGAGCTATGGAAAGATGACCTTAACCCGGACAGCCCGCTCCAATATAAGCTCCGGCACGGAATTGAATATGAACTGCATCCAACGTTGGAGGAGCTGCACGCCGCGTTAACTGGGAAGATCGGGACAAAGCCTTATCTGATCCAAAAAGGCATCCATTTGCTCACTTACCGCCGCCGCAGGTTTGATATCCGCGCCCTCGTGCAGCAAACACCGAATAAGACCTGGGAAACCACCGGGTTTATCGGGCGGATTGCCGCACAGCAAAAAGTCATCACCAACTATCATGGGGGCGGCAGCGTCATGTTAATCGAGGATTTGCTAGGGTCCTATTTGACACCCAAGGAATTTACTGAGAAATACAAGGAAATGAAATCGGTTGGCGTACAGGCGGCGGTCCAACTGGCTCGTAAATTCCCCAAACTTAAGGAAATCGGCTTGGATATCGCGATTGACGAGCAACATCAAATCTGGATTCTTGAAATCAATACGAAGCCGGCCCTATTTCCCTTCAAAATGCTGCATCCGAAAGAGGTGTACCAAAAAATCCGGCGTTACGCCGTCGCTTACGGACGGTTAAAAGGCAAATCTGCCAAAGCGAAATAGGAAAAGGCTGTTCCGACTTAGCCAGGGGAATCCCGGCTAGTTAGAACAGCCTTTTCTATAGGGCGTTATTAAAATGCTTAGATATCGAGGTTCTTAACGTATTTCGCGTGCTCATGGATGAAATCACGCCGCGGCTCCACGTTGTCGCCCATCAGCGTATCGAAGATCGCATCCGCCTGGATCGCGTCGGAAATCGATACCTGCTGCATCGTGCGGCTCTCTGGATCCATCGTTGTTTCCCAGAGCTGTTCAGCGTTCATCTCACCCAGACCTTTGTACCGCTGTACGTTGACTTTAACGCCTTCGCCAAATTCTGCGATGATTTCATCGCGTTCCTTCTCTGAGCCGGCGTAACGAACCACTTTGTTGCGCTCGATTTTGAACAATGGCGGCTGCGCGATGTAGACGTAACCCGCTTCGATGATTTTACGCATGTAGCGGAAGAAGAAGGTCAACAACAGCGTGCGAATATGCGCACCGTCGACGTCGGCATCCGTCATGATGATGATCTTATGATATCGTGCCTTCCCGATATCAAATTCCTCGCCGATCCCGGTGCCAAGCGCCGTAATGATCGCCCGAATCTCAGCATTGCCGAGAATCCGGTCCAGCCGTGCTTTCTCGACGTTCAGAATCTTCCCGCGCAGCGGCAAAATCGCCTGAAAATGGCGATCCCGTCCTTGCTTCGCCGATCCGCCCGCCGAGTCTCCTTCGACGATGTACAGTTCACTGATCGAAGCGTCCTTCGAGGAGCAGTCGGCCAGTTTGCCCGGCAAGGCACTGACTTCAAGAGCGCTCTTGCGCCGCGTCAACTCGCGGGCTTTACGAGCGGCTTCTCGTGCCCGCGAAGCTTGCAGCGACTTCTCCAAGATCCGCCGGGACACGGAAGGATTCTCATCCATGAACTCCTGCAGCTTCTCGGCGAACAGCGATTCTACGATACCCCGTACCTCGCTATTGCCCAGCTTGGTTTTCGTTTGACCTTCGAACTGCGGTTCCGGAATTTTAACGGAAATAATGGCCGTCAAGCCTTCACGGACGTCATCCCCGGTCAAGTTCGAATCATTATCCTTGATCATACCGGTCTTGCGGGCGTAATCATTGATGATCCGGGTCAGGGCGCTCTTAAAGCCGGACTCGTGCGTTCCACCCTCATGCGTATGAATATTGTTCGCGAAAGAATAAATATTTTCCGTATAGCTGTCGTTATATTGCAATGAAACTTCAACCTGGATCATGTCCCGTTGTCCTTCGACGTAAATCGGATCCTCATGAAGGACTTCCCGATTATTGTTCAGGAAACGGACGTATTCCATGATCCCGCCTTCGTAGTGGAAGGAATCACTGTGATCGGTACGTTCATCGGCAATGGTGATATTAATGCCTTTGTTCAAAAAGGCTAATTCCCGAACCCGCGTCAACAGCGTATTGTAATCAAAGGTGGTCGTCTCAGTGAAAATTTCCGGATCCGGATAAAATCTCGTCTTCGTTCCCGTTTCGGTCGTATCCCCGATCACTCGTACATCGTATTGGGGTGCACCGCGATGGTACTCCTGCTGATACACATGACCATCCCGCTTAACTTCGACAATGACCTTAGTGGACAGAGCATTCACGACGGAAACGCCAACCCCGTGCAAGCCCCCGGATACCTTATATCCGCCGCCGCCGAATTTCCCGCCCGCATGAAGCACGGTCATAACGACTTCCAGCGTCGACTTCTGCAGCTTCTCGTTCAAACCAACCGGAATCCCCCGGCCGTTATCGATGACCGTTACGCTGTTATCATGATGAACGATGACGTCGATTTTGTTCGCATAGCCGGCCAGCGCTTCGTCGATACTATTGTCTACGACTTCCCATACCAGGTGATGCAGGCCCCGTGCGCTGGTCGAACCGATGTACATCCCCGGCCGTTTGCGCACCGCTTCCAAACCTTCAAGCACCTGAATATTACTCTCGTCATATGTTTGTTCGTTCATTGACAATGCCTTCACCTACTTCTCTAGAATCAAACTCAAGGCTAAACCGCCAAAATCACGTTCGCTTTCTTCTTCAGCGTTGCGGAGGATATCGGCGAGTAATAGATCTCCTTCTGGGTCACGACGATCGACTTCGGTTCCTCTTCGCCGATGCGCACCACGTTCTTTACCTCAAGCGCATGGCTGAGGAACTGCTTGGATATTTTTGAAGATTTCTCGATCGTGATATCGAAAATGGCGATCAGCTCAGAAGAGAGAATCACCTTTTCTCCGCCCAAATGAATATACATCCGTTTTCCTCCGTCCTTAGCCTTGGACTTGTCCTTCCTGAACATGAAAAATGCTGGCGTCCTGTAGCCGGCTCGCATTGATGCTTTCGATCCCTGTAGCCGTAATGAACGTCTGCACTTTGCTCTGAAACGTCTCAATCAATTGGGTTTGGCGGTAAGGATCTAATTCCGATAAGACGTCATCCAAAAGAAGGATCGGGTACTCCCCGATTTCCTCGTGGATGAGCTCAATTTCCGCCAGTTTCAAAGATAATGCCGTCGTCCGCTGCTGACCCTGGGAGCCGTAGACCTGCGCCTCATTGCCGTTGATAATAAACGACAGATCATCGCGGTGCGGTCCGCAAAGCGTCATGCCGCGGCGAATTTCCTGATCTTTCATTTGTGATAACTTTATCATAAATTGCCGCAATAGGACAGCTTCATCTTCTTCTTCGGCTTCGCCAAACGAGGGAAGATAAGCCAATTTCAAGGTTTCACCGCCTCCGGTAATCCCCTCGTGAATCTGCTCTGCCCACTTTTGCAGTTTGCTTATAAATTGTTTCCTTTTTTTGATAATTTTAACACCATGTTCGACTAACTGTTCGTTCCAAATGTCTAGCATCGTCGTCAGTTCAGGGCCAGCGCCCCAAGCCTGCTTCAACAAATTGTTACGTTGGATCAGCACCTTCTGATACTGCTGAAGATGATAGAGATAGCTCGGCTGAACCTGACCGATCTCCATGTCAAGGAACCGGCGCCTTACCCCGGGAGTTCCTTTGACGATTTCCAAATCCTCAGGAGCGAACATGACGACATTCATGGCTCCAATAAAATCGCTCAACTTCCGCTGCTCCAAACCGTTCAGCTTTGCTTTCTTGCCTTGCGACGTGAATCGAAGCTCCAGTTGTACCGCACCATACTTCTTCTCTACCTCCGCCGACACCACGGCATGGTCGCTGCCGAATGAAATCAGCTCCTTGTCTTTGCCGGTCCGGTGCGATTTCGTTAGTGCGAGTACGAACAACGCCTCGAGCAAGTTCGTTTTCCCTTGAGCATTCCGCCCAATGATGAGATTAACCGCGCCAAAAGAGTCCAGCGTAAGGGTGCCGTAATTGCGGTAGTTTTGCAGCGATAGTCGATTTACAAACACGTTCTAAGCCCCCTCATCATCCGCGGGTCTTTGGCAGTCTGGCCCCGGGCAGAGCGCTTCAGGGTGCTTGTTCTCCCGCCACCTGAAAAGATCCGCATCCTTCCACCTCAACGATATCGCCTGGATAGAGCTTCCGGCCGCGACGCTCCTCCGCCTCACGGTTGACCTTCACAGCACCTTCCTGCAGGATCGCCTTGGCCATCCCTCCGGTGGACACACAATCCGCCAGCTTCAGGAAAGAATCTAGTTTAATATATTCGCTCGAGATGGAAATTATTTTCATTGGCGTTTGCTCCTTTTTTTCTTTGAAACGACTAGTTCGTAGTCCGGTATGGCAGGATCAGATAAAGGCTCTGGCTGTCGTCCACCGGCTTGATAATGATGGGGCTCATGGCACCCGTAAATCCGATGTGCAGCTGTTCGCTTTCTACGACCTTGAGCACATCCAGCATGTATTTCGAGTTGAAGGAAATACGCAACGGCTCGCCTGTGAACTGAGCCACGTCCAGTTGCTCGGTTACCTTACCGAGCTCGGAGGAGCTAGAGGAAATTTCGATTGTCCCGTCTTCCATCGTTTGCAGGCGAACGATATTCGTCTTCTCCTCGCGGGAAAGCAAATAAGCGCGGTCGATCGAATCGCTTAGCTTCTTGGTATCCAGGACGAGTTCTGTTTTATAAGTGGTCGGAATAATCTTGGAAGTATCCGGATAAGTTCCGTCGAGAATGCGAGTATAGAACAACACGCGATCGATCTTGAATAAGACTTGATTGTCGGCGACGACGATCTCGACGCGTGTATTTTGATCAGGAATGATCTTGCTGAGCTCACTCAAGGTTTTACCGGCTATAACGATATTGCTAAAACGTACGCCATCCGCGTCGTCTAGTCCGGCAATCCGGCTGGCTAAACGGTGACGGTCCGTCGCTACGAATTTAAACTGATTATCCGCCAGGTTCCACAATACCCCAGTCAGAATCGGCGAGGTTTCGTTCGTTGAAATGGAAAAGCCCGTTTGGCGAATCATATTCTTCAACAAATCGCCGGGAATCGAAATGACCTGATTCTCTTCGATGCTAGGCAGTACAGGGAATTCCTCTGGATCAAGTCCTACCATTTGGATATCGGTTGAGCCGGAGCGGATGAAGGTTTGAAACCCATCCTGCACTTCCATTTCGATCTCGGAGGAAGGCAGCTTCTTAATAATTTCAACGAAGAATTTTGCTGGCAGGACAACACTACCAGGACGTTCCACTTGAACGATTTGCTTCTCTTGATCCTCAGCCGGAATAAAGGCCTGGATGGAAATGTCCGTATCGCTGGCGGTCAGGGTCATCCCTTGAAAGTTCACATCCAGCTTGATCCCGGTCAAAATCGGAATCGTTGTCCGGCTCGAAATGGCCTTGGACACGTGTTGGATCGATTCATTGAGATCATGTTTCAAAATACGGATTTTCATAAATTCAACTCCTAAACGTTTTATGAAGCATACGCTTCTATGATTATCATTGCAGTTAAACTCACTTCATCACTTCGGAAGCCCTTGAGTCGTCATATTCATGGCCTCCGAAGCATAACCTAGAGGTATGTACGGTTGAGGCAATCCAAACTCTCTTCCTCTTTGGACTGGACAAGATGGCTTGGAAGAGGTTCCCCGAACCGGTGGCTTGTCCGCCGTTTATGAAGATGTATATATCTTTTAATAGATTAGAAGAAGTAGTAGGGGCACTGAATATGTGGATAACAACCAAATCAATATGAAATGAAGCCTATCCACATGTGAATATCATGTGCATAGGCTTATCCCTTATTCAGGTAGCACTTTTTATTTTTTCGGTAATGTTGTTCACAATTTTGAATAGCTCCTGGTCCGCCTTCAGTTGCTGAGTGATTTTCTCGTGGGCGTGAATGACCGTCGTATGGTCGCGCCCGCCAAATGCGTCGCCGATCTTCGGCAGCGAGAAATCGGTCAGCTCTCGGGCTAGATACATAGCGATTTGCCGCGGAAACGCAATCGCCTTGGTTCGTTTGCGCGCCTTGAAGTCGTCCAGCTTCAAATTGTAGTAATCGCCGACCTTTTGCTGGATGTCCTGGATCGTGATCATCTTCGGACGGCTGGAAGGAATGATATCCTTCAGCGCCTCGGCGGCCAAATGGGTTGTGATGTCTTGATTGATCAAGGAAGAGTAGGCGACGACGCGGATGAGCGCGCCTTCCAGCTCGCGGATGTTGGTATCGATCTGATTCGCGATGTACATCATCGCTTCATTCGGAATATCGAGGTTTTCCGCTTTGGCTTTCTTCCGCAAAATCGCGATCCGGGTCTCGAGATCCGGCGGTTGGATATCGGTGATCAGTCCCCATTCGAACCGGGAGCGGAGCCGCTCCTCAAGCGTTGGAATCTCTTTCGGCGGTCGGTCGCTGGAGATAATGATTTGCTTGCGCTCCTCATGCAGCGCGTTAAACGTATGGAAGAACTCCTCCTGGGTTGATTCCTTGCCGGCGAGAAATTGAATGTCGTCGATCAGCAAAATATCGATGTTGCGGTATTTGTTGCGGAAGCTTTCCGCGCGGTTGTCCCGGATGGAGTTGATGAATTCATTCGTAAATTTCTCAGAGGAGATGTATACGACTTTACTGCTGGGGCTGTGTTCCAAAATGTAATGTCCAATCGCATGCATCAGATGCGTCTTGCCCAGTCCCACACCACCATAGAGGAACAGTGGATTGTACGCCCGCGCCGGCGCCTCGGCAACCGCCAGGGAGGCGGCATGGGCAAACCGGTTGCCCGATCCGATAACGAAAGTGTCGAACGTATACTTCGGATTAAGCATATGGGAAACGCTTTCCTCGCTTGGGACGGGAGCGGGAGGTTCCTTGTAAACCTGAGCTTGCTCGGGCGGGGCCGACTCCTCAATCACGAAGGAGACGTCGACCTGCTTGCCGATCACCTCAAGAACGGTGGTGGCCACCAGCTTGGTATAGCGGCTCTCCAGCCATTCCACTGCGAACGTGGTCGGAGCGGAGATCACGATCGTTTGATCGGCCAAGGAGACCACCTTGGTTGCTTTAAACCAGGTGTCAAAGCTAGGTTTACTCAATTTCGTATTAATGATGGATAAGATATGTTGCCATATTTCCGAAGTATGGCTGTCCACAGACTGTCACTCCTTTTAAATCTTCCAATTGTGGCTTAAGCCATGCAGAAAGAGGTCGAAAAAACATAAATAAAGGGGAATTTTATCCCCAGTGTTAAGTAAAGTATAATCATTTTAAAACGATAAAATTTCGAATTGTTCACAATGTTATCCACAGCCTGTTAATAAATCGGCGGATAAACTTAGATATTCACAACGAAAACAATATAATCATAGCAAAAGAAGGCCTGTTTTTCAATGAGCTGTCTGCTTTTATCCACAAATTCAATAACTTGTGCATAATTATCATGCACACCACTACATATTGTTTATAATTTGTTTAAAATTCGACAGGGAGTCCCAAAATCTCAAAAAAAATATTCACAGGTTATTACAAGAAAGCTCGAACTACCGAATTTGATGTGTATAAATCAACCGGCAGGGATAGACAGTTAGCTTCGTTCTTCTTGGTAAAAATAAAAATCCGACCAACCCTTGATATGCTCCCCCTACTGTAGACAGGTGAAATAATAAAACCTGTTTACCGTGAGGGGGAGCATTTTTCATGCCAAATAAAAAGCTTACCGACGTAGAGAAGTTAGCCATTGTACAGGAAATCGAG
>NZ_BOSK01000020.1:0-5513 GCF_018403305.1 Paenibacillus sp. J53TS2
GTTCTTATTACCCTTCTGAATGTCACGCTGATTATTTTGACTTTGAGCGTATCGAGGCTCTTAAACCTGCTATTGAGGCTTGTGGCATTTCTACTCTTTCTCAATCCCCAATGCTTGGCTTCCATAAGCAGATGGATAACCGCATCAAGCTCTTGGAAGAGATTCTGTCTTTTCGTATGCAGGGCGTTGAGTTCGATAATGGTGATATGTATGTTGACGGCCATAAGGCTGCTTCTGACGTTCGTGATGAGTTTGTATCTGTTACTGAGAAGTTAATGGATGAATTGGCACAATGCTACAATGTGCTCCCCCAACTTGATATTAATAACACTATAGACCACCGCCCCGAAGGGGACGAAAAATGGTTTTTAGAGAACGAGAAGACGGTTACGCAGTTTTGCCGCAAGCTGGCTGCTGAACGCCCTCTTAAGGATATTCGCGATGAGTATAATTACCCCAAAAAGAAAGGTATTAAGGATGAGTGTTCAAGATTGCTGGAGGCCTCCACTATGAAATCGCGTAGAGGCTTTGCTATTCAGCGTTTGATGAATGCAATGCGACAGGCTCATGCTGATGGTTGGTTTATCGTTTTTGACACTCTCACGTTGGCTGACGACCGATTAGAGGCGTTTTATGATAATCCCAATGCTTTGCGTGACTATTTTCGTGATATTGGTCGTATGGTTCTTGCTGCCGAGGGTCGCAAGGCTAATGATTCACACGCCGACTGCTATCAGTATTTTTGTGTGCCTGAGTATGGTACAGCTAATGGCCGTCTTCATTTCCATGCGGTGCACTTTATGCGGACACTTCCTACAGGTAGCGTTGACCCTAATTTTGGTCGTCGGGTACGCAATCGCCGCCAGTTAAATAGCTTGCAAAATACGTGGCCTTATGGTTACAGTATGCCCATCGCAGTTCGCTACACGCAGGACGCTTTTTCACGTTCTGGTTGGTTGTGGCCTGTTGATGCTAAAGGTGAGCCGCTTAAAGCTACCAGTTATATGGCTGTTGGTTTCTATGTGGCTAAATACGTTAACAAAAAGTCAGATATGGACCTTGCTGCTAAAGGTCTAGGAGCTAAAGAATGGAACAACTCACTAAAAACCAAGCTGTCGCTACTTCCCAAGAAGCTGTTCAGAATCAGAATGAGCCGCAACTTCGGGATGAAAATGCTCACAATGACAAATCTGTCCACGGAGTGCTTAATCCAACTTACCAAGCTGGGTTACGACGCGACGCCGTTCAACCAGATATTGAAGCAGAACGCAAAAAGAGAGATGAGATTGAGGCTGGGAAAAGTTACTGTAGCCGACGTTTTGGCGGCGCAACCTGTGACGACAAATCTGCTCAAATTTATGCGCGCTTCGATAAAAATGATTGGCGTATCCAACCTGCAGAGTTTTATCGCTTCCATGACGCAGAAGTTAACACTTTCGGATATTTCTGATGAGTCGAAAAATTATCTTGATAAAGCAGGAATTACTACTGCTTGTTTACGAATTAAATCGAAGTGGACTGCTGGCGGAAAATGAGAAAATTCGACCTATCCTTGCGCAGCTCGAGAAGCTCTTACTTTGCGACCTTTCGCCATCAACTAACGATTCTGTCAAAAACTGACGCGTTGGATGAGGAGAAGTGGCTTAATATGCTTGGCACGTTCGTCAAGGACTGGTTTAGATATGAGTCACATTTTGTTCATGGTAGAGATTCTCTTGTTGACATTTTAAAAGAGCGTGGATTACTATCTGAGTCCGATGCTGTTCAACCACTAATAGGTAAGAAATCATGAGTCAAGTTACTGAACAATCCGTACGTTTCCAGACCGCTTTGGCCTCTATTAAGCTCATTCAGGCTTCTGCCGTTTTGGATTTAACCGAAGATGATTTCGATTTTCTGACGAGTAACAAAGTTTGGATTGCTACTGACCGCTCTCGTGCTCGTCGCTGCGTTGAGGCTTGCGTTTATGGTACGCTGGACTTTGTAGGATACCCTCGCTTTCCTGCTCCTGTTGAGTTTATTGCTGCCGTCATTGCTTATTATGTTCATCCCGTCAACATTCAAACGGCCTGTCTCATCATGGAAGGCGCTGAATTTACGGAAAACATTATTAATGGCGTCGAGCGTCCGGTTAAAGCCGCTGAATTGTTCGCGTTTACCTTGCGTGTACGCGCAGGAAACACTGACGTTCTTACTGACGCAGAAGAAAACGTGCGTCAAAAATTACGTGCAGAAGGAGTGATGTAATGTCTAAAGGTAAAAAACGTTCTGGCGCTCGCCCTGGTCGTCCGCAGCCGTTGCGAGGTACTAAAGGCAAGCGTAAAGGCGCTCGTCTTTGGTATGTAGGTGGTCAACAATTTTAATTGCAGGGGCTTCGGCCCCTTACTTGAGGATAAATTATGTCTAATATTCAAACTGGCGCCGAGCGTATGCCGCATGACCTTTCCCATCTTGGCTTCCTTGCTGGTCAGATTGGTCGTCTTATTACCATTTCAACTACTCCGGTTATCGCTGGCGACTCCTTCGAGATGGACGCCGTTGGCGCTCTCCGTCTTTCTCCATTGCGTCGTGGCCTTGCTATTGACTCTACTGTAGACATTTTTACTTTTTATGTCCCTCATCGTCACGTTTATGGTGAACAGTGGATTAAGTTCATGAAGGATGGTGTTAATGCCACTCCTCTCCCGACTGTTAACACTACTGGTTATATTGACCATGCCGCTTTTCTTGGCACGATTAACCCTGATACCAATAAAATCCCTAAGCATTTGTTTCAGGGTTATTTGAATATCTATAACAACTATTTTAAAGCGCCGTGGATGCCTGACCGTACCGAGGCTAACCCTAATGAGCTTAATCAAGATGATGCTCGTTATGGTTTCCGTTGCTGCCATCTCAAAAACATTTGGACTGCTCCGCTTCCTCCTGAGACTGAGCTTTCTCGCCAAATGACGACTTCTACCACATCTATTGACATTATGGGTCTGCAAGCTGCTTATGCTAATTTGCATACTGACCAAGAACGTGATTACTTCATGCAGCGTTACCATGATGTTATTTCTTCATTTGGAGGTAAAACCTCTTATGACGCTGACAACCGTCCTTTACTTGTCATGCGCTCTAATCTCTGGGCATCTGGCTATGATGTTGATGGAACTGACCAAACGTCGTTAGGCCAGTTTTCTGGTCGTGTTCAACAGACCTATAAACATTCTGTGCCGCGTTTCTTTGTTCCTGAGCATGGCACTATGTTTACTCTTGCGCTTGTTCGTTTTCCGCCTACTGCGACTAAAGAGATTCAGTACCTTAACGCTAAAGGTGCTTTGACTTATACCGATATTGCTGGCGACCCTGTTTTGTATGGCAACTTGCCGCCGCGTGAAATTTCTATGAAGGATGTTTTCCGTTCTGGTGATTCGTCTAAGAAGTTTAAGATTGCTGAGGGTCAGTGGTATCGTTATGCGCCTTCGTATGTTTCTCCTGCTTATCACCTTCTTGAAGGCTTCCCATTCATTCAGGAACCGCCTTCTGGTGATTTGCAAGAACGCGTACTTATTCGCCACCATGATTATGACCAGTGTTTCCAGTCCGTTCAGTTGTTGCAGTGGAATAGTCAGGTTAAATTTAATGTGACCGTTTATCGCAATCTGCCGACCACTCGCGATTCAATCATGACTTCGTGATAAAAGATTGAGTGTGAGGTTATAACGCCGAAGCGGTAAAAATTTTAATTTTTGCCGCTGAGGGGTTGACCAAGCGAAGCGCGGTAGGTTTTCTGCTTAGGAGTTTAATCATGTTTCAGACTTTTATTTCTCGCCATAATTCAAACTTTTTTTCTGATAAGCTGGTTCTCACTTCTGTTACTCCAGCTTCTTCGGCACCTGTTTTACAGACACCTAAAGCTACATCGTCAACGTTATATTTTGATAGTTTGACGGTTAATGCTGGTAATGGTGGTTTTCTTCATTGCATTCAGATGGATACATCTGTCAACGCCGCTAATCAGGTTGTTTCTGTTGGTGCTGATATTGCTTTTGATGCCGACCCTAAATTTTTTGCCTGTTTGGTTCGCTTTGAGTCTTCTTCGGTTCCGACTACCCTCCCGACTGCCTATGATGTTTATCCTTTGGATGGTCGCCATGATGGTGGTTATTATACCGTCAAGGACTGTGTGACTATTGACGTCCTTCCCCGTACGCCGGGCAATAATGTTTATGTTGGTTTCATGGTTTGGTCTAACTTTACCGCTACTAAATGCCGCGGATTGGTTTCGCTGAATCAGGTTATTAAAGAGATTATTTGTCTCCAGCCACTTAAGTGAGGTGATTTATGTTTGGTGCTATTGCTGGCGGTATTGCTTCTGCTCTTGCTGGTGGCGCCATGTCTAAATTGTTTGGAGGCGGTCAAAAAGCCGCCTCCGGTGGCATTCAAGGTGATGTGCTTGCTACCGATAACAATACTGTAGGCATGGGTGATGCTGGTATTAAATCTGCCATTCAAGGCTCTAATGTTCCTAACCCTGATGAGGCCGTCCCTAGTTTTGTTTCTGGTGCTATGGCTAAAGCTGGTAAAGGACTTCTTGAAGGTACGTTGCAGGCTGGCACTTCTGCCGTTTCTGATAAGTTGCTTGATTTGGTTGGACTTGGTGGCAAGTCTGCCGCTGATAAAGGAAAGGATACTCGTGATTATCTTGCTGCTGCATTTCCTGAGCTTAATGCTTGGGAGCGTGCTGGTGCTGATGCTTCCTCTGCTGGTATGGTTGACGCCGGATTTGAGAATCAAAAAGAGCTTACTAAAATGCAACTGGACAATCAGAAAGAGATTGCCGAGATGCAAAATGAGACTCAAAAAGAGATTGCTGGCATTCAGTCGGCGACTTCACGCCAGAATACGAAAGACCAGGTATATGCACAAAATGAGATGCTTGCTTATCAACAGAAGGAGTCTACTGCTCGCGTTGCGTCTATTATGGAAAACACCAATCTTTCCAAGCAACAGCAGGTTTCCGAGATTATGCGCCAAATGCTTACTCAAGCTCAAACGGCTGGTCAGTATTTTACCAATGACCAAATCAAAGAAATGACTCGCAAGGTTAGTGCTGAGGTTGACTTAGTTCATCAGCAAACGCAGAATCAGCGGTATGGCTCTTCTCATATTGGCGCTACTGCAAAGGATATTTCTAATGTCGTCACTGATGCTGCTTCTGGTGTGGTTGATATTTTTCATGGTATTGATAAAGCTGTTGCCGATACTTGGAACAATTTCTGGAAAGACGGTAAAGCTGATGGTATTGGCTCTAATTTGTCTAGGAAATAACCGTCAGGATTGACACCCTCCCAATTGTATGTTTTCATGCCTCCAAATCTTGGAGGCTTTTTTATGGTTCGTTCTTATTACCCTTCTGAATGTCACGCTGATTATTTTGACTTTGAGCGTATCGAGGCTCTTAAACCTGCTATTGAGGCTTGTGGCATTTCTACTCTTTCTCAATCCCCAATGCTTGGCTTCCATAA
>NZ_BOSK01000021.1:0-1604 GCF_018403305.1 Paenibacillus sp. J53TS2
CAACACCCGAAGTCGGTGAGGTAACCGCAAGGAGCCAGCCGCCGAAGGTGGGGTAGATGATTGGGGTGAAGTCGTAACAAGGTAGCCGTATCGGAAGGTGCGGCTGGATCACCTCCTTTCTATGGAGAATCGTCTTCTGTAACGAAGACATTCAAATCGCTGACCTCAGGTTAGCAAAGTTACTCACTCGTTGGTCAGTTTTGAGAGTTCAAACTCTCATGCGTTTGGTGATGATGGCGGAGGGGTTCCACGCGTACCCATCCCGAACACGACCGTTAAGCCCTCCAGCGCCGATGGTACTTGGACCGAAGGGTCCTGGGAGAGTAGGACGTCGCCAAGCGCAGCCCACTTTTGGGTTCACAAATAAATATCCGTTATGGGCCCTTAGCTCAGCTGGTTAGAGCGCACCCCTGATAAGGGTGAGGTCGGTGGTTCGAGTCCACTAGGGCCCACCATATATCCCATAACGATTGGCATCACGCTTTGTGTTGGGGATAGTTTGGGGCCATAGCTCAGCTGGGAGAGCGCCTGCCTTGCAAGCAGGAGGTCAGGAGTTCGATCCTCCTTGGCTCCACCATATGATTTACCTTGATCCTTGAAAACTGGATAAACGAAACGAAATTTGCGTTTTAGAAACATTCCTTTTAGCTGAACTTGTGTCAAAACAAGTGAAGATATTAGTGGTTTGATATTTTCCCTTTGGGAAAAATCATGGTTAAGCTACTAAGAGCACACGGAGGATGCCTAGGCGCTAGGAGCCGAAGAAGGACGTGGCGAACAACGAAACTGCCTCGGGGAGCTGTAAGCAAGCATCGATCCGGGGGTGTCCGAATGGGGAAACCCGGCTGGGTTAATATCCAGTCACTCGTATCTGAATTCATAGGATGCGAAGAGGCAGACCAGGGGAACTGAAACATCTAAGTACCCTGAGGAAGAGAAAACAAAAGTGATTCCGTCAGTAGCGGCGAGCGAACGCGGAACAGCCTAAACCAAGGAGCTTGCTCCTTGGGGTTGTGGGACGTCTCACATGGAGTTACAAAGGTTCATATTAGACGAAGAGGTCTGGAAAGGCCCGCCAAAGAAGGTAAAAGCCCTGTAATCGAAAGTGTGGACCCTCCGAGACGGATCCCGAGTAGTGCGGGGCACGTGAAACCCCGTATGAATCTGCCAGGACCATCTGGTAAGGCTAAATACTCCCTAGTGACCGATAGTGAAGCAGTACCGTGAGGGAAAGGTGAAAAGCACCCCGGAAGGGGAGTGAAATAGAACCTGAAACCGTGTGCTTACAAGAAGTCAGAGCCCGATCTATGGGTGATGGCGTGCCTTTTGTAGAATGAACCGGCGAGTTACGTTTGCAAGCAAGGTTAAGCCGAGAAGGTGGAGCCGCAGCGAAAGCGAGTCTGAATAGGGCGACTTAGTTTGTAGGCGTAGACCCGAAACCGTGTGATCTACCCCTGTCCAGGGTGAAGGTGCGGTAACACGCACTGGAGGCCCGAACCCACGTACGTTGAAAAGTGCGGGGATGAGGTGGGGGTAGCGGAGAAATTCCAATCGAACTCGGAGATAGCTGGTTCTCCCCGAAATAGCTTTAGGGCTAGCCTCGG
>NZ_BOSK01000022.1:0-1569 GCF_018403305.1 Paenibacillus sp. J53TS2
ATCGTTCGTAATTGTAAAAGTGGATGTAGTCATCAATGTCGTTCTTCAACTGGTCAAAAGTTCGGTAAGTATGCAAATAAAATTTCTCGCATTTCAATGTTCCCCAGAAGGATTCCATGGGCCCGTTATCGATGCATCGGCCTACTCGGGACATACTCTGCTTCATGTTGGCAGCATCCAGCTTTTCTTTAAAGAATGTTGAAGTGTATTGGAAGCCTCGGTCACTGTGAATCATAGGCTTACTTTCGGGCACAGTTTCTATTGCTAATTCTAGTGTCTTAAACACCAGCGGATTGTTGTTGGAGTGCCCTAGCACGTAGGACACGATCGAATTATCATGGAGGTCAAGAATCGCGCTTAAATAAGCTTTTTGGCCATGACCATATTTGAACTCCGTCACGTCCGTCACCCATTTCTCGTTTGGCGCATCCGCCTGGAACTCGCGATTCAGCAGATTCTCGGCCACATGCTGAGGGGTGGAGCGTGGATATTTCTTTTTCTTTCGGCGGATCACCGATTGGATCCCCTTGATCTTCATTAATCGCTGTATGCGCTTGTGGTTAACTCTTTTCTTGAGCTTTCTACACAAATGAAGCGTGAGTTGACGGTAACCGAAGGTACCCTCGACCTTGTGGTACAAAGACATCATGACTTCCGTCAGCTCTTGGTTCTCCAACTGCCTCGGACTGGGCTTGCGGCTGAGCCATTTGTAATAACTTGACCTTGGTATCCCCGCGACCTCGCACAGAAGCTGTATGCTGAGCGACTCTATCTGGTGCACGGCTTGTATCGCGAGATAGACGTTCTCCTGTCGATGCTGACTTAGCGACGCCCCCTTTGGAACTCCCGTAACTTTTTTAGGAAGGCATTCTCCGCTCGTAGCCGCTCAATTTCGTACTCCAGCTTCTTCATAGCATGCTTCTGTTGGTCGGCCTCCGTAAGTTCCTCAGGCGCCTTCTTATGCCCTCTGCCGTCGCGAAGAGCCTCCGGGCCACCTGCTTCGTACTTTTTAACCCACCCATATACTTGTTGGTAAGAGACCTTGAATTGGTCAGCCGCCTGGTTGTAATCTTGTCCATTCGCAAGGCAGTGCAAGACAATGTCAAGCCGCTCCTGCCACGTTGTAGAACGCCCCTTGGTCATCGCTGTCTTTCCCCCATTGTAAGCTCGTAAACTGCTATGACCATTATACTTCTTAATCCAATCGGCGAGTTGGGTTCGACTGGAAATCTTGTATTTATCGATGATCTGGTTTTGTGACAACTCACCACGTAAATAATCCATGACCGCTTGTAATTTAAGCTCAGCAGAATAACTATGATTGCAAGTTCGAATCGCTAAGCCCTTCATACCATACAGCCGATAACGATTTCGCCACTTTATTAAGGTGGATTTGTGGAATCCAAACTTTCTTACAGCGGCATTAATACCGATATGTCCGTCCTCGATTTCCTGTACAATGGCTAACTTCTCTACGTCGGTAAGCTTTTTATTTGGCATGAAAAATGCTCCCCCTCACGGTAAACAGGTTTTATTATTTCACCTGTCTACAGTAGGGGGAGCATATCA
>NZ_BOSK01000024.1:0-1133 GCF_018403305.1 Paenibacillus sp. J53TS2
GCACTGGACAGGGGGAATGTGGCTTTAACTGCTCGCAAACATGGAATCTCCCCCTATTCCTTGTACAAGTGGGTGAAACAATATAGGGATGAGGTGGAGATAAACATGGGTAAGAAAAAGGACATAAAGCATCTTAATGATCCACAGACAGTTCAAGAGTGGGAGCAGAAATATGAACAGGCAGCGAAACTCCTTGGCGAGAAAGAACTGGAGATCGCGATACTTCGAGATCTTGTAAAAAAAAAGTATCCCCACATCCAATTCAAGTGGCCCGAAAATGGATCCTAAAGGGCTACAAGGTAGCTCCTGTGCTTAAGATCTGTGGTGTTCCGCGTTCATCGTACTACTATTCGCTCAAGCATACGAATCCTAAACAAGCCCCTCAAGGTGGGCGTCCCGTACCCGGATACTCCTATACCTTTGAAGGGAAGAAAGTGGCCGATACGCGGATTAAACACCTGATTATGAAGCTGCTGGAAAGTGAGGAATCCGTCTATGGATACCGGAAACTCACGATTGCCTTACGCCAGCAGCATCATCTTAAGATTAACAAGAAGAAGGTGTACAGGCTCTGCAAGGAGCTCGATATCCTAGGCAAGCCGGTAAAACCTAAACAGTCTTATCCACGCCGTCTCGCAAACAATATGGAGGTTACGGGACCCAACCAGCTGTGGCAGATGGATATTAAATATGGTTATATCGCTGGCCTGGAACGTTACTTTTATACCGCAAGTATTATCGATGTCTACGACCGTAATGTGGTTGGACAATACCGCGGCAAGGAGTCCAGGACGAAGGATCTGCTTACCACTCTACACAAAGCCCTCTTAAAAAGAGGCGTGTACACCCAAGAAACGCCGCTGGTTGTTCGTACCGACAATGGCCCGCAGTTCAAGAGCCACAAGTTTAGAGAGTTTTTCGAGAACAACAAAGAGTTACTGATCCATGAAAGAACACCGAACCGAACTCCGAATAAAAATGCGTACATTGAGTCATTTCACAGTATCTTGGAGCGTGAGTGTTTCAAGCGGCATATCTTTATGAGTTTTGAAGAAGCATTCGATGTTCTTGACCAATTCATGGACTTTTACAATAACCGCCGAATTCACATGAGTTTATATGGCTACTCTCCC
>NZ_BOSK01000026.1:0-681 GCF_018403305.1 Paenibacillus sp. J53TS2
ATCCGGTACGGGGACAGTGTCAGGTGGGCAGTTTGACTGGGGCGGTCGCCTCCTAAAGAGTAACGGAGGCGCCCCAAGGTTCCCTCAGAATGGTTGGAAATCATTCGAAGAGTGCAAAGGCAAAAGGGAGCTTGACTGCGAGACTGACAAGTCGAGCAGGGACGAAAGTCGGGCTTAGTGATCCGGTGGTACCGCATGGAAGGGCCATCGCTCAACGGATAAAAGCTACCCTGGGGATAACAGGCTTATCTCCCCCAAGAGTCCACATCGACGGGGAGGTTTGGCACCTCGATGTCGGCTCATCGCATCCTGGGGCTGAAGTAGGTCCCAAGGGTTGGGCTGTTCGCCCATTAAAGCGGTACGCGAGCTGGGTTCAGAACGTCGTGAGACAGTTCGGTCCCTATCTGTCGTGGGCGCAGGAAATTTGAGAGGAGCTGTCCTTAGTACGAGAGGACCGGGATGGACGCACCGCTGGTGCACCAGTTGTTCCGCCAGGAGCATAGCTGGGTAGCTAAGTGCGGACGGGATAAGCGCTGAAAGCATCTAAGCGTGAAGCCCCCCTCAAGATGAGATTTCCCAATTAGTAAGACCCCTTGAAGACGACGAGGTTGATAGGCCTGAGGTGGAAGTGCAGCAATGTATGGAGCTGACAGGTACTAATCGGTCGAGGGCTTATCCAAA
>NZ_BOSK01000027.1:0-627 GCF_018403305.1 Paenibacillus sp. J53TS2
TCCAGTACTAGTATGGCCCGGGGGATCCTTAAGTCGTGTCCTTCTCCTACGATCTTGTGAACGATGGATATTTTCTTTCTAAACTTTAAACAAACAGTGGAGAGATGTTGTTGTGTGTGGAACGACGCTTAGCCTACCGAGGAAGATCCAGACTACAATAGAATATGTGGCCAAAACTCTCCGCAACTTCAGCAGCAAAAAGGATATTATTGACATAACCTCCTCACAAAAAGTACACAAATGGCTAAATAACAGAGCCCCTCTTTTTACTAGGGAAATGGTGGATGTGGACTTTAGAATTTAAGATAATAAAGCTCTTGATCCCAATGTTATTTCCATGTGAGGGACATTAAATTGAGTAACCTTTGCCACATACCCTCTCCCAGAGTCCATTCTCTAAAACTTGAAGCTCCGCCCCTTTTTACGCACATTAGGCTTCCAATTACGGTCAATGGTCTTGAAGATTGGGAGCTTTTGAAGAGTAATAAGAACCATCACAAAAAGGAACCCAGAAGCCGGGAGTGTCTACCAAAAAAATTCAAGGGTTAAAAAAAAGTGACATTTTCTCCTGTTTTTTACACATGATTTTGAATGCTGATGGGTCCACGTCCAGCTCTAAAGGTAGGT
>NZ_BOSK01000028.1:0-577 GCF_018403305.1 Paenibacillus sp. J53TS2
GATCCCCTGGGCCATACTAGTACTGGATGCATCTGCAGGATATCGCGGCCGCTCTAAACGTGGTAAATTGTTAACTCCGAGCTAGACTTCAGGTGGCCGTATTTATCAGATTTCCTCGTTGTGTCCTCAGAAAAAAATGCCAATACCACTTTCAGCTGTGAATATCCACCATGAAGGGCAAGACATGCTCATAATTAACTGTCAGGCATGCCAGGCCTTCAGCTACAACGACCTTGAATTGGTTTATTCTGCTTGTCCTCTATAAGTTTGCCAGAGGGAATCACACATGAGCCAAACCTATTGAAGAAAGCATTAGGACAGTGCCAGTCTTAATCACAGTGGGGGGTATGTTATTCCCAATGAAGTCGTCCAGAAACGGACTAGGTAGTTAGCTTTTTCTAGTGCCCAACACATTAGAGGTGTGGTTTTTTTTCTCTAAAATAAGGGTGGCCATAGGCTCTTTTAACCAGAATCGGTGTAGTCAGCTGAAATTGACTTGCACGCCTGGGTCCTGTGTGTCTACTAACTTTCTCGCGAACGATAGCTAACGGATCCCCCGGGCCATACTAGTACTGGA
>NZ_BOSK01000029.1:0-564 GCF_018403305.1 Paenibacillus sp. J53TS2
GGAGCCAGCCGCCGAAGGTGGGGTAGATGATTGGGGTGAAGTCGTAACAAGGTAGCCGTATCGGAAGGTGCGGCTGGATCACCTCCTTTCTATGGAGAATCGTCTTCTGTAACGAAGACATTCAAATAAGCTAACTCAGGTTAGCAAAGTTACTCACTCGTTGGTCAGTTTTGAGAGTTCAACTCTCAAGCTTATCCTTCCAAGACTTACCGGTTGAACGGTATGATGGGAAGTGATAAGATAGTCTTCCGCCGGTAAAACGGCGAGGCAAACTTGATCCTTGAAAACTGGATAAACGAAACGAAATTTGCGTTTTAGAAACATTCCTTTTAGCTGAACTTGTGTCAAAACAAGTTGAATAAGAGGTAGTGACTACTAATGCGAAGGTTTTGTGATGGTCGATCCTTTGGAAGTGCGTGACCGGGTGGCGAAAGCCAGAAGGGAAACGACGGACAACGAGCGGACAGCACAATACCAGAGCAACTTGGTTAAGCTACTAAGAGCACACGGAGGATGCCTAGGCGCTAGGAGCCGAAGAAGGACGTGGCGAACAACGAAACTGCC
>NZ_BOSK01000030.1:0-512 GCF_018403305.1 Paenibacillus sp. J53TS2
TTCTCTTCCTCAGGGTACTTAGATGTTTCAGTTCCCCTGGTCTGCCTCTTCGTATCCTATGAATTCAGATACGAGTGACTGGATATTAACCCAGCCGGGTTTCCCCATTCGGACACCCCCGGATCAATGCTTGCTTACAGCTCCCCGAGGCAGTTTCGTTGTTCGCCACGTCCTTCTTCGGCTCCTAGCGCCTAGGCATCCTCCGTGTGCTCTTAGTAGCTTAACCAAGTTGCTCGGTATTGTGCTGTTCGCTCGTTGTCCGTCGTTTCCCTTCCGGCTTTCGCCACCCGGTCACGCACTTCCAAAGGATCGACCATCACAAAACCTTCGCATCAGTAGTCACTACCTCTTATTTAACTTGTTTTGACACAAGTTCAGCTAAAAGGAATGTTTCTAAAACGCAAATTTCGTTTCGTTTATCCAGTTTTCAAGGATCAAGTTGAGAGTTGAACTCTCAAAACTGACCAACGAGTGAGTAACTTTGCTAACCTGAGGTTAGCGATTTGAATGTC
>NZ_BOSK01000031.1:0-428 GCF_018403305.1 Paenibacillus sp. J53TS2
TCGGTGAGGTAACCGCAAGGAGCCAGCCGCCGAAGGTGGGGTAGATGATTGGGGTGAAGTCGTAACAAGGTAGCCGTATCGGAAGGTGCGGCTGGATCACCTCCTTTCTATGGAGAATCGTCTTCTGCAACGAAGACATTCAAATCGCTAACCTCAGGTTAGCAAAGTTACTCACTCGTTGGTCAGTTTTGAGAGTTCAACTCTCAACTTGATCCTTGAAAACTGGATAAACGAAACGAAATTTGCGTTTTAGAAACATTCTTTTAGCTGAACTTGTGTCAAAACAAGTGAAACTAGTAGTTGGTTAAGCTACTAAGAGCACACGGAGGATGCCTAGGCGCTAGGAGCCGAAGAAGGACGTGGCGAACAACGAAACTGCCTCGGGGAGCTGTAAGCAAGCTTTGATCCGGGGGTGTCCGAATGGGGAA
>NZ_BOSK01000032.1:0-414 GCF_018403305.1 Paenibacillus sp. J53TS2
CATCCTCCGTGTGCTCTTAGTAGCTTAACCAACTACTAGTTTCACTTGTTTTGACACAAGTTCAGCTAAAAGAATGTTTCTAAAACGCAAATTTCGTTTCGTTTATCCAGTTTTCAAGGATCAAGTTTTGATGAAATTAATGGTGGAGCCAAGGAGGATCGAACTCCTGACCTCCTGCTTGCAAGGCAGGCGCTCTCCCAGCTGAGCTATGGCCCCGCAAATTCCATCAAAACCGAACAAATGGAAACACGTCATGTTTTGTACCGTTCCGTTACAGGAACGAGGTACTCCATAGAAAGGAGGTGATCCAGCCGCACCTTCCGATACGGCTACCTTGTTACGACTTCACCCCAATCATCTACCCCACCTTCGGCGGCTGGCTCCTTGCGGTTACCTCACCGACTTCGGGTGTTG
>NZ_BOSK01000033.1:0-348 GCF_018403305.1 Paenibacillus sp. J53TS2
ACACGCACTGGAGGCCCGAACCCACGTACGTTGAAAAGTGCGGGGATGAGGTGGGGGTAGCGGAGAAATTCCAATCGAACTCGGAGATAGCTGGTTCTCCCCGAAATAGCTTTAGGGCTAGCCTCGGAAAGAAGAATAGTGGAGGTAGAGCACTGATTGGGTGCGGGGCCCGCCAAGGGTTACCAAGCTCAGTCAAACTCCGAATGCCACATATTTATTATCCGGGAGTCAGACAGTGAGTGCTAAGATCCATTGTCAAAAGGGAAACAGCCCAGACCATCAGCTAAGGTCCCCAAGTGTGTGTTAAGTGGGAAAGGATGTGGAGTTGCACAGACAACCAGGATGTTG
>NZ_BOSK01000034.1:0-347 GCF_018403305.1 Paenibacillus sp. J53TS2
ACACGCACTGGAGGCCCGAACCCACGTACGTTGAAAAGTGCGGGGATGAGGTGGGGGTAGCGGAGAAATTCCAATCGAACTCGGAGATAGCTGGTTCTCCCCGAAATAGCTTTAGGGCTAGCCTCGGTGGGATAGTCGTGGAGGTAGAGCACTGATTGGGTGCGGGGCCCGCCAAGGGTTACCAAGCTCAGTCAAACTCCGAATGCCACAGACTGATTAACCGGGAGTCAGACAGTGAGTGCTAAGATCCATTGTCAAAAGGGAAACAGCCCAGACCATCAGCTAAGGTCCCCAAGTGTGTGTTAAGTGGGAAAGGATGTGGAGTTGCACAGACAACCAGGATGTTG
>NZ_BOSK01000035.1:0-335 GCF_018403305.1 Paenibacillus sp. J53TS2
GGCAGTTTCGTTGTTCGCCACGTCCTTCTTCGGCTCCTAGCGCCTAGGCATCCTCCGTGTGCTCTTAGTAGCTTAACCAAGTTGCTCTGGTATTGTGCTGTCCGCTCGTTGTCCGTCGTTTCCCTTCCGGCTTTCGCCACCCGGTCACGCACTTCCAAAGGATCGACCATCACAAAACCTTCGCATTAGTAGTCACTACCTCTTATTTAACTTGTTTTGACACAAGTTCAGCTAAAAGGAATGTTTCTAAAACGCAAATTTCGTTTCGTTTATCCAGTTTTCAAGGATCAAGGTAATGCTTTTGAGAGTTGAACTCTCAAAACTGACCAACGAGT
>NZ_BOSK01000036.1:0-325 GCF_018403305.1 Paenibacillus sp. J53TS2
GAGTTCAACTCTCAAAAGCATTACCTTGATCCTTGAAAACTGGATAAACGAAACGAAATTTGCGTTTTAGAAACATTCCTTTTAGCTGAACTTGTGTCAAAACAAGTTGAATAAGAGGTAGTGACTATTGATGCGAAGGTTTTGTGATGGTCGATCCTTTGGAAGTGCGTGACCGGGTGGCGAAAGCCGGAAGGGAAACGACGGACAACGAGCGGACAGCACAATACCGAGCAACTTGGTTAAGCTACTAAGAGCACACGGAGGATGCCTAGGCGCTAGGAGCCGAAGAAGGACGTGGCGAACAACGAAACTGCCTCGGGGAGCT
>NZ_BOSK01000037.1:0-324 GCF_018403305.1 Paenibacillus sp. J53TS2
AGCTCCCCGAGGCAGTTTCGTTGTTCGCCACGTCCTTCTTCGGCTCCTAGCGCCTAGGCATCCTCCGTGTGCTCTTAGTAGCTTAACCAAGTTGCTCGGTATTGTGCTGTCCGCTCGTTGTCCGTCGCTTGCTGACTTGCTCTCGCAAGCAGCCGCGCACTTCCAAAGGATCGACCATCACAAAACCTTCGCATCAGTAGTCACTACCTCTTATTCAACTTGTTTTGACACAAGTTCAGCTAAAAGGAATGTTTCTAAAACGCAAATTTCGTTTCGTTTATCCAGTTTTCAAGGATCAAGGTAATGCTTTTGAGAGTTGAACTC
>NZ_BOSK01000038.1:0-280 GCF_018403305.1 Paenibacillus sp. J53TS2
TAATACAATGAGATTTTTAATCTCGTCAGTTTGTTTCAATGAGCAAGTCAAACACTTTATTGGAGAGTTTGATCCTGGCTCAGGACGAACGCTGGCGGCGTGCCTAATACATGCAAGTCGAGCGGAGTTAATCGGGAGCTTGCTCCTGGTTAACTTAGCGGCGGACGGGTGAGTAACACGTAGGCAACCTGCCCGTAAGACTGGGATAACTACCGGAAACGGTAGCTAATACCGGATACGCAAGTTTCTCGCATGGGAGACTTGGGAAAGGCGGAGCAAT
>NZ_BOSK01000039.1:0-274 GCF_018403305.1 Paenibacillus sp. J53TS2
ACCAGACTTAAACAGCCGCCTGCGCGCGCTTTACGCCCAATAATTCCGGACAACGCTTGCCCCCTACGTATTACCGCGGCTGCTGGCACGTAGTTAGCCGGGGCTTTCTTCTCAGGTACCGTCACTCTCCTAGCAGTTACTCTAGAAGACGTTCTTCCCTGGCAACAGAGCTTTACGATCCGAAAACCTTCATCACTCACGCGGCGTTGCTCCGTCAGACTTTCGTCCATTGCGGAAGATTCCCTACTGCTGCCTCCCGTAGGAGTCTGGGCCG
>NZ_BOSK01000040.1:0-265 GCF_018403305.1 Paenibacillus sp. J53TS2
AGCCGCCTGCGCGCGCTTTACGCCCAATAATTCCGGACAACGCTTGCCCCCTACGTATTACCGCGGCTGCTGGCACGTAGTTAGCCGGGGCTTTCTTCTCAGGTACCGTCACTCCCCTAGCAGTTACTCTAGAGGACATTCTTCCCTGGCAACAGAGCTTTACGATCCGAAAACCTTCATCACTCACGCGGCGTTGCTCCGTCAGACTTTCGTCCATTGCGGAAGATTCCCTACTGCTGCCTCCCGTAGGAGTCTGGGCCGTGTC
>NZ_BOSK01000041.1:0-262 GCF_018403305.1 Paenibacillus sp. J53TS2
AGGAGCCAGCCGCCGAAGGTGGGGTAGATGATTGGGGTGAAGTCGTAACAAGGTAGCCGTATCGGAAGGTGCGGCTGGATCACCTCCTTTCTATGGAGAATCGTCTTCTGTAACGAAGACATTCAAACAAGCTAACTCAGGTTAGCAAAGTTACTCACTCGTTGGTCAGTTTTGAGAGTTCAACTCTCAAAAGCATTACCTTGATCCTTGAAAACTGGATAAACGAAACGAAATTTGCGTTTTAGAAACATTCCTTTTAGCT
>NZ_BOSK01000042.1:0-255 GCF_018403305.1 Paenibacillus sp. J53TS2
TCACCTTTCCCTCACGGTACTGCTTCACTATCGGTCACTAGGGAGTATTTAGCCTTACCAGATGGTCCTGGCAGATTCATACGGGGTTTCACGTGCCCCGCACTACTCGGGATCCGTCTCGGAGGGTCCACACTTTCGATTACAGGGCTTTTACCTTCTTTGGCGGGCCTTTCCAGACCTCTTCGTCTAATATGAACCTTTGTAACTCCATGTGAGACGTCCCACAACCCCAAGGAGCAAGCTCCTTGGTTTAGG
>NZ_BOSK01000043.1:0-255 GCF_018403305.1 Paenibacillus sp. J53TS2
CTTGATATTGGACTTTGATACGATTTGTACAGGATAGGTGGGAGCCTAGGAAGCCGGAGCGCCAGCTTCGGTGGAGGCGCCGTTGGGATACCACCCTGATCGTATCGGAGTTCTAACCTGGTACCGTAATCCGGTACGGGGACAGTGTCAGGTGGGCAGTTTGACTGGGGCGGTCGCCTCCTAAAGAGTAACGGAGGCGCCCCAAGGTTCCCTCAGAATGGTTGGAAATCATTCGAAGAGTGCAAAGGCAAAAGG
>NZ_BOSK01000044.1:0-255 GCF_018403305.1 Paenibacillus sp. J53TS2
GGGGGGGGGGGGGGGGGGGGGGGGGGGGGGGGGGGGGGGGGGGGGGGGGGGGGGGGGGGGGGGGGGGGGGGGGGGGGGGGGGGGGGGGGGGGGGGGGGGGGGGGGGGGGGGGGGGGGGGGGGGGGGGGGGGGGGGGGGGGGGGGGGGGGGGGGGGGGGGGGGGGGGGGGGGGGGGGGGGGGGGGGGGGGGGGGGGGGGGGGGGGGGGGGGGGGGGGGGGGGGGGGGGGGGGGGGGGGGGGGGGGGGGGGGGGGGG
>NZ_BOSK01000045.1:0-255 GCF_018403305.1 Paenibacillus sp. J53TS2
CCAGCCGCCGAAGGTGGGGTAGATGATTGGGGTGAAGTCGTAACAAGGTAGCCGTATCGGAAGGTGCGGCTGGATCACCTCCTTTCTATGGAGAATCGTCTTCTGCAACGAAGACATTCAAATCGCTGACCTCAGGTTAGCAAAGTTACTCACTCGTTGGTCAGTTTTGAGAGTTCAACTCTCAAAAGCATTACCTTGATCCTTGAAAACTGGATAAACGAAACGAAATTTGCGTTTTAGAAACATTCCTTTTAG
>NZ_BOSK01000046.1:0-255 GCF_018403305.1 Paenibacillus sp. J53TS2
TTCTCTTCCTCAGGGTACTTAGATGTTTCAGTTCCCCTGGTCTGCCTCTTCGCATCCTATGAATTCAGATACGAGTGACTGGATATTAACCCAGCCGGGTTTCCCCATTCGGACACCCCCGGATCGACGCTTGCTTACAGCTCCCCGAGGCAGTTTCGTTGTTCGCCACGTCCTTCTTCGGCTCCTAGCGCCTAGGCATCCTCCGTGTGCTCTTAGTAGCTTAACCAACTACTAGTTTCACTTGTTTTGACACAA
>NZ_BOSK01000047.1:0-255 GCF_018403305.1 Paenibacillus sp. J53TS2
TCGGCGCTGGAGGGCTTAACGGTCGTGTTCGGGATGGGTACGTGTGGAACCCCTCCGCCATCGCCACCAAACGGTTCAAGGTTTAATCCTTGAAAACTGGATACGAAACGAATTTGCTGTTTTAGATCTTTGGATAAGCCCTCGACCGATTAGTACCTGTCAGCTCCATACATTGCTGCACTTCCACCTCAGGCCTATCAACCTCGTCGTCTTCAAGGGGTCTTACTAATTGGGAAATCTCATCTTGAGGGGGGC
>NZ_BOSK01000048.1:0-255 GCF_018403305.1 Paenibacillus sp. J53TS2
CCCCTCAAGATGAGATTTCCCAATTAGTAAGACCCCTTGAAGACGACGAGGTTGATAGGCCTGAGGTGGAAGTGCAGCAATGTATGGAGCTGACAGGTACTAATCGGTCGAGGGCTTATCCAAATATTTAAAACAGCAAATTCGTTTCGTATCCAGTTTTCAAGGATTAAACCTTGAACCGTTTGGTGGCGATGGCGGAGGGGTTCCACACGTACCCATCCCGAACACGACCGTTAAGCCCTCCAGCGCCGATGG
>NZ_BOSK01000049.1:0-252 GCF_018403305.1 Paenibacillus sp. J53TS2
CCCCTCAAGATGAGATTTCCCAATTAGTAAGACCCCTTGAAGACGACGAGGTTGATAGGCCTGAGGTGGAAGTGCAGCAATGTATGGAGCTGACAGGTACTAATCGGTCGAGGGCTTATCCAAATATCTAAAACAGCAAATTCGTTTCGTATCCAGTTTTCAAGGATTAAACCTTGAACCGTTTGGTGGCGATGGCGGAGGGGTTCCACACGTACCCATCCCGAACACGACCGTTAAGCCCTCCAGCGCCGA
>NZ_BOSK01000050.1:0-212 GCF_018403305.1 Paenibacillus sp. J53TS2
TAATCGGTCGAGGGCTTATCCAAACAACTCCGAAAAGTGGCGTCAGGCTGAACAAGCCGATCCGAGCACTTGAGGAGACTAACACGCAAATTCGTTTCGTATCCAGTTTTCAAGGATTAAACCTTGAACCGTTTGGTGGCGATGGCGGAGGGGTTCCACACGTACCCATCCCGAACACGACCGTTAAGCCCTCCAGCGCCGATGGTACTTGG
>NZ_BOSK01000051.1:0-200 GCF_018403305.1 Paenibacillus sp. J53TS2
GATCCGGGGGTGTCCGAATGGGGAAACCCGGCTGGGTTAATATCCAGTCACTCGTATCTGAATTCATAGGATGCGAAGAGGCAGACCAGGGGAACTGAAACATCTAAGTACCCTGAGGAAGAGAAAACAAAAGTGATTCCGTCAGTAGCGGCGAGCGAACGCGGAACAGCCTAAACCAAGGAGCTTGCTCCTTGGGGTTG